>DATJVR010000042.1:0-49133 GCA_035501735.1 Xanthobacteraceae bacterium | reverse complement strand
GTCCGTTATTCACCCGATTGCGTCCAAAATAGCGGAAGTCGCGAAGCTGGGTCCGCGTCCGGCGCCATGTCTGCTTTTCCGGCCGCTAATGGGGGTATAGCGGACGTGCCAGGGAGGGCTGGAATCGGTCGCTAATGACCCATAGGCGACATCGAACGACGAGGGCCTTCAATGGTGATGTTCTGCCTTACTCCGCGGAGCGGGGCTCGCTGCATTACTTGCCAGGACGTTCGCGCGTGAGCTGGATTCTCGCCTTTAACGCGGCCGCACCGACGGCTCCAGGAACAATGGTATCGCCGACCACATATCCGGGCGTCCCGTTTATTCCGAGCGCTTGAGCAAGCTTGACGCTTTCCGCAAGGGTCTGCGTAACCTCCTCACCTGTCATATCGTTTTGCAGACGATCCATATCGACGCCGGCACTTCGTGCCGCCGCAAGAGCGGTATCCTTGTTGGCTGGACCCGGCTCGCTCAACAACTTTTGATGGAATGCCAGATATTTCTGGCCGGTCGTGTCTTGGATACGAACGGCGACGGCGACACGTGCCGCCTCGGCTGAACCGGGTCCGAGAATTGGAAATTCCTTGAGTACGATCTTCAGATTGGGGTCATCCTTCATCAGTGTCAGCGTGTCGGCGAGCGCACGTTTGCAGAAACCGCAGTTGTAATCGAAGAATTCGACCAAGGTTACATTGCCATCAGGGTTACCCAGGGTGACCTGATGGGGCGAATTGAATAACGCCTGGGCATTTGTCTTGATAATCTCAGACTTATCTGCATTGGCCGGAGCGGGTGCATTCGCCGCGGTCGCAGAAGCGCGACGCTTGATCAACTCGGCGATGATTTCCTGCATTGTCTCGGGGTGTTCCCGGAAATGTTCTTTGATGACACGCACAACTTCGGTGCGTTGCGCGTCGGATAGACCTTGTGGCTGCGATTTTTTGTCCACTGATTCATCATGGCCGCGCAGCTGTTCCTTGACGAGCTCTGCGATTTCGGTGCGCTGCGCGCGTGACAGCTCCGGCCTGCGGAACGCATCGGTGGCAACCGCGATAACCGTGATCGTCACGCAAAGCGTCACAAGGCTCGATGCTGCCGCAGCAGCAACCGTCGTTGGGCTTATACGCATTTCGAGCTCCTCGGTTTGATATTCGATGCTTTCATAGGATTGCTAGCGGCGATCACGGCGATTTCTTATCTGCAGCATCTCGTGGGCCGCATCGGCAATGTGTGCCATAGAGTCGCCAGACGCAGTTCATTTCAGCCGCAATGTTTGGACGAAGCTCGATAATGTCTTGCGCATCAGGCAAGCTACAATACCAGCGCGCGCAAGCGTCGCGTTTCACCACCCCCGGCTTTTGGTCGCTCTTGCGAATGCAGGCGTCGCCGATGCGGTATACCTTTCCATCACGACCGACCATGAAAGTCTGACCGGGTTGCGATTTTATGTCTTTCTCGGTCGGCACTCCTGAGCTGCTCTGGCCCATGGCGGAGGAAACCTCCACTCCCAGTCCGGCGAGCAGACCTATTGCGCTCCACGCTGCCGCCACGACCAAAGCTTTAGAACGATCCAGCAATTGCATCGAACCACCCATTAAGGCTTGCCGTCACGGATGGATGGCGTAATGGTCGGGCCCGGGGCAGGCCTGAGACCGCCGCCGGGGACGCGAATCGAGCTTCCCGGATTGATCTGATCGCCGAGGTCGAGCTCCGGCACGCAGCCCGTGCCGCTCGCATTTGGACGCGTTCGTGGCGGGCACTGCACGGTGGCATTCCGTCTCGGCGGGGGAGTGCTCATGGCTACGCAGCTTGTCCTTGCTGCATTTGGCACCAGACCTCTCCCGCAAGGGGTGCATCTGGAGGCATCACGAGGGTCACGGATGAAGGCAGCGCCGAGGGTCGCGCATTCCTGTGCGGTCTTTGGCTTGGACGTGGTCGGGGGTGTCTGAAGAATCAAATTTGCCGGCTGGATACCAAGTGCCTTGTAGCGGTCAGCCCTCGGAATTGAGTGACAAAACGAAAGTTTGAATCCGGAGGCATTCGAATACGATTCCAAGCCGCCGCTGCAGTCCTCTGGCTCCACCAGAGCGGCCGTACCGACCGGCTGTGTAACAGCCTTAAGGCACAGTTGAATCCTTTGCCCACCAAGACGATCGAGCGAATAGAATTCTCCACTGCAGCGGATCCCGCCACCCGCCGGAAGCGCTGCGCCAAACGTGGATGGCAGACACGCGGTGACGATTCCGTCTGCGGTTCTGAATTTCTCAAGCCTGCCGTTGCACGGTGTCTGATTGCTCCCGGCAACGCCATTGAATGTATTCGTCAAGCACACCTGGTTGGTTGTCCCTGAACGCGGATCGAGCAAACTCGCCGTCACAAGACACGACGAGACGCAAGCCGTGCCGTCGGCATTCGGCTGCCGCCCGGTTCCGCATTGCAAGATACACTGGCCTGGCTGCCCCGGCTTCCAATTTGGATTTCGGACAAAGTCGGCGCCAAGCATGCCGCAGTTGATCTGCGGCTGTTGGGGTGTGAGGCACGTGGTGTGATCCTTGTTGGGCCCGCTTCCGGCCCAACATGGCAGGCACTTTCCGCCGCGGTGGTCGGGCCCATAGTCCGCATAGGTATCACCGGTGCACGGAACACAAGCCGTGATTTTCTCTGACACCAAATGGCCGCCAATGGGAACAGTGGCATCAACCGATACGAACACAGATCCGTAATCGCAAACCGACTTACAGGTGTGATCCGATGCTGTCTCGCCTGAACCGCAGTCGAGGTGGCAGGTGTCGTTGCCACCCTTGGATTGCTCGTCGCCCACACAGGGCTCACAGGACTTCTGGAAGACGAGGCACGCGCCGCCGTTGCAGGCCGAATTCGTGCCAGAAATGCTAAGTTTCGGTTGTGAGTTGGCTACACAGTTCTGGTCGGGATTGTCTGGAACACAGTTGTTTTGCTGGTTGACGTGGGTTCCGTTCGGGCACGGTATACATGCTTGGTCGACCACGCACGAATTCGCATTGTCGCAGTTACCGCACCCCCATGTGTGATTTTCCTTGTTGAGGAGAATGGGCTTTTGGCCAGGGCCGCAATCGACTGTATTCTCGCACATATTCGTTTTCGTATTCAGCGGGGCCCAATCAGGACAACATGCCGACATCACACACATGCCGTTCTGATCTAAGATGCTGCCCCCGTCGCAACCGCAGTGGAAGCCAGTATAGCCGGCGTGACTTACGCTGATCAGTCGCTGGTTGTTGGGACAGATGGCGCTGATGCATTGCTTTCCGTCATCACTCAAGACCATCGGTGCGTTGCCGAGTCCAAAAAGGACTCCAATGATTGACGCAAGACAATCAACGCATTGCAATCCATCGGGGGAGACTATTTCGCCATCATTGCAATAGCGACATGTCCGGTGATCGCCGGTAGGAACCTGTCTCGCGCCGCAGTCCCGGCAAAACAGGCTGGCAAATCCGCCGTCGCTGTTGCTGGTCCCTCCCACAACTTGGTTGCTGGGGCACTGGAGGCAAACGTTCCCGCCCACGAGTTGGAAGATCGTACCTGAGAGCGGGCATACGCCGCAGCTGAGATTGAGCCAGTCGTCGTTGCTGAAATCGACCGAGGTTCCGTCCACCATCAAAGCCGTGCCAAGCGGGCAACTGCAACTGCCGTCGCCATGAGCGATTTTCTGCGGGTCATTGCACACGCATTGCAGCGCCGGATGGCTGATGTTTATCGGCAATTTATCGTTGGTCGTTCCAGTGCCGATAAGCGCGCCATTGTTGTAGACGTTGTACGAGCCGCTGCTACCGGAAACGGTGACCGTAACTTGCGTCATGTGCTGAACGCTTGCGTTGCAGCTGCAATACACATCGGCGCTGTTGCCGCCCCCTTTCACGACCCAAGTATTTGGATCGATCTGAGTAAAGGAACCTCCTGAAGACCCGCCCAGTGGGGACTTAACGTTGGTGCAGTCGACCCATTGGTCTGGCGGTTTGCTGTCGCAGCCGCCGAACAAGCAGTAAATATCCTTGGCCACATCTGCTATATCGCCCGCCACGTCGCCGACGAGATTTTCAACCGCGTCGAGACCGCTCGCCAACAGATCGCCGGCGCAAGAGAGCGGGTCCTCTTTGCCGCTTACGCAATCGCCAAGAAACGATAAGCAATTACCCCCGTCGGTGATGGCTTCTTTCGCCGCCGTAATGACGCCGACTGTCGCAACGCGGCAGGCGCAATCGAGGTAGCCGAAGAACACATCGAGTCCCGGAATCTCCGCCAATGCGTCATGGACAGCTTGCGCAACGGTGGGATCGTTCTTGATCTGATTGGCATAGTCGTTGAGCAGTCCCACGAGATCTAGTCCCGACGCCTGCTGAATCTCCTCAAGAAAGAAATTCAGAGGGCTTGATGAATCGTTGATGGCGGCGGCAAGCAACTGAACAAGCGCCGCCGTGATCGCGCCATTGATCGCCTGATTGCACGAGTCGTAGTTGTCTTGGAACACGCCCGCAGCGTCGAGGACTGCAAGCATTCCCGTGAGTGCGAGGAATAGCGGATCCTCGGCGTGTGCGGTGCATTCGGGGTGATCGGCAAGTGCGGCAATGTTTTCCGCAATCGCCCCTGGCGCGGTGATAGCGTCGCCTACGAGATTTATGCAGGCGCTGGCGTCAGCCAATGCGGGTTTAACCGCAACAAACGAAGCAATCACAACCGTCCAGATCAGCGCCGCGGCGAACAGCACCCTTTTCATTGCAGCGATCATTTTTTGCACTCGCCGATGCGACGGCCTTCCACCAAAGTCACGGTCGAGCTGACCGGGTTGCTCTTGTAGGCGATTGTCATCTTGATTGAGCCGCGGTAATGCTGCGGACTATCGACGACGTAATTTGTCACCGTGTCGAATGTATAGTCGGAGGGGCATTCAACGTGTCTCGTCACGCCGGCCTTTGTTGTCTTGACTTCGGTGTCCTTGCACGTCCGCGCTTGATTGTTCGGTCTGGCCGAGGTCGACAGCATTGTTTTGATTCGATCCGCAGTCAGGCAGGTCGTTTGTGTGGGGCCTGGCTTTGTGGTGCCGGCCCGTTCGATACTGCTGGTTATTCTCCACAGACCCGGCTGCGGTGAAATGGCAGCCGGAGCGGAGCTCGTTAGCGGAAGCATCTGAGCGGCAAACAATCCGCAAAGCCAAACCGCCTTGCGTATTTTTGGTTCTGACATCACGCGCCTCCCGTGATTCAGCTTCCTATCGGCACGTTACTCCCGGACCCGTCAGCAACACCGCAGGCGCACCGACGCAGAACAGCTGTCGCGCCTCATTGTAATCGCGCGGTACGGCGTAAACGCTATCCTCACTCGGCAGCATCGGCGGTGCGGTGTAGGAGAATTTTGGCAGCGAATAGACGATGGCCGACTTACGCATAACTTGTGCGAGTTCGGGCTTGACGCAGTCGCCCGCAAAGGTGCGGCCTTCCGGGCAGCGCCGTTGCGCCTGCGCGGGAGCCGCTACGGCGACGAGCAGTCCAAGGATGAGCACACTCAGACTGAGCCGCATATCCTGCGCTCCTCTACCGTAAGTGATTGCTCATCGCGCATCGGATCGATCCTAGAAACGAATGTTGCTGCCAATGGAAACCACCCAGGCGTTGGTGGACGATGCCGGGATGCCACTTCCAACCAGCAAGAAGTTGACCGGAATTATTTTGTCCGGACTGTCGCCCTCATTCACCCACACATGTGCTACCGAAGCACTGATGCTGGTTGTATTAGTCGGTGCGATCTGGCCAGAAACGCCTGCCGACCAGCTTGTTTTGGCGGGGGTGAACGCCAAGTTGGTCGGATCGTAACCATTGTGGTTGCGATAGAGATAGCTGACGACCGGTCCGATCGAATAGTTGGCGCGCGCGTAACTTGTGTCGAACGAGACACTGTAAACGTCGCTGTTGGAGTTTAACGTCTCGCGCACAAGATCTGGAAGTCCGACCTGCGCAACCTTATTTCTGTTGAAGTGCGAGTATGAAGTCGCGATGCGCGATGACCAGTTGTCAGTCCAGGCATATCCCGCTTTCGCGCTCACGATCACGCGGTCGCCGGCTTGGAACAGCGGAAGGGCGCCGTGATAAGTCGTCGTCTCAGTCGAGTAGGAAACCGAAATCTGGGCGGCCAGCCGGTCGCCCTTATAGCCGAGACCGGTGTTGACGGTAGAAACGTCGCCGGGCTTGAGCCTACCCGCGGCCGGCGCTTGACCTGGTGGCAATGGCGACAGCGACGGCCCTTCGTCGAACGGACCCCGATAGGTGTAGCCAAAGCTCACCGTAGCGACTAGCGATTGATTGATCGCGAAGCTTGCGCCGCCGCTCGGCCCAATATTCCAGCCTTGGCCGAAAATCGGGGTCGCCACGAGATCGGAATCCGGCCGCGACGTCGATGTGCTACCGTTCGAAGCCCCAGCCGTCGGCGCATTGACGTTGAGCGAGACAAACGGTTGCACGCCTTGCCAACCGTAATACGTCACTGTCGTCCCGAGCGTCGTGTCGGTAACGCTCGAGCCGGTGGCGCTGACGCCGTTTAATGATTGGCGCGACCAGATGTAGCCGGAGCGAACCAGAAATTCGAGTTTCCAGTCGTCGTTGGGACGACCGGTCGTCTGCACCGCAAACGGCACGTAAATCTGGCTTCCGCTGCCACCGGTCGAATTCGTCCAGGCGTAATAACGTGCACTGGTGTCAAAGACATTGCTCCAGCTTTCGGTTTCCGCGCTCGCGAATTGGTTCGCAGAAATCGAATAAGTCAAACTTATGAGCGCTAAATAGTACCAACCGCCCCGAGAGCTCATCGCCAAGCCCGCCAAATCTCCACTGCTAACGCTAAGCTAAAATCGGCAAATTTCGATTACGCCATGATTTTAGCTAGGTCAGGAGGCGGGGGATAGGACTCCTGCGACAGCAGCTCGCACGAAGCCGACAATTGCCAGTACTGTACCCGAATAGTCACATTTTCTGTCGCCTAGCCCGAATGTCCGACGGCGTGACGCCGTAGATCCGACGGAAACGCCGGTCAAAATATGACGGATCGGAGAATCCGCAGACTTCGGCTATATCTGCGATCCGTTGATCCGCCAAGCGCGGGTCAGCCAACATACGGAGTGCCCGCGAGAGCCGTTGCCCCATGACGAATTCAGAAAAGGTCGTTCCATCGGCCTCGAACATCCTTTGAATATAACGCGTGCCGAGCTGGTGGCGTCGTGCGATGGCGTCGATCGAAAGTTCGCTGCGGCCGATGTTCTCGGTGATATCGCGCATTATCGCGTGCAGCTGCGCGGCGCGAAGTCCGTAGCACCGGGCGATGACTTCCGCATCCCTCGTGGCTCCGACAGCAAGTGCCACGAGATCATTGATGTGCGAAACAACAAGACGCCGCAGCTCCGGTGTTGCAACTGCCCCTTCATTTTGCAGCACGCCGATGTAACTCATGAGCAGACGTAAAGCCGGAGTTTCGCATCCGATCCGGCGCATCCGGGCTGCCTCGACGTCGGAGATCAAGGGAGCGAGAGTGTTATAGGGAATATTGAAACCAACGCGCTGGCCTGGAGAAGACCTCACGATACCCCCAGTTTCCGCCATTGACACGAGGACGGCGTCGCCCACGCCCAACGTTACCTCCTTGCCATTTTGGACAACTGTCTCAGCACCTGAAATGTTCACGACCAGACGGAATTCGTTATTGCCGTCGGCAACCAATTCGCGGGATCTTTCAAGGCGAAACTCAGACATGGCTGCGGACATAAGTCCAAGCCCCGGCAGCGCAAATAGACTCGCATCGACATGAAATGGGTGGTCCTCCAGTGGCTCGATGTCGACCCGCACGATCTTGCGCCCAATGACTTCACGCCAGATAGCAACTCGATCGCGCTCAGGAATATTCCCCGTCGAGATGTGAAGCGGTGCGAATGCGCTGTTCGACAAGTTCATCGCGCTAACCGTCGTGAAGGGCATACAACCGTCATTATATCCCCAGTTTGGTGAATTGCCTCCTATTTTCGGCTATCCGTCCGCCGGGGCCACAGGGTGCGACGACCGAACTGGCGGATTGAAAAATTAAGGTTGAACAAAGTTCCTCATAGTCTTTGTCCTGCGAGCACGGTCGAGATGAGCCTGACGATCAGGCTCTCGATCGCCGGCGGCAGTTGGTTGGCGTAGCGCACCGGCCGCCGCGAGCGGTCGGACAGCGCCTCCAGTCCGTGTTCCTTATAGCGGTCGAAAATCTTGTAGCCGGTCTTGCGGGATATCCCGAGTTCCCGGCACATTTCGGTCATCGCCTCGCCGTCCAGCAGGCGGCCGACAAAACGCAGGCGTTCCTCCATCACCGAACTCGCTTTCCACGGCATCAACACCTCCCGCCAAAGGGCGAAAAGTGTTACCCATGTGTCCGGTACGAAGTGTGACCTATCTCTCAGGCCGCTCACAATAACTTAGCCAATCAACAGCCAATGAGAGCAAACGATAGTAGCTGCCACGCGATGATAGCCAAGCGGGATGCTTAGATCTCGGGCGACTCGACAGAGGACAAGCCATGAAATTTGCATGTGCAGTATTGATGACAGCCTTGATGGCCGCTGCTGCTTCATTGCAGGCAGTCGCGAAGGATTACTCTGCCATCGTCGCTGCATCAGACCGAAGTGACGCCGACCGCATCACCGACAAGCGCCGCAATCCGGTAAAGCTGTTGGAATTTGTCGGCGTGAAAACAGGAATGAAAGTGCTCGATATGGCCGCGGGTGCCGGCTATACGACCGAACTCCTCGCGCGCTCAGTCGGACCGAAGGGCCTGGTATATTCGCAAGACTCGGCCGAAGCATTGGAGAGGGTTAAAGACAAGTTCGACCTTCGTGCTCAGAGCCCCGTTATGAAGCGCGTTGTTCATGTCATCCGAAGCTATGACGATCCTATCCCGCCAAACGTGCGCAATCTTGATCTCATTACGTTCTTTTTTGCGTACCATGACATTACGTATATGCAAGTCGATCGCGCGGCGATGAACCGCAAACTGTACGCGGCGCTGAAGCCTGGCGGATATCTAGTCATTGCGGATCATTCGGCAAAAACCGGTGACGGCACTTCGGTCGGTAAAACGCTTCATCGCATCGAGGAAAGTGCATTACGCAAGGAAGTTGAAGCGGCGGGGTTCAAGCTTGTTGCCGAGGGCGACTTCTTGCGTCATCCGGAAGACACGCGTGATGCGATCGTCTTTCGTGCGTCTACGCCAGTTGATGAGTTTGTATTGAAATACCAAAAACCGAGACAGCACTCCAAATCTCACTGATATCGCTCCGCGCACGTCCGCTTCCCGGTCGCGGCGCACATTGCTCATTTCAATCCCCGCAGCGCTAACTTAACAAATTTTAATCTCGCGGACTGGTGGCGGTAACGTCCGTGCCATATTTCAACGCGATGAAAGATGCGTGCACGCGTCTTCCTCAACTCACAATTCGAGACGGAGCATCAGTCATGCATGAGGAAAATCATCCAACTTTCGTCAAACGAACAGGCCTGACGGCACGGCGGCTCGCGCTGCTGGCGTCCGTTGCCGCCATCGGTATCACAGTGTTGGCGGCCGGACCGGGCGGATGGCACCCGGCAAACCTGTCGGTCTCGACGACATCGGCGCAGGCGGCCGAGACCAATCCGCCGGCCCCGGGTTTTGCCGATATCGTTGCCAAAGTGAAGCCCGCGGTGATCGGCATTCATGTCAAGATCGAGAAAACCGCCAGCGCGAATGATCTCAACGACAACGAGGCCATGCCGCAGTTCGAACCGGGCTCGCCGATGGACAAATTCCTGCGGCAGTTCGGCTTTCCGGATGTGCCGAACAGCGCGCCGCGCGGCCGGCAAACGATTTCCGGCGAAGGATCGGGCTTCTTCATCTCGGCTGACGGCTATGCGGTGACGAACTATCACGTGGTCGATCACGCCACGACCGTCGGCGTCACGACCGACGACGGCAAGACCTATACCGCCAAGGTCGTCGGCACCGATCAAAAGACCGACCTCGCGTTGATCAAGGTGGAAGGGAGCAACTTCCCCTACGTCCAGTTTGCCGAACACGAGCCGCGCGTCGGCGATTGGGTGATCGCGGTCGGCAATCCGTTCGGTCTGGGCGGCACCGTAACGGCCGGCATCGTTTCGGCGCGCGGGCGCGACATCGGCGCCGGGCCTTATGACGACTACATCCAGATCGACGCGCCGATCAACAAGGGCAATTCCGGCGGGCCGGCGTTCGACATCGAAGGCAAGGTGATCGGCATCAACACGGCGATCTACTCGCCATCGGGCGGTTCGGTCGGCATCGGTTTCGACATCCCGGCCGAAACCGGCAAGCTGGTGATCGCGCAGCTCAGGGAAAAAGGCAGTGTGACGCGCGGCTGGCTCGGGGTTCAGGTGCAGAGCATAACGCCGGATATCGCCAACAGCCTCAGCATGAAAACCGCCGAGGGTGCGATCGTCGATGAGCCGCAGGCGGGTAGCCCGGCGGCGAAGGCGGGGATCGAGGCAGGCGATGTCATCGCCGCCATCAACGGCACGCCGGTCAAGGACGCGCGCGACGTGGCACGCAAGATCGCCGCGATAGCGCCCGGCACTGCGGTCAAGCTCGCGATCCTGCACAAGGGCGCCGAAAAAACATTATCGGTGAACATCGGTCAGCTCACGAATGAGCAGCAGGCGAAGGCCGGGTCCGAGCAAGAGGGTTCCGGCACGGCAAGAGAATCGGGCTTGGGATTGACGCTGGCGCCGGCCAGCGATGTGCCGGGCTACGGCGCGAAGGGCGTCGTAATCACGGCCGTCGGTCCCGATAGCGCTGCCGCCAATAGCGGGCTGCAGGCCGGAGACGTCATACTGGATGTTGCCGGCCAGGCCGTTTCGAATCCTGTCGAGGTGCGCAACGAACTCGGCGCGTTGCGAAAAGAGGGCAAGAAGGCCGTCCTGATGCGGGTGAAATCGCACAACGGGACGCGGTTTGTCGCGTTGCCGATGGGGCGGGCCTAAGCCGAACAGGCGTGTTCTTCACCCTTCGTCTCCCGGTGAAGGAATGCGCTTCATGGGGACGGGTTCATCACCCGTCCCCAGCTTTTGGGTGTCCTTCCCATCATCGACGTCGCAGCAAGAAGTCGCGTCAAGGGATTTGATGTCGACGACGGCCGGCCTATTCTGCGCGAGGACAACCGCAAAGCGGACGCGCAGGAAGCGCGCAAGCTGACATGGCGCTGAAAACCTATCGGGCAAAGCGCAAGTTCACGGTGACCCCGGAACCGCGCGGCCAAATCGCGCGCGGCCGCGGCACCGGCGGCAACCGTTTTGTAATCCAAAAACATGCGGCGCGGCGGCTGCACTACGATTTTCGGCTCGAGCTCGACGGCGTCATGAAAAGCTGGGCGGTCACCAAGGGACCGAGCCTCGTCCCCGGCGAGAAGCGGCTTGCCATCCATGTCGAGGACCACCCGATCGAATACAACACATTCGAGGGGACGATCCCGAAAGGGGAATACGGCGGCGGCACCGTGATGATCTGGGATCGCGGGCGATGGATTGCGAGAGACGAGCCACATCGGGCTTATGCCAAGGGGCATCTTTCCTTTGATCTCGACGGCGAGAAGCTGCGCGGCGGCTGGCATCTTGTCCGCATGAGGGGCAGGCCGCGCGACAAAAAGGAAGCGTGGCTGCTGATCAAGGCGAATGATGAAGAGGCGCGGGGCGCGAGGGAGCCCGATATTCTCGATGAAAAACCCCGTTCGGCGGTCACCAACCGTACGATGGATGAGATCGCGCAGGGAAAAGCCTTCAAGAAAAAGTCTGCAAGCCGAAAAGGGGCGCGTGTCCGCACCGCCGCCGATGCCGTCACACGATCGGCGGTGTGGATACCGCCGCCGCGGAACGCGGTTGCAAAACCCGCAAGCAGCCGTGCTGCCGCATTGCCGTCGTTTGTCGAACCTTGTCTTGCGACGCTGACGAAATCTCCGCCGCGCAGCGCGGATTGGATCCATGAAATCAAGTTCGACGGCTATCGGGTCCAGGCGCGGTTCGACCATGGCCGGGTCCGGCTCAAGACGCGCAAGGGACTCGATTGGACGGAGAAATTCCAAACGATTGCCGACGCGCTGTCGAGGCTGCCAGCCAAAACCGCGCTGATCGACGGCGAGGTCGTGGTCGAAGACAGCGAGGGGCACAGCGATTTTTCGGCGCTCCAGGTGGCGTTGAAGAACAGGGATTTGGACCGGCTGGTCTATTGCGCCTTCGACCTGCTGCATCTTGACGGGGTCGATCTCACGCGTGCGCCACAGATCGAGCGCAAGGCCGCGCTCGCGGAACTCCTGAAACGTTCTCCGCCCGGGGACCTCATCCGATACAGCGAGCATTTCGACGACGATGGCGCGGTCGTATTCAAGCATGCCTGCCGCATGCGGCTCGAAGGCATCATTTCGAAACGCCGCGATTTGCCCTACCACTCGGGACGTTCGGAAAATTGGCTCAAAACGAAGTGTCTGGCGAGCCAGGAATTCGTGATCGCGGGCTATGAGCCTTCGGAGGTCCGACAGCGTGGCCTGCGCTCGCTCGTGCTCGGGTATTATGAAGACGGTGCGCTGCGCTATGCCGGCCGGGTCGGCACGGGATTCTCGCACGATCTGGCACGCGCGCTGCAGAAAAAGCTCGATGCGCTCGGCACGGAGAAGGCGCCATTCGGCCAGGTGCCGGCGCGGGAAAGAGGCCAGAAAGTGCGATGGGCCACGCCGAAGCTCGTGGTGGAAATCGATTTTCGCGGCTGGACACACGATGCCATCCTGCGCCAGGCGTCGTTCAAGGGACTGCGCGAGGATAAGCCGGCGCGTGAAGTCGTCAGGGAGAAGGCGGTGACGGATGCGAGGGCCGGCAATGATGACCATGCGCCCACACGCAGGCTGTCGACCTCGCCGCAAGCCCCGCCGTCGCGCGGCAGGAACGCAAGCAATCGGGTCGAGGTTGGTCACGTGCGGCTGACGCATCCCGATCGAGTCTATTGGGCCGATGTCAACGTGACCAAGCAGCAACTCGCGGAATACTACGTCGCCATCTGGGACTGGATAAAGCCGCACATCGTCGATCGTCCACTGGCATTGCTGCGTTGCCCGGAGGGGACCAAGGGAGAATGTTTCTTCCAGAAGCACATTGCGGCCGGCATCAGGGACATGTCGCTCAGCCTCGCCGTTGACGCCAAGGAAAAAGACATCATCGTGGTCAAGGACGTCGACGATGTGGTGTCGCTCGTCCAATCGGGCGTGCTCGAGATTCATGCCCGCGGATCGACGATCAAAAATCTCGAGCTGTGCGATCGTATCGTGTTCGACCTCGACCCCGGCGAAGACGTAGCCTGGACCACGCTGGTCGCGGCCGCGCGCGAGGTGCGGGAGCGTCTCACGCAATTGAAACTCGAAAGCTTCGTGAAACTGTCCGGCGGCAAGGGATTGCACGTGGTGCTGCCCATCCGCGGCGCCGATTGGGATATGGTCAAGACCTTCACGCAAGCCATGGCGATGGCGATGGCGGCGGACGAACCGAAACTCTATGTGGCGAGAATGACGAAGAGCCTGCGCAAGGGCCGCATCTTCATCGATTATTTGCGAAACTCGCGCGAGGCCACATCGGTCGCAGCCTACTCGTCGCGCGCGCGCGACGGCGCGCCGGTCTCCGCGCCAGTGTCGTGGCAGGAACTCGGCCGTACCGAAAGCGCCGCCATGTACACGGTGCAAAATCTCGTAAAACGGCTTGGGCGCCTGAAGGACGATCCATGGGCCGAGATACGGCAGCTGAAGCAGAATCTTCCGGATTTGCGCAAATTAACGCGCTCGTAGGGCGCGGCTGTCGATCCATTCTGGGGAACCGAATCGCACATCACGGCTACAGCAGCTGGCCACCCCGTGGAGGCGACGTCCGAGATTTAGATCGCGCTGAGCCGGATGGACGAAAGGGAATTGCCGGGCGGGTTGTTTGACCATTTCGCCGTTTTGCCAGACAGACCATCAGGCGTTAAATTGATGGTCGGGTTTGGAAGGTCGGAAACCCATTCGCGCATCCTGCGACCATCGCGGCTGAAATTCTGCGGCCATGGATACAGCCGACATCATCATGCGACTGGGAGTGGCGACGCTCGCCGGCGTCGTGCTCGGTCTCAATCGCGATCTCCGCGGCAAGCCAACGGGCGTGCGTACGCTCGGGCTCGTCGGGCTGGCATCGGCGCTGGCGGTGCTCATTTTCGCCGGAACCGACAGCGCGAATGCGAGCCGCGTCATCCAGGGCATCGTGACGGGTATCGGATTTCTGGGCGCCGGCGTCATCATCCGCAACGACCTCGGCAAGCGCATCCACGGCCTGACCACCGCCGCTTGCGTTTGGCTGACGGCATGCATCGGCGCGGCATGCGGGACCAGCGAATGGCGGATCGTTCTCCTGAGCTTCCCCTTCATATTCGCTGTTCTGATTTTTGGCGGGCCACTCGAAAAGTGGGTCCATCGGCACTGGCCCGACGCGGACGTAACCGACGACGATTGAAAATCATGTCTTCGCGACGCGCATTGATCATCGGCGGTTCCATCAGCGGGCTGCTGGCCGCCAATCTCCTGCGCAACGTGGGATGGGAAGCCGTCGTCTTCGAGCGCAGCGTCGAGACGCTGACCGGCCGCGGGGCCGGCATCAGCACGCAGCCTCAATTCAGGGACATTCTGCGGCGCATCGATATTCCGTTCGACGATACGATGGGAATCAAGGTGGACCGGCTGATCTGCCTCGACCGCAGGGGCAACGTCGTCCTCAAAGAGCCGACACTACGGATCATGAGCGCCTGGACGCGGCTCTATGCGGCGCTGCTAGCGCGGCTGCCGGCTGAAAAATATCGTCTCGGAAAACAGTTCGAGCGCCTTGAGCAGAATGCGGATGGCGTCACGGCGATTTTCTCGGATGGGACACGGGTGAGCGGAGATCTCCTGGTCGGCGCCGACGGGTTGCGTTCGAGCGTGCGCGAGCAACTGCTGCCGCAAGTGCAACCAAGCTACGCCGGCTATGTGGCTTGGCGCGCGATGATCGACGAGGCCGAAATTCCGGAAAATATTCGGGCGGAGCTGTTCGACCTCTACACGTTCTGCCTGCCGGAAGGCGAAATGTTTCTCGGCTATCCGGTCCCCGGACGCAATAACGAAACGACGATCGGGCGGCGCGCCTACAACATCGTATGGTACCGGCCCGCCGATCCGGCAACAACATTGGTCGACCTGTGCACCGATGCCACCGGCCGTAACCACGGCACTGCGATTCCTCCGCCGCTGATCCGCCCCGCGGTGATCGCCAGTATCAAGGCGACGGCGCGAGCGCTGATCGCGCCGCAGGCCGCCGAGATTTTCGATCGCGCGCAGCCGTTCTTCCAGCCGATTTTCGATCTGGAATCGCCGCAGATGGCGCATGGGCGCGTCGCGCTGTTGGGCGATGCCGCATTCGTGGCGCGGCCGCATGTGGGAACGGGCGTCACCAAGGCGGCGCTCGATGCGGCGAGTCTTGCCGATGGGCTGCGCGCGGCCGGCGATGATGTCAAGGCGGGGTTGGCGCGCTATGAAAGCGAGCAACTCTCCTTCGGCAGGGCGCTCGTCGGTCTCAGCCGGCAGGAAGGCGCCTACTTGAGCGCGCAGCTGAAACCGCGCGACCAGAGATCCGGTGAGGAACTGCACCGGGATGATGCGGGGGTGGTCCATACCCACAATTCGCGCACTGAAAAAATTCAGCGATTGATCGCGGGCCGGCGGGCTGGGAGCGTTGCGGTCCGCGCGGCGCAGTGACGATCATGGGCGCTGGCGATTGGCGAGCATTGCGCCGCGGATGGGCCAATCCGGCCATCGAGAGATGGCGTCTCACGCCAGTTTTCGCTTGGCACCCGACGTGCGCCAATGGGATGATGCGTGGTCTTGAATCGACCAACGGCGGCAGTGAGGGTCCATGGAATTCGGCATTCTGTTCACATCGCATCCGAACCCCGAAGCTGAGCCATACCCGCATCGCGACGTGCATGCGCGGGTGACGCGCCAGGCCGTGCGCGCCGACGAGCTCGGCTACGACTATGCCTGGGTGGCGGAACATCATTTCAGCAACGAATACGGCATCATGCCGGATGTTTTCGTCTACGCCGGCTACCTCGCTGCGCTGACCAAACGGATCAAGATCGGCACCGCCGTGGTGACGCTGCCGCTCGCCAATCCGCTGCGGGTGGCCGAGAACACGGCCTTTGTCGACATATTGAGCAACGGGCGATTCCAGCTCGGACTCGGCTCAGGTTATCGCAAATACGAATTCGACGGTTTCGGCGCGGATTTCGACGGCCGACGCGACGTGCAAGAGGAAGCGTTGCCGGTGCTGATGGATCTGTTCCACAAGAAGCGGGTCAATCACCAGGGCAAGAATTTCAAGCTCAAGGTCGACGGCGCCTATGAGCTGTTCCCGCATCCGCTGCAGCAGCCGCACCCGCCGATCTTTCTTGCCGGCGCTACCGAGCGTTCGATCGGCATTGCGGGACGGATGGGATTTGGCTTGTTCCTGTCAAGCTGGACGCCGATCGCGGAGCTGGCGCGACAAACGAAGGTGTATCGCGCCGCCCTTGAAGCGACGCCACCGGCGCTGCGCGGAAATGCGGCCCGCGGCCATGTCGACGTGGCGCGTTGGGTCTACGTGGCCGAAACGGACGCCAAGGCCAAGCGCGAAAGCGAAGCCGGTATTTTGAAAAGCCTGCACCATTTTTCCAGCGGGCACACGTCCGGCTATCTCGGCACAGTCTCGCAGGATGTCGGATCCAGTCCGCGCGACTACGAAGCGCTTTCGCGCGATATCATCCTGCATGGCTCGCCCGCGACCGTCGTGGAGAAGATCGAGACGTTGCGGACCACGGTCGGCGTGCAGTCCATCATGCTGCACTATCCACCTTGGTACGGCGCGGAGAAAGCGCTCGCGTCGCTCGAACTGTTCGCCGGTGAGGTGATCCCGAAATTCACGTCCGATACGCGGCTCAAAAAGCGCGCGTGAGGCGGGGATCATGCGGCCGATACCGCTCGGGGCCAAGGGCACATTCACATTGCGCGTCAAGCCGGAGCATCTGGCCAATCAATTCAAAGATTCGACGCTGCCGCCGGTCTTTGCGACGCCGATGATGATCCGGTCGATGGAAAATGCGGCGCTTAACGCGATCAAATCCTACCTCGATGAAGGCGAGAGCGCGGTTGGTACGACGATCGATATCCGGCATCTGGCTGCAACACCGGCCGGACACGACGTGCGGGCGGAGGCCGAAGTCATCGAGGTCAACGGCCGGCGGATCAAATTCAAGGTGAGCGCGCATGATGAGAGCGAGGAGATCGGCAACGGCACGCACGAGCGCATCGTCATCGACTTGCGCCGGTTCAATCAGAAACTGGCGGAAAAAGCCAAGCGCTAGCTGCGTTCCACCGGACGCTACGCGGCAGGCATCGCAGCCGGCCGGAATTTGATCGCCGTCGCGATCGTCAAGCCGGCGAAGATCACGAGCACAACCAGCTGGGTGATCGCGAAAGGCGGCTCCGACTGGGTCGGCGCCAGGGCCTGCAGGGCCAGCACCTTCATGAATGCCTGGACGACGGTTACGAAGGCGAGGAAATAGATGCTCAGCATCATGCAGACCGCATAGAGCCAACGCCAGGCGCCGGCGTAGTGAAAGACATAACGCGCGATGATGGCGACGGCCATCAGTACAAGCGAGAGCAAGCCGACCCCGTGCGAGGGCATGAATTTCGTGAACGGAAAGAAAAATCCCGTCACATCGGTTGCCACCGAGCTTGCCAGATAGACGGACGTCAGTCCGGCTGCGCTTTCGCCCTGGAGCAGGGCCGGGATCAACATCAGTCCCGCTATCAGTGCGATCAGGCTCAATAGGACGTGGAACCAGGTGAATGCGGAAAAATCCAATATCATGGGGACCTCCTCAAACTGCGTAACCTTCAGCTTCCCGGACTGCCGTGCACCGGTATCTGTCGAACTACACCGCGCGTGGAGGGATTTTCTCGTTTGGCGCCGGTGCTCACGCAGGCAAGTGCAGCATGCCGTAACGATCATGTCGAGGCTCGTCAATCCGCAAAATTTGGGTTGAAAACGAATTGAAGGATTGCGTTGCGCGTGCCATTTTTACGGGCATGTCGGTGGTCCAATTCCATTGCCCCCACTGCGGCGCCCTGTACGAAAGGGCCGATACCAAAGTCGTATCCCCAGGCGATGGCAGCGTTGCGTGCGTGGTGTGCCGGAACACCATGCACCGATGGACCGACGCGCCCGCGCCGGTGTTCAAGCTGATCAAGCGTCCGGAGAGCGACACGCAATAGAGTCCGTACCGCTCGCTCCGCCGGCGGCGCCGGCGCGGGCTTGTCCGAGATATATAACTCTGGGTAGTCTTGCGGTCGGGGCCGCCAACAGTAGCGCGGAACGGCGCGAGAAATCGTTGCGAGGAGGGTTACGATGAGGTCATTCATTCTGGTTTGTGCGGTTCTATTGGGGTTTGCCGCAACTGTGCAACCGGCCGCAGCGGCCGAAGTTCGCGTGTATGTGCGCCACGAGGTCAACGACTATGCGGCGTGGCGCAAAGTCTACAACGAATTCAATGCCACGCGACGCAAGCTTGGCGTGATCAATCAGGCGGTTTATCGGACCGTCGATAACGGCAACGACATCACGGTCATCCACGACTTCAAATCGATCGAGCAGGCGAAGGCCTTTGTGGCATCTCCCGATTTGAAGGCCGCGATGGATAAAGCCGGCGTGAAGGGCACCCCGCAAATCTGGTTCACCACCAGAGCCACCCGCTAGGGAGGCGTGTGCCATCATCTTGGCCGCGTGCGGTGATCGGCCGAACGGTCGATGACTGCAGGTCGATCAGGGGGCGTCTCGCGGCGCCGCTACTTGAGCGAGATTTGCATCCCGCTCAAATCAAGTTGAATTTCCAATCCGACTTGGCGGCCCCTGAGCACAAGCACCACGCCCTTCGTGTTTTTCAACTTCGCGGTTTTCTTGCCGCCGACGACGGCATAACCCGCTTCTGCCGCGCCATAGGTTCCCGCGATGTCGGACACGTTGTTCAGGTTCTGGACCGTACCGGCAAGCTCGGCTTTCGAGGCGCCAAAGGTGGCACCCAAACTGACGCCGCCGATGTTCAACGGGTAACGTTTCCCTTGATAGACCAGCGTGCCACTGCCGCCCGAAGCCCCAACGATGAAGCCCGCGCTGACGAAGGTGATGTAGATTTCCGGCGGCTTCTGGTCGGCCTGGGCATGTGACGAGGTGCTCGCCGGCAACAGCGCGACCATCAAGGTCGCGACATAGAGAACAACTGCAGAAACGCGCGACATATGTCCCTCCCGTCTCTCCCGGTTCTCGGCGACGAAAGCATTCCATGGCCGGCGCAGCCTCGCAAGCCGGTGGAAGTAACAATTTGCTAACCATATCCGGCGCCGACCGTAATGGATTGAAACAATTTTCCAATTGTCTCTCGCTAGACCTGAATCCTGCTGGCATCGGCGGATCGGCCTGATTCGCGACGAAGGCATGTGATGGCGTATGTCGATTTCCAAGGCTGTCGACAAAGCAGTTGACTCGTCGCCGGACAACTCTCAGGCGCTTGCCGAAACCGCGCAGGCGAACCTCGCCCTACTTGGCGCGCTCCTGAGCATCGAGGACGACAGCAATTCATTCGCGGAACTGTTCGCAGCGCTGAACGCCGTGTTCGCATGCGACCAAGCCATGGTTCTGGACAGCCAGGGCGAGGAATTGGAATGCGTGGCATCGGAGCCGGGCGAATTGAGCCGCCGCCGCTGGCCCAAGGATGCGTTCCAGGACGTTCTCAACGGCCGAATTCTGACCGGTGGGGCCGGCACGCAAGTCCAAGATTTTCAGCTCGCGTTGTCAAACATGTTCTCGCCCCTGCAGCCGGCGCTTTGTCTGCCGATCGGGCTGTACGGCCGACCGGCTGTTCTGGTCATGTTACGTGCGCTCGGCAAAGGGAATTTTGCCGGGGGCGCCGTCGTGATCGCGCGGCAGTGCGCGGTGGTCGCATTGGCGGCGCTGGCGGCACGCAACAGCGGAAAGCTCGATGCTGAGATCGATCGCCTGAATCAATTCGTCACGCAAGTGCGGCAGGACGAACAGGAGGCGCAGAACAGCAATGAACTGCTGCAGGACATATTCGATCATCTTCCGATCGGGGTAACGGTGCAGGACAGCGATGGGCGCTTCATCCTGGTCAATTCGACCGCCGCCATCAATTTGGCAACGCCGAAGAACGTGCTGATGGGCGCATCGCCGGCTGATTTCCTGCCGCCGGCGGAAGCGGCGCAACGACGCCAATGGGAAATCGATCTGATCCTTTCGGGCAAGTCGGTCAATACGGAAGAGACAATCAAGGACGGCAATAGCGAGCGCACTTGGCTGACGTCGCATAAGCCGCTGCAGACTTTCGACCAGAAACTGTTGCTCTCGAGCTCGCTCGATATTTCGGAACGCAAGCGTTTCGAGCGCGAGCTAGCGCGGCTGGCGCATTTCGACGACCTGACCGGCCTGCCGAACGGCCTCCTGTTCCAAAAGCGGGTCGAGCAGGTCGTGCAGCGCAACGAGACTATTTCCCGCTTTGCCGTGGCGTTCATCGACATCGATAATTTCAAGCATATCAACGACTATTACAGCCACGCGGTCGGCGACGCGCTGCTGGTGCAGATCACGCAGCGCATAAAAAAGAGGCTTCGCGACAGCGACATGCTGGCGCGCATCAGCGGCGACGAATTCATGCTGTTGATCAATCCTGAGAATGATGAAGATCAGCTTCGCGCCCTTGTCGACACTGTCCTGCGCGATCTCAAGCAGCCGTTTCATATCCAGGCGTTCGAGATCTTCACATCGGCCTGCATCGGGGTGAGCGTCTATCCCGAACACGGCACGAGCTACGACGTTCTGCGCCGTAATGCCGGCAGTGCGCTGTACCGGGCCAAACATTCGTCACGCGGCAGCGTGGTTTACTTCGACGCCAACATGGGATTGGCGAACACCGCGCGGATGGAGATCGAGCAACGTCTGCGCTTGGCGATCCGCGATCAGCGTTTCTGTTGCGCCTTTCAGCCGAAGGTGGACATCCAGACCCAGGACATCATCGGATTTGAAACGCTGGTGCGCTGGCGCGACGATGATGGAGACATTCATCCTCCCGGAGACTTCATCGGGCTCGCCATCGAGCTAGGTTTGATCGACCCGGTAACGAATTTCGTGCTCGCCGAGGCGATTCACTCGATCGAGCGGCTGGATGAGGCGTTCGGCGCCAGCACCACTATCAGCATCAACGTTGCGGCGAAGCAGGCCGGCGACCTGCATTTCATGCTTCCGTTCATGGAATCATTGCGTTCCAGCGGCTATGCCGACCGCATCATGCTCGAGCTCACCGAGGATGCCTTCGCCGCAAAGGGCATTTTTCAGACGCAGGTACTGCCGGTGCTTCGCCAAATCGGGGTTCGCGTCTCGATCGACGATTTCGGCACCGGCTATTCGTCGTTGTCGGCGCTGGCGGATATCACGGCGGACGAGGTCAAGGTGGACCGGTCGTTCATCACCGACATCCAGAAGCGGCCGCGTAATCAGAGCGTCTTGCGGGCAATCGAGTCGATCGCGCAGGCGCTCGGAATGAGCATCATCGCAGAAGGCGTGGAAACCTTGGAGGAGCTGACGTATCTACGCACCGCCTCGCGCATCCGCTACGCGCAAGGCTTCTATTTTTCCAAGCCGCTCTACCTTGATGAGGTCACCAGCACGCGCAACGGGCAAGTCAGCGGCCGCAGCATGGAACCGGCGCGCGAAAGCCTTGAGGGGCGCGAGAGCGATACCTACCGCGCGCTCCGCAAAATACGAGCTCGGCAGATCTGATCAATCAACGATCAATTATTTGCGATCTTAGCGCGTCAACGTTCCGGACGCGGGGTTGCGCAACGGCGCATAAGGCTCGGGCCGATCACCGAGCGGCTTTCGCAACAGGCCAAGGCGATTGGCATCCGGCGGCTGCGGTTGTCCCGCGGCAGGGCCCGGCTGGAGCGGGGGTGCCGCGGATCCGGGCAACGGCTTGACGGCCGGTGGCGTCTCTTCGGCAAGTTTGCGTTGGCTGAGCGTGGCGCCGCGCCAGCGCTCAACGACTGATGCAATGAAGTTCAGGTCTTGGCCGTCCGCTCGAAGATCGGAATTATCGGCGAGCGCCTCGCTTCTGGGCAGACGTTCGGACGACAACTCGGCAAACGTTAACCTGGTCGGCAAAGGAACGCCGACGCCGAAGGCCAAAGCCTCGCGCGTGCCGAGCGATGGTACGAAGTTGAACAGATTGGCGGCGGCATCGGAAATCGCCGATCGCAGCAGCCCCTGGTCGCGGTCGTTGGACATGCGCATGGCGAACAGCGTGCTGCACTGAGAAATGATGGTGGCATCGAGCTCGGCCGGGCGCTGGGTGACCAGCCCGAGGAAGACACCGTATTTTCGCCCTTCCTTTGCAATCCGGGAAATTGCCCGTCGGGTCGGCGCGAAGCCGACGGAACGGTCGGTCGATGCGTAACGGTGAGCTTCCTCGCAGATGAACAGCAATGGCGCGGCCCCGTCGCTCCACAAGCCAAAGTCAAATGCCATGCGGCAAAGCACCGAGACCACCGCATCGACCACCTCGGCGGGGAAACCGGCCAACTGCATGATCGTCATCGGCTTGCCGGCAACCGGCAGCCGGAACAACTGACTGATGGCTTCGGCCATCGTGTCGCCGCCGACATTGGCGTTGTCGAACATGAAGCCATAACGGGGATCATTGCTGACGGAATCGATGCGCGTCATGAGCTTGTGATAGTTCATGCGCGAGGAGCGGTTTTCGAGCTTGCCCATCCGCTCGTCGATCAGGGAGATCAAATCCGCCAGACGGTAAGGCACGGGCGTGTCGACGGTGTAGCCGATGCTCTTTGTGTCGATCTTCTTGATCGCCGGCCGGTCCGCCGTGGGGCGGTACTGCGTGTAGTTCGCCTTTGCGACTGGAATGACTTCGGCGAGAATTTCGATTTCCTCCTCGACGCCCAGGCGGCCGGCAAAGAAGACGTCGACGATCTCTTCGAAATTGAAAAGCCAGAATGGCAGCTTCAGATTATTGGGATTGACCACATAAGAAAGATCGCCGAAGCAGCGGCCGTATTCATTGTGGGCATCAAGCATGAAAATGCGCAGATCCTTTCGAGTCTCCAGGATCTGCTGCAAAATGAGCGCGACCGCGCTCGATTTGCCGACGCCCGTCGTGCCGAGTACGGCGAAGTGCTTGCTCAGCATTTCGTCGATATCGATACAGGGGCTGATGGTGTTGTCCTGATACAAATGCCCGATCTTGATCGTCTTATGACTCGACCCGTCGAAGACAATGCGCAATTCCTGGCTGGTGAGCGGAGTGACCGGGTCGCCAATGGTCGGATAATCGGAAACGCCGCGGTGAAAGCGTATGCCGTCAGCACCGCGCTGGCTGATCTCGCCCATGAGATCGACCCGAGCGACCGCCGCGCTGCCTTGCTCCTGGAGTGTCGACGATGTTTGTATGGAGACCTCGGTAATCATGCCGACAATGAGGGCCCTGCGCGTTTGGATTTTCACAAATTTGCCGACCGTAATGTTGTCGCGGTGGGAATCAGCGAGAGCTTCGCGGAAGATGCCGACCATCGCCTGGGAGCCACTCACGGAGTGGACGTGGCCAAGCGGCTTGCTGGCTGCAAGCGGGTTGGCTTGATCGAGAGTCGCACTGGTCTCCAGCATCGGCGCCGTCTCGTTTGGACAGAATTGGCGCCGATATGTATCGATGAGCGATCTAAATTCAGTTAAGCCGCGACCGGCCGACGGCAGTCGAAGCCCCCCAATTCGCAGGGCTAAATTTGGTTTACAGCAGGTTAAATACACAATTCAGGCGAGCGTCCGCGCTCCTGCTACCGTAGATTGGAGACGATCGTTTTAGTGTTCTCAATCACGGCCGGTCGGCCGCGCCGCAGAAATTGATTTTTGGTCGCCGCGGTCGGCAAGGCAAGCTACTTCGCGGCGGCGTAATGCGCGAGCGCTGCCAGATCGGCGTCGGCCAATCCTGCGACCGCGCCGCTCATGAGGGTATCGGCGCTCTCGCGCTTGCTGTCGCGAATTTGCTGGAGCGCCTCGATCATGTAATCCACACGCTGCTTTGCAATGCGCGGCACTTGCTCATCGCCCGCAAAGTTTGGTTTGTGGCAGGAGACGCATTTTTTCTGCGCAACGATCTCGGCGCCGCGCTTGATCAGCGCAGGATCGATCGACTCATTGCTCGCCTTGGGCGGAAGTTTCGCGTAATGCGTCGCCAGTGCATCCAGGTCGCTGTCTTTCAAATCCTTCACGAACGGCGCCATCGCCGCGACCTTGCGCACGCCCTCGCGCATCAGGAACAGCTGATTGAGGATGAAGAAAGCCGGCTGGCCTGCCAGCGACGGAATTTTCGGCAAGGGCGAATTGCCGTCCGCGCCGTGGCAGCCGGCGCATTGCGCGATGCGCTCCGCAAGAGTCGGGTTCTGACCAAGAACCGGACCGCCAGTAAAAACGGCAGCCGCCAATCCAAGAACCAGCGGCCGCCATCGGTTACGCGTGACGCTCATGGCGCCGTGGCTTAGTTGCTTGCGGTCTTCGCGCCATAGGTGATGCGGTAGATCGCGCCGCCTGTTTCGTCGGACACGAGCAACGACCCGTCGGCCAACGGCAGCACGTATGTCGGACGGCCGAAAAACGAATTGGTCTTCTCGTCCAGGAGCCCGGTCAGGAACGGCTCGATCCTGGCTCTTCCACCCGAGATACGCGCCACAACCACGTCATAACCGAACTTCTTTTCGCGGTTCCACGAACCATGCCGGGCGATGAAGGCGACGTTTTGATACGAAGCCGGGAACATCTTGCCGGTGTAGAACTTGATGCCGAGCGCGGCCGCATGGGGCCCGAGCAATGCGGCGGGCAGGATCACGCCGGCGCACGGATTCGGCCGTTTGACATCCGGATCGGGAATTCCCTGCGCATGGCAATAGGGGAAGCCGTAGAAGGCGCCTTCCTCTCCCTTGGCGATGCGATTGAGTTCATCCTCCGGACCGGCGTTGCCCGCCCAGTCGCGGCCGTTGTCGGTGAACCAAAGTTCCTTCGTGACCGGATGCCAATCGAAGCCGACGGTATTTCGGATTCCACGTGCGACGATTTCCATGCCGGTGCCGTCTGCGTTGTACCGGCGGATCTGGCCATGGATGCCGGGATTGACCTCGCAGATGTTGCAGTTCGAGCCGATCTGCACGTACATCTTTCCATCCGGTCCGAAGGCAACGTACTTCCAATTATGGTGGATCGTGTCGGGCAGATTGTATGCGGCCGTCAGCTCGACCGGAGTGCCGGGGTTGTCGAGCTTGTCCTCGATGTTGTCGTAACGAAACACCTTGTTGATGGCGAACACGTAGAGTGAACCATTCTTGAAGGCGAGGCCGTTGGGCTGGGTGAGGCCTTGCAGGAGAACCTTCACCTCGCGCTTGCCGTTCTTGTCCGTGATCGCATAGACGCGGCCGATCAGCCGGGTGCCCATGAACATCGTGCCCTTGTCGCCCAGCACCATCGTGCGTCCGCCGGGATGTCCGTACGACCAGACTTCGGCCTTGAAACCGGGCGGCAGCTTGATCTTGTCGAGCGGAAGTTTCTCGACTGGTGTTACGGTCGGCGGCGTCGGATGCGGCTTGAGGCTTTCGTCCTGCTTGCTGGCGGCCGGATTCGATTTGTCCAATGGACTAAATCCCGGCGGCGATTGTGCAACGCCCGGGAGCGTCAATGCTGTCAGAAACGCGATAGTCGCTGCGGTCGCTAAGCTGCGCCGATATGCCAATAAGCTGGACATGATTTCCTCCCCTTGTCCGTTGGCTCTCATCCGGCATCGACAGCCGAGTCAAAATCTGACGCGCCGATCGCTGCCGGAATTATTGTTCTTGGCTTGTAGTCTGGGATATTTCGCCCCATGCGTGCAATCGGAATCCGACCGTAGTGGGTATGGGCGTAGGGCGGCGGCTAGGCTTTTGCACATTGTGGCGCGGCGGCTGACTTTAGGATACGACTGGAGCGGAAAATTTCTCCAGATTATCGGAGGGGGGCACGATGAACCCGCGCAGGTCTTGGCAACATTTGTCATGCATGGCCGCGGTGGTAGCGCTGACGAGCCTTTCTGCGCAGGCGCAGGATTATCCCACCAAGCCGGTCACGTTCATCACGCCGGCTGCGGCAGGCAACAGCCCGGACGTGGTGACCCGTGTCGTCGCCGATCAGCTCACGCAAATCTGGAAACAGCAGATCGTGGTGCTCAATCGTCCAGGTGCCGGCGGGTTGATCGCCGCACAGGCGGCGGCCGGTGTCGAGAAGGACGGCTATACGCTTTACATGACGCAGGCATCGACCTGGACCGTCCTGCCGATCCAGCAGGAAGGCAAAATGCCGCTCGACTTGCAGAAGGCGTTCACGCCCATTGCCATGGTCGGCGAGCAGCCGATCGCGGTCGTGGTCAACAAGGACGTTGCCGCGAAGAGCGTTGCCGAGTTGATCGCGCTCATCAACAAGACTCAGGGCGGAATGCTGTTCGGCGCGACAAACCGCGGCGGGCAGGCGCATCTGACGGGTGAACTGTTCCGCGACCGGACGAAGACGAACCTCTCCTTCGTGCACGCCGCGGCCGGGACGGCGACCCTCAACGACGTGATCGCGGGGCGCATCCCCATCATGTTCGAAGGACTCGCCGGGCTACAGCCTGGCATTCAAAGCGGGGGCGTACGACTGCTGGGCGTGGCGGCAGTGAAGCGTCTGCCGAACCTGCCGAACCTGCCAACGATCAACGAAACCGTGCCCGGCGTCGTATCGAGCGGCTGGATCGTGCTGATGGCGCCCACGGGCGTGCCGGATGCCATCATTCAAAAGATCAATGCTGATTTGCGCAAGGTCGTAGCAATTCCGGAAGTGGTCGAACGTTTCCACGTGCTCGGGACCTACTCGCGCGACTATACGCCGGCCCAGACCGCAGAGTTCATGCGCAGCGAAGAAAAGCTCTGGTGGCCGATTGTACGGCACATCAACGCCCAACAGGCGCCGGCGAAATAGCGTCTAACCGAGCAGGGCCGGCAATTCGGCAAGCGATTTGATTTCGCGGTCCGGCTTTCCCGGAAGCCGTTCGTGCCGCTGGCCATAGCGATTGCACCAGACGACTTGCATGCCGAATGCGGAGGCCCCGTAAGCATCCCAGGCGTTCGATGATTGAAATGAAATCGCGGACGGAGCGGTGCGCAGGCGGTCGACCGCCAGCTGATAGACCTTCGGGTGCGGCTTGTAGACGCCGGCGTCCTCGACCGACAGAACCGCGTCGAAGAATTTTTCGAGCTTGGCGCCCTTCACCAGCGCGTCGAGCATTTTGGGCGAGCCGTTGGAGAGAATGGCAAGCTTCAATCCTGTTTTACGGAGCTCGTCGAGCACGGCCGGCACTTCGGGGAACGGCGCCAAAGTCAAGTACAGCTGCATCAGGCGTTCGCGCAGTTTCGGGTTTTCAATGCCCATGGTCTCCATGGTGAAGTCGAGCGCGTCGCCGGTGACCTGCCAAAAATCCGCATGCCGGCCCTGGACCGCACGCAACCAGGTGTATTGCAGCTGCTTATCGCGCCAGAGCGAGGTCAGTCGATCGATGCCATCGCCCAAAACGTCGCGGCAGGCTCGCGCGGCGGAGGAAAAGTCGAACAACGTGCCGTAGGCGTCGAAGACGCATGCTTTTACGCCGCTCAATGGATTGGCCATGGACATTCCTTGCTGGACCGTTGTGGATGCTACTTAAGTTTGGTGGTCTGCGATTAAGCTCGGCCTCACCGTGGGTCCCGCCGAGCCTTGACCGGACGGGGCCGGTGATTTCTTATCGAATTTAGGCCTGCTGCCATGGCGGCGGGAAGGGCGCGGGGGCCGCGTGCGGGAATGCGCGGTAAAAACGGGAGAAAACGCCGTGGCGAGTGAAAACACGCCTGCGGATACGTTTCCCAAGCTGTTGGTCCGCAACGCTCGCATTTTCGCCGAGCGGCCGGCGCTGCGTCACAAGGACCTCGGCATTTGGCAGACCTGGACCTGGGCGCAAGTGCTCGAGGCGGTGCGCGCGTATGCGGTCGGGCTCAGTCGACTCGGTGTCAGGCGCGGCGACACGATCGCCATTGTTGGTGCGAATCGGCCGAAGCTTTATTGGTCGGTGATGGCGGCGCAGATGCTCGGTGCTGTTCCGGTGCCGGTGTACGCGGACGCCGTGGCCGACGAGCTGGCCAACGTGCTTGTCCATGCCGAGGTGAAGTTCGCGGCCGTCGAGGATCAGGAGCAAGTCGACAAGATTCTATCGGTTGCCGATCGGCTTCCGAAACTTGAGCGCATGTTCTATGACCAGAAAAAGGGCCTGCGCGACTACGACCACAGCAAACTGCACTGTATCGACGACGTGATCGCAGACGGCCGCAACGCGCTCGCGCTGGATGCGAAGGTCGGCGCGTGGATCGACGGCGAAATTGCGGCCGGCAAGGGATCGGACACGTCGATCATCCTCTATACCTCGGGCACCACGGGCCAGTCCAAGGGCGTCGTGCTCTCGGCGCAGGGTTGCATCGATGCGGGCTCGGACACGGTCGCCTTCGACCGGCTGAACGAACATGACGAGGCGCTGGCCTATTTGCCGCTGGCTTGGGTCGGCGACCATTATCTCAACTATGTCCAGGGATTGATCGCAGGCTTCTGCATAGCGTGTCCGGAAAGCACCGACACGGCCATGCAGGACCTGCGCGAGATCGGGCCGAGCTTCTATTTCGCGCCGCCGCGGACATTCGAACAGATGCTCACGCGCGTCATGATCCGCATGGAGGACGCCGGTTTCTTCAAGCGGCATCTGTTTCACTTCTTTATCGACGTCGCGCGCCGCTACGGCGAGAAGATCCTCAACGGCCAGCCGGTGCCGCTGCATGGCCGCCTGGTCTATGCGATCGGAAAGGTGCTGGTTTATGGCCCGCTCAAGAACGTACTTGGCCTCTCGCGCGTGCGTGTGGCCTATACGGCGGGCGAGGCGATCGGGCCCGATCTGTTTTCGTTTTATCGCTCGCTTGGGATGAATCTGAAACAGCTCTACGGCCAGACCGAAGCGTTCCTGTACGTGACCGCGCAGCCGGATGGTCAAATCTACGCCGACACGGTCGGCGCCAAACTGCCGAACGTCGACATCCGCATCGCCGACAACGGTGAAGTGCAGTTCAAGTCGCCCGGCATGTTCGTCAGCTATTTCAAGGATGAGGCCAAGACGAAGGAAGCGATGACCGCGGACGGCTACGTCAAAACCGGTGATGCGGGCTTTTTCGATGAAAAAACCGGACATCTGAAAATCATCGACCGGGCGAAGGACGTGGGCAGGCTCAAGGACGGTACGCTGTTCCCGCCGAAATACATCGAGAACAAGCTCAAGTTCCATCCGAACATCCGCGAGGCGGTGGCGTACGGCGATGGCCGCGATTTCGTCGCGGCCATGATCAACATCGATCTCGCCGCGGTCGGCGCCTGGGCGGAACGACACAACGTGGTCTATGGCTCCTACCAGGAGCTTGCCGGCCATCCGCTGGTTTATGACTTGATAGCGCGCGACATCGATGAAACGAATCGCTCGTTGCTCGATGAAAAAGTCATGGCCGGCGCGCAAATCAAACGCTTTCTGATCCTCCCCAAGGAGCTCGACGCCGACGACGGTGAACTGACGCGGACGCAAAAAGTGCGGCGCCGATTTATTGCCGAGCGCTATGCGCCGTTCATCAAGGCGCTTTATGACGGCTCGCGCGAGGCCGATATCGCAACGGAGGTGACGTTCGAGGATGGCCGTAAGGGCGTGCTGTCCGCGCGCGTTAAAATCAGGGATGTGGCGACCACTCCCGTTGCGCGCGACCTGGAGAAAGCGGCATGAGGGCGCCGGCCGACAGCGCCGCCGTCGCGGGAGAGGTGTTGTTGTCGGTGCAAAATGTGTCGCTTTCCTTCGGCGGCGTGAAGGCGATTCAGAACGTCTCATTCGACATCCGCAAAAGCGAGGTGCGCGCGATTATCGGGCCCAATGGCGCCGGCAAGACCTCGATGCTCAATGTCATCAACGGATTCTACCAGCCGCAATCCGGGAGCATTACGTTCAAGGGTGTCGCGCGTTCCAACATGCGGCCGTACGACGCGGCACATGGCGGTATTGCCCGAACGTTCCAGAACGTTGCGCTGTTTCGCGGCATGAGTGCGCTCGACAACATCATGGCGGGCCGCACGCTGAAAATGCGGCGCGGCTTTTTCTGGCAATTGGTGCGTTTCGGACCCGCGGTCGCCGAGGAAGTCGAGCACCGGTTGAAAGTCGAAGAGATCATCGATTTTCTCGAAATCCCGGCGATCCGCAAAGTTCCGGTCGGGCGGTTGCCGTATGGCTTGCAGAAACGGGTCGAGCTCGGGCGGGCGCTGGCGATGGAGCCGGATCTGTTGCTGCTCGACGAGCCGATGGCCGGGATGAATCTCGAGGAAAAGGAGGACATGTCGCGCTTCATCGTCGATGTGAATGAGCACTACGGCACGACCATTGCGCTGATCGAGCACGACATGGGCGTGGTGATGGATTTGTCCGATCGTGTCGTCGTGCTCGATCACGGCGCCAAGATCGCCGACGCCACGCCGCAGGAAGTCAAACGCGACCAGAGCGTCATCGACGCCTATCTCGGGGTCGCGCATTGAGCGACGGCGATTGAGGGATTTGCGATGGATTTGCTCTACAGGATTTTTATCGATCCGTTCGTGCAAATGGGGGCGGCGCCGGATTTGCTGGTGCAGGCGCTGTGGGAAGGATTCGTCGCGGGCGTGCTCTATTCGCTGATTGCCCTTGGGTTCGTACTGATTTTCAAGGCCTCAGGGGTGTTCAATTTTGCGCAAGGGATCATGGTGGTGTTCGCGGCGCTCACCCTGGTCGGCCTTTACGAGCATGGGGTGCCGGCATTTCTCGCGCTCGCGCTCACCATTCTGGTGATGCTCTTGCTCGCGTTTGCGGTGGAGCGCGTGGTTTTGCGGCCGCTCGTCAACCAGGCCGAGATCATCCTGTTCATGGCGACGTTCGGGCTCACGTATTTTCTGATCGGCCTGGGTGAATTGATTTTCGGCGGCGATCCAAAGGTGATGATCTCGCAGCAGCTTCTGTTGCCGAGCGGTTCCTACAATATCCGGATGCTCGGCGGTTTCGTGCAGCTGCAGAAGATCGATGTGGCGGCTGCCATCATCGCGTTGCTGATGGTGACGACGCTTGCGATCTTCTTCCAGAAGACCCGGATCGGGCGGGCGTTGCGCGCGGTCGCGGACAGTCACCGCGCGGCGTTGTCGGTCGGCATCTCGCTCGAGCAAATCTGGGTGACGGTCTGGTTCGCGTCCGGCATCGTTGCGCTGGCGACCGGCATCATGTGGGGCGCGCGCTCGAATGTCTCGTTCGCGCTCGACATCATCGCGCTCAAGGCCCTGCCGGTCCTCATCCTCGGCGGCTTGACCTCAATTCCCGGCGCCATCATCGGCGGCGTGATCATCGGGATGGGCGAGAAGCTCGGCGAATTCTATTGGGGGCCGCTGTTCGGCAGCGGCATCGAGTCCTGGTTCGCCTACGTCATCGCACTGGTTTTTTTGCTGTTCCGGCCGCAGGGCCTGTTCGGCGAAAAGATCATCGAGCGGGTTTGAGGGCGCGCCATGCTCTATCGCGAGGCCGGCCAGTTCAAGACCAGTTATGCGGCGGACCAGGCGCTGTTCCCCATCCTGCAGGATCGCGTCGGGATGCTGCTGATTCTTGCAGCGGCGTATGTCGTGGTGCCGCTTGCCGCGTCGAACTTCATGATCGATTCGATCATCGCGCCGGTGCTGATCTTTGCGTTGGCGGCGATCGGGCTCAATTTGCTGACCGGGTATACCGGTTTGCTTTCACTCGGCACCGGCGGCTTCATGGGCGTCGGTGCATTCGCGTGTTACAAGCTCGCGACGTTCTTCCCGGGCATCAATATCGTTGTTCATATTCTGCTTGCGGGATTCTTTTCTGCCGCGGTTGGAACGCTGTTCGGGTTGCCGTCGCTGCGCATCAAAGGTTTCTATCTCGCCGTTGCGACGCTGGCGGCGCAGTTTTTCCTGTCCTGGTGCTTCATCCGCATTCCATGGCTCTACAATTACAACGTCTCCGCATCGATCGAAGTGCCGACGCGGACGCTGTTCGATATTCCGGTCACAGGGCCGAACGCCACGCCGGTGACGCGCTATCTCATCGTGCTCACCATCGTTTCGGCGATGACCTGGGTGGCGTCCAATCTGATCCGCGGACGCATCGGCCGGACCTGGATGGCGGTGCGCGACATGGACATCGCGGCCGAGCTGATCGGCATCAAACTCCTGCGCACCAAGCTGCTCGCTTTCGCGGTGTCGTCGTTCTATTGCGGCGTTGCCGGTGCGATGATGGTGTTTCTCTGGCTCGGCAACGCGGAGTCGGAAAGCTTCAGCATCAATCAATCCTTCCTGGTTCTGTTCATGGTGATCATCGGAGGATTGGGCAGCTTGCTCGGCTCATTCTTTGGCGCAGCCCTGATTTGGGGCTTGCCGATCGTCTTGCGATACGCGCCCAATATGTTCGGCTTGTCGATCACGACCGCGACGGCGGAGCACATCACGTTCATGACGCTCGGGGCGCTCATCATCTTTTTCTTGATCGTCGAGCCGAACGGACTGGCCCGGTTGTGGCAGATCGGAAAGCAGAAGTTAAGGGTGTGGCCATTCCCGTATTAAAGGTGCAAACTGTGACACAAATTCCCAACCGGCGACTCGCCGGGCAGGGGTACCCTCCGGATCGGGAGGGGTGCAAAGCCGGCCGAAGAGAAGAAATGCCGGCACACATGGAGAAACGCTATGCGCTTGAAACACATTGTTCTCGGTGCGGCCGTTGCGAGCCTGGTGGGCTTATCCTTTCTGGCTTCCAAGGCCGAGGCACAAGAGGGAACGTACATTCCGCTCTTCACCTACCGCACCGGCCCATTCTCGAACTCGGGAATACCGATCGCTAATGGGCTGCACGACTATTTTGCGTTGCTCAATGCTCGCGACGGCGGCATCGGCGGCAGCAAGCTCATCGTCGAAGAATGCGAAACAGGCTACAAGAACGAGAAGGGCGTCGAATGCTACGAGGCGCTCAAGGCCAAGAAGCCGTCAGTCATCACGCCGTATTCGACCGGCATTACGCTGGCGCTGATTCCAAAAGCCGCGGTCGATCACATTCCGGTGCTGTCGATGGCCTATGGCCTGTCGGCCTCGGCGGTGGGCAAGGACTTCCCCTGGGTGTTCAACCCGCCGTCCACCTATTGGGACGGCCTCTCCATCATCTTCCGCTACATCGACGGCAAGGAGGGCGGACTGGACAAGCTCAAGGGCAAGACCATCGGCTTCATCTTCTTCGACGGCGGCTACGGCCGCGAGCCGCTGCCGCTGCTGAATCAGTTCGCCAAGGACTACGGCTTTACGGTGAAGGAATATCCGGTGCCGCCGGCGGAAATGCAGAATCAATCGGGCCTGTGGCTCAATGTTCGTCGCGACAAGCCCGACTACATGATCATGTGGGGCTGGGGCGCGATGAATCCGACCGCAGTCCAGGAGGCCGCGAAAACCAATTATCCGATGGATCACTTCATCGGCATCTGGTGGTCGGGCAGCGAGGATGATGCGCGTCCGGCAGGTGCGGGCGGCAAGGGTTATCTGTCGCTGAATTTCAACAGCGTCGGCGCGAACTACCCGGCGATCCAAGAGATCGTGAAACTCGTGATCGAGAAGGGCAACAGCCAGACGCCGAAAGATAAGGTCGGCGAGAACTTCTATAATCGCGGCATCATGAATGCCGCGGTGATCGCGGAAGCCATACGCAATGCCCAGCGCATCACCGGCAAGAAGAACATTACCGGTGACGAAATGCGCCGCGGCCTCGAGACGCTGAAGATCACGGCCGCACGCTGGAAAGAAATGGGCCTTGCGGATTTTGCCGCGCCGGTCGAAGTGACCTGCGACGACCATAACGGCCATCATTCGGCCTATGTGCAGCAATGGGACGGCACCAAATGGGTGAAGGTCTCGGATTGGCTCTCGCCCATGAAGGATAAAGTGCTGCCCCTGCTCAACGCCGCGGCGCAGGACTACGTGACCAAGAATCAACCTTGGCCGAAGCGTACCGAGGCTTGCGACAAGTCGTCGTAAGGGACTTGCCGGACAGCGCCCTCATCCAACGGCGCGGCGCTTCTCGCGCCTGCCGCGGATGAGGGCGATTTTGTCGGAGTGAGGTCAGATGGCCGCCACCGTGCAGACGGATGCCGCGCCGGCTTCGCAAAACGAGCGCATCCTCTCGGTCAACAATATCGAGGTGATCTACGATCGCGTCATCCTCGTGCTCAAGGGCGTATCGCTCGACGTGCCGAAGGGGGGCATAGTCGCGCTGCTCGGCGCAAATGGTGCCGGCAAGACCACGACGCTCAAGGCGATCTCGAACCTGCTGCATTCGGAACGCGGCGAGGTCACCAAGGGCGCCATTGTGTTCGACGGCGCGGAGGTGCATTCGCTCTCGCCCAACGAGCTGGTGCGGCGGGGATGCATCCAGGTGATGGAGGGCCGGCAATGCTTCGCGCACCTCACCATCGAGGAAAATCTCCTCACGGGCGCCTTCACGCGACGCGACGGCGCGGCCGCGATCAAGCGCGACCTCAATCTGGTCTACGATTATTTCCCGCGGTTGAAAGAACGCCGCAGCGCAGTGGCGGGCTATACGTCAGGCGGCGAGCAGCAGATGTGCGCGCTTGGACGTGCGCTGATGTCGCGACCCAAGATGATCCTGCTGGACGAGCCGTCGATGGGGCTCGCGCCGCAGATCGTCGAGGAAATCTTCGAGATCGTGAAAAATCTAAACGAAAAAGAGGGCGTCTCATTCCTGCTCGCCGAACAGAACACCAATATGGCGCTCAAATATGCGAGCTACGGCTATATTCTTGAAAACGGCCGCGTGGTGTTGGACGGCCAAGCGTCCGCGCTCGCCGAGAACGAGGATGTGAAGGAATTCTACCTCGGAATTGCCGAAGGCAAACGCAAGTCGTTCCGCGACGCGAAACACTACAAGCGGCGCAAACGCTGGCTGGCATAGCCCGCGAATTGCGGTGGACCACGCGTGCGTCTCCGTGCATTTTGTCGCAGGATCCACGCTTCGGGATGTTCAGGCGGTTCAGATGCAGCAGGGCGAACCGGCCAACGTCACGATGGCGAAGCGCGTCGCTTCAAACGGGCAAGAAACGCGCGGCGCGACAAATGGAGAAAACGTAGTGCACAACGATCACTTCGATTCCCTGGAAACTCGGTCGGCGACGACGCGTGAACGCGAGCAATTGGCGCGCCTTCCCGAGGTGATCGCGCGTGCAATGACGGCGCCGGGATGGTCGAAGCAGTTCGCGGGGGTCGATGCAAACTCGGTGACCAGCCGCGCAGCGCTGGTGAAGCTGCCGATCCTGCGCAAATCCGAGCTTGCGGCGTTGCAGAAAGCCAATCCGCCGTTCGGCGGGTTCAATGTGACGGCGGCGGGCGGTGTTAAACGGCTGCTGCTCTCGCCGGGGCCGATTTTCGAACCGGAAGGAGAGGGCAGGGACTGGTGGGGGGCGGCGCGCGCGCTCTATGCGGCGGGATTCCGCGCGGGCGACATCGTGCTCAATACTTTTGCGTACCACCTGACTCCCGGTGGCTTCATCATGGAGTCGGGTGCGCAGGCGATCGGTTGCGCCGTCATCCCGGCCGGACCCGGCAATACCGAGCAGCAACTCGAGGCGATCGTGCATCTGAAACCGTCGTGCTACCTCGGCACGCCGGACTATCTGAAAATCCTGTTGGATGCGGCGGCGAAAGCGGGCAAGGACGCTTCTTCAATCAAGCGCGGGTTGGTGTCCGGCGCGGCGTTGCCGGCGTCGTTGCGAAACGAACTCGCGGGGCGCGGAGTGGCGGTGCTGCAATGCTACGCAACGGCGGAATTCGGCGTCATCGCCTACGAGAGCGAGGCGCGCGAAGGCATGATCATCAACGAGCACGTCATGGTGGAGATCGTGCGTCCCGGCACCGGCGATGCGGTCGCCGATGGCGAAGTCGGAGAGGTGGTCGTGACCTCGTTCAATCGCGATTATCCGATGATCCGGCTCGCGACCGGCGATCTTTCGGCGGTGATGGCGGGCGCGTCGCCATGCGGGCGCACGAACATGCGCATCAAGGGCTGGATGGGGCGCGCCGACCAGACCACCAAGGTGAAGGGCATGTTCGTGCATCCGGGCGAGATCGCGGAAGTGGCGCGACGACATCCGTCCCTCGGCCGGGTGCGGCTTACGGTGACGCGTGCGGGCGAGCAGGACGCCATGACGTTGTCGGCGGAATGCGCGGCGCCGGCGCCTGATCTGGCCGAGGCGGTCGGCGCGACGCTGCATGCGGTGACCAAACTGCGCGGTGCCGTCAAGCTGGTCGCGCCGGGCTCGCTGCCGAACGACGGCAAGGTGATCGCGGACGAGCGCCCGATCGGATGACGGGCGCCGAAGACGTTCGTCGCCGATGGAACAAGCCTTTCCGGCGATATTTCCAATACAAACGATTTGTTTACCGTGCGTTGAGGTTTTGATGGTCAGCTTCGACCGGAAGCCTGTCAAAGCGGCTGTCGAGTCATAGGTTTGTTGCGATGAATCCCGCACGTATCGTTGTTCTTGTCATTGCGTTAGCCGCCGGCGGCCTCGCCGCCTTGCTGGCGAGCCAATCCGGATCGCCCCCGGCACCCACCGCTGTTGCGCCGCAACCGCAAGCGCAGCTCGAAACGGTCGACATTCTGGTCGCCAAAGACGACATCGGCATCGGGCAAACGCTCACCGCGCAGAACATGGGTTGGCAGACCTGGCCTGCGGCGACGGCCGGCCCGCAATTCATTCAAAAGCCGAGCAAGCCTGACGCGCTCAACGAATTTTCCGGTTCCATCGCACGGATCGCCTTTGCCAGTGGGGAGCCGATCCGCGAAGCCAAGGTGATCAAGGCCGGCGGCTCGGGGTTTGTGGCGGCCATGCTGCCGCCGGGCATGCGGGCCGTCGCGATGGAGATCTCACCGGAAGCCGGCGCGGGCGGATTCATCCTTCCCAATGACCACGTCGATGTCATCCTGACGCGAATCGAGAAGGCCAGTCAGGAAGAGTTTGTCACCGCGGAAACCATCCTGGCGGACGTGCAGGTCCTTGCGATCGATCAGACGATCGAAGAGAAAAACGGCCAGCGCACCATCGTCGGCAAGATCGCGACGCTCGCGCTCAACCCTCGGCAGACAGAAACGTTGGCGCTGGCCCGGCGCATGGGTGCGCTGTCGCTTGCGCTGCGCGGGTTGCGCGACTCCAATCAGCCGACCGCGAGCAACTCGGATACGGTCGCCAATCGCCAGAGCATCAGCATCGTGCGGTTTGGACGCGCAACGTCGACGCTGAAATAGCCAAGCCACAGGGTTTGAAAGTCAGGGCGGGCCGGAAGCCATTCCGGCCCGTTTGACGCCGTGCTCATGCCGGCGTGAATGAGGTCAAGAAGCGGCGCGCGGTCTGAAGCTCAAGAACAGCACGATCATCACGGCAACGCCGGCGATCATGCCGTGAGAGAAATCCGGTAGAGCCTTGAACTCCGTCTCGAGCGTATTCGACATCGCGAGCAGGTTTGCAACGCCGCCCTGCAGGTAGAGCACCACGACACCGCCGGCGGCGAGCGCCAGACCGATGTTGCGGAACAAAGCTGAAGCGAAGAGGGCGCTCAACAAGATCGCTGCGACGACAGCACCGACAACGAACTCATGGCTTTCAAGCATCGCCATGTTGAAGTTAAACACGTCCACCTCCCATGCTACTCGAACAGTCCCGGGATGGCCTCCACGCCAGGAATTTTGCCCCTTCTCGGAGGGTATTGCAACCGGTTCGCCGCTGCGGCAATTGCGACTTTTGGATTGCCACAATTTACAGCGGACATGGCGGACTTATGCGCAAGTGTGCGGTTAAGCCGTTGAATCGGGGCCGCAGTTAAGTCAAATATCGCCGCGCGTTTTGCCTGCGTTTGTAATTACGCCTGGGGCGAAGGGCCGCGGCGGGAGACGGGAGTCGTAATTATGGCAGAGAATAAAGTCACGTTCGCCTCCGATGGGCTCAAACTCGCCGGCGTGGTGCGCGTGCCGGAAGGGCTGGCGCCCGGCGAACGACGTCCGGCGTTCATCGTCATGCACGGTTTCGGCAGCAACATGAATTCAAACAACGTGCTCGAACCTTGCGCGATGTTCGAGAAGCTCGGCTACATCACGTTGCGTTTCGACATGCGCGGCTGCGGCGCAAGCGAAGGCGAGCGCGGACGAATTCTCTGCCTGGATCAGGTCAGCGACGCGTGCAATGCGCTGACTTTTCTCGCGCATCAGAAGCAGGTCGAGCCGGATCGCATCGGGCTGATCGGCTCGAGCTTTGGCGCCGCGGTTGCCGTCTATGCCGGCGGCGTGGACAAGCGGGTTGCGGCAGTCATTTCGTCCGGCGGGTGGGGCGACGGCGCGCGCAAGTTCCGCGGCCAGCATCCGACGCCCGAGGCCTGGGCCAAATTCACCGCGATGCTGGAGGAGGGCAAGCGCCACCGCGAAAAGACCGGCCAGTCGCTGATGGTCCCGCGCTACGACATCGTGCCGATCCCGCCGCATCTGCGCGGGCATCTATCCGCGGGATCGATCGAGATGTTTCCGGCCGAGACGGCGCAGAGCATGTACGATTTTCGCGCCGACGACGTGGTGGGCCATATCGCGCCGCGGCCATTGCTGCTGCTGCATAGTTCGACCGATTCGGTGACGCCGACCGAGCAATCGGTTGAAATGTTCAAGCGCGCGGGCATGCCGACGGATTTGCATCTCTTTGCCGATACCGACCATTTCATGTTCGCGGAGAGCAATACGCGCGTACGCAGCGTCATCTTCGATTGGCTGGAAAAATATTTCCCGGCCAAGACGCGGGCCAAAGCGGCATAACGCGCATGGCCGAGTCGCGCCGCATTCCGGCGGCTATATTGATTGCCTTTGCGCGCGATGCTTTCACGGCGGGCGGGCTTGCCGACGCCGATGCCGCGATCGTCGCCGACGCCATGATCGAGGCCGATCTCGTCGGCGCCGATGCGCACGGCGTATTCCGGCTTTCGCAGTATGTCGGCAATCTGAAATCCGGTCGCGTGAATCCCAAGGCGAAAATCAAGGTGCTGCAGCGCAGCCCGGCGGCGGCGCTGATCGACGGCGATAACGGCATGGGCCATCTGGTGATGACGCGTGCGGCCAACTTGGCAGTCGAAATCGCGCGCGAGGCTGGAGTGGCCTGGGTCGGCGCGCGGCGATCGAACCATGCGGGCGCGGCCGGCGTTTACGCCTCGATCCCGCTCGCGCACAACATGGTCGGAATTTATGCGGCGGTGTCGAGCGCCAATCACATGGCGCCGTGGGGCGGCGCCGAACCGCTGATGGGCACCAATCCGATCGCGGTGGCGATCCCCGCCGGCAAGGAAGCGCCGGTGGTGCTCGACATCGCCACTTCGGTGGCTTCATTCGGCACCATCCGCACCCATGCGATCAGCGGAACGCCGCTGCCGGAAGGGTGGGTGGCAGATCGCACGACCGGCCGGCCAATCACCGATGCGAAAAAAGTCTCCGAAGGCGTACTGCTGCCGATCGGCGGCTACAAGGGCAGCGGGCTAGCGCTGATGATCGGCTTGCTCGCGGGGGTGCTGAACGGCGCAGCGTTCGGCCGGGAGGTGATCGATTTCACCGCGCCCGGCACGGAAGAATGCAACACCGGGCAATTCATGATCGCAGTCGATGTGGCGCGATTTCAGCAGCCCAAAATATTCGCGGCCGAAATGGACCGCCACTTGCAGGAATTGCGGACTTCGGCGCGGTTACCCGGCGTCGATGTGATCCGATATCCGGGTGAAGAACGGCGGCGGCGCAAGGCAGATCGCGGCAAAAACGGCCTATCGCTCACCGCGCAACTCATCCAGCAACTCGACGATCTGTCGGCCGGCCTCAAGATCAAGCCCTTGAGCATGCGTTTGAGTTGAAAGTTTTCGCGTGGATTAACCCGTCGAGGCGAGCCGCGTCGCTCTCGACTGCAGCGCGCGAATTCGATCGGCGAGCGTGCGTTGGGCTGGCGCGGCGATCGGCCCGCCGCCATTGCCGCCGCCGTTCCCGCCGTGCGCGACGTTGTGGACCACGGCACCTTCCGCCTTGGCCAGAATGGTTTCGATCGGCGAACGCGGACCTTCGAGCGCCAGGGTCAGCCGCGCGATTTCGGCTGCGATCTCGTTGATGCTCTCGCGCAGCTGTGCATTTTCCGTGCGGTCCTTGGTGGAACCGACGTCGCCCTTCTCGTCGCGCTTTGCGGTCGCCAGCTCGCTGCGCAGACTGGCCTCGACTTTTTGCGCGAATTCGATTTTGGTGCGCAGATCGTCGATCTGATCCTTGAATGCAAAGACCTGGGTGCGCAGCGTGATGATCTCGACGCGTTGACTGTCGGTCGAGAGCGCCCGCTCGTTGAGATCGCCGGTGATTTTCGCGATTTCGGCTTCCTTGCTGGCGAGCATCCGCTCGGTCTCCTGCAGCAGGATGTCCTTGGCCGAGAGTTCGATCGAGACCGCGTTGGCGCGATCCTGCAGCTTGGCGTTGCTGGCCTGGAGCAGATCGATCTGCTTGGTCTTTTCGTCGAGCTCGATCTTGAAGAGATTGATCGCGTCGGTCTTCTTGCCGAGCTCGGCCAGCTGGCCCGCGCTTTCGGCTTTCAGCTGCTCGACCAACAGTTCGAGCCGGCGGGTGGACATGGCGAATTCAGCGCGCAGCTGGTCCTTGTCCGCCTGAAGTTCGGCGATCGAAAGCGGCGCAGCCGCTTCCAGACGCTTCTTGGTGAGACGGACGGCGCGATTGTGAATAAGCGGGACCAGCAGGAGCCCGCACAGGCTCGCCGCCAGGAACCCGATGCCAAAGATCATGATCTGTTCGACCATGTACGACCAACTCCCAGACCCGGCATTCGGACCCCACCATGCCACGGAGCGGCGACGACTGCCAAATTGCCGAATTAACTAAATATTTACCACGATTTTGAGGTTCCCGTGCCCTTTTCGGGGGCATTGGAGCAATTGCATTCGATTACGGATCGATTATGGCCGTTTTTCGCGGCTCAGAGCGGATTCCAAGTGCTCTTCGGGGTGAATTTCAAATACCCGACGTTGGCGCCGAGCCGCAGTCCGACGCCTGAGCGGATCGGTACGACCACGATATGGTTGGCGGTCAGCGCCGTCATGCCAAAGCCACCAATAAAATACGCCGAGCCATCGATTCCGCCGAAGCGCTCGTAGATCGCGTCGGTCGCGGGCAAATTATAGACCAGCATCATGGTGCGCGCGCCCTCGCCGCCGACGTCAAAGCCGATCGACGGGCCCTGCCAATAAACCCGCAGGTCGCCTGCGTTCTTCGTGTACAGCGTGCCCTCGCCGTAGCGCAGGCCCGCAAATATCGCACCACCGCCTTCCTCGCCAAGAATGTAGCCATTGGGTGTGCCCCATTGGCTTACGGCTCGCTCGATGATTTGTGCGAGCCCTTTTGAGACCGACCCGAAGAAACGGTGGCCGGAGTCGATCAGTTCGTTCGACGAGTACCGAGTCTCGTTCGGCGGCGGCGGGTCCGATTGCGGTTGCTGCGCTGTCGCTTTGAGGGTGCTGAAACCGGCCAGTAATAGGGTGAGCAGGGCGAAACGAATTGCGGCGCGCATGAAATGCTCCAATTGGGCCAACAGCCTGATTAACCCGTTGCTCACGCGACAGCTTTAGCGTTGCCAGCGAATAAACGAATCATACCGGCACACACGGGCAATATGATGGCAATGCAGCAGAAACGGAAGCCGCCGGTCGATCCGGCCAAGATCCTGGCAAGCCTCGTCGGGGCTATGGCCGGCCTGTCGATCTGCGCCTGGATCAGCGTCGTGCAGCTGCGTGCGGCCACCACCGAGCGCATTGTCACCGATTATCACACCGGGCTTGCGATCAGCGGGTTTGACCCGGTTGCCTATTTCACCAACGGCAAGGCGATGCTGGGCAGCGGCGAGTTTGAAACCAACCATGCCGGGGCGACCTGGCGGTTCATCAACGAAGGCAATCGCGGGGCGTTCGTCGCAAGCCCGGATGTGTATATGCCCGTGTTCGGCGGTTATGACCCGACGGGCGTCGCGCGCGGCGTTGCGGTCGCGGGGAATCCTGAGGTGTGGCTGATTGTCGGTGAGCGGCTCTATTTGTTTCGCAGTCCCGAGACACGGAACGCATTCGAAGCCCGGTCCGCGGAGGTCATCACGAGCGCGCAATCGCAATGGCCAGAGGTGGTGCGCAAACTGGCGCCATAGTCAGAATTTCCCGACGGCCGCGTGATCGCCCCAAGCGATGAAGGCCGGGATGCGGAAGTCGGTCTGCCCGTATCGCAAAGGCGTGCCATCGGGTCTCGTCACGGCACCGCCGGCCGCGACCAGCAAGGCGTGGCCTGCCGCGATATCCCATTCGGAAGTGGGCGCCAACCGCGGATAGAGATCGGCCACTCCTTCCGCCAGCCGGCAGAATTTCAACGCCGATCCGCAGGCGATTCTCTTTGCGGGCCGCACCTGCGCAAGATAGGCATCGGTCGCCGGATCAAGGTGCGATCGGCTGACGATGGCGACGGCGCCGTGGTCGGGCCATGCGCGGGTCCTGATGGTTTCGGGCTTGCCCGAATTCGGCGAAAGTCCATCGGAAGCAAACATGAGGCGCTCGGCGCGCACGCCGATGATCCCCCGCCACAGCAGGCCCAGCGCCGGCGCGGCAACGACGCCGATGACCGGCTGGGCATTGTCCACGAGCGCGATATTCACGGTGTATTCGTCGCGTCCGGCGAGCAGTTCGCGGGTGCCGTCGAGCGGGTCGACCAGGACGAATTGGCGGGCGAGCGCGCGCGGCGCCGCGTGCCCGGCGGCCTCTTCGGACACCACCGGCACGCCGGGCAGCAATTCGACCAGCCCTTCGAGGATGACGCTTTCGGAAGTCTCGTCGGCGGCGGTGACCGGAGACCGATCGTCTTTTGCGCGCACCTTCAGGGCCGCAGGCGCGATGGCTCGGATAGCCGCGGCAGCGCGTACCGCGATCCGGCAGAGCCCGTCGAGCAGAGTCTCGGTTGCTGGATGACTATCCTCGATCACCCCTGAAACCTCGCTTCCAGTGCCTTGACCTGTAGCGGCTGGGGTGTATCACACCACCGTCTCGCTCTCGACGCCCGATTCGCCAGCAGCCTCTGATGCGTGTCCCGTGCGTCTTTGGTGTCGTACCCGACTAGCCTTGCGGAGACTGGATCCATGTCCGAACCGATCGTTCTCGAACCTCTCGACCTAGCCGCCCTCTTGTGCTCGCGTGTTTGCCACGACCTGATCAGCCCGGTCGGCGCAATCATGAATGGTCTTGAGGTCATGGAAGATGAAAACGACGAGGAGACCAAGACCTTTGCGCTGGATCTGATCAAAAAAAGCGCGCGGACGGCCTCGGCAAAGCTGCAATTCTGCCGAATCGCTTTTGGTGCGGCTGGCTCGGCCGGCGCACAGATCGATACCGGCGACGCCGAAAAGGTCGCGCGGGGCATGCTGGAGGACGAAAAAACCAAAATAGACTGGAAGCTGCCGCGGGCGCTGCTGCCCAAGAACAGGGTCAAATTGTTGCTCAACATGTTGCTGATCGCGGGACATGCCATTCCGCGCGGCGGATCGCTGACGGTCGTTCCGGTAGGCGAAGGCGAGGCCATGGGGTTTAAAATCTCGGCCAACGGCCTCAATGCGCGGGTGCCTCAGGCGATGCCGGCGCTGATCACGGGTGCGCCGAATGGGCATGCCGTCGACGCGCATGCCATCCAGCCGTTCTACGCCGGCATGCTGGCCAGAAACTGCGGACTTTCCCTGGCCTTCGCGAACGAAGGGGAAGCGATCGTCGTCAGCGCAAAATAACGGTTTCGCAGCCCCGCCGAAGTTCTTAACAAAGCATTAATGACGCACGCTGCGCAGCGTGCGCGCAACCAAACTTAAAGCCTTTTCCAACACACTGGCCCTCCCGATAGGGGCCGGTTCGTCGGTCGGCGCCTGTCGACGAAGGCGTTGTCATGGATGATTTGCTGCAGGAATTCCTCACCGAAACGAACGAGAGCCTCGACACCGTCGATGTCGAGCTGGTGCGTTTCGAGCAGGAACCCAACAACGCCAAAATTCTCGACAACATTTTCCGCCTCGTCCACACGATCAAGGGGACTTGCGGCTTCCTCGGCCTGCCGCGGTTAGCCGCGCTGGCGCACGCCGCCGAAACCCTGATGGGAAAATTCCGCGATGGCATGCCGGTGACCGAAGAAGCGGTCACGCTCGTGCTGTTCACGATCGATCGTGTGAAGGAGCTGCTTGCCGAACTTGAGCAGCATGAACGCGAGCCGAACGGAACCGACGACGATCTGATCGGCAAACTTGAGTCGATGGCGGTGCAAGGCACCGTCAAGAATAGTCCGCCTTCGGCGATACCGAGCAAAGCCGTCGGAACGTTGGTGTCCCAGGTGCTTGAGCGGCCGCTGCGACCCGGTGAAGTCTCGCTTGATGAACTCGAGCGCGCGTTTCGCGCGGCACCCGGCCCGGCTCCGGTCAAGCCCATCGCGCCTTCGAAGCCCGCGCCGGATCAGATGCCGCACGAAAAGGATAACGACGACAAGAACGACGGCAAGGGCAACGTCGCCAATCACTCAATCCGCGTCAATATCGATACGCTCGAAAATCTGATGACCATGGTGTCGGAGCTGGTGCTGACGCGCAATCAGCTGCTCGACCTGGTGCGCCGACAGGAGGATTCGGAATTCAAGGTGCCGCTGCAGCGGCTGTCCAGCGTCACGGCTGAGCTGCAGGAGGGCGTGATGAAGACGCGTATGCAGCCGATCGGCAACGCTTGGCAGAAGCTGCCGCGTATCGTGCGCGATCTGGCCACCGATCTCGGCAAGGAAATCGAGCTTGAAATGCACGGCGCCGATACGGAACTCGATCGCCAGGTGCTGGAGCGAATCAAGGATCCGCTCTCGCATATGGTGCGCAATTCCGCAGACCATGGCTTGGAGTCGCCAACCGAACGCATCGCCGCCGGCAAGCCAGCCAAAGGTACGATCCGGCTCACGGCCTACCATGAGGGCGGGCACATCGTCATCGCCATTGCCGACAATGGCCGAGGGCTCCATACGGCGAAGATCAAGGCGAAGGCGGTCGCGGCCGGTTTGGTCACCGAGGCCGAAACCGAAAAATTGTCGGAGTCGCGGATCCACGAGTTCATCTTCGCGCCCGGATTTTCCACCGCCGACAAGGTGACAAGCGTATCCGGCCGCGGCGTCGGCATGGATGTCGTGCGCACCAACATCGATCAGATCGGCGGCAGTATCGACGTGAAGTCCGTCTATGGCGAGGGGTCGAGCTTCACGATCAAGATTCCGCTCACGCTCGCAATCATCTCGGCGCTCATCGTGCAAGTCGGCGATCAGCGTTTTGCAATCCCGCAGATCGCCGTCGAGGAGTTGGTGCGGGTGCACGCGAAATCGGAACACCGCATCGAGCGCATCAAGGATGCCGCCGTGCTGCGGCTGCGCAACAAGCTGCTGCCGCTGGTCAGTCTGAAGTCGCTGCTCAAAATCGACGACGGCCAGTCCGTGCCGGATAAGGGATTTATTGTCGTCACTCAGGTCGGACCCCAGACGTTCGGCATCATCGTCGACTGCGTGTTCCATACCGAGGAAATCGTGGTCAAGCCGATGGCCACGAAGCTGCGCCACATCGGCATGTTCTCGGGCAATACGATCCTGGGTGACGGCTCGGTGATCATGATCATCGATCCGAATGGCGCGGCACAGGCGATCGGTGCCGCCATGGCGGCGACCGAGGCGATGCGCCATGACGATCAGGCGGCCGCAACGGCTGCCGGGGAAACCGGCAACCTCACGTCGTTGCTCATGTTCCGTGCCGGCTCGCAGGAACTCAAGGCCGTGCCGTTGTCGCTTGTCACCAGGCTCGAGGAGATCGATTGCAGCAAGATCGAGATCTCGAATGGACGCTATATGGTGCAATACCGCGGTCATCTGATGCCGCTCGTGCGCGTCAACGATGAGGTTCAAGTCAAGCCCGGCCAGACAACGCAGCCGCTCCTGGTGTTCTCCGATTCGATCCATTCGATGGGGCTCGTCGTCGACGAGATCGTGGATATCGTCGACGACCGGCTCAATATCGAAATTGCGAGTGAACGTCCGGGCGTTGTCGGCTCAGCCGTGGTGCGCGGCCAGGCGACGGAAATCATCGACATCGGTCATTATTTGCCGCTTGCCTTCGAGGACTGGTTCCGACGCAAGGAGAAAAAAATCTCCAGCGCGTCGCAATCGCTGCTGTTTGTCGATGACTCAGCGTTCTTCCGCAACATGCTGACGCCGGTGCTGAGGGCCTCTGGTTATGCGGTTACGGCGGTCTCCAGCGGCCAGGAAGCGCTGGCGCTGATGCGCAGCGGCCGGCGGTTCGACGTCCTGGTCACCGACCTCGACATGCCGGGCATGGATGGGTTTTCACTCGCCGAAGCCGTGCGCAAGGAACCGCGCTGGGCCGAGATGCCGATCATTGCCTTGTCGGCTTATGGCTCGCCGGAGGCCATCGAGCGCGGAAGGCAGGTCGGGTTCCACGATTTCGTCGCCAAGTTTGATCGCCAGAGTCTTGTTGCTGCGCTCAAGGAGCAGGCCACCGACCTGCATCAAGCAGCGTAGAGGATCGCCATGGCAACGAGCAAAAACAATTCTGATGCGGGTTATGTGGAATACGTCACCGTGACGCTTGACGATCAGCTGTTCGGTCTGCCGATTTCGCGCGTGCAAGACGTGTTCGTGCCGGATCGTTTGACGCGGGTACCGTTGGCGCCTCCGCAGATCGCGGGCGTACTCAATCTGCGCGGCCGCATCGTCACGGCCATCGATATGCGCTGCCGGCTCGGTCTGCCGGCGCGGCAAGACAAAGTTCCGGCGATCGCGGTCGGCATCGAGCTCAAGGGCGAGTCCTACGGTTTGTTGGTCGATGCAGTGGGTGAGGTGATGAAGCTCGCGAAGGATCTTTGCGAGGCAAAACCCGCCAACATCGATGCGCGGCTCGCAGAAGTCACAGCGGGTGTGTATCGGCTGGACGGTCAGCTTCTCGTGGTGCTGGACGTCGATCGCATTTTCGATATGTCCCCGGAGAGCCTCGCCGCGTGAGGCAGTTTTTACGCGGAACGGAAGTGAGGTCGTTATGAAAACGTGTTTGGTGGTTGATGATTCGAGCGTCATTCGCAAAGTGGCGCGGCGAATTCTCGAAGGGTTGGATTTCCAGATTATCGAGGCCGAGGACGGCGAACAGGCGCTCGGCGCGTGTCAGCGCGAGCTGCCGGATGGCGTGCTGCTCGATTGGAACATGCCGAAGATGGACGGCTACGAGTTCCTGAAGGCGTTGCGCCGTTTGCCCGGCGGCGACCGTCCGAAGGTCGTGTTCTGCACCACGGAAAACGACGTGGCTCACATCGCGCGTGCCCTTCATGCCGGCGCCAACGAATACATCATGAAGCCGTTCGACAAGGAGATCGTCGAGGCGAAATTCCAGGAAGTCGGGCTGATCTGAACCCGGCGGTTTTCTTGTTCCACCGCGCTCATTTGGTATCGCGTCGTGATGAACGTTTCACCGGCTTTGTCTGTTGCGCGTGGTTCCACGCCGGCTCCGATTCGGGTCATGGTGGTGGACGACGCGATCGTCGTGCGGAGCCTGGTCGCGCGCTGGGTGACGGAGACGCCGGATCTTGAAATAGCTGCGGTTCTCCGCAACGGCCGCGAAGCGGTCAATGAATTCGATCGCGTGAATCCCGATGTTGTCGTCCTCGATATCGACATGCCGGAGCTCGACGGCATTTCGACGCTGCCGATATTGCTCGAAAAGAAACGCGATCTCGTCGTAATCATGGCTTCGTCGCTCACGCGTCATAACGCGGAGATAAGCCTAAAGGCGCTTTCACTCGGTGCCCTCGACTATATCCCGAAACCTGAAAACGAGGGCGGCATCATGACCTCGGCGAATTTCCAGCGCGATCTGATCGAAAAGATTCGTGCCCTGGGCAGCCGGCGCACTGCGCACGCGCATGCCGTGCCGACACCGAACGAGGCGACGCCGGCATCGCGCGTGATGACCGCCAATAACGCGCCAAAGCACAACAAGACGCGGATCACGTCGAACGGCGGATCGCAGACGCAAATCATGCTCCGACCGTTCCCCGCCGTGACACCGCGGGTGCTGTTGATCGGCGCTTCGACCGGCGGACCTCAGGCGCTCATGGAAATTCTGCCAAAGCTGAACGGAGTGGCGGAAAACGTGCCGATCTTGATCACGCAGCATATGCCGCCGACGTTCACAATCATTCTCGCCGAGCACCTGTCGCGCAGCTGCGGTCGGCCCGTGCACGAGGCCGTGAACGGCGAGCCTGTGCTGACCGGTACGATCTATCTCGCGCCCGGTGGCCGGCACATGCGGGTCGCGCGGCGCTCGGGTTCGGCCGTGGTCGTGCTCGACGACGGGCCGCCGATCAATTTCTGCAAGCCGGCGGTCGATCCGTTGTTCGAGGCGGCGGCCAAAGTGTGGGGCGCTTCGATTCTCGCCGTGATCCTGACCGGCATGGGGGCGGACGGCTCGCGCGGCGGGGCCGAGATCGTCAACGGCGGTGGGAGTGTCATCGCCCAGGACGAGGCAACCAGCGTGGTCTGGGGCATGCCCGGAGCCGCGGCCCATGCCGGCATCTGTG
>DATJVR010000041.1:0-25023 GCA_035501735.1 Xanthobacteraceae bacterium | reverse complement strand
GTGTCAGAAAAAATCGCACTCCAATGAATAACTGGCTCAGTGAGAAGAAGATGATCGCCGGATGCAACAGACAAGGGACGCGCCATGATTTCCGCTCCTAGGTTGGCTTGCACCCCTAGGATAGCGAGTGGCGAGGATGGGCGTCACCGCTCATCCCCGTCATCAAATGGCAATTCCAACTGGAACGGCGGCTTAGGCTTCCGACTCGCTATGAGTTGTTTGATAGGTGAGGCGCTTTCCTTTGGCGGCCTTCACGGCAAGCGCCTCACGTTGTGCGTCATTGATTCCCAGCTTGGCGCGCGTGTTTTGCCTGAAATCGAATTCGGCCAAATAGCGATCGAGATGCTTCTTATCGACATGCTGATAAACGCCTACAAGCCCGCGTTTCAGCACACTAAAGAAGCCTTCCAGCGTATTCACATGCACGTCGCCGCGCGCCCATTCGTATTTGGAATGGTCAACCGTTTCGTGCGCCGCCACTGGCGGGACTTTCAGCCATTGCGCCTTATCGCTGACCATGCGGCTGTCCTTGTGGACATGCTCGCGAACCACGCTCATGGCGCTGCGATGGTCGAGAGTGACCGAACGGATATGGCCACCGCGCTCGACAAGGCTCATGACAACGCTATGGGGTCTCTTGCGAAGGCCGGTACGGTTTTTGGTCTTGCGCGACGTGGACAGCGCAGTTTCGTCGGCCTCGACCGTCTTGCCTTCGCCGCCAAGCTGTCCACCGGAAGCCTCTGGGGCCATAGCAAACCTGATCCTATGTCCAAGGTGCCAAGCGGTTTTCATCCCGCAGCCAAGCATCCGCTGAAGCTGGCGGGTCGAAATGCCTTTCTTGGAGGCACACAGCAGATGGATAGCCTGAAGCCACAGGTGAAGCGGCAGGTGACTATCCTCGAAAATCGTGCCAACGCGGACCGTAAACGGCTTCCGGCAGGCGTAGCATTTGTAGAGGCCAGCGCGGGTCGTCTTGCCGCTCAGTTTTCCAATACGGTCGCCAGTGGCTTCGCAATGGGGGCAAACCGGCCCGTTAGGCCAAAGCTGAGTCTCGACATATTCAAAGGCCGCTTCCTCGGAGTGAAAGCGTTGGTTGAGCAATATCGACTTAGACATGAGATGCCTCGATTCTTTGAGGCAAATCTATATGTTGAGGCTGGGTATGTCAAGTGAAACATCGCCCATTTACAGGCCTGAATCGGGCGGGTTCGTAAACTCGGAAATGACTGCAGCGACAATGCGATCCGTCGAATTTTACGCAATTCGCTGGAGCTGGTTCGCAGCTTTAATCAGCGGCCGGCCTCTTTGACGGTGATCTGCATGCCGTCAAAGGCAGGCTCGACACCGGACGGCAGTTCGTGGCGCAAAGTGTTGTAATCGAGATCGGCATGGAGATTGGTCAGGATCGCTCGTTTGGGTTTCACGCGTGCAACCCAGCTGAGCGCTTGCGATAGGCTCAGGTGGCTTGGATGAGGCGTGTACCGAAGCGCGTCCAGGATCCAGATTTCGACTCCGGCAAGCGCCGCAACGGTTTCGGGCGGCAGGTCGCTGATATCACAGGAATAGGCCAGGGGTCCAAAGCGGAAGCCAAGCGACGTGATGTCGCCGTGTACCTGGAGCAAGGGCTGAGCCGCGACCGGCCCCCCTTCCCCGTTGATGGTCACCGGATGGCCGGCGGAAATGCGGTGCTCGGTCACGATGGGAGGATATTCGCTGCCCGGAGGGGTCGCAAAACAATAGCCGAAGCGCGTGCGCAACAGCTCGGACGTCATGGCGTCGCAATAGATATCGATGCGTCGGCGCTTATGCAGGACGAGGGCGCGCAGATCATCGATGCCGTGGCAATGATCGGCGTGGGCATGGGTATAGAGCACGCCGTCAAGCCAGGGCACATTGGCGTCGAGCAATTGCTCGCGCAGATCGGGTGAGGTGTCGACCAAAACACGCGTCACGTGCCCAGCGGCGGCACGTCGCTCGATCAACAGCGCAGTCCGCCGGCGGCGGTTCTTGGGGTTTTTCGGATCGCAGGCGCCCCAGCCGAGGGCCGGGCGCGGCACGCCGCCGGACGAGCCACAGCCGAGAATGGTGAAAACATACGTCATGCGGCGGCCGACGCCGGGCGTGGCACCTTACTAAAGAGACGGAAGAAATTTTCCGTGGTCTGGCGCGCGATCTCGTCCGTACTAACGCCGCGCACGTCGGCCAGCACCTTCGCGGTCTCGACGACGTAGGCCGGCTCGCAGCGTTTGCCGCGATAGGGGCCGGGCGCGAGGTAGGGCGCATCGGTTTCCACCAAAATGCGGTCGGCCGGCAGGGCGGCGGCGATGGCGCGCAGGTCGTCGGAGCGCTTGAATGTCAGAATCCCGGTGAACGACACGTAGAGGCCGAGGTCGATCCCGGTGAACGCAAGGTCGCGGCCGCCGGTAAAACAATGCAGCACGGCCGGGAAGGCGCCCTTCCCGTTTTCCTCGGCGAGAATTTTGGCGGTGTGGGCATCGGCATCGCGCGTATGGATCACAAGCGGCAGGCCGGTTTCGCGCGCGGCCGCGATATGGCGGCGAAAACCCTGTTCCTGCGCCTCGCGCGGACTGTGGTCGTAATGATAGTCGAGACCCGCCTCCCCGATCGCGACAACCTTGGGATGCCGCGCGCGCGCGACGAGATCGGCGGTCGTTACATCGGGCTCTTCCTTGGCGTGGTGCGGATGCGTGCCGATCGAGCAAAAGACATCGGAAAAACGCTCAGCAATGGCGAGCACCTGCGCGTGCTGCTTGACGCGGGTCGATATCGTGACGATGCGTCCGATGCCGACGGCCTGCGCACGCGCGACGATGCCGTCGAGCTCATTGGCGAAATCGGGGAAATCCAGATGGCAATGGCTGTCGACCAGCATCAAGCCCTCTTATAAACGACGATCGTCATTGTCCAGCGCCACCTTATCTACAGGAACGCGGGAAACCTGCCGAGCCATCACAGCCCGCCACCCAGTTCGGCCGGCCCCCTCACCTCTTCCACGCTTGATGACCCAGCTCACCTCCGAGGTTGGGCGCCCCAGAGGCGTTGTGACCAGGCGCGTGAGCGAGAGACGCCAAGCTTCCCGCCGGTAGCTTCCTGCAGAATTCTGTTATGTCTCAGTCGAGGGGGTGACGATTGCGCGGTAGATCTGCGCGCCATCGTTGGCACGGCGGATGTTGGCGGTGATCGCCGCATCCCTGAGAATTCGAGCCACGCCTGCCAATGCGTTGAGTTGGGCACTTTCGGCGGTGCCGGGCAGCAACAGGAGAAATACAACATCGACCGGCTTACTATCGATGGCTTCGAACTCGATCGCCTTCTTAAGACGAGCCAGAATGCCAAATGGTTTCTTCAAGTCGGGGAAGCGGGCGTGCGGTATCGCTACTCCGCCGCCCGTGCCGGTGGAGCCGAGCGTCTCTCGCTGCAAAATTGCCTTTGAAACCTTGTCGCCATCGAGCTTCACGCTCGCAGCGGCGCGCTTCGACAGATCCTTCAACAATTGAGTTTTGTCGGCCGCCTGCACGTCGATCATGACGTTGGATGGAGACAAGAAATCCGCAATGACCATAGCTGCTCCGATGGTATGCAAGCGCAACTTTGAACTTACGTTAGATGGTGTCTGAGTTCGTTTTTTCGTCTGGTATTAATCCGGGGCACGGAGCCGATAGCCGATACCCGTTTCAGTGAGGATATATTGCGGCTGCTCGGGATCGGTCTCGATTTTCTGCCGGAGTTGTCGAACATACACCCGCAAATATTGCGCATCGGTCAGATTGTCCCACAATTCTCCGAGCAGAAATTTATGGGTCAGAACCTTGCCGGCATGTTGCACGAGGAGACGTAACAGTTCGTACTCCTTGGGCGATAGCTTGATTTCATTATCGCGAATTTTCACGATGCGGCGCACGAGATCGACGGACAAATCGCCAGCCCGAAAGATTGGACGCTCGCCGTGCACCTGCAATTGGTGACGCAGCGCCGCGCGCATCCGGGCCAGCAATTCATCCATTCCGAAAGGCTTGGTTACATAATCATCCGCACCCAGGTCGAGCGCCTGCACTTTGCCGGCTTCGTCGCCGCGGCTGGACAGGACGACGATGGGTACGCCTTCATTCCGGCTTCTGATCGTCCGGAGCAAATCGTGGCCCTGAACGTCTGGAAGGCCGAGATCAAGAATCACCACGTCGGGCTTCTGGCCCAGCATTTCCAGAGCGGTCTTGCCGTTCGGCGCCTCGAGAATGTCGTAGCCTTGGGTACTCAACCCCATTCGCAGCAGTTTACGAATAGGCGGCTCGTCGTCGATCACGAGAACTTTGAGCGGGGCGGCGGTCATGCGGCAGTATCCAGCCGTTGTTGCTCCGCCGGGATCGGCAGCCGAATGGTGAATACCGCACCGCTTCTATCGACGCGATTGTCCGCGACGATTGTGCCCTTCATCGCCTCAATGAACCCGCGAGAAATGGCGAGGCCGAGGCCGGTGCCGGCCCGCACCTGGTCGCCCTTCTGGGCGCGATAGAACTTGTCGAAGATGTGCTCCAGATCGCTCGGCGGGATACCTTCGCCTTCATCCAAGATTTGCAACAAGACAGATTCATTTTCTCTCCGACCGTGAATGCGAATGGTCGAACCGTCCGGAGCATATTTGCCGGCATTGTCCAGGAGATTGAAAATAACCTGCTCGAAAAGCACCGGGTCAAGCTCCAGCATCGGCAGGTCTGGGGCAAGCTCAAGCTCGACATGGTGCCGCGTGAGAATCTTGCTCGCCCGGCGCAACGCACTACCTACAATTTCTCGCACGTCTTGCAGCGAAGCCTTCGGCACGACGGCGCCGGATTCGAGCTTGGTCATATCAAGCAGGTTTGCGATAAACCGGTTGAGCCGTTCCGATTCATCGATGACGGTGGCCAAAAGATCGGTTTTCTCCGCATCGCTGAGTTTGCTGGACAGGTCCCTCATCGTGCTGGCAGCACCAAGGACCGAGGAGAGCGGCGTCTTCAAATCATGCGAAATCGAGGTCAGCAAGGCAGACCGCAGACGATCGGCCTCAGCCGTCCGTTTGGCGCGGTCCAGATCCTCAACGAGACGGACGCGTTCCACTGCAAGCGCCGCCTGGTCCATCAAGGCGTCAAGCAAGCGTCGCTGATCCGGGGTGAGAAGCGGCCCCGTCTTGTCGCTATCGATGCCGACGACCCCGATGGCGCCGCGACCCGTATGCATCGGCAAGAACAGACGTCTCGCGCCAGGAAGCGTATCTGCGCCGCGGCCCGCTGGATGATCGTTCTCCCAGGCCCACTTTGCGGCGGCCAAATCGGCGGCGTCGAGCCGGTCCTCCGGAGGATAGCCGGCCTTCACCGCAATCGAACCGTTCTCCGGGAGCAGCAACACAACGCGAACTTTGAGCATCAAGGCAGTCTGATAGGCGGACGCCCAGAGTACGTCGTCGAGCGTGCCTGTGCCCGCCAGTTTGCGGCTGAATACGTAAAGCGATTCCGTTGTGCGTGCGCGGGTCATCGCAGCGACGGCCTGGGTCCGCACACGTGCCGCCACATTCGAAACGATGACCGCCATGATGATGAAGAAAAAAAACGCCGCCACATTCGTGGGATCGGCAATCGTGAACGTATAGATCGGCGGCAAGAAAAAGAAGTTATAGCAAAGCGACGCGGCAACGCTGGCGACCAATGAGGGCCACAGGCCGAAACGCACGGCAACGCCGACGACCGCCGTCAAGAACACGAGATCGACATTTTCAATGCCGAACCGAGGCTGAATCGCCATGCCGACCAGAAGCGCAACGGCAACGGCTGCAAGCGCGATCAGGTAAGGTCGCGGATCGAGGGCATCGGCAACGTCAGCGGTGCGCACCGTTTTCTGCGCAATCGGTTCGCCGGCGATCGTATCGCCGGCGATGACGTGGACGCTGATATTGCCGGATCGGCGCACCAGATCGTGTACGACCGAGCCGTGCAGAATTTCGAACCAACGCGAACGGCTGGATTTGCCGATAACGATTTGGGTGACGTTGTTGGCTTGCGCGTAGCCGATGACATCATCGGCAATGCTGCCGTCGGTACTCGGTATCGTGACCGCTTCACCTCCGAGCGATTCCGCCAGCCGGAGGGTGTCGGCAATGCGGTCGCGCTCCACTTCGCCAAGTTGCAAGCTGCGGTGGCTTTCGACGTAGAGCGCGACCCAGGCGCCGTGAAGTCGGTCGGCGAGCCGCTTCGCATAGCGCACGAGACCGGCGGCGCGTGGATCTTCGCTGATGCAGACCAGGATGCGTTCGCCGGCCGCCCATGGCCCGGGAATGGCGCGCGCCTGCATTTCCGTGAGCAATTGCTCGTCGACCCGATCCGCGGTTCGGCGCAACGCCAGCTCGCGCAAAGCCGTCAGGTTTGCGGGCGAGAAAAAGTGCTCAAGCGCCCGTTCTGCCTGCTTCGGAACGTAGACCTTGCCTTCCTTGAGGCGCTGGATCAGATCGTCGGGCGTGAGATCGACCAACTCGACGGCATTGGCGCGATCAAATAACGAATCGGGAACTGTTTCACGCACGCGCACATGCGTGATTTGCGCCACCACGTCGTTGAGGCTTTCGATGTGTTGGATATTAACCGTGGTATAGACGTCGATGCCGTGGCTCAGCAGTTCCTCGACGTCGAGGTAACGCTTCGGATGACGGCTGTTTGGCGCATTGGTATGGGCAAGCTCATCGACCAGAACGATCTGGGGATGACGGCCGATAATGGCATCGAGGTCCATCTCCTCCAGCCATTGGCCCTTGTATTCAACACGGCGGCGTGGAATGACCTCGAGGCCATCTAGGAGCGCTTCGGTTTCCTTGCGGCCGTGGGTTTCTACGACGCCAACAACAACATCATAGCCGTCCTTTTTTCGCGCGCGCGCCTGTTGCAGCATTTCGTAGGTCTTACCGACGCCGGGGGCAGCACCCACGAAGATTCGAAGCTTGCCGACGCGGCTTTCCTCTCGTCGAGCCGCCTCCAGCAAGGCTTCCGGCAAAGGTCGTTGATCGCGATCGCGTCGCTGATCTGCCATCGATAATCAGGCCTCAGACATTCCCGAGGCGCCAGTCTACCGGGCCGCAGCGTCCAGAGCCAGATTGAGCGCCAAGACATTCACGCGCGGCTCGCCGAAAATGCCAAGGGTCCGGCCTTCGATATGCTCGTTAACGAGCTGGCGCACGCGATCTTCGGGCATGTTGCGGGCTTTCGCGACCCGCGGGATCTGGAAGAGAGCGGCTTCGGGCGAGATATGCGGATCAAGGCCGCTGCCCGATGTCGTGACCAGATCAATCGGAACCGGCGTTCCCGGATTTTCTTTTTTCAGCTTGTCGACATCGCCCTGCACGCGATCGATGAGTGCCTTGTTCGTAGGCCCGAGGTTCGAGCCCATCGAGTTGGAAGCGTTATAGGGCGCATCGATGGTCTTGGTCGAATCCTTCGGGTCGGGGGCGTTTGTCGCCGACGGCCGACCGTGGAAATATTTGTCATCGTTGAACACCTGCCCGATCAGCTCTGAGCCGACCACCTTTCCATCCTTCTCGATCAGGCTGCCCCGCGCCTGGTACGGGAAGATCGCAGCTGCAATTCCAGTCATCGCGAGCGGATAGACCAAGCCCGTGATGAGAGTGAGCGCAATGACGAATACGATTGCTGGACGGATTTCTTTCAACATAACAGTTTCTCCTCAAGCGAGGTGCAAGGCGTTAACGATGACGTCGATCGCCTTGATGCCGATGAACGGAATGACCACGCCGCCGACGCCGTAGACCCAGAGATTGCGCCGCAGCAGCGGGCCGGCGCCGATCGGACGATAGCGCACGCCCTTCAACGCAAGCGGGATCAACGCGATGATGACCAGCGCGTTGAAGATAATCGCGGACAGAATCGCACTCTGCGGGCTTTGCAGGTGCATGATGTTGAGCGCCTGCAGCGGCCCATTGGCCGCGCCTTGCGCAGCATAGAAGGCGCCGAACATCGCGGGGATGATGGCAAAGTACTTCGCCACGTCGTTGGCGATCGAGAATGTGGTCAGCGCACCGCGCGTCATCAGCAACTGCTTGCCGATCTCGACGATCTCGATCAGCTTGGTCGGATTGGAATCGAGGTCGACCATGTTGCCGGCTTCGCGCGCGGCCTGCGTGCCGGTGTTCATGGCAACGCCAACGTCGGCCTGAGCCAGCGCAGGCGCATCGTTGGTGCCGTCGCCGCACATCGCCACCAACTTACCCTTGGCCTGCTCGTTGCGAATGAGCCGCAGCTTTTCCTCCGGCGTCGCCTGGGCGAGGAAATCGTCGACGCCCGCTTCCGCCGCAATGGCAGCCGCGGTGGTCGGGTTGTCGCCGGTGATCATGATGGTGCGGATGCCCATGCGGCGCAGCTCGGCGAAACGTTCGCGGATGCCGCCCTTGACGATGTCCTTCAGATGGACAATGCCGAGCAGCCGGCCATCTTTGGCCACTGCCAGTGGCGTGCCGCCGGATTTTGCAGTGCTCTCGGCGATCGCGTTGATCTCACGCACGGCCTCGGCGTTCACGGTCGGCTGTAACGCGCGCACAGTACCGCCCTGACCCGCCGCCGTGGACGGCGTGTTGAGGTAATTGATGATCGCGTCGACCGCGCCCTTGCGCACCCAGGAGTGGCCGACCTCGACCCCGCTCATGCGGCTTTGTGCCGTGAACGGGATGAAATTGGCGCGCAGCTCGGCCAAATCGCGGCCGCGGATGCCGTATTTCTCCTTGGCGAGCACGACAATCGAACGGCCCTCCGGCGTTTCATCGGACAGCGAGGCGAGCTGTGCGGCGTCGGCTAGTTCCTGCTCGGTCACGCCGCGCATCGGCTTGAATTCGGTCGCCTGCCGGTTGCCGAGCGTGATGGTTCCAGTCTTGTCGAGCAGCAAGGTATCGACGTCGCCGGCGGCCTCCACGGCGCGGCCGGACATAGCAAGCACGTTGAAGCGCACGAGCCGGTCCATGCCCGCAATGCCGATGGCGGACAGCAAAGCGCCGATGGTGGTCGGGATCAGGGTCACGAACAGCGCGACCAGCACGACCACGGAAATGACGCCGCCCGCATAGGTCGCGTAACTCGGGATCGTGACGGTCGCGAAGACGAAGATGATGGTCAGACCGACCAGCAAAATATCGAGCGCGATCTCGTTCGGGGTCTTCTGCCGCTCGGCGCCTTCGACCAACCGGATCATGCGGTCGAGGAAGGTCGAGCCGGGCGCCGCGGTGATGCGCACGCGGATCCAGTCGGACAGCACTTGCGTGCCGCCGGTGACCGCCGACCGGTCGCCGCCGGACTCGCGGATGACCGGCGCAGATTCGCCGGTGATCGCGGCCTCGTTGACCGAGGCAATGCCTTCGATAATTTCACCATCGGACGGAATAACGTCGCCGGATTCGACCAGTACGACGTCGCCGACCTTAAGCTTGGTGCTCGGCACGAGCTTGTAGTCCTGATTCTTCGGACCCGTCAGAAGCTTTGCCTGGGTCTCGGTCCGCTGGCGGCGCAGCGATTCGGCCTGCGCCTTGCCGCGACCCTCGGCGACGGCCTCGGCGAAATTGGCGAACAACACGGTGAACCACAGCCAGAGCACGATCTGGAACTCGAAAGCCAGGCTCTGGCCGCCGGTGACCAAGTCCCGCACCAGGATGATTGTCGTGAGCGCCGTCACCACTTCGAGCACGAACATCACCGGGTTTTTCATCAGCGTGCGCGGGTTCAGCTTGACGAAGGCCGAACCGATCGCTGGCACGACGATCTTGGGATCGAACAGCGCCGAAACCGGCATGCGTTTGCGGATGTGAGAGGTTTCCATGGAGCTGCTCCGATCAATTCGATGAGAACACGGTACCCGCGGTCATCGCGAGATGTTCGACGATGGGTCCGAGCGAGAATGCAGGGAAGTAGATCAGGCCGCCGGTGATGAGGATCACGCCCACGAGCAAGCCGATGAACAGACCGCCATGGGTCGGGAAGGTGCCGGCTGACGGCGCGACCGTCTTCTTTGCGACGAGCGAGCCAGCAATCGCCATCGTGGGAATGATGACGAAATAGCGACCTATCAACATCGCGAGGCCGCCAGTCACGTTATACCACAACGTGTTGCCGGTCAGTCCCGCGAACGCCGAGCCGTTGTTGCCCGTCTGAGAAACGTAGGCATACAGCATTTCGGAAAAGCCATGCGGTCCAGGATTGGCCGTCGAGGCGACAGCTGAGGGAATTATGGCGGCGGCAGCGGTCCAGCCAAGCATCGAAAGTGGCAGAACCAGGATGGCGAGCATCGCCATCTTCACTTCCTTCGCTTCGAGCTTCTTGCCGAGATATTCGGGCGTACGGCCGACCATAAGACCAGCGATGAACACGGCGAGGATCACGTAGAGCAGGATGCCGTAAAGGCCAGATCCAACGCCGCCAAAGATCACTTCGCCGAGCGCGATCATGCCAAGGGGGATCATTCCGCCGAGCGGCGTAAAGCTGTCATGCATCGCATTGACCGAGCCGTTCGATGCGGCCGTGGTTGCGGTCGCCCAAAGGCTCGAATTCGTGATGCCGAATCGAACCTCCTTGCCCTCCATGTTGCCGCCGGTAAGCCCCATCGCGTTGAGGATGTCGTTGCCGTGGGCTTCAGCCCAGTAGCATACGATCAGGGCACCAAGGAAAATGACCGACATGGCAGCATAGATCGCCCAACCCTGTCGTTCGTCTTTCACCATGCGTCCGAACGTGTGCGTCAACGCAGCCGAGATCAGCAGGATGAACAGAACCTCGACGAAATTGCTCAGCGGCGTCGGGTTTTCATAAGGAAACGCCGAATTGGCGTTCCAGAAACCGCCACCGTTGGTGCCGAGCTGCTTGATGGCAATCTGAGATGCCGCCGGACCCTGGCTGATCGTCTGTTTCGCGGCCTCAAGTGTCGTCGCGTCGACATAAGGGCCCAAATTTTGCGGGACACCTTGCCAGATCAGAATGAGCGTGCCGATGATGGCCAGCGGCAGCAGAATGTAGAGGGTGCAGCGCGTCAGATCGACCCAGAAATTACCAACCGTCTTCATCGAAGCGCGCGCAAACGCACGAATGAGCGCGATGGCCAGCACGATGCCGGTCGCGGCCGAGACGAAGTTCTGAGTGGTGAGCCCGACCATCTGGGTCAGATAACTGAGCGTGCTTTCGCCGCCGTAGTTCTGCCAATTGGTATTAGTCGCAAAGCTTACTGCTGTGTTGAACGAAAGATCAGGGGCCACGGCTGATTGATCAGCTGGATTGAAATAAGGGATTACCGCCTGCAGCCGCATCAGGCCATAGACAATCAAGAATCCCGCGGCGTTGAAGAACAGCATGGCCACTGTGTACGTGGTCCAATGCTGCTCACGTTTTTCATCAACGCCGCCAGCCCAATAGAGCGCCGCCTCGACGGGACGAAGGATCGGCGAAAGAAACGTGCGCTCACCCTCGAACACATGTGCCATAAAGCGGCCGAGCGGCACGACGAGCGCGGTGAGAACCACGAAATAGAATGCGAGTTGAAACCAGCCGTTGGCAGTCATGGTCGTTTGCCTTTCAGAACCGCTCGGGCCGAAGCAGAGCGTAGGTGAGGTAAATCATCAGCCCTACGATCACGAGGGCGGCGAGTGAATAGTCGAAGATCATCGGAAACCTCCTCAGAGCCGGTCGCAGGCGTAGGCGTAGCCGATTGACAACGCGAAGAAACCGAGGCCGATCGCCAGCAAAATCAAATCCATCATTTGGAAATCTCCTCCCAATACCTTCCGATTCAACCTTGAGCCAATTCCGCTGCACTCTTTTGACGTGCATCAATCGCGCGCGAGAATTATTCCCGCCTTCGTTCGGCGCTTAGGTGCCATCCAGGGCATATGTTTTCGAGAGGGATACACAGCCAATGTTATAGGAATTTCATAAAGATCAGGGGCCGACGCAGTTTGTGAAAGACGCGATGATTTGCGCGTAAGCCTCGGTACGCCCATCGCTTTTCTTCATAAGGGTCTGAATAGAGGGAGCGACAAGTTGCCGACCGCCGACCCCGTCGGTTTGTATGCGTCAAAACGATTGCGAAGCGCTCGGACGATCCATCGGACCGTGATTGAGCGTTCGATGACAATGCCGATCAGGCAAACTGCAGCCATCAGCATGATTGCCTCCCAGAAATGACCCAGCTTTGTCAGAGCGGCCGTGGCGACGGCAGCCGTAACCGACATTGGCGCCAGCAGCTCGAGCAAAACGATTTTTCTCATGACACGTGTCGTGCAGGACAGGCGGCGTCTGTGACGCCAAACACATCATGCCCTTTCGCGAGCACATATCGTCGTCGGCCTATATAAAATCGAGTGGGATCGATGCCCCGGTTCATAGGGCCGGCATATAGGTTCGAAGTGACGAGCGTTTTTATGAAACCGCTTCTGATTTCTTATGAGATCTATATTTCATTGGCGCGTGCGCCCTCTCGTTTCTTTATGGTCTGTGGAGCCATCTTAGCGGCGACCGCAAATGGTCGTTATCGCGGAGAGATGGCGCCATGTTGGTCCATCCGGAACACGAGAACCGGCTCGATCGGCTGACACAGCAAGTCCGGACCGCTTCGGCCCCGACGGCCGAACTTTTCTCGAGCGTGATCGCCGATTGCACACGCCTATCCACGCTGCTCATGTCGGGACAGGCGGCACGGATCGAGCGATTGCTCAACGCCAGGGCCTGGACCGATGCGGCATTCAGCCTGATCGCGTTCGAACTGCCGGCCTGGACGCTTCGCCGCCTGATCAACGAAGACGGCGAATGGATGTGCTCGCTATCCAGGCAGCCGCATTTACCCGTGACACTCGACGACGCTGCGGACGCGTATCACGCATGTTTGCCTCTCGCCATCCTGGGCGCCTTCCTCGAAGCGCGGCGGCGAGCCGCTCAAGTGCGCGTCTATACGCGAAGCGTGCCACAAGTCCGGACAGTCTTCGAAAACCCGCTCTGCTGCGACAATTTTTCTTGATCGGGAGCTTGCATCCAACCGGGAGCATGGTGGCCATGAATGAGCTTGATGCTTCATCAAATACGATAAACCGCCGAATCCGATCGTATGTCGCGCCCCAGCGAGATCGATTCGCCATGGCGATATCGATCGGCCTTCTCTCAGCGATCGTTCTCGTTTGCGCCGTGCTGGTCACGATACCGCTGTTGACCATTGTTCTGCGATAGCCGGGCCCCATTTCTTGCAAATTCTCAAGCAAACGCCCCGTTTCGCTCTTTATGCCGAACTTATGAAATCGAGTTGGCTCCTCTCTCGAATTCCTATGGGCAGATAATCACATTGGCGGCACAGGCCGAACCGTCCCGGAGAAGACCAACAAGAACCAACATGAGGGCGAGATTCCGATGACCAGATTTGCATCAGGTATCGCAACGTCGAGCGCGCCGGTGAAAACGAATATCGGTTCGCTGCGCCGCTGGATTTCATATGTGATCAAACTCATTCAGCGGGCGCAGATGCGAAAGGCTCAACGCCTACTCGAGCGTCACCATCGCATGACCGGAGGAAGCCTCCGATAGGTCGAGAACAAAATGAGCGCGATCGTCACGCGAGTTCTCGCCGCCGGCAGGACTGCTGTCGAAATGGTCAAGGTGCTCGTCGGCGGTTTTCGGTGCAGGCTTGCAGACGCACGCAGGCACCGCGCTCTGATCGAGCAGGAGATCTACCATGGTCGGTACAAGATTTCATCGAAGAACGACGACGATTTACCGGCCGTCCGTTAGCTCCTTTGCCCGGTACAACGATGAAAAGCCGACCATGTCGATCAAGCAGTTTTACCGGTTCGCGTTGACGATCGTGGTGTTTACGGCCGTCATCGCCGGGATCATCGCGCTGAAAGGCGTGATCTGGTTTCAAGACTCCGGTCTCTAACGAAATCGCACGCCGCAAATTTTTGGAAAGGAAACGTGCCATGAACAAGATTGAAGAACCTCCCTCGCCGCGCTCCACAGCCAATCTCTTCCGCATCGGCAAAGACAGCCACGGTCACTGGGTTGTTCAGGACGAAAAAGGTCTTTACGGAGGCTTGTTCGTCGATCGCGCCGCGGCCTTGAAATTCGCGATGTTCGAGAACGGTCACCGCCCGCAGGCCGTCATCATGGTTCCGGGAATTTTTGAGCTCAAGATGAATGGATCGACTGCTGCCGCCAAAGCGGAATGCGGCGCCCAAGTCTCCGTTCTTCGCCGAGCTGCATGAGGACCCCGATGCTGCGCACAATTTCCACATCCAATCCGAACACCGGCCGTGCGAATCAAATCCCCGCAGGGGGACCGATCACGCAAACCCTGATCGGGCTTGCGCACGTGTCCAAGGCCGATCGCGTGCTGGCCACCGGTTCCCTCGGAACTGAAATTCTTCTCGAATTGCATCGTCGCGGATGCACGCGGGTGGCTGCGACCGGCAGCTGCGGACTTCCGCGCGGTCAGTACGACGTTGCGGTCGTCGGTTGGCGTGGCGATTCGCTCAAGGCCTTGGAAACGACCTTGGGTTGGCTCGTGCACTTCCTCGGTCCGAAAGGCGTTCTCGCTGTATGGGCCAGCCGCGACGAGGGAGCCCCGGACCGAAAGCTTCGATCGATGCTGCAACGATTGGGTTTTCGCGTCGAGGCGGGCACTTCTTGTGAGAACGGGCTGGCCATTGTTGCGCGGCGGCTTGAGTCGGTGCCCGCGACCATGGCGGCCTAGGATTGCAGCCATCTCCTCTGTCGACGGTCAACAGCATGAATACCTTGATGCCGGTTTCAAATTTGTCCCGCATGGGTGCAACGGGCCACACGGTCCAGAGCGGGCATGTGGAGACTGCAAAGAACGTCGCGGCAATCTACAATCAAGCCGGCGACGATTATGTCGCCTATGCCGACGGCGATCCGACAAAACTGTTCACTTTTGACGGGTTGCACGCCTACGCGGACCGGCAAATTTGGGCGTTGCTGGAGAGGAAATTATCCGCATTGCGGGCATCCGGGGCAAACTCGGTCCGCTTTCTGGACGCGGGTTGCGGCCCCGGTACCTGGCTGCGCCGGTTGGTTACACGCGCGCGCGAGCTCGGCTTCGCCAGAATCAGCGCGCGTGGCTTTGACATCGCGCAGGCGCAAGTTCAGCGGGCTCGCCTCTTGAGCCGAAATCTCTCCAGTCTTGCCGGAGTCAATTTCACATTTGATGTTGCAGACCTCAGGGACTGCTTGCCCGAATCCGATGCATCGGTGGATCTGACGCTTTGTCTCTACAGCGTGCTCAGTCACCTCCCCGTCGCAAGCTTGACGGAGGTGGCGAGAGAAATCTCGCGAGTGACCTCGGGATATTTCATAACCACCGTGCGCCCGATTGGCAGCACGCCAACGGCTTTTGTGGGATCGATCGAGAATGCCCGCCAGCTGGTGCAGGATCACGATCGGGACCGCTGCGAAATCGAGTTTTGCGACCATCGCCGCATAGCGTTCAGCTTCCACCTGTTTACGGCGTCGGAACTGCGGGGCTATTTCGAGAGCGATTTGGAGATCGAAGATCTGCGTGGTCTCGACCTGTTTCATAGTCGCTTCACACCCGACTCGCGGTGGAACCCCATTGGTTTGCGTGTCGACTGTCGGCTTTCCGATCAACTCGCACAGCTCGAAGGCGCGTTCGCCACAGATCCGGAATTCATCGATCGTGGCGCGCATCTGTTGCTGTTGGCACGTGGCCGAGGGGCTGCCGCACAAGCTGAATGAGACGCCGATGCGTCAAGCAGAGCTCCCCGTATGCACGACGAGGTCGCTCAAGATCAATGGCTGGCGAAGAGTGTCCAGAACTGGTTGCTGGCGGTTCTTCGTTTCGCGGTAACGCGGGACGTCGCGGACAAGCAGACAATCCTGGCGATGGCCAGGGACATGGATCGATTTGGATCCTGGCCGGACCAATCGCCGTTCACATTCTTTATTCGTACCAGCATGGAACTCTGCAACGCGATTGCGATCTCCGAGGATCCCGGCAGGACTGCCATCTTAAAGCGGCATCTCAAGATGATCGAGGATCGTCATCTCAGACATGTCATGGCCGCGGCAGTCGGCCTGGATAATTCCCTTCGCGCGTGCGCGCAACCGCGCTGACGGACTGCACAAGAAATTCGGCGCGTCCGCGGTCTATGTTGCGGCGCGGGTTTCGGGCTCGACATAGCGCGGGAAGATCGGCGCGGGCGCCGGCAGCTTGGCGCCGGGCTGGATGCGCGTGTTGGCGCTCCCAAGCCGATCGAATTTCCGCTGTTCGGACGGTACGGCGAGAATATCGAGCAACTTCGCCGCCGATGCGGGCATGAACGGCTGGCAGAGGATGGCAACCTGGCGCAGCACCTCCGCCGTGACGTAGAGCACGGTGCCCTGCCGGGTCGGATCGGTCTTGGCCAATGCCCATGGTGCTTCGCCGGCGAAATAGCGGTTGGCGTCGGCAATCACGGCCCAGACGGTATTGAGCACTTGATGAAGTTGTTGCGTCTTCATCGCCTCGCGCGCGTTGCCGATCATGGCGTCGGCGGCGGCGAGAATTGTCTTGTCATTCTCGCTGAAAGGCCCGGGTTTCGGCAGCATGCCTTCGAACTGGCGCGCGATCATTGAGAGCGAGCGTTGCGCCAGATTGCCGAGGTCATTGGCAAGATCGGCGTTGATGCGGTTGACGATCGCCTCGTGGCTGTAGTGGCCGTCCTGGCCGAACGGCACTTCGCGCAGGAAAAAATAGCGCACTTGATCGACGCCGTAAGTGTCGGTCAATGTGAACGGGTCGATGACATTGCCGACCGATTTCGACATTTTCTCCCCGCGATTGAAGAGAAAGCCGTGAGAAAAGATGTGCTTGGGCACCGCGATGCCGGCCGACATCAAAAACGCAGGCCAATAGACCGCATGGAAACGCACAATGTCCTTGCCGATGACGTGCAGATCGGCGGGCCAGTAACTTTTGAATTTCTCGCTTTCGGTATCGGGGAAACCGGCAGCGGTAATGTAATTGGTCAGTGCGTCGACCCAAACATACATCACGTGTTTGGAGTTCCCGCGCACGCGAATGCCCCAGTCGAACGTCGTGCGGGAGATCGACAGGTCCTGCAGCCCGCCGCGTACAAAGCTTGCGACCTCGTTGAGTCGTTCGCGCGGGAGTACGAAATCCGGCACGCGCGCGTAAAGATCGAGCAGTTTTTGTTGGTAGGTGGAAAGCCTGAAGAAATAGCTCTCCTCCTCAACCCACTCGACCGGCGTGCCTTGCGGGCCGACGCGGATGCCCTTCTCGTTCAGACGAGTCTCGCTTTCGTCGTAGAACGCCTCGTCGCGGACCGAGTACCAGCCGGAATATTTATCGAGATAGATGTCGCCGTTCTTCTCCATGCGCTCCCAGATCGCGATGGACGAACGGTGGTGGCGCTCTTCGGTGGTGCGGATGAATTCGTCGTTCGAGCAATTCAGCCGCGCGACCATGGCTTGGAAGCGTGGCACGTTGCGATCGAGCAATTGTTGCACGCTCAACTTTTCGCGGGCAGCAGTCTGCAGAATCTTCTGGCCATGCTCGTCGGTGCCGGTGAGGAAAAAGACATCCTCGCCGTCGAGCCGATGAAAGCGCGCGATGGCGTCGGTCGCGATCGCCTCGTAGGCGTGGCCGATATGCGGCGGACCGTTGGGATAGGAAATCGCGGTGGTTATGTAGAAAGGTTTCGCGGGCATGGGCCGGTAGGTATCAACCGCGCGCCGCGTTCGCAAGCGCGCCGAACACCGCGAAAACAAACGGTTTGCGGTCCAAGTTGTAGGCGTCGACTTCGCGCGCCGAGCGATTGACCTGCTCCCAGGCTTCGGCCAGCGGCGCCAGCTGGCCGGCCGTTCCGCCGCTGCGCGCCAGTCGCGCACTGAGCCAGGCGTTGATGGTGTCCATGAAAGCATCGAATGTTTCGGCTTCGGTGCCAGCCAAGGAGTCACCCAGTTCGTGCAGGGCAGCCGGATCGACGGCGGGCAATTTGTCGAGCAAAGCGCTGACCTGCTGCCGAAGTTCGAGCGCGCTGCCGGAGAGGAACATCAAGGCGCGCGCCACCGAGCCGTCGGCCGCCGCGGCTGCAGTACGGATTTCCGGCGCGTCCGGTTTTTCCCCGAGGGCAGCAGCCGCAGCCTTGGCAACATCGGCGGCGGCAAGCGGGCGCAGCGAAAGCCGCCGGCAGCGCGAGCGAATGGTCGCAAGCGCACGTCCCGGCGCATGGCTGACCAAGAGCAGAAGGGCGCGCGGCGGCGGTTCCTCGACGATCTTGAGAAGCGCGTTGGCGCCGGCAGCGTTGAGTTCGTCGACTGCGTCGACGATGGCGACGCGCCAGCCGCCCTCCCCTGCGGTCGAGCCGAAAAACGGAACGGAACGGCGCACGTCGTCGACCGCGATGTCCTGGCGCAGTTTGCCTTTGTCGTTGAGCGTGCGCTCGAGCGCCAGCAGATCGCTGTGCGACTGGCTGGCGATGCGGCGGGCGACGGGATGATCGGCCGGCACGGCGAGCGTTTGGGCTTTCTGCACCGTCGGCGCGGCCGGATTTGGATGTGCCAGCACGAAGCGCGCCAAACGGTATGCGAGCGTCGCCTTGCCGATGCCGCGCTCGCCGCCGATCAGCCACGCATGCGGGATGCGGCCCGAGCGATAGGCGTCGAGCAGCGCCGCTTCCGCCTCCGCGTGACCGAACAAGACATTGGTCTCGCGCGGATGGGGTATTTCGATCTCGTCGGACTTGGACTCGGCCGCGTTCAAGATGCCGCACCTTGCAGATGTGTCGACTTGGTGGGGAGCAGTCGCTCCTTGATGCTGTTCCAAATCTTTTCGGAAACCTCCGCCACCGGCGCGGTTGTATCGATGAGCACGCAACGGTCGGGCTCGACGCTCGCGATCGCGCGAAAGCCTTGCCGCAGCGTTTCATGATACGCGAGCGTTTCCTGCTCGAAGCGATCGGCGATGCCTTTGCCACGGCGCTCCTGCGCGCGGCGCAGGCCTATTTCGGCGGGCACGTCGAGGATGAACGTCAGGTCCGGCATGGTGTCGCCGACCACAATGCGTTCGAGCGCGCGAATGATGCGGGTGTCGACCCGGCCGACCATGCCCTGATAGACGCGGGTGGAATCGACATAGCGGTCGCACACCACCCAATGGCCGCGTTCAAGCGCGGGGCGAATGAGCGTGTTGAGATGATCGTCGCGAGCGGCGGCAAACAGGATCGCTTCGGCGTCAGGACCGAACGGTTGCGCCGCGCCCGAGAGCAAGACATGGCGGATGATTTCGGCGCCGGGCGAGCCGCCTGGCTCGCGGGTATGTTTGACATTGATGCGCAGCGATTTGAGCCGCTCGACGACCATCGCGGAGTGGATCGATTTACCGGTCCCCTCGCCGCCTTCGAATGTGATCAAGCGTCCGCGCATGACGTGCCCTGCCGCTTCCCCCAATTCTGGGAAAGCATGATTATGGCGGCACTATAGCCGTTCGGCGCCGGCGCGGAAAAGCTTGTACATCAATTCGGCCACGGCATCGAAGGCGCGCTGCGTTTTGCTGCCGACCGGCACGCTCTCGCCGGCCTGCAGCGGCACTTCGATGGTCAACGTGTCCCCACGCCAGACCCTCAGGGTGCCAATGGCCTGGCCTTGTGTGACGGGCGCGCGCACCGGCCCATAGTAGGTCACCTTGGCGTTCAATCTTTCATTGCCGCCGCGCGGCACCAGGATCTTGATGGCGTCCTTGCTGACCAGCGTCACGCTGCCCTTGGCTCCACCGAACACCTTTGCTTCGGCGATCGGCTGCTTTTCATCGAACACCTGGCGCGATTCAAATCCCTTAAATCCCCATTCCAGCAATTTGCGGGCTTCGTCGTTGCGTTCCTTCTCGCCCTTGGCGCCGGCGATGACGACAATCAGGCGCAGTCCGTTCTGCACGGCCGAGCCGACCAGACCATGGCCGGACTCTTGGGTGGAGCCGACTTTCAACCCGTCGGCGCCGATCCCGAGGTCGAGCAGCGTATTGCGATTGGTCTGGCGGATCTTGTTCCAGGTGAAATCGCGCTCGGCAAACCATTTGTAATACTCCGGATAGGTCTGAATGATTTGCGCGGCAAGTTTGGCGAGGTCGCGTACGGTGACACGCATATTCGGATCGGGCATGCCGGTCGCGTTGGTGAATTCCGATTGCTTGAGTCCGAGCTCGCGCGCGCGGTCGTTCATCAGCCGCGAGAATTCCTCCTCATTGCCGGCAACGGCTTCGGCGAGCGCAATGCATGCGTCATTGCCGGAGGGAATGATCGCTCCCTTGAGCAGGTCCCGCACTGTCACCTTGCTATGGATGGCGGCAAACATCGTAGGACCATGGGAGGGCGCGCCGCCCCTGCGCCAAGCGGTTTCGCTGATGGTGAATTCCTGATCGAGATTGATGTTGCCGAGGGCGATCTGATCGAAGATGACATCGATGGTCATCAACATCGCCAAATTTCCAGGCGCGATACGTTGATCCGGGTTCTTGTCGTAAAGAACCGCGCCGCTATCGGCGTCGAGCAGAATGACGTTTGTCGCCGTGAGCTGAAAAGGGTCATCCCTTTTGGCCGTGGCATTGGGTGCGGCAAGCGCGGGGGCAAGCCCCAGCAGAAACACGCCCGCGGTAACGGTTCGAAGGAGGACTGATCGCATCTTGCATGCACTCGAGGGCAGCCCAGGAGTGCTTAGCAAGCCTATGGTCGAAATAAAATGGCGCGTTTCAAAAAAAAGCCTAATAGAGTCCGCGGCCAATTAACGCGATCGTAGTTTTAGCCTGGGCGGGCTCTGGAGCGGGCTTTGGGGGCGCGGGAGCGGGCTCGGCTGCGGCCACATGAGTGGAGGCAGCGAGTGGCTCATTGAGGCGCAGGGATTCGGCAAGCTTGGTGTCGTCGGAGCCGTTAAGCGCGGCGCGGCCGACATATTCGACGCGAACCTGCGTGGTGCCCTTGTCGTAGAAGCCGAGGAGCTTGGCAGCGCGTACCGACAAATCGATCACGCGATTGTCGTGATAAGGGCCGCGATCGTTCACGCGGACTACCAGCGAACGGCGGTTTTCCAGGTTCGTGACACGGACATAACTGGGCAGCGGCAGCGTCGGATGCGCCGCGGAAATCGCGTTCATGTCAAAGACTTCACCATTGGCCGTCAGGCGGCCTTGGAAGTCCTCGCCATACCAGGAAGCCTTGCCCTCGGCGCGATAATGCGTGTCCTCACGCGGGACGTAAGTGCGGCCGTCGACGGTGTATGGATTGCCGACACGATATGTGCCGCCGCCTTTTGGTACCGTCTGTCCCGACGCAACGACGCGCGGGCTATATTTGGAAGTGACCTGGCTGCAATTGGCCAGTGCGATGCCCAAAGCGATAAACAGACCTGCTCGCGCGCATGTCGCGAACACCCTCACTTGACAGAGTTTCATATTCCGTCCCTACGCAACGCAACAGATCGTCACATCACCACGCCAGAACCCCCAGGCGCGGGCATTTCTTTGCGTCATTTTGTGTCATCAGACGCGCATTCATTCTTTGCGAGCAATGAGGATACGATAGGAGTGTAAAAATTATGTTGCCGCAGAGTCTGCTGCAATGCACCGACGCTTGAATCTGGTTTGGCACCAAATCCCCGTCTGTGCTTGTTTCGCGATGGCGCACCGACAATGCTGCAATGCAAGAGCGCAGCGGCATCTTGGCTGATTGAATCGACAAAAGTTGTATAGGGGCTGGTTTTTCCCGATGTAATAGTCATGCTTGCGGAATAAGCACATGGGTAGCTGACGCATACGATTCGCTAACAATGTGCCACCGGACCATTCGTAAATGTAGCGTTTGAAATTTTTTTCTCCGTCTGATGCGGGGGCGTCTCGCTGCACGCGATTCATCGAAGTCTCCTGCGGCGTATCCGTTAAGGCGAGGAATTAGGAGGAGAGCAACCATGGCTGGACAGATACCGAAGGACTTCCGCCGCGTGATCATCGCAGCGGCCGTAGGAAACGTCATCGAATGGTACGATTTTTATATTTTCGGAAGCTTGGCTACGGTTCTGGCGGTAAAGTTCTTCGAGAAGACACATCCGATTGCGGCTTTGCTGAGCACAATCGCGCTGTTTACTGCCGGATTCCTGATCCGTCCGTTGGGAGCGTTCCTTTTCGGATGGTTGGGTGACCGAGTCGGGCGCAAGTACACGTTCCTCATTACCTTGAGCGGAATGGGCCTGGGTACGGGCGCGATCGGATTGATCCCCACCTTCCAAACGATTGGCATCGCCGCCGCATTCACCTTATTTGGTTTACGGATGATCCAAGGTCTTTGTCTCGGTGGCGAATACGGAGGTGCGATCACTTACGTCGCCGAGCACGTGTCGGATGAACGCCGCGGCTACTATACCGGCTGGTTGCAAACGTCGCCGACTCTTGGGATCGTGGTGGCGCTCGCGGTGGTTCTCGGAACGCGCGGGTACTTCGGCAATGATGTGTTCGACGCCTGGGCGTGGCGCGTCCCGTTCCTGGTGTCGTTCCTTCTGGTGGCGATCGCGATCTATATTCGCCTGCAACTGGGAGAGACGCCTATCTTCGAGGAAATCAAGGCCAAGGGCCTGATGACCAAGAATCCCTGGAAAGAGGCATTCCTCAGCTCGAATATCAAGTTTGTCGTCATCGCAAGCATCGTGGTGATCGGCGAGGGCGTGGTCTGGTACAGCGGCCAATTCTGGGCGCTCTATTTCTTGCAGCAGGTTTCGAAAGTGGACGTGTTCACTTCGAGCTACATCGTGATGGCTGCGCTCATCATTGCGACGCCGACCTTAATTCTGTTCGGCTGGTTGTCCGACTTGATCGGCCGCAAACCGGTGATCCTCGCGGGGTTCCTGCTCGCAGCAGTCACCTACTACCCGCTGTACACTTGGCTTGGCTCGGTGACGCAACCGGGCAACATCAACTATCCGGTCGCGATCTTCATCATCGTGATCCTGGTCGCATATGTCGGCATGGTCTACGGACCCATCGGGGCCTTCTTGGCCGAATATTTTCCCGGCCGCATTCGATACACGTCCGTTTCGGTGCCCTATCATATCGGCAACGGATGGGGCGGCGGGCTGGTGCCGTTCATTACCTCGGCGGCGTTTGCCGGGACCGGCAGTCTTGCGTATGCGCTCATCTACCCGATTGCTGTTCCGGCGGTGTGTTTTGTTCTCAGCCTGATTCTGATGCCGGAAACGCGTCATATCAGCATTTGGGAACCGACGAAGACAAAAGCGGCCTAGTTCTTTTCAAAGGCTGCTGTGCGGGGCCAATCGGCCCCGCACTTATTTTGTTAACCCCTCTCCTGTGGTCTTACGGCAGAACGGCCGCGGCACTATTTTTTATTCGGCGGTCCCGCGATACCTATGATCAAATTTCCATTGCCGATTTGACGACATTTTTTGTTTCCGTGTTTACGAACCTCTGATAACCCACAAGTCGGACGGGTGACCGAGTGGTTTATGGTACCGGTCTTGAAAACCGGCAGAGGGGCAACTCTCTCGTGGGTTCGAATCCCACCCCGTCCGCCACTCTCTCCGCGCTGGGCGATTTTTTTGTCATTCACAAATTTGTCGCGCGATACATTTTTTGCCGCAGTTCCGCTCCAAGCGTTGGAGAATTACGAATTTTGTTTTTAAAAGATATCCTGCCGTTCCCATGGCACGATAACTACGTGATCCAAATGGAAGCGAAATCATTCAGCGTGCGTGACTGAAACGCGAAGTCATCGTCGGCGAATTTCATCAACTCGTGCGAATTCGCGAACGATCCTGCTGTAAATGCGAAGCAGGACAATCGGATAAAGCTGGCCTGCGATTTCGACCCGATCTTGCGACGTATGCAACAGGCGCGTCGATTCACTTCAATGTTAGCAATCGGACTGAACGCGCATTAAGACTGGCTGGTTGGCATAGCGAAAATTATTTTCGTTGTTGAAATTACGCCGGGACCGTTGATCACTTTATTCTTGCAGCGGCGCATCGCGTCAATGGTTCGCATTTAACAAATCGATTCAAACCAAATCCGAAGCATATCGCTGACTCCTCGTTCAATTTTCATACGTAGAAGCACGTGACGCTCGCGACCCTTCCGCGACACCTACCGAATTTTCTGCAGCGCTTATCAAAAATTCCGCTCCGCAACGAGGAGATAGCCATGGCGAACGATCCGAACAACCCGCCTGATGCACTGGATGTTGCTGCTTCTGCCAACGAGGACACCTCAAACCCGATCACGGTCAATGCGTCATTCACAGATCCCGATGTGAGCGACACTCATACATTCTCAATCGACACGACTGGGACGACGGGCTCCGTCGTCGACAATCACGACGGCACATTCAGCTACGATCCGAACAATCAGTTCGAGACTCTCGCTGTCGGCGAAACAGCGATCGATAAGTTCAATTACACGGTAACCGACAGCCAGGGCGCGTCCGATACTGCGACCGTGACGGTGACCATCAACGGCGAAAACGATCCGCCGGTTGCACATGACGTCTCCAAGTCCACCAACGAAGATACCGGCAATCCGATCACGATCTCCGCCGACGTGACGGATGTGGACACAAGCGACACTCACACGTTTACGATCGACACCAGCGCGACCAAAGGCTCCGTCGTCAACAACCTCGACGGAACATTCCAATACAATCCCAACGGCCAATTCGAAAGCCTCGCCGTCGGCGAGAGCGCGACGGATACTTTCACCTACACGGCTGATGACGGCCACGGCGGAACCGCGACTGCGACGGTCACCTTCACGATCCAGGGCGAAAACGACGCCCCCACCGCCAACCCCGATACCGCCACCACCGACGAGGACACCGCCACCGACATCGCCGTGGCGGCCAACGACAGCGACCCGGATGCCTCCGACGTGCTCGCCGTGATCGGCAACGACGCCAGCTCGGCCGACGGCGCCACCATCACGCTCAACGGC
>DATJVR010000040.1:0-19439 GCA_035501735.1 Xanthobacteraceae bacterium | reverse complement strand
TCTCAGACACCTCCCCTCCGGCGTGGCTCGCATCGCTTCCGCGATGCTCGACTCACGCCACCTCCCCTCACTCCGCGAGGGGAGGAGCAAAGGCCTTGAACTTCCGTCATCAAGGCCGTTTAAGGCGCGCCTCCCAGCTTGAGAGGGGCCTCAGCCGCCATGGCCGACCTGCCGCCGCCGAAGAAAGTCGTCCTCGCCTACTCCGGCGGGCTCGACACCTCGATCATCCTGAAGTGGCTGCAGACCGAGTACCGCTGCGAGGTCGTCACCTTCACCGCTGACCTCGGCCAGGGCGAGGAGCTCGAGCCCGCTCGCGCCAAGGCGGAGCTCCTCGGCGTGAAGCCCGAGAATATCTTCATCGAGGATCTGCGCGAGGAGTTCGTAAGCGACTACGTCTTCCCGATGTTTCGCGCCAATGCGCAATATGAGGGGCTCTATCTCCTCGGCACGTCGATCGCGCGTCCGCTCATCGCCAAGAAGCAAATCGAGATCGCGCGCAGGGTCGGCGCCGACGCCGTCTGCCACGGCGCGACGGGAAAGGGCAACGATCAGGTGCGTTTCGAGCTCGGCTATTATGCGCTCGAGCCCGACATCACGGTCATCGCGCCATGGCGCGAATGGGATCTCGCGTCGCGCACCGCGCTGCTCGACTTCGCCGAGAAAAACCAGATCCCGATCGCCAAGGACAAGCGTGGCGAAGCGCCCTTCTCGACCGACGCCAATCTGCTGCACGTCTCCTCGGAAGGAAAGGTGCTCGAGGATCCGTCCCAGGAAGTTCCCGACTACGTCTATTCGCGCACCAACGACCCCGAAAAGGCGCCGGATCAGCCGCAATACGTGACGATCGACTTCGAGAGTGGCGATCCGGTCGCGGTCGACGACGTGAAACTAACGCCAGCGGCGCTGTTGACGAAGCTCAATCAGCTGGGGCGCCTGCATGGAATCGGCCGGCTCGATCTCGTCGAGAACCGTTTCGTCGGCATGAAGTCGCGCGGCATGTACGAGACGCCGGGCGGAACGATCCTGCTGGCCGCGCATCGCGGCATCGAATCGATCACGCTCGACCGCGGCGCCGCGCATCTCAAAGATGAGCTGATGCCGAAATATGCCGAGCTGATCTATTACGGCTTCTGGTTTTCGCCCGAGCGCGAAATGCTGCAGGCCGCGATCGACAAAAGCCAGGAATTCGTCACCGGCCGCGTGAAACTGAAGCTCTACAAGGGCAACGTCGCGGTCGTCGGCCGCGAGAGCAAATATTCGCTCTACGATCAGGACCTTGTGACGTTCGAAGAGGGTGCTGTCGCCTACGATCACCGCGATGCCGCGGGCTTCATCCGCCTCAACGCGCTCCGCCTGCGCACCCTCGCGCAGCGGCGCAAGAAGCTCAAGCTCGACAACTAGCCGCTTACACCTGCCGCTCGACCATTTTCATTTTGATCTCGGCGATCGCCTTGGCCGGGTTGAGCCCCTTGGGGCAGGCCTTGGTGCAATTCATGATGGTATGGCAGCGATAGAGCCGGAACGGATCTTCGAGATTGTCCAGCCGCTCGCCGGTCGCTTCGTCGCGGCTGTCGACGATCCAGCGGTTCGCCTGCAACAGCGCCGCCGGCCCGAGATAGCGCTCCGCGTTCCACCAATAGCTCGGGCACGAGGTACTGCAGCATGCGCACAGGATGCACTCGTAGAGCCCGTCGAGTTTTTGCCGCTCCTCGTGGCTCTGCTTCCATTCCCGTTCCGGCATCGGCGTCTTGGTCTTGAGCCACGGCTCGATCGAGGCATATTGCGCATAGAAATTGGTCATGTCCGGCACCAAGTCCTTGACCACATGCATATGCGGCAGCGGGTAGATGCGCACGGTGCCTTTGATCTCGTCCATGCCTTTGGTGCAGGCGAGTGTATTGACGCCGTCGATGTTCATCGCGCAGGAGCCGCAAACCCCTTCGCGGCATGAGCGGCGGAAGGTCAGCGTCGGATCGACCTTGTTTTTGATCCAGATCAGCGCATCGAGCACCATCGGCGCGCAGTCGTCGAGATCGACGAAATACGTGTCCATGCGCGGGTTGGCGCCGTCCTCCGGGTTCCACCGATAGATGCGGAACGCCTTGACGTTTCGCGCGCCGGTCGGCCGTTTCCAGGCACGGCCCTCGGTGATCTTGGAATTCTTCGGAAGCGTGAGCTGGACCATGAGTGAATCCGAATTGGTTGAGACCCTGCCTCAGTAGACGCGCGCCTTCGGCTCGATGTAGGCCACGTCGTTCGTCAGCGTAAAGGTGTGCACCGGCCGGTAGTCGATCTTCACGTTGCCCTTGTCGTCGAGCCATGTGAGCGTGTGCTTCATCCAATTTTTGTCATCGCGCTCGGGATAGTCTTCGCGCGCATGCGCGCCGCGGCTCTCGGTCCGGTTCAATGCCGCATCAACGGTCACCACCGCCTGCGCGATCAGATTGTCGAATTCGAGCGTTTCGATCAGATCGGAATTCCAGATCAGCGAACGGTCGGTGACGCGGATGTCATTGACGCCGTCGAAGGCGTCGTGGATGAGTTTGTGGCCCTCTTGCAGCACCTCGCCGGTGCGGAACACGGCGCAATTGGTCTGCATCACCTTCTGCATTTTCAGCCGCAATTCGGCGGTGGGCGTGCCGCCCGCGGCATTGCGGAACTTGTCGAGGCGCGACAATGCGAGTTCCGCGGAGTCCTTGGGCAATTCGGGCTGCTTGTCGTTGGGGGTGAGGATCTCCGAGCAGCGTGTCGCCGCGGCACGGCCGAACACGACGAGATCGATCAGCGAATTCGAGCCGAGCCGGTTGGCGCCGTGCACCGACACACAGCCGGCTTCGCCGAGCGCCATCAGGCCAGGTACGACGGTGTCGGCGTTGCCGTTTTTCTTGGTCAGCGCCTCGCCGTGATAATTCGTGGGAATTCCGCCCATGTTGTAATGCACCGTCGGCAGCACCGGAACCGGTTCCTTGGAGATATCGACCCCCGCAAAAATACGCGCGAGATCGGCAATCCCAGGCAACCGCTCGTGCAGCACCGCCGGATCGAGGTGGTCGAGGTGCAGGAAGATGTGGTCCTTGTTCTTGCCGACGCCGCGGCCCTCGCGAATCTCGATGGTCATCGAACGCGATACCACATCGCGCGACGCCAGATCCTTGGCCGACGGCGCATACCGCTCCATGAACCGCTCGCCCTGCGAATTGACCAAGTAGCCGCCTTCTCCGCGTGCGCCTTCTGTGATCAGGCAGCCGGCGCCGTAAATCCCTGTCGGATGGAACTGCACGAACTCCATGTCCTGCAGCGGCAGGGCGGCACGCAACACCATGCCGTTGCCGTCACCGGTCTGAGTGTGCGCGCCGGTGCACGAATAGTAGAGCCGGCCATAGCCGCCGGTGGCGATGACCGTCATTTGCGCGCGGAAGCGATGGATCGAGCCATCGTCAAGATTGAGCGCGACCACCCCGCGGCAGCGGCCCTCCTCCATGATCAGGTCGATGGCGAAATATTCGACGTAGAATTCCGCCGCATGCCGTAACGCCTGCCCGTACATCGTGTGCAACATGGCGTGTCCGGTGCGGTCGGCGGCGGCGCACGTGCGCTGTGCGGTACCCTTGCCGTAATGTGTGGTCATGCCGCCGAACGGCCGCTGGTAGATTTTTCCGTCTTCCTCCCGGCGCGAGAACGGCAGGCCCCAATGCTCGAGTTCGTACACCGCGGCTGGCGCCTCCCGGCAGAGATATTCGATGGCATCCTGGTCGCCCAGCCAGTCCGATCCTTTGACGGTGTCATACATATGCCAGCGCCAGTCGTCCTCACCCATGTTGCCGAGCGCTGCTGCGATACCGCCTTGCGCGGACACCGTATGCGAGCGCGTCGGGAATACCTTCGTGATGCAGGCGGTCTTCAGACCCGCTTCGGCGCAGCCCACCACCGCGCGCAGACCTGAGCCGCCGGCGCCCACCACGACCACGTCGTAGCTGTGCTCCTCGATCGGATAGGCGCGGCCGTTGAGTTTGGGTGTGCCGGTCTTAGAGGCGTCTGCCATCGCTCACACCCGGAATGACAGATCGAGAATTGCGTACACCGCCGCGAAGCCGACGGTGAAACTGAAGAATGTATTCAACATGAGCGTCGCAATCTTCAGACGTTCGTCGTGGACATAATCTTCGATGATCTCCTGCATCCCGAGCCACATGTGGTACACGCTCGTGAGAATGAATAGAAGCATCACGATTCCGACGAACGGAGAGCTGAGGATCTGTTTCACGGTGGCATGATTGCGACCAAACATCGCGATCACGATCGCCACCGCCGCGATCGTCAACGGAATATCCGCCACCGCCGTGAGCCGTTGATGCCAGAAGTGCCGCGTCCCGGATCGCGCCGCCCCGAGATGAGCAACCCGGCCGAATGGCGTGCGCATGCCCTTATGATCGCTGTCAGCCATGTCAGATCCCGACCATCACGAGATAACCGGCGAACCAGAGCAGGATCGTCAACGCGACCGAACCTGCAAGCGTCGCGACCGTCAGCCATTCGCGTTCGCCAGGTCCGAACCCGTAGCCCAGATCCCAGATCAGGTGCCGAATGCCGCCCAGCATGTGATGCAGCAGCGCCCAGGTGTATCCGAATAGAATGAGCCGGCCGAACAAAGTCTCCATGAACCATTGCACGGCGCCATAGGCCTGCGGTCCGGCGGCAACCGCGATCAGGCACCACGCCAGCAGCAGCGTCCCGAAATAGAGCGCCGCGCCGGTGATGCGATGCACGATGGACATCATCATCGTCAGCGCCGGCCGGTAGATTTGCAGGTGCGGCGAGAGCGGGCGCTCGGTGCGAGCTGGAGCCACGGAATCAGCCATGCTTTGTCTCGGTGCGGTGACGGTTTTCTAGGTGATGCCTGCGCGTGCCGCAATGTTTCGCGCCCTGCGGCCGGGGATATGCACAAACCCTATGTAGGGGCGGTCGCGGTCGGCGCCGGCGAACCCCAAAAGCCGCGCAATAGCTTCGTCATTTGCGAAACATGACGACCTAATATATAATGTTCAATGCTTTTTTCATGAAGTGTGCCTTCGCGAAAGACGAAGGAAATCGCCATGCGGTTCGACCTCACGGATCTCAGCCTGTTCCGCTACATCGTTGAGGCGGGCAGCATCACGGCCGGCGCTCAACGGGCGAATCTGGCCCTTGCTGCGGCCAGCACCCGCATCCGCAACATGGAGGAGGCCCTGGGCGCGCCCTTGCTGATCCGCGCCCGCCATGGCGTCACACCGACGCAGGCCGGACGCACCCTGCTGCAGCACGCGCGCACCATGCTGGCGCAAGCCGAACGTCTGCGCGAGGATCTCGGCGCCTTCGCCGGCGGACTCAGCGGTCAGGTCAGGGTGCTGTCGAACACCAACGCGCTGACCGAATTCCTGCCCGAAACGCTCAGCTCCTTCCTCAATGCCCACCCGCATGTCAGCGTCGATCTCGAGGAACGCCTGAGCGACGAGATCGTCAGCCTCATCGCCGAAGGCGTCGGCGACATCGGTATCGTGGCCGGCACCGTCGATTCCGGCCGGCTGACCACCTACCCGTTTCGCAGCGACCGTTTTGTGCTCGTGGTTGCGCGCGATGACCCGCTCGCGCGCCGTTCAAAGATCGGCTTTGCCGAAGTGCTCGACCATGATTTCGTCGGCCTCGACCGGGCGAGCGCGATCCAGCGCTTCCTGGCCGACAAGGCGAGCCGCGTCGGCCGCCCGCTCAAACTGCGGGTGCAGCTACGCAGCTTCGACGCGGTCTGCCGCCTGGTCGAATGCAATGTCGGCGTCGGCATCGTGCCGGCATCGACCGTGCGGCGGGCGGCCACCAGCATGGCGATCAAGTCCGTCGATCTCACCGATGCCTGGGCGCTGCGCGAGTTGACCATTTGCGTGCGCAGCTTCGACGATCTGCCGCCCTACGCGCAGCAGCTTGTCGACCACATGCGCGTCAGCGCGGCATGAGCACCCAGTAGTCGAGGTCGAGGATCACGGCCGGGTCGTATTCATCGCCGAGCTTCACCGGAAACTCTGCGCACATCTTGTTTTTTGCGGCAATGGTGCGCAGCCGTATCGCGCCTACATCAACGCGCCCGTGCAGTTCGACTTTCGCCAACACTTCCGACCAGGCGAATACCGTGTCGCCTGCGAACAAGGGCGCCACGTGCCGTCCGCCGTTGATGCCGGCCATATGAAACGCATTGGCCAGCCCATTGAACGAAAGTGCACGTGCGAGCGAGATCGCGTGCCCGCCATAGATCAGCCGCCGGCCAAACCGATCATTGGCCGCCGCGAACTGGTTGAAATGAATGCGCGCGGGATTTTGGTAGAGTCGCGTCGCGATCTGATGCTCGGCCTCTTCGACAGTCACGCCATCGACGTGGTCGATCTTCTCGCCGATCCCGTAGTCGGCATGGCGCCGCGCGCTGCCGGCGAGCGCGAAATCATAGGCCTTGCCGTCGATTTGCGGACAGGCACCGCCGAGCGCGCCGGCATCGATCGCGTCGAGCAGTTGCGGTACATGCTCCGGCGGCGCGGCGGCCGTTTCATCGCGCTTTCGCACCATCACCCAGCGCGCATAAGTCAGCACGTCCTTGCCGTCCTGATTGATCCCGCGCGAGCGCACGTAGACGATGCCGGTCTTGCGGCTTGAATTCTCCTTCAACCCGATCACTTCCGACAAGGCCGTGAGCGTGTCGCCCGGATAGACCGGCGCGAGAAATCGGCACTCCGCATAACCAAGGTTGGCGACCGCATTGAGCGAGACGTCCGGCACCGTCTTGCCAAATACGACATGAAACACGAGCAGGTCGTCGATCGGCGCATCGCGATAGCCGATGCTGCGCGCGAACGCGTCCGACGACTGCACCGCAAAACGCGATCCGAACAGGCCCGTGTAGAGCGCCACATCGCCTGTCGTGAGCGTGCGCGGCGTGGCATGTCGCAGGATTTGCCCAAGGCGGAAATCCTCGAAGAAATTCCCTGCGCCCGTGTTGCCCATGCCCGATTCCCACGACTTCGACCTCTCACGCGCTTCTGATGCGCGCAGGGGCCGCAAATCTGATATCGGAAGGCCCATGACCACTGCAACGGCCGTAGGCCATGACGCCATGCCGCCACCCGCAGCGCGCCTTATCCATCCGCTCTGGTTGCGCATCACGCATTGGATCAATGCGCTCGCGATGATCGTCATGGTGATGTCGGGCTGGCAAATCTACGACGCCTCGCCGCTGTTCGCCTTTGTGTTTCCCGAAACGGTCACGCTTGGCGGCTGGCTGGCCGGCGCGCTGCTGTGGCATTTCGCCGCCATGTGGGTGCTGGTGATCAACGGTCTCGTTTATCTGACGCTCGGTTTCGTCACTGGCCGCTTTCGGCGGAAGCTGTTGCCGATCAGGCCGGCGGAAATCGTCGTCAATATCAGGGACGCCCTTGCGTTCAGGCTCTCGCATGACGATTTTTCGGTCTACAACGCCGTCCAACGGCTGCTTTATGCCGGCGTCATTCTGGCTGGCATCGTGACTGTGCTGTCGGGCCTGTCGATCTGGAAGCCGGTGCAATTGCAGGCGTTCACCGCGCTGTTCGGCGGCTACGATGCGGCGCGCTACGTGCACTTTTTCGCCATGACCGCGATCGTCGGCTTTCTGATCGTGCATGTCGTGCTTGCCGTCATCGTGCCGAAAAGCTTGCGCGCGATCATCATCGGTCGTTGAGGAAACGAAAATGCCGCGCATCCGAATGCAGGTTCCCGGGGTGGATCCGAAGCTCTTGATCAAGGACGCGGCGAAACTTCTGCCTGATCCCTCGCGCCGGTTGTTCCTGCGCGGCTCGGCCTCGCTCGGCGCGCTCGCACTCCTCGCCGGCTGCGATGTGGTCGATGGCGAGAGCGCCGAAGCTTTGCTTCGCAAAATCTCCCGTTTTAACGACCGCGTCCAGGCTTGGCTGTTCAATCCCAATCGGCTTGCGCCCACTTATCCCGAAAGCGCGATCACCAGGCCGTTTCCCTTCAATGCCTATTACGGCGAGGACGAAGCGCCGGATATCGACGGTGCGGACTACAAGCTCGAAGTCGGCGGGCTGATCGACAACAAGCAGCCCTGGACGCTTTCCGACCTCTATGCGCTGCCGCAGGAGACCCAAATCACCCGTCACGTCTGCGTCGAAGGCTGGAGCGCGATCGGCAAATGGACCGGCGTGCGGCTGTCCGAATTCCTGCGCCGGCTTGGCGCCGACACGCGCGCAAAATATATTTGGTTCCAGTGCGCCGAAGGCTATTCCAACACCATCGACATGCCGACCGCATTGCACCCGCAGACTCAGCTCTCGTTCAAGTTCGCCGACGAGATTCTGCCGCGCAAGTACGGCTTCCCGATGAAATGCCGCATCCCCACCAAGCTCGGCTTCAAGAATCCGAAATACATCACCGCGTTGTACGTCCAGAACAACGATGCCGGCGGCTATTGGGAGGACCAGGGCTACAACTGGTTCAGCGGGCTGTAGCCAAGACGATTACACGCGCAGGAAGATTTTGCGACGGTAGAAGAAGGCTGCAAGGCTCACTGCAAACGTTAGCGCCAGGATGTTGGCCGCGAAGTTGCCCGTGCCTGGCGTGACTGCCCGGTCCAACAGGCGTCCGAAGTCCCCACCAACAAACCGCGACGCGAACAAATAAAAGCCCATCACATTGTTCAGAAAGTACAGCGTGATGGCGTTCGCCCCGATCCAAACGAAAATCGTTGACCAGCCTTTGAAGCCCCAGATGTCGACGATTTGATACATGACACCAAGCAGGATCGCGCTATATCCGCCGGCAAGTAGGACGAACGAGGACGTCCAGAGATCTTTGATGATCGGAAACTGCAGAGCCCAAATATGCCCGCATGCGACCAAGACAATGCCGGCGACCATCAGCCATAAAGATTTCTGCTGGGGGGTGATTCGGACATCCTGCAACAGCAGGCCCGCGAACACGCCAAGCAGACAGGTCGCGATCGCCGGCAGCGTGCTCAGCAGACCTTCCGGGTCGCGGGTGTCGTTCCACAGCCGGCCGGGGAGATAGTGGGCGTCAATCCAATTGGCGAGATTGGCACCCGGCTCGAACGTACTGGCCCCAATGCCCGGAACCGGCACGAAAGTCATGAGAGCCCAGTAGCCGAGCAATAATGTAAGGCACGCGACGACCAGGCCGCGTAGATTGACGTTCAAAAACAGAAAGGACGCGAACATATAGCACAATGCAATACGTTGCAGCACGCCGAGATAGCGGATGTCGGTCCAGTGCTGGCTGATGCCGCCATAGTAGATCAGTCCTAGGCCGAACAGCAGCAGGGCTCGGCGCAACACGCGAATATGCGCCTTGACCTTGCCTTCACGCTCGACGAGACGTGTCAGCGAAAGCACGATCGCCACACCGGTGATGAAAATGAACAGCGGAAATATGAAATCGTAGAACCGGAATCCCTCCCACTCAACGTGGGTCATCTGAATCCCGAGGAAGTCCCCGATCGCGCTTAGGACCGGTCCCTTGCCGTGGGACATTTCCCTAAGAGCCGCGGTCGCGCCATCGCCCCCGAGAATCCAGAAAATGTTGAAGCCGCGCAACGCGTCAACCGAGACGATGCGGTTGGTTTTCAGCAGCAGCGGAACTTCCGTGTAACGCATAGCAAGCCCTGTGCGCGACTATTTCGCCGGATTGAATCCCTCCGTCGAAACCGTGCTAATTTTTATGCAAAGGGCGCCGGGCGCGTATTGAGCTAAATCAACAAATGAAAAAAGGGTAATTCAGCGCTTGGCTGCGGCAATTGTGGTCCCGGCAGCCTTACATTGGCCGCTCGGTTCCTCCACTCTGAAATAGTTTCGGCCCACATAGGACCCGTCGTAGCGATGCCATGCGGTTCCGTGGTCGAGCGCCAGAACGCCGGCAAGCGTGACTGCGAATACGGAACTTTCCCTATCCCGCTGTTGTGCGTCGAGGTTTTCCGGAAGCTTGGAACTCGCATAGTCCACATAATAAGCCCGCCGGACGCAGGGGAGATCCTTCGCCGCGTCGAGTGCGGCCTTTGCCGTCATCAGATGGTCGGGATGGTCGTCCGGATTGATCTTCGGGTCGAGGTCGGCGACGTTGATCTGGAGCAGCGATATGGCCCCTCGTTCGTATTGCAAAATGGCTCGCAAGGTCGCGACGAGATCGCTCCAGCCGTGATAGGTGGTGGAGCCGTCGATGGACGAAAGCTTGTCGATTGCTCCATCAGAAAGCCGCTTGAGCGACTGGAAGCCGGTTTTGGAATAGCCCACGCCCGATAAATTTCCGTCCGGCACCCGCAAGAAATAGCTCACCGCATTGCGATAGCTCACGCGATAGATTGTGTGACCATTGAGTGATATGTGCGCGACTGCTTTCTTGGAGGGACTACTGTCGGCATCGGCCATGAAACGGACAGCGGATTCCGCGCCGTTTTCGCGCGCCAAATAATAAGGAAATTTGCGGTCGCCCCGGCCCATGCCGAGGCCGCCGTCACCTGCGGTGACATGAACGAAAACCGTCTTGGCTGCCCCATTGATCACATCTTCGAAAGCAGACGGATTCATGAAGAGCTGCCAATCGTCCTCATGCGCCGCGAAATAGAATGAAATCTTGTCCGGCCGCGAACTGTCGCCTGCGCCCGCCGCCGCTGGGGCGAAAAGGATTGGGAGGAGGAGGCAGGTTTTCCCTAGAATTCGCAATGCGGACATTCGTAACCCCCGCTTTTCGCAGCATCAGACAATATGGTGCTCGTCGGGGTCCAATTCAACAAAGAAACCGTGACCCTCGAAACCCCACGGTCTGCCGCCTAATTGGCGAGATTTTGCCTGGCATTACCCCACCAGCAGCAGCACGACGCCCGCGACCGTGAGCGCTGTGCCGCCGGCGAGCCGCGCCGCACCATCCGCCCGGCCCAGCACCAGCGTGCCCAGTCCGACTGTCATCAGCGGATAGGTCGCGACCAGCGGCGCTACTAGCGACACCCGTCCGTTTCCGAGCGCGGCATACATCAGCAGCACGCCGATGCCGTTGCTGAACCCCACGGCCACGAACCAAAGCCGCCCGGCGAACGGCGCCTTCGTGACGAACCGGCCCGTCCTGATCCGTGCAGAGATGAGAACCACCAGTGCGGAAACGATATAGCCGGTGAGACCGGCCGCAATCGGGCTCGGCCAGATTTCGAGCCCGATCTTGATCACCGGCTGAATGAGCCCGCGCAGCGCGGCGGCGCCAAGCGGCAGCAGCAGCCACCAGGAGCGCCAGTTCGCCACGTCCTGCGGTCGCCTCACGGTGATGATCAGAACCCCGGTCACGATCACCAACAGTCCTACGACCTGCAGCGGCCGCAACGGCTCGCCGAGCAAAATCACCGCAAGCGTCACCGCGAACAGCGGCGAAAGGTTGCCGAGCGCGCCGGTGATCACCGGCCCGAGCAGGCGATTGCCCTCGAACGTGAGCAAAGTGAGCACCGAAGGGAACACCACGCCGACCGCGGCAAAGATCGGCACCGCGCTCCATATGATGGTTTGATTGCGCAGCAGCAACGGCGAAAGCAGCAGGAACGCGAGCGTGAACGACGGAATGCTGATCGCCGCGCCCGGCAGTGGCGCCACATAGCGCAGGCCGAATTGCGTCAGCACGAGTGCGGTCCCGAGAAACGCCGCCGACACGAAGGCAAGAATGATGGCGAGCATGCGGTCAGTCGCGCTCCGGGACTTCGGTGATGAGCCGCGCGCCGCGCTGGAAGGTGATGTAGTCCCACAGCCAGGTAAAGGCCACGATGAAGCGGTGTCGTAGGCCGATCAGAAAATAGATATGCGCGACGCTCCACATCAGCCAGGCGAGGAAGCCGGTCATATGGATGCGGCCGATGCGCGCGATCGCCTTGCGCCGCCCGATGGTCGCGAACGCGCCGACGTCGAAATAGCGGAACGGCGGGAGCGTCGACCCCGCGATCCGCGCGGTGATGCATTTCCCGACATAGCGCCCCATTTGCTTTGCGACCGGCGCAATGCCGGCGAGCGGCTTTCCACTCGCGTCGTTCGCGGCTGCCGTATCGCCGATCACGAAGATATCCGGCCTGCCGGGCACCGTGAGATCGGCGGTGACGATCGCGCGCCCGGCGCGGTCATGCTCGGCTTTGAGCCAGTCTGCGGCATGCGAGGCCACCACGCCCGCCGCCCAGATCAGGGTGGCGGCGTCGATGCGGCCGCTTTCGAGCTCGACGCCGCGTTTGTCGCAATTGATGACGCGCGTCGATGTCTGGATATCGACGCCCAGGCGCTTGAGCGCACCGGCCGCATAGTTGGAGAGTTTTTCCGGCAACGTCGGCAGGACGCGCGGTCCGGCCTCCAGCAGGATGATTTGGGATTTACGCGGATCGATCCGCCGGAAATCCTTCGCCAGCGTTTGCCGTGCGATCTCCGCGATGGCGCCGGCCATCTCGACGCCGGTCGCGCCGGCGCCGACGATGACGAAGGTCAGGAGCCGGCGGCGCTCCGCCTCGTCATGCGTGAGTTCGGCCTGTTCGAATGCCAGCAGAATGCGGCGGCGGATGCGGGTTGCGTCTTCGATGCGCTTAAGGCCGGGCGCGAATTTCTCCCAGTCGTCATGGCCGAAATACGAATGCGTCGCGCCGGTGGCGATGACGAGATAGTCGTACGCGACCGCCTCCGCATCCTTCAGCCGGACGAGCTTCTTGTCGGTGTCCACGCCGATGACCTCCGCCATCAGCACGGTCGCGTTCTGCTGCCCGCGCAGAATATGCCGGATCGGCCAGGCGATTTCCGCGGGCGAGAGCGCGGCGGTGGCCACCTGATAGAGCAGCGGTTGAAAGCAGTGATGGTTGACCCGGTCGATCAGCGTCACATCCACTGCTGTCCGGCGCAGCGCCTTGACGGCCTCGATCCCGCCGAAGCCGGCGCCGACGATCACCACGTGGGGACGTCCAGACACGATTTCGGCCTCCTGCCCGCGCCGCCGGGCCATAGGCGAAGCGCACGCATTGTCTTCCAACACTCGGTGCCTTGCCAATCCTTCGCCCGCGGACTAGCAATTCGCGCGGTTCATACGAGCGAGGCGAAATTTCATGGCGTCGATAAAACTCCTGCTGCTCCCCGGCGACGGCATCGGCCCCGAAGTGATGGCCGAGGTCAAGAAGCTGATCGCGTGGATGAACGCGCACAAGATGGGCGCGTTCGAGACCGAGGAGGCGCTCGTCGGCGGTTGCTGTTATGACGCTCACAAGGTTGCGGTCACCGATGCCACCATGGCCAAGGCGATGGCGGCGGATGCCGTAATCTTCGGCGCGGTTGGCGGACCGAAATGGGACAAGGTGCCCTACGACGTACGCCCCGAGGCCGGCCTGCTGCGTCTGCGCAAGGATCTTGGGTTGTTCGCCAACATCCGCCCGGCGATCTGCTATCCCGCGCTCGCCGACTCTTCGTCGCTCAAGCGCGAGATCGTCGACGGGCTCGACATCATCATCCTGCGCGAGCTCACCGGCGGCGTCTATTTCGGCGAACCGAAAACCATCACCGACCTCGGCAACGGCCAGAAGCGCGCCATCGACACGCAGGTCTACGACACCTACGAGATCGAACGCATCGGCCGCGTCGCCTTCGAGCTTGCGCGCAAGCGGCGCAACAAGGTCACGTCGATGGAAAAACGCAACGTGATGAAGACCGGCGTGCTGTGGAATGAGGTGATCACGCAAACGCACGACCGCGAATTCAAGGACGTGCAGCTCGAGCATCAACTCGCCGATGCCGGCGCCATGCAGCTCGTGCGCAATCCGAAACAGTTCGACGTGATCGTCACCGACAATCTGTTCGGCGATGTGCTGTCCGACGTGGCCGCCATGTTGACCGGCTCGCTCGGCATGCTGCCGTCGGCCTCGCTCGGCGAGGTCGATCCGAAAACCAAGAAACGCAGGGCGCTGTACGAGCCGGTGCATGGCTCCGCGCCCGATATCGCCGGCAAGGGGATCGCCAATCCGATCGCGATGATGGCCTCGTTCGGCATGGCGCTGCGCTATTCGTTCAATATGGGCAAAGCTGCGGACCTGATCGACGCCGCCATCGCGGCCACGCTCGCCAAGGGTCTGCGCACCGCCGACATCAAGTCGGAGGGCTGCAAGCTCGTCGGCACCGTCGAAATGGGTGCCGCGGTTTTGGGCGAGATGGAGAAACTTGCGGCCTAGCGACCGCTCCGGAAACGCCGTCAGTTACCAGTTAGGCCAGGACCCGCTCCACGGCAGATATCCGCCGCCGCCGCCGAATTCCCAGGTCGGGCCAAGCGGGTTGCGCTCATAGGCGCCGCGGCCGGGCCCGAGCACGTCGAACGCTGAAGAATAGGGCGGCCTGACGTAATCGCTGTATTTGCGCTGCCCGGTCGTCACCGTCGTGCCGGCATCGAGGAACGAACGCCGCTGCACGATGATTTTGGTGTGCCTGCGGCCATTCTCATCGGTGTAGGTATAGACCGTCCGCTGACCCGGCACGCCGGACTGCTGAACCGCGGTTTTCTTTGCCGCTTCGGCCGACGATGCAGCCGCGATCGCCACAGCGACGCCAGCCGTTAAACTCAGCAAAACCTTCCAGCGCATCGGTATCCTCGCGATATCTACCAGTCCATTTAGGCGACTTGGCCGCTGCGAAACAGTGGGTAACGCCCGCTGTAGCGATAAATTGAAGCCGTTATCCGACTTAAGTCCATTGCAGCGGTTGCATGCAAGCAGTAGCTTTTTCTCGGAAGCGCAACAATACAACAATAATCTTCTAAACAAGCAATGAATTATGGGAGGCGAATGCCATGATCACACGTCGCAATTTGCTGGCCACGGCGGGTGCGGGTGCCGCGCTCGCGGGCTCCGGAGTAAGCCTGCACGGGTTTTCGCAGGCCGCAGCGCAAGCTCTGAACCTGCCCGCCGCCTTGCCGGACGGCGTGCGCGCCAACGCCAAGCTTGAGGCGCTGCCGGGGAAGAAGCCGCTCATCAAGCTGAGTTACCGGCCGCCGAACTACGAATCGCCGATCGAAACTTTCCGCACGGCGATCACCCCGAACGACCAGTTCTTCGTGCGCTATCACCTGTCGTTCATTCCCGAGGTCGATGTCAAAACCTGGAAGATTTCCGTTGGCGGCGATGGTGCCAACAATCAGGCCGAATTGAATCTCGATGCCCTCAAGGCGATGCCGGCGACCGAAATCGTCGCCGTCAATCAATGCTCGGGCAACCGCCGCGGCCTGTTTCAGCCGCACGTGCCCGGCGTCGAGTGGGGCTATGGCGCCATGGGTTGCGCCCGCTGGAAGGGCGCGCGTCTTAAAGACGTGCTCGACAAGGTCGGGCTGAAGAAGGAAGCGATCGAGATCGTGTTCGCCGGCACCGATGGCCCCGCCGTCGAAAAGACGCCCGACTTCGTCAAGAGCCTTCCCGTCTGGAAGGCGATGGAGGAAACGACGCTGATCGCCTACGAGATGAACGGCCAGCCGCTGCCGCATTTCAACGGCTTTCCCGCGCGCCTCATCGTGCCGGGCTGGACCGGCACCTATTGGATGAAGCACCTCAATGCGATCAACGCCGTGACCAAGCCGGAGTCGAATTTCTGGATGAGCGCCGCCTATCGTATCCCGCTCGGCAAATTTCCCGTGGTGTCCCACTTCATCTCGCAGGAAACCGCGGTCAACACCCCGATCACCGAGATCATGGTGAACTCGCTGCTCACCAGCCACGCTGACGGCGCCACCGTGAAGGCCGGCTCGATGGTCGGCGGCATCGCCTGGGACGGCGGCTACGGCATTCGCACGGTCGAAATGTCGAGCGATGGCGGTAAGACCTGGCTGCCCGCGACCCTCGGCGAAGACCTGGGGCGTTTCGCCTTTCGCACCTTCAGCATGCACCTCAAGGGCAGGGGCAGGCAGACCATCATGGCGCGCGCCAGCAATGCGATCGGCCAGACCCAGACCGAAGCCTTGATTGCCAATCCGGCCGGCTATCACCACAACGTCATCCACAAAATTACGCTCAACGTGGTCTGAGGGAGGACATCATGCGCGCTCTTGCCGTTGCTGCCTTTGCGCTGTTTGCGACCTCCGCTCTGGCGCAGGAAAAACCGGTCGAACTGAAGAAAGCGCCGGGCCTCGACACGGTCGAAAACTATTGCGCCGCCTGCCACAGCCTCGACTATATCCAGATGAACTCGCCGTTCCCCAATGCCGCTCTGTGGGACGCCGAGGTCACCAAGATGATCAAGGCCTTCGGCGCGCCGATCAACGAAGCCGATGCCAAGACCATCGCCGATTATCTGAAGAAGAATTACGGCAGCTGATCACCGCGCCTTACGTCGAGGACTGCGCCTTTTGACACGCGAACAGCACGCTCGAGGCGAGCGCGCGCACGCCCGGCACGCGGCTCGCGTAACGGTCGATTGAATAGGCCACGCGCGGGATCAGCGCCTTCTTGAAGATGCGTTCCCAGATCGCGGTGGCAATGTGATAGCCGCGTATGGCGATCACGGTACTTTTCGCCTGCTCGAAGATTTCCCGGATGTGATCGGGCGAAAACAGATAGGTCTTATCCATGTGGTCGATATACATCCGCTCGATCACGGTGAGCGGCTTGCGCCAATATCGCGAGAACATGATTTCACCCGAATACGAGCTTTCGAAGTCGACCAAGATGAGCCCGCCCGGTTTTGTCACGCGCGCGAGTTCGGGGATGGCTTTCTGCGGCTGCACATAATTGATGACGGCGCCCACACAGACTGTGACGTCAAACAGATTGTCGGGAAACGGAATCTGCTCGACGTCGCCGAGCACGGGCAATGCCAGCGTTCGGCACTGCCGCAGCGATATGTCGAGGTTCACGCAAGTGCCCCGGTCGGTCAGACCGTAGTCGTTGCCGCCGCAGCCGGCGTTGAGGATCAAACCGTCCATCGCCGGCACGACCTCGCGAACGAATTCGGCAATGCTCTGTTTGGTGTGCGTGCTCCAATTATCGCCCGGTGGCCAGGGATGCTCCATGAGTTCGTAGGCGACCTTGGCCCGCGACTTCACGTCCAGCGCGTCTGCCGACATGTGATGTTTTCAGCCCATCCTGCGATTCGAGGTAGGCGATCTTAATGAAGTGGCATCGGTAGGAAAGCGCGATCCCGCCAATCCTCGGAATTGAGGGCCGGACCGAACCATTTGCGGATGCGATGGATGACGGACGCAAAAGTCATAAACCAAGGGGGCGGGCGGGCGTTGAATTATCAACTTTTCTCCCTTAAATGCTGGCGTTCCAGCGGCCGTTTGAGCCCCCGAACAGGGGCTTTCGGAGAGCCAAGATGGGTTTCAAAGTCGCAGTCGTAGGCGCCACCGGCAATGTGGGCCGCGAGATGCTCGATATTCTCGCCGAGCGGTCGTTCCCGGCCGACGAGGTGGTAGCGATCGCCTCGCGCCGCAGCCAGGGCGTCGACGTGTCCTATGGCGACAAGACGCTGAAGGTCAAGGCGCTCGACCATTTCGACTTCTCCGACGTCGACATCTGCCTGATGTCGGCGGGCTCCGCCGTGTCGAAGGAATGGTCGCCGAAGATCGCCGCCGCCGGCGCGGTGGTGATCGATAATTCCTCCTGCTGGCGTTACGATTCCGACGTTCCGCTGATCGTGCCGGAAGTGAATGCCGACGCCGTTGCCGGCTTTCGCAAGAAGAACATCATCGCCAATCCGAATTGCTCGACTGCCGAGCTGGTCGTGGCGCTCAAGCCCTTGCACGACAAGGCCAAGATCAAGCGCGTGGTCGTCGCGACCTATCAGTCGGTGTCGGGCGCCGGCAAGGACGCCATGGACGAATTGTTCTCGCAGACCAAGGCGGTGTTCCAGATCGACGAAGTTGAACCGAAGAAATTTCCCAAGCGCATCGCCTTCAACGTCATCCCGCACATCGACGTCTTCATGGAGGACGGCTACACCAAGGAGGAATGGAAGATGGTGGCCGAGACCAAGAAGATTCTCGATCCCAAGATCAAGCTCACCGCCACCTGCGTGCGCGTGCCGGTGTTCATCGGCCATTCGGAAGCGGTCAACATCGAGTTCGAGAACCCGATTACCGCCGACGAGGCGCGCGAGATCCTGCGCAACGCGCCCGGCTGCCTCGTCATCGACAAGCGCGAGGCGGGCGGCTACGTCACGCCGTTCGAATGCGCCGGCGAGGACGCGACCTACATCAGCCGCATTCGCGAGGACTCGACCGTCGAGAACGGCCTCGTGCTGTGGGTGGTGTCCGACAACCTGCGCAAGGGCGCCGCGCTCAACGCCGTGCAGATCGCCGAAGTTCTGATCAAACGCAAACTGATCAGCGCCAAGAAGAAGGCGGCGTAACCGGCGGCCCCAATCATCGACTGCCACCTGCGGCGATCAAGTATTATCGCACGCCGACGAACCGCCTTGGCGTGTTGTTGCCTCACGAAAATGTGCACGTTACTGACGCCAGGCGTATCGCGCCTGCCGAACGGGAAGTCCATACTGCCCTCGGGGGGTATGATTTATTTTGCGGTCAAACGGAGCCAAATCATGACGCTGAGCATTGCTTGCAAAGACGTCGGAGCCAATTGCTCGTTCGTCGCCAAAGCGGAGACGGAAGAAGAACTGCTCAAGAAGGTCGCCCAGCACGCCAAGGAGGCGCATGGCATGACCAGCGTCGATCCGGCGACGCTTGCCAAGATCAAGGGCGCGATCAAGCGCAGCTAAAGACTTGCGGCCTCATACCGCGATCGGATTGAACAGACCGCTTTCGGAATCGCGCACTGAGAGCTGTCCGGTCGCGACCCCGAAATACGCGCCGTGCAGCGCAAGCTCGCCGCGCTCGCTCAGCATACGGATGCGCGGAAATGTCATCAGGTTGTCCAGGCTGAGCGCGATCGCGGCCTTTTCCATGCGCGCGAGATAGTCGGCCAGTTCCATGCCGCCGCGTGCGCCGACCTTCTCCGCCGCGGGCGCCAACAGCGACATCCAACGGCCGATGAAGTCCGTGGTCGACACCGGCGCGGTCTGCTCGGCGAACGCGCGCACGCCGCCGCAATGGGCGTGTCCGAGGATCACGATGTGCTTGACCTTGAGCACGCCGACCGCGAATTCCAGCGCCGCCGACACGCCGTGATAGGTGCCGTCAGGCGCGTAGGGCGGCACCAGATTGGCGACGTTGCGCACCACGAACAATTCGCCGGGGCCGGCGTCGAAAATCACCTCGGGCGAGACGCGGCTATCGCAGCAGCCGATCACCATCACTTCGGGCGACTGGCCGCGCTCGGCGAGCTCGCGATAGCGCGACTGTTCCGTGGGCAGCCGTTGCGAGGCGAAGGTGCGGTAGCCGTCGAGCAGTTGTTGCGGAAAGCTTTGCATGCGGCTTGCTAACCACATGGC
>DATJVR010000039.1:0-42921 GCA_035501735.1 Xanthobacteraceae bacterium | reverse complement strand
ATGGTCGCCTTCTCGCAGGCTTCGCGCGCGATGCGCTGCGCGTGGGCGAAATCGAGCCATGCGCGGCCGGCGACGAAACCGGCCAAGGTCTCCGACAGCTTGGCGACCAGCGTCTGCCGCGTCGCCGCCGGCAAGTCAGCGCGCGTCAGCAGCGCCTCGCGGATCGCGGCGAGATGACCGAAGCGCTCGACGATGCGGTCCATCGACAAAGGCGCGAGATCGGCGGCGTGATTTTCCAGGAGCAGCAGGCAGGATTCCGCGCTGCCGACTTCGGCGATCGCTGCTGCGACCGAGCGCGGCAGGCCGGCGCGGCTGGCAACGGCGGCCTGGATCTCCGGTCCGCCGGTCGCCGCCGCATCGACCAGGTCGGCATCGACGAACAGCGGCGACAGCGCCAGCACCGGCGCGGCGATGCTCGGCTGGTCGGCGGCCAGTGCGAAGATGATGGCGGGCGGCGCGTTAGGGCTCGCCGCCAGCGCATCGGCGAGCGCGCGCCGCACCAGCGGCGACGGGTCGTCGAGCAACATCAGCATGGCGCCCTCGGCGGCGCCGCGATCGTCGGGCGTGAGATCGGAATAAAGAAACGCGCGCGCCAGCGCGCTGGTCGCTTCGGCCCGTTCGCCGGCCGGCGCGGTGCGCACCCACTGGAGGAAATGGCGGACGATCATCGCTGGTTCACGAAAGCCGACGTCATGACGCCGCCGAACTTAACCGGCCCGGCCTTAACAAAGCGTTCACCATAAACGTTTGCAAAGGTTGCCGAAATGTTAAGCGAGGGCGCGCCGTTCAGGTGCCCTCCCCGGGATCGCTGAACAGGTTGCGCAGGTCGCCGTGGTGTGACGGTCGCGCCGCGTCGCCCGCCGTATCGGGCAGCGCGTTCGGCGTCGTCCAGAGCTGGCTGACCACGGCGGCGACCGGCGCGGCACGGTCGGTGTCCTGGAACAACCCGTGGAAGATTCGATTGGCCTGGGCCGCCGTCGGCGTCGGCGGCGTCGCCGCGGCAAACGCCGTGGTCATGCCGGCCGTGTCCGGCACCGGCTGGCTCGCCGTTGCCGCGGCCACCGGCGCTGGCGCACTTGCAGAGGCGGCGGGTGCCAGCGCGGCGCCGATGAACGCGGCAAGCTCCAACGGCGCGCGCACCGCCGCAGGGGCTCCTGTCGTCGTGGCGGCAGTTGGCGCAGCTGTGGCTTGCGCCGCGCGCACTGCATCGTTCGGCCGCGTGCGCGCCACGTCATAGCGCGCGACCAGCACGTCGCGCACCTGGGCGAGGCTGCGCGGGGCACGGCTGGCGCGATCGAAAAAGATCGACGGATTGGCGTTGGCCGCGTGCGGGAAATAATCGGCGGCTCTGGCGTTCGGATTGGCGGCGGCCAGCGAGATCAGGCGCGAGGCGCCGCCGGCGCCGAGAAAGTGCGCGATGTAAAGCTCGCCCTCGCTCGGCTGGCGGCCGAGCTTCGCGGCGAGATAATCGGCGTTGGCCTTGGTGAAGGCGCCGGCCATCACCGCGTTCGCGGTCGGATCGTTGCGCAGCTTGAGAATCTCGGCGCGCATGGTCGGATCGTTGACCTGGTAGTGGCCCGACGAGGTTTTGCTGATGGCGTCGGCATAGCGGCCGTAGCCGAGCCCGGCGCCCGATTGCTTGATGGTGCCGAGCCAGGTCTGCTCGATGAACTGAAACAAGCCCCGCGCCGACGACGTCGGCGCGCCGGCGTGCGGGTTCAACCCCGACTCCACCTGCGCCGTCGCCAATAGATAATTGAAGCTCGCACCGGTGGCCTGCGACGCCTGGCGAATGGCGCCGGTCACGGTCGAGCCCGCGGCGGAACTGCTGGGATCGACCAGCATTGCCAAACTCCCCTGCCGGCTCCCACCGGCTGCCCTCAGGCCTTAGGGATCATTAACGCTTATGGTAAACGTGGGCTTAACGGGAACTCGTGTCGTGGAGGCGAAAAATGACCCAACAGCAGGCGGCGGTCCGGCACAAGCGCGGCGGGCTCTATTTCGAGGATTTCATCCCCGGCGAGGTCACCGAGCACCGCTACACCCGCACGGTGACGCAGATGGACAACATGCTGTTCTCCAACATGACGCTCAATCCGCAGCCGCTGCACATCGACCGCCATTTCTGCGAGCAGGAAACCGAATGGGGCCAGCCGCTGATGAACTCGCTGTTCACTCTCGGCCTGATGATCGGAATATCTGTCAACGACCTCACCACCGGCACGACCATCGCCAATCTCGGCATGACGGAAGTCAAATTCCCCCATCCCCTGTTCGAAGGCGACACCGTGCACTGCACGACCGAAATCATCGGCAAGCGCAAGTCCAAATCGCGACCCGGCGCCGGCATCGTCGAGCTGCACCACCGCGCCTATAATCAGGACAACAAGCTTGTCGCCGAATGCCGCCGCCAGGCCTTCATCCGCATGCGGACTTCTTGATGCGTTCGTTGCTGTTCATTCCCGGCGACAGTCCGAAAAAACTCGACAAGGGCGTGACCAGCGGGGCCGATGCCATCATTGTCGATCTTGAGGACGCGATTTCGCCCGAGCGCAAGGCGCAGGCGCGCGATATCACGCTCGCGTACCTGAAGCAGGTTCAGCCGCTGAAGAACCGGCCGCAGCTCATGGTGCGCGTCAACGGTCTGCAGACCGGCCTGACCGATGCCGATCTCGACGTGATCGTCGCGGGCAAACCGGACGCCATCATGCTGCCCAAGGCCGAAGGCGGCGTCGCCGTCACCCATTGCGACGCCAAGCTCGCCGCTCGCGAGGCCATGCACGGTCTCGCCGAAGGCAGCATCAAGATCGTCACGATCGCGACCGAAACCGCCCAGGCGCTTTTTCTCGCCGGTACTTTTGCCAACTCAAGCCCGCGCCTCACGGGCCTGACCTGGGGCGCGGAGGACATTTCCGCCGAGATCGGCGCCGAAGCCAACCGCGACAAGGATGGAAATTTCCTCGATCTCTACCGCCTCGCGCGCAGCCTATGCCTCGCTGGCGCCGGAGCCGCGAAAGTCCAAGCGATCGACACGGTCTATGTGGATTACCGCAACGACGCGGGCCTGCGCCGCGAATGCGAGGAAGCCCGCCGCGACGGCTTCACCGGCAAGATGGCGATCCATCCCGCGCAAATCCCGATCATCAACGAGGTGTTCACTCCGACGGCCGAAGCGATCGCGCAGGCCAAGGCCGTGATCGCCGCCTTTGCCGCCGATCCCGGCGCCGGCACGGTCGGCATCGGCGGGCTGATGTACGACCGCCCGCATCTGGAACGCGCACGCCAAGTGCTGGCGCGGGCGGGCCAATCTTAGCGGCTACTTTCTGCCGTAGGTCCTGTCCGGATCGAAGACCTTATCGGCATCGCGGAATTCGAGCGTCGCCGCGCCTGCCTTGCCGAGCGGCACCGTCCGATAGAAGCATGAGCGCCGTCCCGTATGGCACGCGCCCGCGCCCTGCTGCTCGACCTTGAGCCACACCGCGTCCTGATCGCAATCGACCCGCATTTCCACCACGCGCTGGCTGTGACCCGAACGCTCGCCCTTGCGCCACAACGCGCGCCGCGAGCGTGAGAAATACCAGGCTTCGCCGGTTGCGATGGTCTTCTGCAACGCTTCCGCGTTCATATGCGCAACCATCAGCACGTCGCCCGACTTCGCATCGGTGGCAACGCAGGTTACGAGACCATCGGCGTCGAATTTCGGCGCGAACGCGAGGCCTTCTTCGATCTCTTGAGTGGAGGATTTGTTCGACACAGGCGGCCTCGCATCTCTTCTCCCTCTCCCCGCTTGCAGGGAAAGGGTCAGGTGAGGGGGGCATTTCGAATTCCGGAGATCGCGGAGACGCCCTCGACCTGGACCGTTTCGCGGTCCGATCTCTCCCCGCCTGCGGGGAGAGGTGAGGTTACCGCTGGCCGCCGCGCACCATGGTGATGAAGCGCACCTGCTCGTTCGCATCTTCGCGGAAGACACCGCGGAACTGCGTGGTGATCGTCGCAGCGCCCGGCTTTTCCACCCCGCGCAGCGACATGCACATATGCTCGGCCTCGAGCAGCACCGCGACCCCGCGCGGCTTCAAAATCTCTTCGATCGCGGTTGCGATCTGCGCGGTCAAATGCTCCTGCGTCTGCAGCCGCCGCGCGTAGACGTCGACCAGTCGTGCGAGTTTCGATAAGCCCACGACCTTATCGGTCGGCATGTAGGCCACATGCGCCTTGCCGAAGAACGGCATCATGTGATGCTCGCAATGCGAATTGAAACCGATGTCGCGCACCAGCACGAGATCGTCATAGGTGCCGAACTCGGAGAACGTGCGATCGAGCACTTCCGCCGGGCATTCGCGATAGCCGCTGTAGAGCTCGCTGTAGGCATCGACCACGCGCTTTGGCGTCTCCAGCACGCCCTCGCGCGCCGGATTGTCGCCCGCATAGGCGATCAGCGTGCGCACCGCCTCCTCCGCCTGCTCCCGCGTGGGCCGCGGCTCAACCGGAGTGGGTGCAGCGCGAACGTGTTCGGAAAGTTGTGCGTCTGCGGAATTGGCCGCAGCATTCTTGGGCCAAGGCTTGATGATGGCGTCCATCGGTCTCTCCGTTCGACCGACGCCGCGGTTCAAGGCCGGGCATCGGGTGTGTCACCGGGTGGCCGCGTCGTTGACGCGTCCCATACATCTAGCACGGGACGATCGGACGCTGCATTCCCATTTCGCATGGCTCGCCCCCGATGGGCAAGCCGTCCCTACGATCCCGAGGTCCTACTCGCGACCGTTTGTCCCGCTATATATAGTGATTTCAATCGGCAACACAATTAACGCTGATTCCAATTCGATTCGGGCTGAAGAACTCGGTTTCCATGCTGAACGACGTCTACAACCGCCGCATTCTCGAGCTCGCCGCAGGAATCCCGCGACTGGGGCGGCTCGACCATCCCGACGCCACCGCGACCGCGCACTCCAAGCTGTGCGGCTCGACGGTCACCGTCGACCTCAAGATGTCCGGCGACACCGTCACTGATTTCGCCCACGAGGTGAAGGCCTGCGCGCTCGGCCAAGCCTCGTCGTCGATCATGGCGCGTCACATCATCGGCGCGAAAGCCGACGAGCTCCGCGCCCTCAGGGAAACCGTTCGCAAGATGCTGAAGGAGAACGGCGCGCCGCCGACCTCCGGCAAATGGGCCGACATCGCCGTGCTCGAACCTGTGCGCGACTACAAGGCTCGCCACGCCTCGACCATGCTCACCTTCGACGCGGTGGTTGACGCCATTGGCCAGATCGAAAACAAGCGCGGCACAGCGCCGCCGGCCGGCTAGCGAGAGCGACGACCGAAGAGGAATTAGCGTGCGGTCTCGCGCGCGCCCTCGGCAACCGGCCGGATTTCGGCGGATACATCGTGCCGCACGGTCCGGCTGTCGCAGCTCGCCGTCAAATCCGGAAAGTTGCGCGCGAATCCGGCGTTGCCGAGTTGAATCACCGTCGATGATTCATCGGCACTGCTGGTCTCCACCCTCATCGTGTGCTGGATCGGCTCCGCGAAACGCTTGATCAGGGCTGCGGGCACCTGCGCGCTCGCAAGCGAATCGCGCTGAGTCTGGTTTTCAATTGAACGCGACGAAATAATTTTAAGCGGTAACGATGTCCCGCCCAGCGTGATTGAGACCTCGCGCAGCGAACCAGGCGTGTGACGGTTCGAACCAATGCGGCTCTCGACATAGGTTACATTGAAGTGATCGGCTGTCGTTCCACAGCTGAGCTTGAGATCGAAACTTCCGATGTCATTGCCGCGGATCGTGAGCGGATGCCGGCGGGCGAGCGCGACCGAGCCCGATTGCCCGTTGATCGCCCAGCCGTGCCCATTGACGGCCGCGCGGTCGCCATTGGCGATTGTCGTCACGTGCTTCAGCGCGGTCTTGGTCGGTGCAGCGCCGCCGTCGCCGGACGTGACCAGCCGCATATTGCGCAGCTCGTTGCGCGAGAGCTGATACATCGGTTCCCAAGGCGGAATCTTGAGCGAAGCCTCGAGCAGGTCGACCGTACCGATCATCTCCATCGTATATTGCGCGAGCTTTCCGACGTCGCGCTGCACCAGCGCCAGATCCTCCGCCGAATAAGTTGCTGCGGTCGGATCGTCGCGCCTGTTACCGAGCCAGATCTGGTGCACGAACACCCGCGCCTGCAGCGGCACCCGGCGTTCGATTCCGCCCAGCAGCACAAATGTGCACATCGATCCGCAACTCGCGTTCGGCAGCAGCGCCGATCGCCTGTCTTCGCCGCTGCTCGCCAAATCAATCGTCTTGCCCACGGTCGTGGTCATGGCGAGGCGACGGATCGCGCGTCCGAGCGCAATCGCGCCCACGACCGAGCCGCCGTCAGAATCGAACGCAATAAGCCCGCCGCGAATATTGCGGTTGCGCGCAAAGGCCTCGAAGTCGCGGGGGGTGTCCGCGGTGATTGCGCCGCTCGCCGATACCCAGACGCGGCATTGGTTGCCGCACGCCTTGGCCGGCCCTTCGAGCCGAAGCTCGAAGTGCATCGGCATGGTCCTGGAGGTATCGTCTCTATCAGCCGCCGTTGCGGTGAGCGTGCAAAATGCAAGCGCGCATCCGCCGAAAACGAGTCGAATCATCACTCTCCCCCGTTATGGGCCTGCCCGCTCGTGCCATTACGACGGCGCGTTGCAGAGGCACACCGACCGTCCCTCGCGGCACTATTTATCGTGCGGTGGAATCAGGTCTGGTGTTGATTGGCCACGTTCGATTTCAATCGAACGATTCCGTCTTGTTCCGCCATGGCGGCAAAGTCAAGATGAATATCTGTACAGGAAAGAAAATTGAAAATATTTCTACCGCCTGGGAATTTAGTCTGATGATGACCCAATTGCGATGGTCTTACCCTGCGCGACAATGGCCGCGGCTTGTCGGCCGCGCGCTGGTGCATGCCTATCGTTATACGCTCTCGCCGCTTGTCGGCTTTCACTGCCGCCATTTACCGACCTGCTCCGAATATGCCGACCTTGCGCTGGCTCGGCACGGACTCTGGGCCGGTTCGTGGATGACGCTGGCGCGGCTCTGCCGCTGCCATCCTTACGGCACGTCAGGGCTCGACTTCGTGTGCGACAGATTGCCGGACAAGGCGCGCTGGTATCTGCCCTGGCGCTACGGCCGGTGGCGCGGGACGAACACCACCCCCTGATGAACGGCGATCAGGTATCGAACTTCAGTTTCCATTCCCGGATGACCATGGTGAACAGCCGGCTGCGAACAAGCCGGCCGTACGGGCTAAAATCAAGCGTCGGGTTGCCATCCGAAATCCCCCACAGCTAACAATTTGAAAACAAGTGTTGCACCCGGCGCGAACGCTCGCAGTGCGAAAGGTTGCCGAAACCGCCGCCCTGCATTATGTCAAGGCCACGCTTACCTGCGTTCGTAGGCAGCGAGTGAGCAAGGAGAACACGATGGTCGCCCTGACCTTTCCCGACGGCGCGCGTCGGGATTACGCCCCCAAAACCACCGGTCTCGACATCGCCAAAGGCATTTCGCCGTCGCTCGCCAAGCGCACGGTCGCCATGGCGCTTGACGGCGCGTTGGCCGATCTCACCGATCCGATCGAGCGCGACGCCAAGATCGAGTTTCTGACCCGCGACGATCCGCGCGCGCTGGAGTTGATCCGCCACGACGCCGCGCATGTGCTGGCCGAAGCGGTGCAGACGCTGTGGCCCGGCACGCAGGTCACCATCGGCCCGGTGATCGAAAACGGTTTCTACTACGATTTCGCCCGCAACGAAGCGTTCACGCCCGAGGATTTTCCCGCGATCGAGAAGAAGATGCGCGAGATCATCGCGCGCGACAAACCCTTCACCAAGGAAATCTGGAGCCGCGACCAAGCCAAGCAGGTGTTCCGCGACAAGGGCGAGCTGTTCAAGGTCGAGCTGGTGGATGCGATCCCGGAAGACCAACAGATAAAAATCTACAAGCAGGGCGACTGGTTCGACCTTTGCCGCGGTCCGCATATGACTTCAACCGGCAAGATCGGCTCCGCGTTCAAGCTGATGAAGGTTGCCGGCGCCTATTGGCGTGGCGACGCGCGCAACCCGATGCTCACGCGCATCTATGGCACCGCCTTCGCCAAGCAGGAGGAGCTCGACGCCTACCTCAAGCAAATCGAGGAGGCCGAGCGCCGCGATCATCGCCGGCTCGGCCGCGAGATGGACCTCTTCCATTTCCAGGAAGAGGCACCGGGCTCGGTGTTCTGGCACCCGAAGGGCTGGACGCTGTTCCAGCTGCTCGAGGGCTATATCCGCCGCCGCCAGCAGGCGAGCGGCTTTGTCGAGGTGAATTCACCGCAGCTCATGGACAAGGAGCTCTGGGTCACCACCGGCCACATGCAGACCTATCACGACATGATTTTCCTCACCGCCAAGCGCCCGGAGGACGAACGCGTCTACGCCATCAAGCCGATGAACTGTCCCGGCCACGTGCAGATTTTCAAGAACGGCCTGCGCTCCTATCGCGAGCTGCCGGTGAAGATCGCCGAATTCGGCAAGGTGCACCGCTTCGAGCCCTCCGGCGCGTTGCACGGCCTGATGCGCGTGCGCGCCTTCACCCAGGACGACGCCCACATCTTCATCACCGAGAGCCAGATCGCCGAGGAGGTGTTGAGCGTCAACAATCAGATTCTGTCGATCTACGAGGATTTCGGTTTCTCCGATGTGCGCATCAAATTTTCCGACCGCCCGGAGAAGCGCATCGGCGAGGACGCGGTCTGGGACAAGGCCGAAGCCGCGCTCATGGCGGCGCTGAAGGCATCCGGCCGGCCCTGGACGCTCAACAAGGGCGAAGGCGCGTTCTACGGTCCCAAGCTCGAATACGTGCTGCGCGACGCGATCGGCCGCGAATGGCAATGCGGCACGGTGCAGGTCGACCTCAACCTGCCTGGACGGCTCGGCGCGTTCTACATCGACGAACATTCCAGCAAGGTCACGCCGGTCATGCTGCACCGAGCCATGTTCGGATCGATGGAGCGCTTCACCGGCATTTTGATCGAGCATTACGCCGGCCACTTCCCGCTCTGGCTGAGCCCGCTGCAAATCGTCATCGCGACGATCACCTCTGACGCCGACGACTACGCGCGTAACGCCTTCCGCGCGGCGCAAGCCTTGGGCCTGCGCGTCGAACTCGACCTGCGCAATGAAAAAATCAATTACAAGGTGCGCGAGCACTCGCTCGCCAAGGTTCCGGTACTGCTCGTGATTGGCAAGAAGGAGGCCGCGGATCGAACGGTTTCGATGCGCCGGCTCGGTAAGGAGGATCAAACCGTCCTGCCGCTCGATGCCGCGCTGAAAATGCTGGCCGACGAGGCCGTGGCGCCCGACGTAAAGCGGCTCAGCAAGGCCGCGGCATAGGATTTTTTCGAGTTCCTGCGGGGACGGCCTATTTCGCCAGCACTTCGATTTCGCCGTCGACGCCGGTGATGACCTTGATGTCCTGCGGATAGATCTTGTTCTCGTTCTTCGCGACCACCTTGTACTCGCCTTCCGCAAGGATGACGCGCGGAAACGCGCCCTTGGTTTCCGCAATCACGTCGCCGGCCGGAGAGACCACCGCCCATTCGGTATTGGCGAGCGCCTCGCCGCCCCTTCGGCTGACCAGCTTGAGCATGATCGCCGCCGCGCGATGCGTCACCGTCACATCCGTGAGCTTGCCCGCCCGCACGCGGATGTCGGATCGCACCACCGAATTGCCTTCGCCGTATTTCGACACGATGAAGTAAGTGCCCTCAGGCACCAGCACGACATCGCCCGTCATCACGTTCGCGGCGATCGGTCGCTTGTCTCCCGGCTCGAACTGACTGCCCTTGTAGATTTCGAACGAAATCTGTCCGGGCAGAATTTTTACGTCGCCGACGCGGCCCTCCAGGCGCAAGCCCCCGGCCGGAATATCGAACACTTCGCGCACCGGTTCGTCGCGCAGTCGCACCGTTTTGACCATGCTCGCGAGTCCGAAGCTGACATGCACGATGTAACCGCCCGGCGGCAACGCAAACGAAGGCGCTGCGGTTCGTTCTTCCTTCAGCAGGCGGTGCATGCCGTTCGACTCAGGCTTGTCTGCATAGACACGCCAGTGCAGCCCGCCGGTGATCGGCATGTCGTTGCCGAAGCGTGCGCTCGCAAACAAAGCAAGCTCTCCGGGACGCAAGTTGGGCGGCGCTTGCGTTTTTGGCAGCGCTGTATTGGGCGCCAGCTGCAACGGCCCAGTCGCGCTGGGCGTCGCGCTTCCTCCGTTCGGAGAGAGCGTGAATGTCGGAGGCGCCGACCGTGCCGGCGCCGGCGGCATTGGCTGCGCCGATTGAGCCTGCGGTTGCAGCGACAGCATTGGCGATTGCGCCTGCGCCCCGCTTGCCGCAATGAGCGCAAGCAGTGGCGCGAATGACAGCGGCAGCCAGACAAGGCGTCGCGGGTCAGCCCTCATGCGGGCTGTTTTTGCCCCCAATCGCGGCAATTTCAAGCCAAAACCAGCCTTTTGGTTACGCCTGGTCCTGATCGCACTCCGAATCGTGGCACGCGCCCCGTTTACCTCCCCTCCCCGGCGTTTCATGATGAGAATCCAACGGAAATCCTCACATGTTCTACGACACACGCCTCAATGATCACGGCCTGCCCCACAATCCGTTCAAGGCCATTGTCGCGCCCCGCCCGATCGGCTGGATCACGTCGATGAGCGCCAAGGGCGAGATCAATCTTGCGCCCTATTCGTTTTTCAATGGCATCACCGACCGTCCACCGATCGTGATGTTCTCCAGCGAGGGACCGAAGGATTCCGTCGCCTTCGTGGAGGAGACCAAGGAATTCGTCTGCAGCCTTGCGACCTACGACTTGCGCGCCGCCATGAATGAGACTTCGGCGCCGCTTCCGCGCGGCATCAGCGAGATGAAAGCTGCGGGTCTCGAGCCCGCTCCCTCGCGTCTCGTGAAACCGCCGCGCGTCGCCGCTTCACCCTGCGCGCTCGAATGCCAATGGCTGAAAACCGTCAAGCTCGACGATGTCGCCGGCCGGGCGCTCGACCGCTACGTCGTGTTCGGCCAGGCCATCGGCGTTCACATCGACGACCGTTTCATCAAGGACGGCAAGCTCGATACCGCCGCCATGCGCCCGATTGCGCGCTGCGGATATGATCAATATGCGGTCGTGCAAGAAGTTTTTGCAATGCAGCGACCGAAAGGCGGCTAGCAGCAGAAAAACGAGCGGGCTGCAATGAAATCAAAGACAAGCGGATGGCGTTAAACTTCGTTACAGAAGTTGAAGCACGCGAGCCGCCGTTCCGACACAGTCCGAGAATAGAGTCCTGCTCGCTGGTGTTTTCACCATACCCGAATGTAATGCTTGTCACCCTGCGTACGGGGCCCGATGATTAAGGGAAAATAGGGGGAGGGTAAGTTGTTCCTGTCGCTTCTGCGACGCTCGCGTAACGGGGATCGCGGCGCCGAAGCCACTCCTGAACCAAAAGACCCAATCGTGGAACGGCCGACCATAGGGCTTGCGCTGGGCGGCGGCGCCGCTCGCGGCTTTGCTCATATCGGCGTCATGCGCGTATTGTTGTCCCACGGCATCGTGCCCGACGTCATCGTCGGCACTTCGATCGGCGCGGTCGTCGGCGGCTGCTACGCCGCCGGACATCTCGATACGCTCGAGGAATGGTCGCTCCAACTCACCAAGCGCGGCATCCTGGGCTATCTCGACGTCAGCCTGTCCGGCGCCGGCCTGATCAGCGGCAATCGCCTGGCTGCGCGGCTCGAATCAGCGATCGGCGATGTGCAAATCGACAAGCTCTCGCTTCGCTTTGCCGCGATCACCACCGAAGTGGGAACAGGCCACGAAATCTGGTTGACGCGCGGTCGTCTGGTGGAGGCGTTGCGCGCCTCCTACGCGCTGCCCGGGATTTTCCCGCCGGTGCGTCTCGGCGGCCGCTGGCTACTGGACGGCGCGCTGGTCAACCCGGTGCCGGTGTCGGCCGCGCGCGCGCTCGGCGCACGCCTCGTCATCGCCGTCAACCTCAATTCCGACATGTTCGGCCGCGGCACCACCATCTCGAGCCACGGAACCGACGAAAACGACGAGCAGCTCCGCGCTCAAATGAACCATCGCAACGGCCTGCGCGCCATGTTCGGTGCCGAACGCGCGGTCAAACGTCAATTCATCGACGCCGGACGTCCCGGCATCCCGACCGTGATGGTCGAAGCCTTCAACATCATGCAGGACCGCATCACGCGCGCGCGCCTGGCCGGCGATCCGCCCGACGTGCTGGTCAGCCCGCGCATTGGTGAACTTGGCTGGTTCGATTTCCATCGCGCCAGGCAGGCGATCGATATCGGGGCCACCGCTGCCGAACGCGCGCTCGAACCGATCTCGGAAGCGATCACCGCGCTGTCCGCTTATCCCGCTTCCGTCACGCCGATCATCAAGAAATAGCGTTCACGCCGTCTGGATATAGTCGCGCATCGCCGCGTGTTCGCTTTCCATTTCCATCAGGCGATGCTTGACCACATCGCCGATCGAAACGATGCCGGTAAGCCGGCCTTGCTCGACCACGGGCACGTGTCGGAATTTGCCCGCCGTCATCCGTTCCATGATGCTGCTGATCGTATCGTGCGGACTGCACGTCGCGACCTTGCGCGTCATGACTTCCGACACTTGCATATCGAGCGCCGGAATTCCGCGCGTGGCGAGCACCTGCACGATATCTCGCTCCGACAATATGCCGACGATGCGCTCCGCCGCTCCGGTGACGACCACCGCTCCGATGCGGTGTTCGGCCAGAACTTTGGCCGCTGTCGCGAGGCTGGCGTTCGGCTCGAGGGTGACGACGTCTCGACCTTTGACCGACAGGATTTCTTTTACGTTCATGATTGATCTCCCTGATGAAGCAATTCTCTGGACGCTGCCAGGTTGCTCCTCTCTGGTTTGATCAAGCGTAGCGGAAAATTCGTTAAGAGTGGGTCAGGACTGCTTCCCCGAAACATCGGATCATTTGCGGAATTTTTTCAGCAACGCCCGATTTGTTCAGTGCAGCATGCGTTCCGCGGAATCATCCCGATGACGACGCGGCGGGACCGGATCGAATGCGGAAAACAACAGCAGTCCCGCGAGAAATCCCCCGACATGCGCCTGCCACGCAATGCTTTGTTTCTCACCCACGATCGATAACGATCCGATGCCGAACAGCAGATTGAGCGCGAACCACGCTCCGAGGAAAGCGAGCACCCTCGGATCACGCAGTGCAACATGCAACGGCGGCGCCGGATCGCGGTAGGCATGTTCGCGATCCGGGCGCCACGGATCGAGCGGACCGCCCCGTTGAAATGCAAACCGCGCCGCCGCCCCCATGGTTCCCGATATCGCGGCCGAGGCGCCGATCATCGGTTGCAGGTCGCCGATATGCGAGATCAGATGCGCCACGGCGCCCGCTGCAGATGTCAGCGCATAAAACGCCACGAAGCGCGCTGTGCCGAACCGACGCGCCACCGCGCTGCCAAACGCGAGCAGCCAGATGGCGTTGAATCCCAAATGCGTGATATCGGCGTGGATGAACGCGTAAGTGACGAAGGTCCAGATTGCCCAGCCGTATTCCCAGCCGCCGAAGAGCAGCTCGTCCCATTGATAACGCGCCGGCACGAACCCAAACTTCCAGATGAACAGGTCGCCGGCCTCGTCGGACAGCAAATAGACGCGCCCCGCGTGCACAATCGCGAGCACCGCCAGCACCACGACCACCACGGCCGGTATGTTGAAGATCGGTTCCCGTGATTTGTTCACACTTGCTGACATAGGGCGGGCTGGAAATTTCAGCAAGCCGCTCCAAGCATCAAATTGAATTCGAAAAAATAAAGGGGAGAGCAAAAAGCTCTCCCCTTTTCCCTTGGGGTGCCGCGTCAGCGCCCAACGCGCCGGTCACGTCCCCTCTCCCCTGGCGTGGAGCTCGTCGCCCTCCGCAAACTCGGAAAGCCAATTCACCAGTACTCGATGTGACCGTAGCCGACCCGACTTTACCTGCCAACGTCAACCTTTGAGTAACGCTAACGCATCGTTGCTCCCACGCGGCACGCTGAAACGACCCTCGCGGCACGAGGCCTGCTCATACCAGCGGGCCGTGGCTGAAGCTTGGGCCAAATGTCCCGGACCGGGACAAATCTCAAGGTCGCAAGCATCACGGCGGGACAGGTGTGCCGATGAAGAGTCCTGCGAACCGTGACTTGTACGCCTATTGGAATGAACGGCGAGGCAATCGCGTTGCGCCCGAGCGCGGCGATATCGAGCCGAACGCCATTCGCCATATACTGGGCGACAGCTTCTTCTTGTCAGCCGATCAGGCGGCGAAGTTCCCATTCCGGCTCGCCGGAACGCGCTTGTGCGCGCTGTTCGGGCGCGAGCTCAAGAACGACAGCTTCATGAATATATGGTGCGATGCGCAGCAGCTGACCATGCACAACCTGATCAATATCGTCGCTGAGGAAAAAGTCGGCGTGGTCGCGCAAGCCATCGGACGCATCACCAACGATAGCGCGCTCCTGGTCAATCTTGAAATGCTGCTCCTCCCGCTGCAGAAACGCGGCCCTCTCGATGCGCGCGTGCTCGGCACGCTTGTCCCGATGACTGTGCCATTCTGGTTCGGCGTGAGGACCGTCGGCCCGCTCAAGCTTGGCATGATGCGCCACATCGGGGCGGCGCTCGACGAAATTCCGGTCCCGCGCCTGGCCCGCGAACCGAAGGTGGCAATGGTCGTTAATGAAAACAGAGCCGACAGAACCCGGCTTCTCCCTGGCGGCCAGATCCGCCATGGCTTTGTGGTCTATGAGGGCGGCCGCACTGATTAACCGCGTTTTGGCGATGTAGGCTACGGCTAACATTGCTTTAACGCTACCCGAATAGGCTTGCGTCAAATTTATTTGACACGGGGCATGCTGCCGCATGTCGATGCCACAAACCATACCGCCCAGCCTGCCCTATGCCCAGGAACGGCGAAGGCATCAGCGCGTGCGCGTCAATTTGCTCGGCCGCTACATGCTGGCCGATCGCCGTGAATTTCCCTGTCAGGTCATCAACATGTCGCCGGGCGGCATTGCGCTGATCGCGCCGGTGAGCGGTCAGCCCGGCGAACGCGTGATCGCCTACATCGATCATCTCGGCCGGCTCGAAGGCATCGTCGCGCGGCAATTCCTCAACGGCTTTGCCATGACGATTTCGGCAACCGCGCGCAAGCGCGACAAGCTGGCCGCGCAGCTCACCTGGCTCGCCAATCGCAGCATTCTCAACCTGCCGGAAGACCGCCGCCACGACCGCATCACGCCGCGCAATCCGAACGGCCGGTTGATCCTGCCGAACGGAGTCAATGTCGGCTGCCGGATCATCGACGTGTCGCTTTCCGGTGCGGCGATCGCCACCACGCAGCGGCCCGAAGTCGGCAGCCAGGTCACCATCGGGAAAATCCCCGGCCGTGTGGTGCGTCACATCGAAGACGGCATTGCCATCGAGTTCACCCGTCTGCAGCATCCGGATTCGCTCGAAGAAAACGTCACGGCACAGTAAACGCCGTCCTGCCGGAATTTCCCGCGTTTCTCCTCATATTGCTAATCCAACAGCGACCCTTTGGCTTCGCGCGTCGCGATGGCGCAACGCCTGCGCTTGCATCGCGCTCGTCCTGCGTTAACGGCGGGATTGATCACGCTCTGATTTCAGCGCAAATCCGGCCGGCATAAGGTTAAACTTACAATTTGAACTAAATTGTATTGCTGACAATTTTACTCAATATTGCTTCGAATTCAGCGCAAGCTTTACTTTCATTCACGTCAAAACAACTGGCTCAACTTAGGCCGCCCGCAAGTCCTTTGTGGATATTGTGGCCCTCATAAGACGGGAGAGGGTCACCCATGTTGGGGCTTTCAAGAACACTATCTCGCGCGTTCTTGTGCGCCGGTTTGGCCATCGGCCTGGTCGTCGTTTTGCACGACGCCGAGGCCGCAGCCGCCGAGCAGCCGCTTTTCATCTCCGTTGGCGACAATACGCGAGCGCCGATCGGATGGGTCGAATTTTGCACCGATCAACCGCACGAGTGCGCAGGTTCGGCCTCCTCCCCCCGCGACATTATTCTCAGTGCCAAGGCCTGGAAAGATCTCGTCCGGATAAATACATGGGTCAACGAGACGATCAAGCCGATCACGGACCTGGAACATTGGGGTGTGGTCGAGAAATGGTCGTACCCCGATGATGGCTACGGCGACTGCGAAGATTATGTGCTGCTCAAGCGGCGCATCCTGATACAGGCCGGTTGGCCACGCGAGGCGTTGCTGATCACCGTGGTGCGCGACAAGAAGGGCGAAGGCCACGCCGTGCTCACGGTGAAGACCGACAGAGGCGAATACATTCTCGATAACCAGAACCCAGAAATCTTATCGTGGGCTGAAACGGGTTATCGGTTTGTCAAACGGCAGTCGCAGAGCGACCCGAATATCTGGGTGTCGCTTGGCGATTCCCGTCCCGCCAATGCAACCGCAACCTCGCGCTGAACGAATAGGAGCTACGCGACCCCGGTCACGTCCCCACCCCTCCCCGTCCCCAGACCGGGTTCGCGCGCGGCCGGTTCCCCCCCAGGACCGGCCGCACTTTTTTTCTGAACATTGAAACCTTCATTGCCGGGAAATGAATCATCTCATTTCCGTCGCAGGCGAATGCGCTTTGTTCCAAGGACGAGCGCTGACGTAGTAGAAGAATTTCCTATTCAAACCAATATTTTGCATCTTATATGGAAGATAATTCTCACTACCGAGGACTTCCTCCATGCGTTTTCTTCCGGTCGCCTTCGATCTCACCGCCGGCACCGTTGCTCTGGTCGGCTCGTCGCCGGCCGCGCTGAGCAAGTTGCGGCTGCTGCAATCGTCGGGCGCCAAGGTGTGCTGGTTTTCGAATAGCGTCGATGCGGTCGAGGGGTCGCTGCTGGCAGCGCGGCCGCATCAGCTCGAAGTCTCGTTCGCCGATCCGCTGCAAGCGGATCTGAAGAAGTTCATTGCCGTCGTCGCTGCCGCCGGCGAGCAGCTCGACGACGCGATTGCCGCGCGCGCGCGCGGCGACAATATTCCGGTCAATGTGGTCGATCGTCCGGATCTTTCGACCTTCATCTTTCCGGCCGTCATCGACCGCGGCGAGGTCGTTGTTTCGATCAGCACCGGCGGTGCCTCGCCGGTGCTGGCACGCCGCTTGCGCGAACGCATCGAAGCGCTGCTGCCCGCCCGCATCGGCGATCTCGCCGCACTGATGGGCCGCTTCCGCACCCGCTTTGCCCAGGCCCGCCACGGCTCGCAGTCGCTGCGCCGCTTTTGGGAGCGCGTGATCGACGGTCCCGTCGGCGCCGCCGCTCTGGCCGGACGCTGGCGCGAGGCCGAAACCGCGCTCCTGCGCGCAATCGACAATGCGCGCCATCCGCAGGAAGAATTCGGTCAAGTTTATCTCGTGGGTGCAGGCCCGGGCGATCCCGACCTGCTGACGCTGCGCGCGCTGCAGGCCCTGCAGGGCGCCGATGTCATTGTCTACGACGAGCTTGTCACGCCTGAAATTCTCGATCGCGCGCGCCGGGACGCAAAACGGATTTTCGTCGGCAAGCGGCGCGGCCAGCCCGGCGTGCCGCAGGCCGAAATCAATGCACGTCTCGTCGAGGCCGCCCGCGCGGGCCTCAATGTGGTGCGGCTCAAGAGCGGTGATCCGTTCGTGTTTGGCCGTGGCGGCGAAGAACTCGACTGTCTGCGGGCAGCCAAGGTGCCGGTCGTCGTCATCCCCGGTGTGACGGCCGCCCTTGGCTGCGCTGCGGAGGCCGGCCTGCCGCTCACATTCCGCAACGAAGCCTCGCGCCTGTGTCTGATCACCGCGCATCGCGCCGAGGATGCCACCGCGACCGACTGGTCAGGATTGGGCGACCCGCAAACGACCGTCGTGGTCTACATGGGTCTGGCATCCGCGGCCGTCGTCAGCGATTGCCTGATCAATGTCGGCCGCGATCCGAAAACGCCGGCCGCCGTTCTCGCGCGCGGCACGCGTCCCGACGCCGCCGCGTCCGTAGGACACCTCGAAGATCTGGCGCGGCTCGCAGCCGAAGCCGGCGACGGCCCGGCCTTGCTGGTCGTCGGCGATGTGGTTGCGCGATCCGACGCCTGGCAGGCGCAAATCCGCAAACCCGCGGCACGCGAGGAGATTGCCGCATGACATTGCCGCTGCAACAAAAGCTGAAAATCACCGGCCCGGTCGTCGTCACCGCCAATCGGCTGGGCGACGGCGCGGTCGTCTATCGCACCGCGACCGGGGGCTGGACCACGCACCTTGAGCAGGCCGCGGTGGCGACCACTGCGCCCACCGCAACCGAACTGCTCTCCGCCGCCGCGGCCGACGATGTCGGCGCGGTCGGCGCCTATGTCGCCCCTGTCCAGGTCGATCCCGACGGCGCGGTGCGACCCGGCAACTTGCGCGAACATATCCGGCTCAACGGCCCGACCATCGCGCTGCCGGTTGGCTTCGGACTCTAGGTCATGTACCTCTACGACGATTTCGATCGCACGTTGGTCGCCGAGCGCGTGGCGGAATTTCGCGATCAGGTGGCGCGCCGGCTGTCCGGCGAGCTGACCGAGGATGAATTCAAGCCTCTGCGCTTGATGAACGGCGTCTATCTGCAGCTACACGCCTACATGCTGCGCATCGCCATCCCCTACGGCACGCTGTCGAGCGCGCAGATGCGCATGCTGGCTCACGTCGCGCGCCGCTACGACAAGGACTACGGTCACTTCACCACGCGCCAGAACATCCAGTTCAACTGGATCAAGCTCAAAGAGCTGCCCGACGCCATGGCCGATCTCGCCAGCGTGAAGATGCACGCCATGCAGACCAGCGGCAATTGCCTGCGCAACATCACCACCGATCAATGGGCCGGCGTCGCCCCCGACGAGATCGAGGATCCGCGCATCTGGGCCGAGATCATTCGCCAGCACACGACGCTGCATCCGGAATTCAGCTTCCTGCCGCGCAAGTTCAAGATCGGCATCACCGCCGCGGCGCACGACCGGGTCGCCGTGAAGGTGCACGACATCGGCTTGCGCCTGCATCGCAACGGCGCCGGCGAAGTCGGCTTCGAAGTGATGGTCGGCGGCGGGCTCGGCCGCACGCCGTTCCTCGCCAAGACCATCAAGCCCTTCCTGCGCAAGCGCGACATCCTGAGCTACGTCGAAGCGATCCTGCGCGTCTACAATCAGTACGGCCGACGCGACAACATCTACAAGGCACGCATCAAAATCCTGGTTCACGAGCTTGGCGCCGAGGCTTTTGCCAAGGAAGTCGAGGCCGAGTGGGACACGATCAAGGACGGCGCGCTCGCGCTCGATCCCGCCGTGATCGCCAATGTGGCCGCGAGCTTCCGCTATCCCGACTACGCGAAGCTCGAAGACAACCCGCCGGAATTCTCCCAACAGCGCGCGGCCGACCGCCGCTTCGACCTTTGGGTGAAAAATTCAGTAAGCAATCACAAGGTGTCGGGCTATGCCATCGTCACGCTCTCGCTCAAGCCCGAGGGTGCGCCGCCCGGCGACGCCACCGCCGGGCAGATGGACGCGCTCGCCGACCTTGCCGCTCGCTTCTCGTTCGGCGAAATCCGCGTCGGCCACGATCAGAATCTCGTGTTCCCCCATGTCGCCCAGCTTGACCTGCCCGCGCTCTGGCAGGCGCTCAAAGCCATCGGCGTCGCCACCCCGAACGTCGGGCTCGTGTCCGACATCATCGCCTGCCCCGGCCTCGATTATTGCAGCCTGGCGAACGCGCGCTCGATTCCGGTCGCGCAGGAACTCACGCGCCGCTTCCGCGACCTTGATCTCGCCCGCAACCTGGGCCGGCTGCATATCAATATTTCGGGCTGCATCAACGCCTGCGGCCACCATCACGTCGGCCATATCGGACTGCTCGGCGTCGAAAAAAACGGCGAGGAGTACTACCAGATCACGCTCGGCGGCAGCTCCGACGAGAAAGCCGAGCTCGGCACGCTGCTCGGACCGGCCGTCCCCTACGCGCAGGTGGCGGATGTGGTCGAGGACGTGGTCGCGGCTTATCTCGAACTGCGCGAGCGGCCGGACGAGATCTTTTTCGACACGGTCAAGCGCGTCGGCGTCGAACCGTTCAAGGAGCGCGTCTATGCGGCTCATTAAGGCAGGCCGGATCGTAGACGATCGTTTCGTGCGCGTGCTCGACGATGCACCGATCCCGGAAGGCGTGAGCGCGATCATTCCGGCATCGCGCTTGCTCGCCGATGCCGACGAAATATCCCGCCGCGATGGTTTGACCGGCGTTTTGTGGCCGAACAACCGCAGGGTCGCGGAGCTTGCCTCCCACCTGCCCCGGCTTGCGCTGATCGCTCTGGTGTTTCCGAGTTTCCGCGACGGCCGCGCCTATAGCCAGGCCCGCCAATTGCGCGAGCATTACGGCTTCCGCGGCGAATTGCGCGCCACCGGCGATATCCTCCGCGACCAGTTTCTGTTTCTGGTGCGCGCTGGCTTCGACGCCTTCGAGGTCAAGAAGGATGCCGATGCGGCGGTCTTTGCCGAAGCCGTCAGCCGCTACAGCGTGTTCTATCAGCCTGCGGGCGATGGCCGACCCTCCGCCTTGCGCGGCCGGCTGGCGAGGCCGAACGCCGTGAGCGCGCAAGGGTTCACCGCAACCGTACGCTGAGACCGCTTTCAGCCGATCCGCTTCAACCCCTTCGCGTAGCGCTGCCAGCGCCGCACGTAGATGTCCGCCCCTTCGGCGATCATCTTCGTGGCTTTCTCATCGAGCGAGCGGATCACCCGCGCCGGCGCGCCGACGATCAGCGAGCTGTCGGGAAACTCCTTGCCTTCGGTGACCAGCGCGCCGGCGCCGACCAGCGAATTCTTTCCGATCTTCGCGCCGTTGAGCACGGTCGCGCCCATGCCGATCAGGCTGTTGTCGCCAACCATGCAACCGTGCAGCACAACGTTGTGGCCGATCAGCGAATTGGCGCCGACAACGATCGGATATCCGGGATCAGTGTGCAGCGTACAATTGTCCTGCACGTCCGAGCACTCGCCGATCTCGATCCATTCGTTGTCGCCGCGCAACACCGCGCCGAACCAGACGCTGGCATGGCTCTTGAGCCGCACCTTGCCGATCACCACCGCCGTTTCGGCAACATAAAAGCGTCCGTCTGCGGGAAATTCCGGCGCCTGACCATCGAGTTCGTAGATCGGCATCCGCCGCCCTCCCTATGCGGGAGCGAGCTTGCCATGTTCGGTCAGGATTGGCGAGCGGGCGCGTTACGCGCCGAGAATTCCGAGCGTCTCGATCGCGCTGATCACCAGCGTGCCCGACATCAGGCTCCAGAAGCCCGCGATCATGGTCGCGAGCATCGCAAAGACGAAGTTGCGGTCTTCGATTTCGCAGCCGCGGATGGTGTTGCGGATGATGATGAAGGGCGCCGCTAGAATGAGGAACGGAATAGCGGCAAATGTCGACGGATGCGGGCCCGCGTTCAGCAGCGTGAAGCTTGCCGGCCGCGACGTCACGAGCTGGTAGAAGCTCGCCACCATCCCGGCCAGCGCAAAGCCGAACGCGAGCGAAAGCAGCGAATGCACGGACTCCGGCGACATCGCAAACACGCTCGACACAGGCGGCCTCTCCGATCGCCGCCTATCGCGCAAAATCGCGGCGCCCGCCAGAACATCGTTAAAGAAAGGTTAACGCCCGCGGCCTTCGGCCCGCTTGGCGCCGTGTCATACTCTGTCCCGATTCGCTCCACCCTCCTGCGATCGACCGCACATGGCTCACATCGCGCAAGACCTCAGAGGCGTCCGGCGGCGGCCGCAGGCTTCGCGCGCGGCGCTGTCGGGCCTCATGCTCAGGCTCGCGTTGATCGCTGGCATACTCACACTGGCTGGCTGCCCGGTCGCCTACATTCTCTGGCCACGCTGGCCCGACCAGGTCGCGCTCGACGCGCCGATGCTGCCGATTACCGTCGGCGGACTGTCGCTGAACGTACCGCCGGCGACCATCCGTCTGTCGATCCAGCGCCGTAGCGGCGCCCAGGAACGCCTCGATCTCGTGTTCCTCTGGCCATCGCTGATGCCGCCCGATCCCGCCGCCAAGATCGCGCCGGGCGACGCGCTGCAGCTGACCGACCGCGTGTTCGTGACCATCGCGCTCAACGACGGCACGCCACCGCCGCTCGAGCGCCTGAAGACCATCTATCCGCGCTATCTGGCGGCAGATACGACCGCCGGACCCGACGGCCTGCTCGCGCAGGGCTTTCGCAACGACACGCCCTATCAGGGCGAGGAACTGTTCTACGACGCGGTCTCGGTGGAACGTTTTCTCGTCCGCTGCACGCACGATACGCGCATCGCACCCGGCATCTGCCTGCACGAACAGCGCATTATGAACGCCGACATCACCGTGCGCTTTCCGCGTGAATGGCTCAAAGATTGGCGCGCAGTCGCGAGCAACATCGATCGGTTGATGGCCGATCTACGGCCGAACGCTTCGCGCTAGACGCTCTATTCCAGATCGGTTTCCAGGATCGCCATCTGGAAATTGTAGGACTTATCGCCGTCCTCGTCGTCCAGGAACAGCACGCCGATGAATTCGTCGCCGATATAGACTTCGGCGGAATCTTCCTTCTTCGGCCGCGGACGCACCTGAATGCGCGGGTTGTTGAACAACCGCTTCAGATACACGTCGATCTTTTTGATTTCCTGCACGTCCACTGCGGGGGGCGCCTCCAAGCACGTCATGTTGGTAGCACGCGGACAGGGAGCGCGCCAAGACGCAGAAAGTCCGAAATTCAGTGCCCGGTGTCGGGAAACAACTGGTCCATCGTGCGCGAAGGCTCGCTGCATGGCGCTTCGCCGATCACCCGCGCCGGCACGCCCGCCACCGTCACATTGTTCGGCACCGATTTGAGCACGACCGAGCCCGCCGCCACCCGCACGCATTGCCCGATTTCGATATTGCCGAGAATCTTCGCGCCCGCCCCGATCAGCACGCCCCGCCGGATCTTCGGATGACGGTCGCCTTCCTCTTTGCCGGTACCGCCGAGGGTCACGTCCTGCAGCATGGAGACGTCGTCCTCGATCACGGCCGTCTCGCCGACCACCAGGCCGGTCGCATGGTCGAGGAATATCCCGCGTCCGATGCGCGCGGCCGGATGGATGTCGCACTGGAACACCGCGGAAGAACGGCTCTGCAGATAATAGGCAAAATCCTTGCGGCCTTTCTGCCACAGCCAATGCGCCAGCCTGTGCGTCTGGATCGCATGAAAACCCTTGAAATAGAGCACCGGCTCGATGAACCGGTTGGCGGCCGGATCGCGATCGACCGTGGCGACGATGTCGGCGCGGAATGCTTCGCCGATTTTCGGCTCGTCTTCGAGCGCATCGGCATAGGCCTGGCGGATCAATTCGCCGGTGACGTCCGGATGATCGAGCCGCTCGACGATACGATGCACGATCGCGGCCTCGAGCGCGTCATGGTGCAGCAGCGAGGAATAGATGAAACTCGCGAGCTCCGGCTCGCGTCGCACCGCGCTCTCGGCCTCGTCGCGAATCCGCTGCCAGACCGGATCGACTTTATCGAGCCGCGTCGCTTGCCTGCTCTTCTGCTGAGCCATGTGAGCCCCTCAAGCTTGGCGCAATCATTTCAACTCCTAGCATAATCTGGTGACGGCTAAAGTCGACGCCAGCCCAGGCGCTGGATCTCAAATTAAGTCGCTGAATTTACAAGATAATATTAATTGCATGGCTGGGCGGCGACCCTCACGGACGCTCGGACAGAAAAGCCAGGACCCCGGCTTTGAACGCCTTGTCACCGACCGCAAGCATGTGGTCGCGCTCCGGGATGGCCAGCGCCAGGGCGCCCGGAATGAGAGCGGCGAGCGCTTCCGGCGACCCCGCGATCGTGTCCTTGGTGCCGACCGCAATCAGTGTCGGGGCATGAATTGAGCTTACCTGCGCCCGCGTGAGCGTCTGTCGCGAGCCGCGGATGCAGGCCGCAAGCGCGCGGCGGTCCGATTTCGTCTGCTCGGCGAAAGCCCAAAACTGCCGTCCCCGCTCGCTCGCGATTTCATCGATGTCGCGCGCTTCGAGCGCCTCCGCGAGCCGTTCCGACAAGCCGGCCCCTTCGACCAGGCTCATGCCGAGTCCGCCAAGGATTGCCGATCGCACACGTTGCGGATGATCAAGCGCGAGATAGGCCACGATCCGCGCCCCCATCGAATAGCCCATCATGTCCGCGCGCGGCAGATTGAGATGGTCGAGCAGCGCCACAACGTCCTCGGCCATGCGGCTCGTGTGATAGTTCGCCGGCTCGTAGAGCTTGCTGGATTGACCGTGGCCCCGATTGTCGAGCGCGATCACGCGCCAGCCAGCGCTCGTTAGCGCCGCAACCCACCCGGGCTGCACCCAGTTCACCTCCTTGTTCGACGCAAAGCCGTGGACGAGCACGATCGGCTCACCCACGCCCTCGTCGAGAAAGGCAATCTCTACGGTCCCATGCTGAAATGACGGCATCACGTTTTATCTGAAGCTTTTTGCGCCTGATGTCTAGGAATCGACCTTTCGCTTGGTTATGGTGCCGCCCGAGCCGCATAGACAGTCATGACCGAGAACGTCGTTCCCCACTTTCACAACGATCCCGGCCTGCCGATGATCGAAATCGGCGCGCGTGAGTTCATGTGCGTCGGCGCAAAGCCCCCGCTCGACCATCCGCACGTCTATCTCGATCTGGGCGACAACGACGAGATCATCTGCCCCTATTGTTCGACGCTCTATCGTCACGATCCCGCGCTCGATCCGCACGCGGCACGGCCTTCCGAGTGCGCCCTGACCGAGCCGGTTTGATCCGGACGCGCTGGCGGTGGCCGCGCGTGCGCCCATAATCATCGTCGGCGCCGGCATCGGCGGCTTGACCGCGGCGCTCGCGCTGGCCCGCAGCGGCTATGGCGTCAAAGTCTTCGAACAAGCGTCCGAACTCGAAGATATCGGCGCCGGCATTCAGCTTTCGCCCAACGCCAGCCGTGTCCTGCTCGCGATCGGCCTCGGCGATAAATTAAAGCCGCACGTTATCACCCCCGCCGAGGTGCACATCCGGGCAAGCAACGGCAGTGAACTTGCACATATCCCGCTCGGCCGGTTGGCGGAAGCGCGTTACGGCGCGCCCTATTGGGTGCTTCATCGCGGCGATTTGCAGGCTGTTCTCGTTGATGCCGTGCGCGCCAATCCCGATATCACGCTCACGCTCAATGCGGAGATCAATGAATTCTCGGTGGACGGCAGTGGCGTGACGATTCGAGGAGTGCGCGACCGCACGGATTTCACGCACTATCAGGCCACCGACGGCATTCCCTTGAAAGAGCGTGGCCTCGTCTTAATCGGCGCCGACGGCATCAATTCGACCATTCGCCTCGAGCTCCATCCCGTACCGCAGTGGTTGCCGGCCCGGCACGCATGGCCGCGCTACGCCAACCGTACCGCCTGCCGCGCGACGATTCCCTACACAGCCGCGCCGGACGATCTCCGTGACGATCGCGTTCACCTTTGGCTCGGCCGCAACGCGCATCTTGTTCACTATCCGGTCAAAGGCGGTACCGCGATCAACGTCGTCGCCATCACGCGCGATAGCCGCGACCGCTCGGATTGGGCGGCGCCAGAAGCCGCCCCGGCCGATGTCCTGATACATTTTCCGCGCAGCGAATGGTCGCAAGCCGCCTACAAAATTCTCGCCGCGCCCGAATGCTGGCTGCGCTGGCCGTTGTTCGACCGCCCACCCTCGCGCCATTGGGGCCGCGGCCCAGTGACGCTGCTCGGGGACGCCGCCCACGCAGGCTTGCCGTTTCTTGCTCAAGGCGCGGCCATGGCGATCGAGGACGCAGCCGTGCTCGCCGATTGCCTGCGCACCTCGCTCGATGCGCCCGAACAGGCGCTACGGCGTTATGAGGACGAACGGCAGGCGCGCACCGCGCGCGTTCAGCGCACCGCGCGTCGCAACGGGCTTGTCTATCACCTGAGTGGGCCGGCCGCAGCAGCGCGCGACTACGTGCTGCGCAATATGAGCGGCGAGAGGCTGCTCACGCGTTATGATTGGCTCTATGATTGGCGACCGCCATCCGATCCAGATTGACCCCATGTTCCCCACGACCATCGCCGGAAGCCTGCCGAAACCCGCCTGGCTCGCAGAGCCCAATCGCCTCTGGGCCCCCTGGCGGCTTGGCGGTGCCGAGCTTGAAGCCGCCAAGCTCGACGCCACGCTGCTCGCGATCAAACTGCAGGAGGACGCCGGCATCGACGTGGTCAGCGACGGCGAGCAGTCGCGCCAGCATTTCGTGCACGGTTTCCTTGAATTCATCGACGGCATCGATTTCGCGCACAAGGTGGAAATGGGCATCCGGAACAATCGCTACAAAGCGATGGTACCGACCGTGACCGGGCCGTTACGCGTCAAGGGCCGCGTACATGAGACCGAAGCGAAATACGCGCGCGCCCATACCGCGCGCAAGCTCAAGATCACCCTTCCCGGCCCCATGACCATCGTCGACACTATCGCCGATAAACATTACGGCGACCGCACCAAGATGGCATTCGCCTTCGCCGACACGCTCAACGCCGAGGCGCGCGCGCTCGAACGCGACGGCGTCGACGTGATCCAGTTCGACGAACCGGCATTCAACGTCTACATGGACGAAGTGACCACCTGGGGTATCGAGGCGCTGCACCGCGCCATCGACGGCCTCAAATGCACCACGGCGGTGCACATCTGCTACGGCTACGGCATCAAGGCCAACATCGACTGGAAGGCCACGCTCGGCAGCGAGTGGCGCCAGTACGAAAAAATTTTCCCCGCGCTCGCCGCGAGTCGGATCAATCAGGTGTCGGTCGAATGCATCAACTCGAAAGTGCCGATCGGATTGCTTTCGCTCCTCAAGGGCAAGGATGTGCTGGTCGGCGCGATCGATGTGGCAACCGACGAAATCGAGACGCCGGAGCAGGTCGCGGCCACCATCGAAGCCGTGATGAGACACGTGCCGAAGCAGCACATCGTTCCCTGCACCAATTGCGGCATGGCGCCCATGCGTCGCGAAGTTGCAGAGGCAAAACTCATGGCGCTCGGCAGGGGCGCGGCCCTGGCCCGCAAACGGTTTGGATGAATCAGTCGGCGATCGTTGAAGAGACGATCAAAACAACGCGCGATCGCTTTTCCACTTGCTCTGGACCGAACAGTTCTTCCGGTCCGCGACCTCGCCGATCTGCTTGAGCTGCCCGCGGGTCTGCATCAGCTCAGTATGATAGGCGACCGCCCCGACAAATTGCCCGCTCGCGCCGCCTTCCGCCGCGCGTTCTGTGAGTTCGGTCAGCTCCTTCTCGCGATCACGCAGGCGGTGCTCGCTTTCCGCGAGCTGATCGCAATTGTGGTAGTCGAACTTGCCGGGCGAAACGAAGGCCGAAGTCGCGCCACCCCCGAGCAAACCGCAACCGCCGAGGATCAAGCAAAGCATCATGCAGACGCAAGCCACGCCGTGGCCCGCCGTCGCCTTGCGCTCGGCAACAAGCGCCGATCGGCTCTTAAAGCTGCGGTCATCCGCAATTCGCATCGCAGGCTCACTTTGGCGCTGGCGCACGAATGTCTTGATCGATGGAGCTTACCAGTGACTTAAAGTCGATACCGACGGAAGGGAAGGCCGTGCGAATCGAATTTAACCCGCCTGCCTTTGATGCACATCTTGCCCAATGGAATCGCGCAAGTACGCCTCAAATCCAGCTTCGGTCAACGGCTTGGCATAGAGGAAGCCCTGCACCTCATCGCAACGTTCCGCTTGCAGAAATGCCGCATGTGCGGGCGTCTCAACCCCTTCGGCGATGACTTCAAGCCCGAGATTGTGCGCCATCACGATGATGGACCGCACGATGGCGGTGTTTTCGCTCTGGGGACTGATCTTTCGCACGAAACTTTGGTCGATCTTGATTCGCGCAATCGGATAGCGCGTCAGATAACTCAACGAAGCAAAACCCGTCCCGAAATCGTCGAAGGCGAAGGTCACGCCCTTTTCCCGTAACGACCGCAGCAGCGCCAGCACCGCCTCGTCATGTCCAAGCGCGATGTTTTCCGTGATTTCAAGCTCCAGCGCGCCCGCCGGCAGCCCCGTCATCCGCAGCGCCTCCTCGACATCGGTATGCAGCGTTCCATCCCTGAATTGCGCCGGGAAAAGATTGACCCCGATGCGAACCAGCGGAAGCCCGGCCTTGCGCCACGCAGCGGCCTTTTCGCATGCGGTGCGCAAGATCCATCGGCCGACGTCGAGCACGATCGGACTTTCGGCAATCGCTTCGATGAACATTCCCGGTCCGATGATCCCGCGCTCAGGATGCCGCCAGCGCAGCAGCGCCTCGGCACCTACCACCGCGCCGTCGCGCAGCCGCAACTGCGGCTGGAAGTAAAGCTCGAATTCATTGTCGGAAAATGCCCGCCGCAATTCCGAATCGAGTTCGCGGCGCGCGTGCGCCTTCGCCCGCAACACCGGGAAAAACAGTCGGGATGTCCGGCCGCCCGCCTTCTTTGCTTCGTCGAGCGCGAGGTCGGCGTTTCCGATCAAATCGTCGGCGGTCGACGCATCGCCGGGGGCGATTGCGATCCCGGCACTCGCGCCGATGAAGAGAAGCTGGCTGTCGATTTCGACGCGATCCGCGATCCGTTCCAGCATCGCATCGACGAATTTCCCCACCACGCGCGGATCGCCGCATTCCGAAAAAATCGCGACGAATTCGTCACCGCCGAGCCGGTAGACGCGTGCGGCGTCTCCCGCGATCTCGGTCAGGCGCATCGCCACTTCCTTGAGCAGCCGGTCGCCGACCGGATGGCCGAGCGTGTCGTTGATGTTCTTGAAGTCGTCGAGATCGAAACGCGCGATCGAGGTCGGAAATTGGAACGACCCGAGGTCGCGATCGATCATCCCTTCAAGGTCGCTGTGCAGCCTGATGCGGTTGGGCAGCCCGGTCAATTGATCGTAGTGCGCGAGATGCCTGAGTTTTTCTTCCGCTTCCTTTCGTTCCGTCATGTCGCGGCCGATGAAAAAATGCTGCTGGTCCGGTTCCGACCACACCCCCATCCACGCCAGTAAAACGATGCGGCCGTCCTTGTGGACGTAGCGCGTTTCGAAACTGCGCGTATTGCGGCCGCGCCGCGCCGAGCGCAGTTCGTTGCGCGTGGGCTCGAGGTCATCCGGATAGACAAAATCGACCGCGCTGCGGCCGACCATGTCCTCGGGTTGGTAACCCAATATCGCGGCCGAGCTTGGACTGACTTGGACGAAATTGCCCTGCCGGTCGGTCACCAGGATGAGATCGAGCGAGGTTTCGAACAGCCGGCGCGCGGCCCGTTCAAGTTTGCGCCGCTCGGTGATGTCCTCGTGCACCGCGACCCACCCGCCGTTTTTGATCGGCCGGTTGGTCACGGAGATGCTGCGACCGTCCGGCAGTTCTCTCACCCGCGTCCCGAAATGGCCGTGAGCCGCCTGTCTGGCGATATACTCGTCGATATTGTCCGTGAACATTCCGAGTGCGGTGCGCTGCTCGAGCAAGTCGCGCAGTGTGCAGCCCGGCTTCGCCTTGTCCGGCGACAGTTTATACATATCCAGGTAAGGCTGATTGATGACGACCGCGCGATTGTTCTTGTCGAACATCACCAAGCCTTGATGCATGGTGTTGAGGGCGGTTTCGAGCTTGAGCTCTTGGGCCGCCTGTTCTTCCAGGCTGATCCGATACCCGCGTTGCACCTTGTAAATGACGGAACAGCAAACTGCGACGGTCAATGCGATCGCGGCGGCTCCCGCGCCAATGAGAAGTTGCGGATCGTTGTCGAGATCCAGGATGAGAGCGACGATACTCGCCAGCGATACGACGATCGACAGGGCGGTACTCAGGACAACCCAGTAAATAACAGCGAATGGTCCGCCCATATGTCCGGCTTGTCCGCCTGACGTCAGCACAGGCGGATTAGCGCCGGAGTCGGCGCGTCGTCCGACAACTGCTAGGAGCGACAGAAACCTTTGCATCGACGACCAATTTAAGCGATGGGCCGCTAATGAATACGTTGGCGTGCAATATCTGCGACCTTCGACTTGTCGTGACCGTTAACGAAGCGTTTATTTCTGTCCGGCCGGCCGGTGCCTGTTCGGCAGCAATCGTTCACAATGCGAGATTTCTGGTGCGGACGGCTGGATTTGAACCAGCACGGGATTTCTCCCAAGGGATTTTAAGTCCCTTGCGTCTACCATTTCGCCACGTCCGCTAAATGTACTCCACCCGCGGCGGTTTTATCACCGCAGCCACGCGCGTCGGAAGCTGATGATGGCAGGACCGCCGGTCGATCAAGGCTTTCGGGTATGACCCCAGGCAGTGTCCCAGTCCTTGCCGCTGGCATCGACTACACGGCCATCGGCCTCGAAGAACTTGTTCGGCACCTGGAAGATCGCGAGCATGAGTCCGCCCTCCGGGCACCACGCGACGTGCCGGCTGCCGGCTTCGCGCCAGACGAATTCGCCCGGTCCTGCCGCCAGCCCCTCGGCCGGGCCTTCCTTGTCCACTAGCCGGCCTTCCAGCACGTAGGTCTGCTCGATGTTCACATGCTCATGGTCCGGCAGCACCGCTCCAGGTGCAAAACGCATCAGCGCGGTCATGAGCCCGCTCTTCCGATCGAACAGCAAAGTCTTGGCCTCGCATCCGGGAAAGCGCGTTTTCTGCCATTCCATGGCGGCCGGGCTCACAAGATGCGAATGCGCATCGGCCTTGTTCGTCTCGGTTTCACTCTTGGTCTTCGGCGTGACGGCATCCATGAAAACCTCCCTCAGGCGGAATGGCCGGTCGTTTCAACCGATATCTTAGCGCTGGCGGCTCACCACGTCTGCCATTTTGTTCGAAAATTGATCGCGACCTGTGGCGAATATTGTCGCGAATTCAATTCAACTCGACGTGCTGTAAGCCGCCTGTAAGCAAAAAGACTACGTAATTTTACTCACATCGATAACCCAGGTTTCATATGGCATCCGCGATCATCGTCACATTCGGCATTGGCAGGAGATATACCATGTCGAAACTGATGTTCGGATTTCTGCTGCTGTGCAGCCTGACGATCTACAACCCCGAAGGGGTGCGCGATTTCACCATGCAGCACGCCAGCGAGCTAAGCTGGCAGTTCAAGAGCGCGCTTTATACCGTCGATCGGATGCTGCCGGCCTTCATGCGCTTTAGCCGAGGCTAGGCGCCCCCTTCGCGGATCGGCGGCTGAAACGCGAGCCCCGTATCCCAGGGAAAATAAATCCAGGTGTCCTGTGACACCTCGGTGATGAACGTGTCGACCATTGGCCGCCCCATGGGCTTGGCATAGACCGCGGCGAAATGCGCCGCCGGCAACAATTGGCGCACGACCTTCGCCGTGTTTCCGGTATCGACCAGATCGTCCACGATCAGCACACCCTTGCCGCCCGCGCCGCCGAGCATGGCGATCGACTCGGCAACGTCTTTGAGGACCTTGAGCTCGCCCTGCCGGTTGGGCGCATCATAGCTTACGACGCACACCGTTTCGATCACGCGAAGATTGAGTTCGCGTGCAACGATGGCCGCGGGCACCAAGCCGCCGCGCGTGATCGCGACGATCGCCGAAAAAGGCCCCGCCTCCGCGAGCCGCCACGCCAGCGCCCGCGCATCGCGGTGGAACTCATCCCATGAAACAGGAAAGGCCTTTTGCGGCTGCGGCTGCGATTGCGATTGCGGGTCGGGCTGGGCCATGGGAGGTCAACTAGTGGCGTAACGCAATCACGCCGACCGCTTGTACTGCGCTCTTGTCTTCACGAGCATCGCTTCGACATCGCGCAAGGCTGCGGCGAGTTTCTGTGCGTCGCGCGAACGGATCACCAGATTGGTATTGGGCTGGCCCCTTTCGTCCACGAACGGATAGCTTCCGATCATCGTTTCCGGATGCGCCTTCGCGATTTCGCCGAGCGGCGTACCGATGTCGCCCTCGCGCAAATCGGCACGCACGGATTCCGACAGCATCTTGGCGCCGGTCTTGAGCGTCGGCGCGACCTCATCCAGCATGGCCTGCATGATCGACGGCACGCCCGCCATGACATGCACGTTGCCGATGCGAAATCCCGGCGCCGCCGACACTTTGTTGACGATCAAATCCGCCCCTACTGGAATGCGGGCCATCCGCATTCTTGCCTCGTTCGGCTCGATCCCGCGCGCGGCCCAGTTGGCTTTCAGGAGCGCCACCGCCTCGGGATGGAAGTCGATCGGCACGCCGAAAGCCTTGGCCACGCAATCGGCGGTGATATCGTCGTGCGTCGGCCCGATCCCGCCGGTGGTGAAAATATACGTGTAGCGCCGCCGCAGTGCATTGAGCGCATCGACGATTTCCCGCTCCTCGTCCGGCACCACCCGAACTTCTTTCAGTTCGATGCCGATCGCCGTGAGATATTCGGCGATATAGCCGATGTTCTTGTCCTTCGTGCGCCCCGAAAGAATTTCGTCGCCGATGACCAAAACCGCTGCGGTCACAATCGGGGCGCTAGCACGCGAGTCGCTCATGACAACATCTCCGGCCGCCTGTTCGTCTAGCGCGGGCCGCGCGCGTGCTCAAGGCCAAGCGCCGCGAGTTTGGTCAGCGAACGCTTAAAACATGGGCACCAAGCGGCGCGTTTTTCGATTTATGCTCGTATCCAGCCTCCAATTGCCGCGCAAAGCTTGCGGATCATGCGCAGATGGTTGAGGCTGAAAATTGGGTCAATCCATCCAGCAGTGGCTTATGACCGTTGCGTTTGACGAGATGAAGGGACTCGACGGCCAGGTCCGGCCTGCCTACGCCGCATTATCTGGCTGGTTGTCCGAAATTTCCCCCGATGTGCTCGATTACCGCCGGCAGGAAGCCGAACTGCTGTTCCGCCGCATAGGCATTACCTTCGCGGTCTACGGTGAAGCCGAAGCACAAGAGCGGCTCATTCCGTTTGATGTCATCCCGCGCATCCTGTCGGCCGCCGAATGGGACCTCGTACGCCGTGGCCTCGAGCAGCGCGTCAAGGCGATCAATCTGTTTCTGAAAGACATCTACAACCGCCGCGAAATTCTCAAGGCCGGCGTCATTCCGGACGACATGGTGTTTCAGAATCCGGTGTTCCGTCCCGAGATGAACGGCCAGAAGGTGCCGCACGACATCTACGTGCACATCGCCGGCATCGACATCGTGCGGGTCGACGCCGAGACATTCTATGTGCTCGAGGACAACGCGCGCACGCCGTCCGGCGTCTCCTACATGCTGGAAAACCGCGAGATCATGCTGCGGCTCTTCCCCGAGCTGTTCTCGCGCCATCGCGTAGCCCCGGTCGAAAATTATCCGGACGAATTGCTGGCGACGCTGAAATCCGTCGCGCCCGACACCACCTCGTCCGACCCGACCGTCGTGCTGCTCACGCCCGGCGTCTACAACTCCGCCTATTACGAACACTCGTTCCTTGCCGACAAGCTCGGCGTCGAGCTGGTCGAAGGCCGTGACCTCTTCATCAAGAGCGATGTCGTCTACATGCGCACCACCGAAGGACCCAAGCGCGTCGACGTGATTTACCGCCGCATCGACGACGACTTCCTCGATCCCCTCACCTTCCGTCCCGATTCCGCACTCGGCGTGCCCGGCCTGATGTCGGCCTATCAGGCCGGCAATGTCACGCTCGCCAATGCGGTCGGCACCGGAATCTCCGACGACAAGGCGATCTATAGTTACATGCCCGCGATCGTGAAATTCTATCTCGGCGAGGAGCCGATCCTGAAAAACGTGCCGACCTGGCGCTGCCGTGAACAGGATCATCTGGCCTACGTGTCGGAAAGGCTCGGCGAGCTGGTGGTCAAGGAAGTCCACGGCTCGGGCGGCTACGGCATGCTGATCGGACCCGCGGCTACCTCCACGCAAATCGCGGAATTCAGGGCCAAGCTCAAAGCCAATCCGAAGAACTTCATCGCCCAGCCGACGCTCGCGCTGTCCACCTGCCCGACCTGCGTCGAAGCCGGCGTCGCCCCGCGCCATGTCGATCTGCGTCCATTCGTGCTCACTGGCCGCGATCGCGTCCGCATCGTGCCCGGCGGGCTTACGCGCGTCGCGCTCAAAGCCGGCTCGCTTGTCGTCAATTCAAGCCAGGGCGGCGGCACCAAGGACACCTGGGTGCTCGACCGCTAGCGGAAACCAAGATGCTTTCTCGCACCGCCGACAGTCTCTATTGGATCTCCCGCTACGTCGAGCGTGCCGAATATCTCGCGCGCATTCTTGAAGCCACCATGCGCTTGACCGCCTTGCCGATCGCCTATGTTGGAAGCACCAACGAATGGGAAACCGCGGTCGCGACCGCCGGCAATACCAAACTGTTCGCCCAAAGCTACCCCGAAGCCAACGAGGAAACCGTCGTTCATTTCCTTGCGCTTTCCCCGCAAAATCCCTCATCGATCCGCAATTGCTTCGAGACTGCGCGCGCCAACGCCCGCGCCGTGCGCACTGCGCTGACCGCCGAAATGTGGGAGACCATCAACAGCGCCTGGATCGAACTTCAGCGCTTCGGCAATGGGCCCGGCACGCGCGAGGAGATCAACCGTTTCCTGCGCTGGGTGCAGGAAACATCGCTGCGTTTCGACGGATCGGCCTACCGCACCATGCTGCGCAACGACAGCTACTGGTTCACGCGGCTCGGGCTTTACATCGAGCGCGCCGACAACACCGCGCGCATTCTCGACGTCAAATATCACCTGCTGCTGCCGAATTACGAGCCGGTCGGCGGCTCGCTCGATTATTTCCAATGGTCGACGATATTGCGTTCGGTTTCGGCGCTCACCGCCTATCACTGGGTCTATCGCGAAAAAGTTCAGCCGTGGCTGATCGCCGACCTGCTCATTCTCAACGAGCAGATGCCGCGCTCGCTCGCCAGTTGCTACGAAAACCTGGTGCATTATCTCGACGAGATCGCCGGCGACTACGGCCGACAAGGGCCCGCTCAGCGCCAGGCCCGCGTCATCCACACGCGGCTCGAAACGAGCCGCATGGAGGAGATTTTTCAGCACGGATTGCACGAATTCATTACTGAATTCATTGCCGACAACAATTCGCTTGGCACCACGATAAGCCAGCAATATCTGATGTGAACGCCGCACGGATAGACAAATCGTCCATCATCGGCGAGATATTTGTCATGCGTCTTCGGATTCGCCACGGCACCGTCTACCATTACTCCAGCGCGACCAAAGGCGTGATCCAGACACTGCGCCTGACGCCGCGCAATCACGACGGCCAGTACATCGTGCAATGGCGCATTGAGGTGTCAGAGGATTGCAAACTCGATCAGCACGAGGATGCCTTCGGCAACATCACCCACACATTTACCGCCGAAGGTGCGTTCACCGAACTCGGCGTGCACGTCAGCGGCGAGGTTGAGACGCAGGACACCGACGGCATCGTGCGCGGCACAATCGAACGTTTTCCGCCGAGCCTCTATCTGCGCGAAACGCCGTTGACGCAGCCGGACGCCGCGATCCTCGAATTTGCGCAATCGCTCAAAACCGCCGATGCCGCGGATCCATTGACGCTGCTCCACGACATGCTTGCACGGCTTCACAGTGAAATCATCTTCGACACCGACCCGACCCATGTTGCCACCACCGCAAGCGAGGCCTTCGCGCTCAAGCGCGGCGTCTGCCAGGATCTCACTCACATTTTTATCTCCGCTGCGCGCAGCGTCGGAATTCCGGCGCGCTACATCGGCGGCTATTTCCACCGCATCGACGGGGTCGTCGAGCAGGAGGCCGGCCACGCCTGGGCCGAGGCTTTCGTTTCCGATCTGGGCTGGGTTGCCTTTGATCCCGCAAATGGCATCAGCGCGACCGACTCCCACGTGCGCGTGGCCGTCGGCCTCGACTATCTTGGCGTTACACCGATTCGCGGCACTCGCTACGGCGGCGGCGAGGAGACGCTGGCGGTCAGGGTCCGCGTCGATCAGGCCATGCGCCAGATGCAAAACTGACGAAAGATCAAGAGGACGGTCATGACATATTGCTGCGGCATCCTGGTCAAAGATGGACTGGTCATGATCGGCGACACGCGCACCAACGCGGGCCTCGACAACATTTCCACGTTCCGCAAGCTGCATGTGTTTAAGCAACCCGGCGAGCGGGTCATGGCGATCACGTCTGCGGGAAATCTTTCGGTCAGCCAGTCGGTTGTCAGCATGCTCTCGGAAGGCATCCCGAATCCTGAAACCGGCGAGACCGAGACGCTGATGAACGCGCCGACCATGTTCCAGGCCGCGCAGCGCATCGGCCAAGCGGTGCGAAAGCTTCACAGTCTGGAATCGTCTGCATTCGCAGCGTCAGATGTCAACTTCGACGTGTCTTTCCTTTTCGGCGGTCAGATCAAGAATGAGCGCCTGCGGCTGTTCATGATCTATGCAGCGGGAAATTTCATCGAGTGCACGATCGACACGCCTTATCTGCAGATCGGCGAGCATAAATACGGCAAGCCGATCCTCGATCGCGCTGTGATTTACAGCATCGATCTCTACGATGCGCTCAAAATCGCCCTGATTTCCATGGACTCCACGCTCCGGTCGAACCTGAGCGTCGGCATGCCGCTCGACGTCGTGGCGATCCGCCGTGACGTCTGCGATGCAGAATTGGTTTACCGTATCAATCCGGGCGATGCGTATTTTCATGACCTGAGTGAGCGGTGGTCCGCCGCGCTCAGGGCCGCGCATAACGCAATTCCGCGTCCGCCGTACATGACGGTACGCTGATATCCGCCGTTAACCAGTTTACCTGCCGTTTACGTCGTGCCGCAAAATTCGGCGGCGATCCATTGCCCCTGCCCTTTTTTCGGTTCGTGCAAGCGAATGGCAAGTATTCTGCCTTAGGTTGAGGCGCCCCCAGGATCACCAATTACGAACGCGATTTCCTGTTAGGGGAAATGGACGTGTCGACCGTGACGGCGTACGCGCATCGCGAGCCACGAAACCAGCCGAAGCCCGCGTTGAAAGAACGCACGCGCTCAGGCGTGCTGGTGCCGCTCTGCATCATTGTTGCACTCGCTATCATGTGTATCGTCATCGCTGCGTTCACCTCGGCGCAGCGCGCAAACGACGTCGCGATCGAGCGCCAAAAGGCGCTTGTCACCAAGGCGCTCTCCTATCGCGGCGAATGGTCATTGCGCAAGCTCAAGTCCGTCATCGGGTCGGATGATGCGCTCGACCGCACCGAATCCGCCGAGCTCGATCTGGTGCTTCAACGCATCGACCTGGGCCAGAAAACGTTGAATGATCACAACTTCATTCTGGTGACCGAGGCCTCCGGAAACCTCGTCTATTCCTTCATCAACAACGATCTGAACGATTCCGCATGGCTGCGCCTCGCCTATCCCGGGCTCGTGCCGATGCTCGCCTATCTGCGCGGCAACAGCCGCAAGGCTCCCGACAACGTGGTGTGGCTGACCAAGCCGAAACAATCCATCGACGGCGTATCGGTCGGCGGGATCGCGTTCATGCAAAATCTGATGGGACGGCTTGTGATCGTCGCGGGTCTCGTGACCGGCTCGAGCGACGGTTCCAAACCCGACATCATCAATTCACCGACCGTGCTGGCATTGCAATTCGTCCCCGACGCCGCGTTGGCTCGCATCGGCGACCGCATTCAGCTCACGAACCTGCGCAAGGCGGGTGAAAAGTCGATCCCCGCCAATGATTACGCATTCGATATCCTCGACGAGCGCGGCAACAGCGTCACGCGGCTTGCGTGGACTCCGCACCGGCCGGGCGCCGAGGTGCTCCAAAGCGTGGTTCCGTTCATCGCCATCGCAATCATTGGATTCGCCGTCCTGACCGCCTTTGTGTTGCGCCTGATGCGTCAGAGCGCCGCCACCATTGCCGAAGGCGAGGATCGCCTGCACTACCTCGCCATGCATGATCCGCTCTGCGGCCTGCCCAACCGAATATATTTCAACGAAAAACTGGAATCGACCATCGCGCAGGTCCGTGACGGCGGACCGCCGGCTGCGGTGCTCTATATCGACCTCGATCATTTCAAGGATGTCAATGACACGCTCGGCCATTCGATCGGCGACGAGCTCATCCGCTCCGTTACCGAACGTTTGCGCAATACGCTGCGCGACAGCGACCTTGTGGCGCGCCTCGGCGGCGACGAATTTGCGGTTATCACCACCGCCTCGTTCGACCACGACACATTGGACACCATCGCTCGCCGGATAATCGCAACGCTGTGCGCCCCATACGTCATTGAGGGCCATACGCTCGTCATCGGCGCCAGCATCGGCATTGCGATCATCGAGACGAACACCCGGGATCGCGCCACCGACATCATGCGTTATGCCGACATGGCGCTCTATCGCGCCAAGAATGAGGGCCGCAACCGCGCCTGCATTTATGACACGGTGATGGACACCGACCTCTCGCGTCGCAAGCAGCTCGAGCAGGACTTGCGCGCCGCTATCCAGAACGGCCAATTGCATGTCTTCTACCAACCGATCGTCAACGCGAGCGGCGAAAAAATCATCGGCGTAGAGGCGCTCGCGCGCTGGTCGCACCCCGACCATGGTTTCATCAGCCCGATCGAATTCATTCCGCTTGCCGAGCACTCGGGCCTGATCATTGAGCTCGGCGAATGGGTGTTGCGGCGCGCTTGCGAGGATGGAAAGGCCTGGCCTGACCTTTCGGTTGCTGTCAATGTTTCGCCGGTGCAGTTCCGCCAGGTAGATTTCGTCGAAAAAGTCGAACGTATCCTGGCCGAAACCCAGTTCGACCCGCACCGTCTCGAACTCGAGCTGACCGAAAGCACCCTCATCGGCAATGTGGAGATCGCCGAGTCCGCGATGTTGCGCTTGAAGGGGCTCGGCGTGCGGCTCGCGCTCGATGACTTCGGCACCGGCTATTCGAGCCTGCAATACTTGCGGCGCTTCCCGTTCGACAAGATCAAGATCGACCGCAGCTTCGTGCACAGCATAGAGAAGGCAGCCGATGCCGCAGCTATCGTGCACGCCATCGTCAGCCTCGGCCGCGGTCTCGGCATGAAAGTCACGGCCGAGGGCGTCGAGAACGCCGAACAGCAATTGTTCCTGCGTGCCGCCGGCGTGCATTTCATGCAGGGCTACCGCTTCGGCATGCCCTGCGGCGCCATGGAAATCGGCAAGAATCTCACCAAGCCCGGCGCCTTTCGCCGGATCGGACGCGACGCGGTCGCCGCCATGGCGAGCTGATCGCGCCCGACGTCGCGTTCGGCCCGTCACCGCGATAGTCCTCCCCGCCATCAGAATTCGGCCATTGCAGCGGCTCATCCAAGCCGGCAGGATGATGATGTGTTGTCAGTCATTCGGAGGCCTTGATGACCGCCCAGCAGAAGATTGCGTTGGTGACGGGCGCCGGTACCGGGATCGGCAAGGCGGTTGCCTTGGCGCTGGCGCGTGATGGCTACGCTGTGGCGCTCGCCGGCCGTCGCAAGGAATTGCTCGAGGAGACCGCCAAGGAAGCCGGCAATGCGCGTACCATGGTTGCGCCCACCGACGTGAGCGATCCCGCGTCCATCAAGCAGCTTTTCTCGCAGACCAAGGCGACATTCGGCCGACTTGATCTCCTCTTCAACAACGCCGGCATCGGAGCACCAGCCGTGCCCATGGAAGAGCTGCCCTACGAGACCTGGAAAAAAGTGGTCGATACCAATCTCACCGGCGTATTCCTGTGCACGCAGGAAGCCATCAGGATCATGAAAGCGCAGACTCCCGCCGGCGGCCGCATCATCAACAACGGTTCGATTTCCGCGCACACGCCGCGGCCGCGTTCGGCCGCCTATACCGCCACCAAGCACGCCATCACCGGCCTCACCAAGCAGACCGCCCTCGACATGCGCGGCACCGGCATCACCTGCAGTCAGATCGACATCGGCAATGCCGCAACTCCGCTGACGGAGCGCATGGTGCAGGGTCAAGGCGTCATGCAGCCGGACGGCCGCATGATGATCGAACCGCGCATGAACGCCGACGATGTCGGCAAGGCGGTGGTCTATATCGCCAATCTGCCGCCCGAAACCAACGTGCTGTTCATGACGGTGATGGCGAACGGCATGCCGTACGTCGGCCGAGGCTGAAATTATCCGATTGCCGTCACTTTAATCTTGTTTCCCGCCTTGACCTTGGCGAGCTGTTTCACATCACCGATCACGCGGCCGAAAATATTGCATGGGCTTGCGAGCCGCGTCTCGCTGCCCTCGCTGATCGGCGTGCGGCCAAACCCCAACGCAATGGCTGGCCCCTCCGGCCAATAGGCGACTTCGCCCGGTGTCACCACGGCGCGCGCATCCTTCTCGCGCTTCACTTTCACCGGCACGTCGAAATAAACTTCCTCGCCCCAGGTCAGCGCCGACGCATTGACCGGCAGCGCCGACGCGATCGCCTTCGCCGTCGGCGTGTCGAGCAGCTCCGCATCGAGCGTCACGGAACCGAAATCGAAACGGATCTGGGTCATACACAAGCCTCCCATAAGCATTGCCGGATGGAGTTCGGCAATCCATCATGGCGACGATAAATCGCCGATTGGACTGATCGGTCAAGCCCAAGCCATTACCCGAAGGGGGCAAGCAGGAAGCGCACCATGGCCAAGTCGATGTCGAAGCCGAGGAAAACCAAAAAAGCGTCGCGAAAGACCACGCCCCCGAAAACATTGCACGCGGTGCGCTTCCCGAATGAAACCGCCGCCTACCGCACGGCACGCGACAAGCTGCTGGCGACCGAAATGTCCTTGCGTCGCCAAATCGAACAGGTCGCGGACCTGCGCAGCAAATTGCCGGCCGGGGGCGAAGTCCGCATGGACTACGTGTTCGAGGAAGGCGGAAGCGCCCTCGAAGACAGCAGCACCGTACGCAAGGTGAAGCTCTCAGAGCTGTTCGGCGATAAGCCGACCCTCGTCGCCTACAGCTACATGTACGGCCCGCAGATGGCCAAAGCCTGCCCGAGCTGCACCTCGATTCTTGACGGGCTCAATGGAGCGGCCGAACACATCGGCCAGCGCGTCAGCCTCGTGGTGATCGCCAAATCTCCCATCGCGCGCATTCGCGAAATGGCGCGGCAACGCGGCTGGCGCCGGCTGCGGCTCCTGTCGTCGGCGAATAACACTTACAATCACGACTACATGGGCGAGACCGCCGAAGGCAGCCAAATCCCCTCTCTCAACGTTTTCACCCGCAAGAACGGAACAATCCGGCACTTCTTCAACACCGAATTGCTGTTCGCGCCGCGCGGCAAGGGTCGCGACCCGTGTCATGTGGATTTGATCTGGCCGCAATGGAACATTTTCGATTTCACGCCGGAAGGCCGCGGCAACTTCTACCCGAAACTATCGTATGCATGAGGCGCGGGGAGTCTCCGGCGTCGGAGAGGTGTGAGACCAGGTTTCGTGCAAAATTTGCAATCCGCTCTTGGCATCGTTGCTCTGCTCGCCTTCGCCCTGCTCGTCAGCGAGAACCGCCGCCTGGTTTCCTGGCGTCGCGCTGGCGTCGGACTTGCAATCACGATCGGACTCGCAATCGTATTTCTCAAGATTCCGCCGGTGCGCGCAGCCTTCGTCGCGGCCAATGACGCGGTCGAGGCCATCGCCAACGCGACGCGCGCCGGCACCATGTTCGTTTTCGGCTATCTCGGCGGCGGTCCGCTGCCCTTCGAGCTGAAAGTTCCAGGCGCCGAATTTGTGCTCGCCTTCAACGCGCTGCCGATCGTGCTGGTCGTCAGCGTACTCACCACGCTGCTGTTCTACTGGAACATCCTGCCGCCGGTGGTGCGCGGATTTTCCTGGGCGCTCATGCGTACCATGGGCGTTGGCGGCGCGGTCGGGCTTTCCACCGCCGCCAATATTTTCGTTGGCATGGTGGAGGCACCGCTGTTCATTCGCCCCTATCTCGTAAAGCTCACGCGCGGCGAACTGTTCATTGTCATGACCGGCGGCATGGCCGGCATCGCCGGCACCGTGCTCGTGCTCTATGCGCAGTTCCTGAGCCCGATCATCCCCGACGCCGCCGGGCATTTCATCATCGCCTCGGTGCTGGGCGCGCCCGCCGCGATCCTGTTCGGCCAAATCATGGTGCCGGATTCGCGCGAGGCCCACACCCGCGGCTCGCTCGAAAAGATTCCACCCGTGGCATCGAGCAGCATGGACGCGATCGTGAAAGGCACCATGGCCGGTCTGGAACTCTTGCTCAATATCATCGCCATGCTGATCGTGTTCGTGGCGCTCGTGCACCTGGCGAACGCAATGCTCGGGCTCCTGCCCGCAATCGCGGGTGCGCCGATCACGCTGCAACGCATGCTCGGCCTGATCATGGCACCGGTCTGTTGGCTGATCGGCATCCCATGGGCCGAAGCCGCCACCGCCGGAACGCTCATGGGCATCAAGACGATATTGAACGAATTCGTCGCCTATCTCGACCTGGCGAAGTTGCCGGCCGACGCGCTGTCGGAGCGCTCACGGCTGATCATGCTCTATGCCATGTGCGGCTTTGCCAATTTCGGCAGCCTCGGCATCATGATCGGCGGGCTCGCAACCATGGCGCCCGAGCGGCGGGCGGATGTCATTTCGCTCGGGCCGAAGTCGATCGTGTCGGGCACGCTCTCGACGCTGCTGCTCGGCGCGATCGTGGGGGTGGTGAGCTAGCTGTGAACTTTCAGGAGGTTGTCCATTCGGTCCGGACCGGGAACGCTGAAGTCGCCAAACACCAGCGATTCGCGGAGGACCGAATGGACACCCATAAGAATGCTCGTCTTACCCCAAGAGGTCGAGAGGAAATGGTG
>DATJVR010000038.1:0-47587 GCA_035501735.1 Xanthobacteraceae bacterium | reverse complement strand
CACCATTTCCTCTCGACCTCTTGGGGTAAGACGAGCATTCTTATGGGTGTCCATTCGGTCCTCCGCGAATCGCTGGTGTTTGGCGACTTCAGCGTTCCCGGTCCGGACCGAATGGACAACCTCCTGAAAGTTCACAGCTAGTGCCTAAATTGGCCGCTTCGCCTTCAGTCTTTCTTTGAACCAGGGCTGTCGATGGATGGGTGCGCCATATAACTCGTCTTCTCGCTTTTGAAATTGTGCTCCATCTAACCTTTCAGATGCTGCTAGATTCAACCATTGAAGGCGCTTGCGAATAAACGTGTAACTTACTTTTGCTTTACAAAATTGACGTTTGAAATGGACAACGTCGTCGATGCAAAACGTCCGAATTTTTCTATCTTCCATGAAACACGATGCATGCTCAGAAAACTCACCTTCCGGATAAATAAATTCGGCGGCGAAAACCTCTGCCGCCTTCTCGATCAATTCATTTTCATTGTAAGAACCACACGTCAGAATACCTTGTTCCATGAGATGGCGATCAGCCCAATGGTGCTTTAACTCGTGGACCAAAGCAAAAAGCTTTGGTGTCTTTGGTAGTTTTTCACGTATCGCAACCGAATATGAATTATCTGAGCACATATAAAGCGCCTTTAACCGCGAAGACAAAGGCCGGGTATCAATTTTTATTTTCTCGCGCCGATAGATTCCGTTGATTTCTTTCAGTCCAAGCGCGTCTGTTCGAACAGAAAATTCTTCCCGTTTCGCACGGGCTAATTCGCGAATTTTCGCGTAATAAGCATCGCGATCACTAGTCATCAACGTCGTCGCTCTTTCTATAATTCTTCAAACGAGACCTCGCCTTGCGAAATTCAGCGTATTTTATGATTTCCTCCAAATCTTCTTTCTTTAGACCTCGCGTTGCCGAAGCTAAAGCTGGCGGAATTTCTTTTTGCTGCTCCATTCCTGGAAAAAACACGGTAATTGATTCTCCAAAAAACTTTGCCAGCCTTTCGAGTTGCTCCGCGGATGGCTTATACGTACCAGTTTCCCATCTCGAAACCGTGTTAGCTGGTTCGCCTATCTTTTTTGCCAGCGCCTCCTGACTGAGTTCACGAGTTGTTCGAAGATCGCGAATAATTTCACCGATTTGCTGATAAAGACCCATTTTTTCTTCCTTTATCAGGATAGACATATCCTGATTCAGATTGACACTCCCCTGATTCGAGCGTATCCTATTTAAGGATATCCGCTTCCTTGAGCGGGATCAACAGCAGATTAGCCATCGAGGGAGACTATTATGTCGAAATTGCGTGACCAACATGTGGTGCCACACGAGGGTGGCTGGGCCGTGAAACCGGCAGGCGGTGATCGCGCATCGTCGATTCACAGAACACAAACTGAAGCAATCGAGCAAGCACGCCAAATTGCTCACAATCAGCATTCAGAGCTGTTTATTCACGGCCGTAACGGACGTATCCGCGAGCGCGATAGTGAAGGACACGATCCGTACCCGCCAAAGGGCTAGCCAAACCGGAAATCTCGCAAGGGAGATTCACAAATGCAAGTTGACGGCGCAGTGATTCGAGAACAGGGGCAAATTTTTGCAGTGGTCGCTGTTCGTAAGTCGGTAATCGACAATCGATCGGACGCAAACCGTGCGGTGTTATCGTTCTCGAACGTGTTTCGACTTCCTGTGGTGTTGATGGCGCAGGATTCGCGAGGGCGTCCGACTTACTATGGCCGCCCAGACATCGCGAAATTTCTAGCCAACGTGTCGTTGCGGGCAATTCCTTGGCGACGATATTCAATCAATTGACGGAGATCGAAAATGCCATTTCCGAAGCAAGATCCGCGTCCATTCACTAAAGCAGGGATAGAGTGGTTATCTCCAGCCCAAAATGGAGTCTACGGGATTTTTCGCTCCAATGCATGGATTTATGTTGGTCGCGGAGACCTCCGGAATCGTCTGTTGGCGCACTTCAATGGTGAAAATCCGCGAATTACAAGAGAGCAACCAACGCACTATGTCGCGATTGTCACAAGCAACGACATCGAAATCGAGAAGGAGTTGATTGTGGAATTGCGACCTCTTGCTAATCAGAAGATCGGCTAGGCGACAGCAGCACCTTTGCCGGAAAATCGCCGAGAAATTCGATCGAAATGATGGTCTAGAACGCCGAGGAGCACTTCATGAGCGATCCTATTTTTGACAACTTGGGTAACCAAATCGCACAGCGTGTTGGTTCAGAAGCAGTCAGCCTAGATGGCAAGAAGGCTTATGATATCGATGCCAATGGCAACTTGCTCGACAAAGAAACCAGAAAAGTTGTTGGCCACCTGATTCCGAGTGGCAAATTTTTGCCAGACGGCAGGCCCTCGCCAACGCAAAATTTGTTCTGAATTCGGGTAAGTAACGACACCAAGAAGAAAGACGTGGATGCCCGGCACAAGGCCGGGCATGACGAGTCATCTCACCAATTCCCTCCCCATAAACACCACCGGCGTGTTGTGCGAGAGCGTGGTGGCGAGGACGCGGAAGCCGTTCTATTCGTAGCGCGTAGGATGGGTTGAGTGAAACGAAACCCATCATGCTGTGAACGGAATTTGTCGATGGGTTTCGCTGCGCTCAACCCATCCTACGATAGCCGCCTCCCCATAAACACCACCGGCGTGCTGCGCTTGGCGGGTTGTGCTTCGTTCATCAGCCGCACTGCTGCAGCACTTGTTATTGTCGCGTGAAAGAATCCTGACCTTTGTAAACCTGCCCGTTCGTGCGAGTGAGAACCCAACGCGTGTTTATCCTGTTGCCTCGGACACTTCCCGTCCACACTGTGGTCGATTGGCAATCTTCCAAAAACAATCCTGACCAGATGACTGTGAAAGTGATTTTACGACCGTCGCTTTGTCCCCACATGCGATATGGTTTCCCGTTACAATGCGGATAATTTGGCGCGTTGTTTGTATAAGAACCAAAGAATTGTTGCGTAATTGGATTCCAAAAATCCACATGCATGATTGAGCCGCGCTGATTTTTCCAATCGGATGGCGCTGGCAGCCCTTGCGCGAAAGCTGCTGGCGCGAGAAATAGGAAAGTCAGAATTGCAATGAGACGTGTCATGAAACGCTCCCCACGGTTATGCTACCGTGAGTATATCAGACGTATTCGCACAGTCATTAGGCGATTACGAGTGCCATCGAGAAAGACGTGGATGCCCGCGACAAGCGTGGGCATGACAATTCGATGCGGCCACCACGAGAATTGGATAGGACATCGTAATGCAGCGCAAAAATCAAAGTCTTCCCGCAAAGAAAATATCTGCGGTAAATGAATCGCAAAGTGCTGATGGGAAAGCCGACCTGCATAATGACAGACTCAATCCATTTGTGACGTTTTCCGAATGGTCGAGTGAGACTGACGAAAAAGCGTATGCGAGTCTCAATGCTTCAGCTTCGACCTCATGCTGAGGAGCGCGAAGCGCGTCGTCGCAAGTCGGACTTGGGCGACTTGCGCATATTGATCGGATGTCGGGTAAACCCGACATCCGTGCATGAGGCCTCATCCTTCGAGACGCCCGCCTTCGCTGAAGCTTCGGCGGGCTCCTCAGGATGAGGTGGAATTTCGCGCGGCCAAGCGCGTAGGGCGCAATAGCGAAGCGTATTGCGCCGTATGGCGGAAGTTGGCGGATTACGCTTCGCTAATCCGCCCTACCCTGATTTGTGAGCCGCCGCCCCATGAACACCACCGGCGTGCCGTGCGAGAGCGTGGTGGCGAGCACCTTGAAACCGTTCTGCTGGTAGAAGCGGACGTTGCGCGCGCCTTCGTTGGTGACGAGGTGCAGGCCGGGCAGCTTCGCGTCTTTGCATTGCGCCGCGAAGGCCTCGATCAGCGCCGCGCCGACACCCTGGCTGCGCGTCGCCGCCGCGACATTGATGTGCAGGTGCGCGGGATAGGCGTCGCACAGCGGGCCGAAGGCCGCGTAATAGCCGAGATCGGCAAACAGCGGAGTGCCGCGCGGGTCCTCCAGGCAGCCGGCGAGATAGCCGATGACGGTTTCCGTGGGCACGGTCGATTGCTCTTCACCTCCCCCTGAAAGGGGGAGGTCGGCGCGCAGCGCCGGGTGGGGGTCATGGGATCGGCGGAGTTGAGCGGCAAAGCCAGGCTCGACCCCCACCCCGACCCTCCCCCTTTCAGGGGGAGGGCGATGAGATGTTTCCGGGGCGGGCGCGAGCGCGACGAAAAAACTTTGCGGGAAAAGTTCGAGATAGCGGCCGAGCCAGCGGGCCTTGAAGCGCGCGCGGTCGGCCTCGTCGCGGAATTGCTGCACGCGGCTCGCGGCGAAGAAAATCTCCTCGACGGCGGGCAAGTGCGCGCGCCAGTCCGGCTGGTCCTGCAGGAGAGCGATGCGCATGGGCAATACAGTCTTCCGCTCATTCCCGCGAAAGCGGGAATCCAGCTTTGTTTTCCTGGGTCCCCGCTTGCGCGGGGACGAACGGAGTTGGGCTTAATTGTCCAGGAACGAGCGCAGTTTGCGCTTTTTTAGTTGTCCAGAAAACTTCGCAGTTTTCTGCTGCGGCTCGGGTGCTTCAGCTTGCGCAGCGCCTTGGCCTCGATCTGGCGGATGCGCTCGCGCGTGACCGAGAACTGCTGGCCGACCTCCTCGAGCGTGTGGTCGGTGTTCATGCCGATGCCGAAACGCATGCGCAGCACGCGCTCCTCGCGCGGGGTGAGCGAGGCCAGCACGCGCGTCGTGGTCTCGCGCAGGTTCGACTGGATCGCCGCGTCGATCGGCAGGATGGCGTTCTTGTCCTCGATGAAATCGCCGAGGTGCGAATCCTCCTCGTCGCCGATGGGCGTCTCCAGCGACAGCGGCTCCTTGGCGATTTTCAGAACCTTGCGCACCTTCTCCAGCGGCATGCCAAGTTTTTCGGCCAATTCCTCCGGCGTCGGCTCGCGGCCGATCTCGTTGAGCATCTGGCGCGAGGTGCGCACGATCTTGTTGATGGTTTCGATCATGTGCACCGGGATGCGGATGGTGCGGGCCTGGTCGGCGATCGAGCGCGTGATGGCCTGGCGGATCCACCAGGTGGCGTAGGTCGAGAACTTGTAGCCGCGGCGGTACTCGAACTTGTCGACCGCCTTCATCAGGCCGATGTTGCCTTCCTGGATGAGGTCGAGGAACTGCAGGCCGCGGTTGGTGTATTTCTTGGCGATCGAAATGACGAGGCGGAGGTTGGCCTCCACCATCTCCTTCTTGGCCTGGCGCGCCTCGCGCTCGCCCTTCTGCACCATCTGCACGAGCTTGCGGAATTCCTGGATCTCCAGGCCGGTCTCGCCGGCGAGCGCATGGATCTCGGCGCGGTGCGCCTTGACCTTGTCCTTGTCCTTCGCGACCAGGCTCTTCCAGCCCTTGGCGGAGAGCTTGGAGACGCGGTTGAGCCAGCGCGGGTCGAGCTCGGAGCCCTGGTACTGCTTGAGGAAGTCGTCGCGCACGACGCCGTGGCTTTCGGCGAGCCGCATCATGCGGCCTTCGTGGCCGACGAGGCGCTTGTTGATGTCGTAGAGCTGCTCGACGAGCGAATCGATGCGCGCCTGGTTGAGGCGGAGCGATTTCACCTCGGCGATGATCTCCTCCTTGAACTTGCGATACTTGCGCTCCTGCGCGGGCGAGAGCGACTCGTTCTTGAGGCGGAACCCGATGTCCTGATCCTGCAGCCGGCGCAGGCGCTTGTAGGTGCCGGCGACGGTGTCGAAGGTCTCCAGCACCTTCGGCTTGAGCTCGGCCTCGATGGCGGCGAGCGAGAGCGAATTCTCCATGTCGTCGTCGTCGAATTCGCTTTCGCCGGGCGGCCGCGGATCGCCTTCGCCCTCCTCGCCGGCGGCGCGTTCGCCGTCGGGCTTCGGGGGTGGAGGCGGCGGCGCGGCGGGCTGCACGGCGGGGGCCTGCACGAACGGCGTCGCGGCGGCGGGTCCGTTGGCCGCCATCTCGCCGGGCATGCCCGGCATCCCGGGCACGCCGGCCGGCATGGCCTTGGCGTCGGGGCCGGCATAGGTGGCTTCGAGATCGATGATGTCGCGCAGGAAGACCTTGCCGTCGTTGAGCTCGTCGCGCCAGATGATGATGGCCTGGAAGGTGAGCGGGCTCTCGCACAGGCCGGCGATCATGGCCTCGCGGCCGGCCTCGATGCGCTTGGCAATGGCGATTTCGCCCTCGCGCGAGAGCAATTCGACCGAGCCCATCTCGCGCAGGTACATTCTTACCGGATCGTCGGTGCGCTCGGACGGCTCGCGGGCCTCGGATTTCGCCGGCACCTTCTGCTGGACTTCGACCAGTTCGCCGTCGCCCTCGTCCTCCTCGGCCTCCTCCTTCTCGCCCTCTTCGCTGGTGTCGTGCTCCTCCTGCTCGATCACGTTGATGCCCATTTCGTTGAGCATGGCCAAAATGTCCTCGATCTGCTCGGAGGTGACCTCCTCGGAGGGCAGCACGGCGTTGAGCTGTTCATAGGTGACGTAGCCGCGCTTCTTGGCGGACTTGATCATCTTCTTGACGGCGGCGTCCGACAGGTCGAGCAGCGGCAGCGGCGTGTCCGGGGTTGCCTCGGCGGCTTCCTTTTCCGGGGTCTCTTCCTTCTGGTCCTTGGTCTTTGCCTTAGTTTTGGCCTTGGTCGTCGCCATCACCTGATCTCCCAATACGTACCCTCTACTTATAGGGATACGAATCGCACGCCCGCCTCACCGTCACGCCGTAACCTGATCGAGCTAAAAAACACCCCTCGGCCGCGGCGGCTCCTGAATTTCCCCCGATTCGGGGCATTGAGTCTCACGGGGCCAAGGCGGCGCCGCCTTTACTCCCCGGTAACCCTGCGAATACAACGGGAAAGGGACAGATGTTCCCTTTCTGGTTGTGACCGCTGTCCACCGTCACAGGCTCCGCGCCGGCCGACCGGACGACAGACCGAAGCCTTCAATCAGGGCCTCCATCCCATCGAGTGCCGAGAGCCGACCCTGCACATCCCGCAGCCAGGCCAGATTGGCGTCAGTCGGTTGCTCGCCGAGCGCACGCTCGGCGTCCTTCAGCTCTCTATGTAACGTCCGCTGCCTGCGATGCAAGGTAACGACGTGTGTCCACCACTGCACCACATCATCGGCGGCGGCGCCCGCGCGCGCGGGCCAGTCGGAGGCATGGGTGATCGCGACCTCGACGCGGTCGAGTGCGGCGGTGAAGCCGCGCTGGTGCAACAGCGCGCGCTGGGCCTGGGCATCGGGAAGCGTGTGGCCGCCGCCGGCTTCGAGCAGCGCCCGCCTTAAGGCATCGGCTTCCGGATTGAGGAATTCGAGTTCGGCGAATTCCTCGGCATGCGTCTCCAGCAGCCAGGGATGATTGATGATGGCGAGCAGGATCAGCGCCTCGCGCGGCGGCAGTGAACTGCGGAAGCCGCGCACGATCGGGCTCGTGGGCAGCCGCGGGCTGCGCGGCGTGAGCGGCGGCCGGCTTTCGGGACCGCGGTTGCGCTGAGCGCCGCGTTGCGCGTTGCGCGGCGTGAAGCGCTCGAACGCGCGTTCGCGCGGCGCGAATTGCGGCGCGGGAGCGGGCGCGAGCAGCCGCCGCAGCCGCTGCTCGAAGTCCTGGCGATAATATTTGCGCACGGAATCGTCGCCGATCGAGGCGGCAACCGCATTAATGCGCGCTTCGAGCGCGGCGCAACGCTCGGGCGTATCGAAGGCGCCGCTTTCGGTCTCGCGCTGCCAGAGCATGTCGGCGAGCGGCCAGGCGGCGTCGAGCACTTCCAGCATGGCGGCGCGGCCGCCGGAGCGGACGAGATCATCGGGATCTTGGCCTTCGGGCAGCAGCGCGAAACGCAGGCTCTTGCCGGGTTTGAGCTTGGGCATCGCGAGGTCGACTGCGCGATAAGCCGCGCGGCGGCCGGCGGCATCCCCGTCGAAACACAAAATCGGCTCGTCGGCGAGTTTCCAGAGCAACGCAAGCTGATCTTCGGTGAGCGCGGTGCCGAGCGGCGCAACAGTTGCGGCAAATCCGGCTGTCACCATGGCGATCACATCGACGTAGCCCTCGACCGCGATGACGGTTGCGCCCTCATGCGCCGCCACGCGGGCGGCGGCGCCGTTGTAGAGATTGGAGCCTTTGTGGAAGAGCGGCGTCTCCGGCGAGTTGAGATATTTCGCCGGCGCGTCGGGATCGAGCGCGCGGCCGCCGAAGCCGATAACGCGATTGCGGAAGTCGGTGATGGGAAAAATGATCCGCTCGCGGAAGCGGTCGTAAGGCACCGAAATGTCGTCGCCGGTGATCAGAAGGCCGGCTTCGACCATGTCCTCGACCGAGACGCCCTGCTGGCCGAGATGTTCCTTGAGCGCGAAGCGCTCGGCAGGCGCATAGCCGAGGCGGAACTTGAGCTGCGTCGCCGGCTCGATGCCGCGGTCGGCGAGATAGCCGCGCGCCCTGGCACCGGCACGCGCGGCGAGCGCGGCCTCGAAAAATTTGGCGGCGAGTTCGAGAACGTCGTGCAGGGTCTTGCGCTTTTCTTCGCGCGCCTCGTCTTCCCTGCTCACGGCGGGCATCAGAACGCCGGCGAGGCCCGCGAGCCGTTCCACGGCCTCGGGGAAGGTGACACCCTCGGTCTCCATGACGAAGGCGAAAATGTCGCCGTGCTTGCCGGAGGAGAAGTCGTGATAGAAGCCCTTCTGGTCGTTGACCGTGAACGAAGGCGTCTTCTCCTTGTTGAAGGGCGAGAGCCCCTTCCATTCGCGCCCGGCTTTTTTCAGCTTCACGCGCCGGCCCACCACCTCGGATACCGGCAGGCGGGCACGCAACTCGTCGAGGAATTGAGGCGGAAAGCGCATATCACAAAGCCGTTCGGCGAGCCGAATCACTCAGTGGGCCCATCCAGGGGTAGCATAGGTGGCGATTTGGCTGGGTTTGGGGCTGTGCGGAGAGGCCGCGATTCGACCGCGAACGTAGGAATTTTCCTGATTATCCACAGGCGTCGCATGGCCTCGAATGGCGGGGTAGCGTGGCGGAAAATTGGGAATGAAACGACATGGCTGCAAAGACGAGAACCTTCGTTCTGGTTCATGGCGCGTGGCATGGCGGCTGGTGCTGGCGGCGGTTGGCGGACCGGCTCGAAGCGCGCGGGCACAAGATTTTCGCGCCGACGCTGACGGGGCTCGGCGAGCGCGCGCATCTGATGAGCGGCGCGATCAAGCTTGCGACGCACATCACCGATATCGTCAACATATTCAAGTATGAGCGGCTCAGCGATGTGGTGCTGTGCGGGCATTCGTATGCGGGCTTTGTCATCTCCGGCGTGGCCGAGCCGATGGAGAAGGCGATTTCGTCGATCGTGTTCCTCGATGCGTTCTATCCGGACAACGGCCAGTCGTGCGTCGAGGTCAACCGGCCGGGCGTGAAGGAAGCGGTAGCGGCCCTCGTGCAAAAAGGCGAGATCGGCATTCCGCCGCGGTCGGCGGAAGCGTTCGGCGTCAACGAGAAGGACCCCGCCTGGGTTGATGCCTTGTGCGGCCCGCAGCCGATCGCGACCTTCACCGACAGGATCACGCTCACCGGCGCGCGCGAGCGCATCGCGAAGAAGACTTATGTGCGCGCGAAGGGCTACGACAATCCGGCGTTCGATCTGGCGCTCGCGCGGGTCAAACCCGATCCGTCATGGCGAACCTACGAAGTCAATTCCGGCCACGACGTGATGGTCGATCAGCCGGAACGGCTGACAGAGATTTTGATCGAGGTGGCGTAGCCGACGCGCGTGCGCGTCGTCGACCATTCCGTCAACCTGCAATTGGAGCGATCGCACGGGGCAGCGGCGGTCAAGCATGTCCGTTTTTGGCATCTCAGCGGACGTCCGCACGCATGCAAAGCACGTGGCCAAGTGCCAGCTGCGCAATTTGGTTGCCTTTGGAAACCGTATTGCAGCAGCTGCGCAGCTAAGAGGGTAGCGATCTCTGCGACAATCCAATATGCCATAACCTCGTTAATCAAACTACTCGTTGAGACCGGCAGAAGCTGCGGGTAACTTCATCTTTGAGCCATTCGTCTGATTGCGAAAGCGAGCTTTATCGTGCGCGCAATAAATAAGTTACTGCTCCATTTGTCGTTGGTCGTCGTGCTTTGCGCGTTCACGGATGCGGCAAAGAGATACAGCTTCGACATACCTGCGGCGTGGCGCGCAACCGACAAAGAGAACGAGACTTTTTCCCCGGCAGGCGACAACTCTATGGGCACACTCGGTGTCTCGCTCATGGAGCTAAAGGATCGGCGCTTTCAAACGCTCGCAGAGGTCGTGCACTTCTTTTTACAGCCCGACGAGAAAATTGTGCAGCAAAGAGAATATACCGTTGCCGGTCAGACGTGCTGGTTTGCAGAAAGCAGTCAATCGGGGGCGGTCACTAACCGCTATATCGCGTGCTGGCCCCCCGGCAAGGTCAGCGTGCAAGTACTGACGATTGTGCTCGTCACCCCGAATAGTAGGCTGGCGGAGAACGATCGAGTCTTCTGGCAGGCGGTGAACACGTTCCGATGGGGGACGGCAGGTCGCTGACTTCCGCCCAACGCATTCCGCCCAACGCATCAAGATGGGTCAGAAGCATCATTTTCGGCCAGATTGGCCGATATCCGCTGTTGCCCTGATAGCGTCAGGATAGCCGACGATAGCGTCAGGATAGCCGACATCATTGGAAGTCGGTTACGTGCCAATACCTGCCGTGAGCAGGTGCAGCAGAAGTCGGGTCGTCATACCATCTGAATACCGGGTGAAGCGGCTGACGATGGATAGCGAGATGCCATGAGCTGGCTCGAATTTCTTGAGAAGTTCGCCGGGCCAATAGCGACGGTGATTGCGTCCTTTACGGCTGCGGGAGTGACGATCGGGTTCGGCATTGACCAGACGCGCATTGCCCGCGTTCAAGTGAAGACAGCCGAAGCGCAGAAGGACATCGCCCAAGCGAACCTCGATATCGCGTACGACAAGCTGAAGCATGACCTGTTTCAGAAGCGATATGAGATTTACATGGCGGCGAAGACGCTCATTGAGACGATCTTCGCTCAGTCGCCAGTGAATGTTGCGGACCCAAAAATCAAGGAGCTACGTCTGAAGGTTGATGAGGCCCGATTCTTCTTCTCACCTGAGACGCGGGCGTTCTGCGAAGAAATCGAGAAGCGCGTCTACGGCGTGCTGGTGGCGGCTCAAGCCGTTACTGGCTACTCGGAAGATCGGCCGGAGCGGATGGAGCTTCGCGATCAGCAGGCAAAAGCAGAAATCGCACTGGCGGATATCTTCCCGCAGCTTGCCAAGCGTTTCGAGAGAGATTTAGGATTTGAGCAGCTAACGAAGCCACGCTGAGGATGAATCATGAGCGACGTGGCATCGCCGGAAGGCGATCCGTCAGTTGGTACTAAGAACATTGCCATATCATTCCGGACGGCCATTATCCTTTTGCTGATATGGATTATGGTCCGGGCTGCTTGGCCGACAGAGCTTTTCCAAACGCGGCTTGTAGAGCTGACGTTTGGCGGCCTCGTCTTGGGGCTTTTCTGGCTTATGCTTTCACTTTGCATCGGCGGTACATTGCTAGCCTGGATGCTGCGGCTGCCGATCAGGCGCCGTTCGACTTCTGGTGCAGTTTTTGGATTTACAGCGGCGTGGTCGTGATGTGCGTGTATGGCGTTGCTTTTTATCTCCTGACACACCCCCCGCGGTACGGCATATTCGCCAACCTTATTTTTTTAGTTTCGGTGTTCTTGTGGTCCATTGTGCTGTGAGTAGCCGACATGGGCGAGCAAGAAGAACAGGCTGCTGAAAAGACCTACCGCGCTATCGGTCGCTTCATGTTTGAATTTTCTCAAGTCGAATATGGCGATCAGGCACTATCTCGCAGAAGAAATTGGCCTCAACGAGAACTACTTTTCCGCCGTTATGGAGAGGAGCGTTGCACAGCAGCAATTTTGAGCCGCTCATGTCTCTGACGGGTCATTAGCGACGGATTGCACCAAGCAGCGCGATGTCCGCTTTCTTCCATTTGCGTCACGGGAAGCGGACATGGCGCGAAGGCTCTCGATCGCCGGCGAGTCGGTTACTGCGGCTCCAGGCCGGCGTCCTTGACCACCTTCTGCGCGACGGCGCGGTCGCGCTTGATCTCCTCGGCGAATTTTTCCGGCGGGTTGATCGCGGGCACGAGACTGCGCGCGGTGAGATGGCGCTCGCGGAACGCGGGATCGGCGACCACGGCGGCGACGTCCTTGCTGATCTTGTCGACGATGGCCTTGGGCGTGCCGGCGGGAGCGAACAGGCCATACCAGCCCTGCGAAGGCGGGCCCTTGTAGCCGGTGTCGGACAGCAGCGGCACATCCGGGAAATTGGGCGACTTGATGTTGTTCATCATCAGCAGCGCGGTCATCTTTCCGGCGCGGACGTGACCGATCACGTTGCCCTCGCCGAACAGCGCGATCGGAGTCGCGCCGCTGAGGATGGCGTTCACCGCCTCGCCGCCGCCGCGGAACGGAACGCGCACCCAGTCGGCGCCTTTCTCCTTCTTGAGCGTCTCCATGTAGAGCACCATGGGGGCGCCGGGCGAGAGATAATTCAGCGTGCCGGGCTTGGCCTTGGAGAGCGCAACCAGCTCGTCGACGTTTTTCACCTTGAGATCCGAGTTCACCACCAGCATATGGATCAGGTGGAACAGATTGGTGATCGGCTGCAGTCCCTTGTCGGGATCGAACGGAATCGATTTGAACAAGAACTGGTTGTAGCAGACGGCGTCGGCATTGGTGATGCAGATGGTGTAGCCGTCGGGTGCCGCCTCGGTGCAGGCGCGGGTGCCGATATTCTGGCTGCCGCCGGGACGGTTTTCGATCACCAGCGGCTGGCCCCAACGCTTGGACAGCTCATCGCCGAGCGCGCGCATGAAGATGTCGCTCAATCCGCCGGCGCTGGTGGTGGTGATGACGTGGACCGGCTTGGTCGGCCAATCCTCGGCCGCTGACGGCGTCGCGGCGGCAAGGGCGGCTGCGATCGCGGCCGCGAGCAACGGAACTGAAATTTTCATGATGTCCTTTCAGATATGGCGCACGCGCCAGCGCGCGCTGACGACGGTGCGTGAACCGACGGGCGATATTACTTCACGTCGGGATAGAGGCCAGAGGCTTTGATCACCGCGAGTCCTTCGGCGCGGTCGGCCTCGAGCGCCTTGGCGAAATGATCCGCCGAATCGAGCACCGGCGCGAGCCCGCGCGGGATCATGTGGCGCTTCTGGAACTCGGGATTGGAGGCGATCTTGACGATCGCCGCGTTCAACTTGTCGATGATCGGCTTCGGAGTGCCGGTCGGCGCGTAGATGCCGAAGAATGACGCCGCGATATGCTCGGTGTAGCCGGTCTCGCGGAAGGTCGGAATATCGGGCGCGAGCTGCGAACGCTTGTCGCCGTCGACGGCGAAACCGAGAATCTGACCGTTGCGAATGAACTGAATGAGATTGCCGATGCCGAAGATCGCGACCGGCGTGGTGCCGGAGAGCATGCTGTTGACGGCATCGCCGCCGCCCTTGAACGGCACACGTACGAAATCGGTGCCGTTCTTCTTGTTGAAAGATTCCATGAAGGCGACCTTCGACAGCGAGGGCGCCATGTAGCTCATGGTTTTCGGCTTGGCCTTCGCGGCTGCCGCAAGCTGATCGAATGTCTTCACCTTCAGCGACGCATTCACCGCGAACACCTGCGTCAGATAGAACGCCTTGGTGATCGGAACGAGGCTTTTGTTCGGATCGAAGCCGGCGATGGGGGCGATCACCGGATTGGTGACGAGCGGCTCGGGCGGCAAGATGCAGATGGTGTAGCCGTCGGGCGGCGATTCCGCGCAGGCGCGCGCGCCGATCGTACCGGCCGCGCCGGTGCGATTCTCGACGATGACCGTGCCGCCCAGCGCCGGACCCAGCTCGTCGGCGAGCGCGCGCATGAACACATCACTCAATCCACCCGGTCCTTGCGACGCGATCGTCCGGATCGGCTTGGAAGGATAATCCTCCGCGGCGGCCGGCAGGGCGGGCGCGAGCGTTGCAAGGAGCGTGAGCGAGTAGCACAGGCGGCGCATAGCTTCCTCCGTCGTGGCTTTTGTTCTTTGATCGGCTAACAATGCCGTAGCGTAATAGAGGCGGCAAGGCAGGGCGCGACGGTCCTGCGGGGGTCCAGACAACATGACGCAAGGCCATGCGGCGGGAGCGCCGAACTACCGGATGAAGGTCGAAAAGGGCATTACGGTCGCGATGCGCGACGGCGTGAAGCTTTCGCTCTGCGTGTACCGGCCTGACGCGGAGGGCCGCTTCCCGACGCTGTTCGCCGCCTCGCCCTATCAATACGAGATGGACGAGGTGCCGGCCTATCCGCTGTTTCTGTGGCGCGAGACCGGGCCGGTCTCATGGTACGTCGGCAAAGGCTACGCCTATGTGCACGTGGACGTGCGCGGCTCCGGCTGCTCGGAGGGCGAATTCTCCTTCATGGGACGCGCCGAGCAGGAAGACTACTGCGAGGTGATCGCATGGATCGTGAAGCAGGCCTGGTGCAACGGCAAAATCGGCGGCATCGGGCAATCCTATTACGCCATGGCGCAATGGCTGATGGCGACGTTCAACCCGCCCGGGCTCGCCTGCATCGTGCCCTATGACGGGCTGGTCGATCAGTATCGCTGCTCGAATTATCACGGCGGGATTTTCTGCAGCTATCGCTCATGGTGGTACACGGTGTTGCGCGCGGACAATTTCCAGCGCCCCCTGAGCAAGGCGGCGCGCGCGCCGATGAGGTTCGATCTCGCCGGCGCGCTCACCGAGCACATGCTCGACGACGAATTCTGGCGCGAGCGCTCGCCGTACTGGCGGCTTGCCGACATCAAGGTGCCCACGCTGTCGATCGGGCATTGGGGCAAGATGGGCCTGCATCTGCGCGGCAATATCCTCGGCTACGAGGAATTGCGCGCTCCGAAGAAGCTCGTGGTCACCGGCGCGCGCAACACGTTCGAAGCGCATCACATGTTCGACCAGATCGAATTCCACGAGCGCGAATGCCTGCCGTTCTACGATCACTATCTCAAAGGCATCGACAACGGTTTTATGGACGGCGCGCCGGTGAAAATTTTCGTGCGCGGCGCCAATATTTGGCGCGAGGAGAAGGAATGGCCGCTGCCGCGCGCGCAATACGTGCCCTACTATTTGCGCAAAGGACCATCGGGCAGCGTGACGTCGCTGAACGACGGCGCGCTGTCGACCGAGAAACCGGCGGCGAACGAGGAAGCGACCAGCTACTCATATCCCGATTGGGAATGGGTCAACGGCGTGGTGGCGAACGACAGCCAAGGCCGGCCCGATCCGGTGCGGCGCGTGCTCACCTTCACGAGCGCGCCGATGACGAGTGATACGGAAGTCACCGGGCCGATCGTGCTGAAGCTTCACGCGTCGTCGACCGCGATCGACACGCATTTCATCGTGAAGCTGTCCGACCAGCATCCGCAGGACGAAACCGCACGCAAACAGGGCACGCAGCCCGGCTTCACGCCGGTCGCCAAGGGCTGGATGAAGGCGTCGCACCGCGAGAAGGATGCCAAACGCTCGACCAAGCTGCGCCCGTTCTACACCCACACCAATCCGCAGCCGCTAAAGCCGGGCGAGGTTTACGAGCTCGACATCGAGGTGCTGCCGATCTCTTATGTTTTCAAGAAGGGCCACCGCATCCGGCTGGAGATCGCCAATTCCGATTCACCGGTGACCGACGGCGTGTTCATGCATCCGTATCACCCGACGCAGATGGGTACCGACACCATCCATTGCGCCGGCGCGCAGGCCTCGCTCATGCGGCTGCCGGTGGTGAAAGGTGGCTGAAAGCCGACGGTGATCCATCAGCTGCAAAAGGACAATGATGCTGACGTAAATCGCCTGATGAAAAATTTTGCACCGAGTAATCGAGCCCCGCCAGACACAGGTGCGGCAATTTGGTCTTTGCCAATGCAAACCAATTGACGGATCGTTTCCCAACCTTGCCAGGGGCAGAGGGGTGGGACTTTTTGGCGGGTGGGGGACTTTTGTCGCTTCGCTGCCTGACACGGCGACGAAGCCGCGCTGATCGTTATCGACAAAAAAGCGGCGAACGGACGTACGGATGAACAGTCCGTCAACCGTCGATAACCGGAACATCCAGAGGGAAAACGCCATGCTCAAACGTTTACTGTCGACACTCGCCGTCGCATCCGCGATCGGTCTTGCAAGTTCAGCCGCCTGGTCCGAACCCAAGGATATCCGCTGGGGAACCGGCCCGGTCGGCTCCGTCGGTCACAAGGCGCTGGTGGTGCTGGCCGATTTCCTGAACAAGGAGATGCCGAACTATCGCATCACCGTTCTGCCGATGCCCGGCGCCGTGATGACGGTGAAGGGCTTCGCCACCAACGAGATCGACGCCTTCTACGGTTCCGACGATTCACTGAGGGAGTTTGCCGCGGACACCGGCCGCTTCAAGGGCTTCAAGGCGAGCGTGAAGCGCCAGCCGGTGCAGTCGATGTGGATCTTCACGCTCGACGTCGGACTCGCCATCAAGGCCAGCAACAGCGACAAGATCAAGAATTGGGGCGACCTCACGGGGAAGAAAGTCTTCACCGGACCGTTGCCGTTCGACACCCGCCTGCATCTCGAGACCGCGCTGGCCGACGTCGGCGTCAAGCACATCTATTCGCAGGTGGACCTGTCCAATGCCGGCTCGCAGCTCAATTCCGGCACGATCGAGGGCATGATCGTCTACTACACCGGCGGCGTGGTGCCGGCGCCGTGGCTCACGGAAGCCTCGCTGGCGGTGGACTGGGCCGGGCTCAACCCGAGCGCGGATGAGCTCGCCAAGCTGAAAGCGAAAAACGTCGCCGTCGAGGAAGTCGACGCCGACAAGATCAGCAAGAAGGACATTCACGTCAAGAAGCTGACGTTGCTGCCGTTCTACTGGGGCTTCGACATCGGCATGAACATGCCGGCCGAGGACGTCTACAAGATGCTGAGCACAATCGACAAGCATGCCGACGAACTGGCCAAGCTCGACGGCGACTTCGCGCAGATCGCCGGCGGCAAGCTGGCTGATTTCCAGGTCAAGGCACTGGCACAGACCGCGGATCTCGTGCCGATCCATCCCGGTCTGGCGAAGTTCTTGAAGGAAAAGGGCAAATGGGACCCGAAGTGGGATTCCAAGATCGCCTCAATGTGATCGTGCATGCGATGTGAATGCAAACGGGGCGGGCGCGGCGACGCGCCCGCCTTTATTAGATTGGTCCAGTTAGCATAGGCCCGTCATGACCGACGCTACTTCCACACGACCGCGCATGGTCCTCGATACCATTTACTACGCTGTCGCGATCGCAGTGTTCGTGTCCATTTTCATCTACTACTGGACCGACATGGGCGGACCGACGCTCTTGGCGATGACCTTGATCCCGATCATCTTCGTTTTGTTCACGCTGCAGGCGCTGCGCGACAACGATTTCTATCCAGCGCTGCCGCCGAGCTGGAATTACGCGATCGCGTTCGTGTATTGCGCTTTCTCGCTCTACTGCTCCTACTACATGAACACCGAATACATGGCGCTCGGGCTCGAGCGCGCCGGCGCCTGGAACGCCGCCGACCTCACCGTGGGCGGCGTCATGGCGGCGCTGATCATGGAATATGCGCGCAAGCGCCACATGCCGCTGTTCATCCTCAACATCGTTCTGATCATCTATGCGGTGTACGGCAACTATGTGCCGGGCATGTTCTATCACTCCGGTATGAGCTGGCAGCGCGTGATCACGGCGAGCAGCGTGGAAATCGCAACCGGTATCTTCTCCAGCCTGCCGCAGATCGCCCTCACCATCGTCGGATCGTTCCTGCTGGTGTTAAGCCTGCTGCGCGGATTCGGCTGCATCCAATCGCTGCTGCGCGCGACCAAGCGAGTCGCATTCAGGTCGCCGCACGCGATTCCGCAGTCGGCGGTGGTCGGCTCGATGTGCGTCGGCATGGTGAGCGGCAGCGGCGCCGCTAACGCCATCACCATCGGCTCGGCCACCATCCCGGCGATGATCGCCTCCAATATTCCCCCCGCGACCGCGGCGGCGATCGAGTCGGCCTCCTCGCTCGGCGGGCAGCTGATGCCGCCGGTGATGGGGATCGCCGCCTTCCTGATGGCCGAATTCCTCGGCGTCGATTATTTCGAGGTGGTGGCGCGCGGCTGGGTGCCGGCGCTGATCTACTACGCCACGGTCGCCACTTCGGTGTATCTGTTGGCCATTACCTTCCGCACCCGCATCGTCATCACCAAACTCGACGGGCTTGGCTGGCGCGATATCGTCAATCTGATCGCCTTCGCCTCGACGGTCGGCGGCTTGGTCGGACTGATGGCGATCTGGTACCTCTCGCCGACCTTCTCCGCGCTCTATGTATTCTGCACGATCGGCAGCATCATGCTCGCCATCCATGTGGCCGATCTGTTGGGCACGCGGCAATGGAGCTTCGCCAAATTCATCGCTCCGATGCGGAGCTTCCTCGATTCCTACATGGACATGCTTTGCGATCTCGCCTTGCTGCTGGCGACGCTGTCGATCATGACCGGCGCGCTGGTGATCACCGGCGTGCCGACCAAGCTCGGCGCGCTGCTGGTGGACGCCGCCGGCATCAACATGGCCGCCATGGTGGTCATGGCCTTCATCTTCGGCGCCATCCTCGGCACCGGCCTGCCGCCGGCGCCGACCTATATCCTGGTGGCGATCGTGATCGCGCCGCCGATGATCCAGGCCGGCGTCAATCCCTGGGTGGTGCATTTCTTCGCGTTCTTCCTCGCCTGCTTCGGCGAGCTCACGCCCCCGACCTCGCTGGTCGCCGCCGTCACCGCCAAGATCGCCAACGCCAATTTCTATTCGGTGCTGAACCGTGCGCTGCAGATTTGCGTGTCGCTGTTCACGCTGATGGTGGCCGTGTTCGTGCATCCGGAGCTGGTGGTTCAGCCGGGCTTCCAGCAGATCGGCGCGGCCTTGCTGGTCGGCATCGCGACGATCGGCATCTCGTTCAGCATCCAGGCGCACTATTCCGAGACGAAGTGGGTGGACTATGCGGTGCGCGCGGTGATTGCGACCTTTGCGTTGGTCGCGCTGTTCGTGCCCGATTACACCATCGCCTCGGCGGCCTGCGTTCCGGTGCTGATCATCATCGGCTACTGGCTGGTGTATCGCCGCAGGCTCGAGGCCGGCGAGCCCGAGGTCATCGAGATGGATACGAAAGCTCTTGAGACGTCGGCCGCCGGCAGCGGCGCGCTCGGCACGATGAGCTGACCCAAATCGCGTCAAACGAAAGCCGCCGGCATACACCGGCGGCTTTTTGGCGTTCAGCGATCGCGATTAATGCTGCGCGTCAATGGCTCTCGTTCTCGGAATGACGCTCGCGCTTAAACCAGAAATGCCGGCCTTCGCCGTTGACGTCAAACTTGGCGGCGAAGCGCTGCTTCTGGCCCTCGTCGAGGCTCTTGTAGAGCGGATCGAGCGCTGCAGCGAGCCGTTTTTGATCGGCTTCCGCCGCCGCTTTGAAATCGGCGCGGGCGCGCGGCTGTGCGGCGTTGTCCTCACGGGCTTTGCGGAACTGCTCGAAGCGCGCTTCGCGGATCTTGGCCGTGTCTCGCAGAGCAGCCTCGAACGCCGACCAGTTTTTCTCCTGCGCGACGGAGAGATGCAGGTCCGCCTTCAGATCGGAAATGCGCGCGTCGGTGGACGCGGCCCTCTCCTCAGCGGTGCGCGGATGGTGTTGCTCGGTCGCGCCGCCTGCGCGCGCCGGCGTATTGTCCTGGGCGTAAGCCAGAGAACTGCCGATCAGCGTCAGCGCGGTTGTTCCTGCAAGTATTGCTTTCCACATTGTTTGCCTCCAAGGGCGTTGTTGATGATGGGAATGATGTGGGCGTCAATTGTGCGCGCACAGGGGCGCCTGCGAATTAAAGTTTCGTCATGTTGCTGATTGTCGCGATGTATTGATCGTTGCGATGCGAAAAATGAAAATCTGTTCAGCGCGAACGTGAAAAATTATTCACTCGGTGAAAATATTGAGCGCATGGACATCGAAACGCCGGCACGCGGGATTAGCGATACCGGCTATTCCCCGAGCCTGGTTGCCATGCTGTCAGGCAGAGGCGATGCTGGCGCGTTCGGTTCGTAACACTGCGCGTAAAGCACGGCGTCGGCGCCGGAGACCGATCCCATACACCCGTTTTTCATTCGGCTCAGTTTGTAGCCATGGGCGGCCATGCAAAGCCAAACATAGGTCTGCCGGTCGCCCGCGGGCCAAACCGAGTCCGGATAGTCGCTTTCGGCGCCAAATACGCAACGGGCGAGTTGCTGCTGTTGTTGCGGTTGCTGCGCGGCCGCCTGGCCAATCATCGGCAACGCGATCAGTAAGTACGCGTATCGCTTCATTCGTTGCGCTCGGCCCCGCACGAATGCCGCATATTTTGAATGATGCAATGATACTCCGCCGGCGCAAGGTTGAACAGGCGGTGGTTGCCGGCATGGAGCTGCCGGGCCTTCCAAACCCCCCGGGCCAATCCCACATATCGTCGAGCCCCTCCCCCCATTCAAGTGGACAACATGCTGCATACTTCCCTGGCCTATGTGCTCGACGGCAGCCCTGCCGAGAGCACGACACTGCAAAGCCCTCCCGCCGTGGCGACGCCGGCCAACACCGGTCGCGACGACGAGCGGACCTATTTCGATGCCTATTCGGAAGCCGTGTCGTCGGTCGTCGAGAAGGTCGGCCCGGCCGTGGTGCGGGTCGATACGCGCGAGAAGAGCGGCAATTCCGGCCGCGGCGGCACCGGCTCGGGCGTGGTGATTTCGCCTGACGGACTGGTGCTGACCAATGCGCACGTGGTCAACGGCGCGCATCTCATCCGCCTGTCCGACACCGAAGGACGCACGACCGAGGCGCGGCTTCTCGGCATCGATCCGGACACCGATCTGGCGCTGCTGCGCGCCGATGCGCCACGGAGTCTCGCGTTTGCGCCGCTCGGGAACTCCAAACTGCTGCGGCGCGGTCAAATCGCGATCGCGATCGGCAATCCGCTCGGCTTCGAGTCGACGGTGACGGCGGGCGTGATCTCGGCGCTCGGACGGTCATTGCGCGCGGTCTCGGGACGCATGATCGAGGACGTGATCCAGACCGATGCGGCGCTCAATCCAGGCAATTCGGGCGGGCCGCTGGTGTCCTCGCGCGGCGAGGTGATCGGCATCAACACCGCGGTGATCATGGGCGCGCAGGGCATCTGCTTTGCGGTCGCGAGCAATACCGCCAATCATGTGCTGAGCGAGATCATCATGCACGGCCGGGTGCGGCGCGCCTATATCGGCGTTGCGGCGCAGACCATTCCGGTGCCGCGGCGGCACGCGAATTTCAACAGCATCGAGAACAAGTTCGGCGCCATGCTGTCGGCGGTCGAACAGGGCGGGCCGGCCGACAAGGCTGGGCTGATGTCGCACGATCTCGTGGTGCGGCTCGACGGCGAGCCGGTGACCGGCGCGGACGATCTGATCCGGCTGCTGGACCGCAACCGCATCGGCAAGGCGGTCTCGATCGACGTGCTGCGGCTCGGGCATCTGCGGACGTTCAAGCTGACGCCGACGGAGCGCGCGGCGACCAACGCCGCGTGACCAACGACTCACTGCCATGAACGCGCAACGGCGATTGCCGGACAGGCCGTCGCCCGTTCGCCATGCACCGCCGCCTGCCCCCTTTCGGAGGCGCCGCGTGACATATATCGTCACGGGTTATGGATCGCTGGTGGGCCGAGCGCAGGGGTGGGTCGAGGCATGTTTGGCGGCGGGCTGCCGTCATTGCCCTCAGCTACGTCTTCGTCCTTCAAAGTCTTCTCATCGGCGTCGTCAGCTCGCAGATCGCCGCCAACCCGGACATCGGGTCGAGCGGCTATGTGCTATGCCTCGGTGGCGGCGAAGGCGGCCAGCATGCGCCGTCGGAGGCACCGGATCGGCATACCCTCGGTCATTGCATCTTCTGCTTCGCCGCCGCCCATGACGCGGCATTGGCGTGGACGCAATCCGGCGCTGCATTCTGGATTGCCGGCAACGGTCAGCGGCACGCTTCGCCGACAGGTTGGCGGCTTCCTCATTTCGCACACTACACCATTGCCCGACCGCGGGGACCTCCGATCAGCGCGTGATGCGATGCGGCCGAACGGCCGCGCTCAAAGCTTTCACGTCCTGAACAAGAGGAACCCCCCATGTTTCGCGTTTCGTCGCGTGCGGCCGCAGTCGCGGCCTTCACTGCATTTCTGCCTTTCTCGAGCGCCTCGGCGCACTGTTTCGTCGGCGGCCGTTTCCTGCCGGCGACGCTCAACGTCGACGACCCTTGCGTCGCCGACGAGCTGTCCCTGCCGACGGTTTCGAGCTTCAAAACCGGCGACGACCCGTCGGCGCGCCAGCTCGACATTTCCGCGGAATATTCCAAGCGGATCACCGAAACGTTCGGAATCTCCATCGGACCGACCTGGAGCCGGATCAGCGCGCCGGGCATGCCGAAGGTCAGCGGCTTCCAGAATCTGGAGACGACCTTCAAGTGGCAGCTTCTGACCTTGCCGCAGCAAGAGTTGGTGATGTCAGTCGGCCTCAGCATCGAATGGGGCGGCAGCGGCGCGCAAAGCGTCGGGGCCGACTCGTTCACGACCTACACGCCGACGATCTATATCGGCAAAGGATTCGGCGATCTGCCGAGCAGCCTGAATTGGCTGAGACCCTTCGCCGTGACCGGCCAGTTCGGCTACGCAATCCCGGGGCGCAGCGCCACCACCACCTTCGGCGTCGACGATAGCGGAGCGCCAACGACCGACGTCGAGTTCAATCCGCGCGTGTTCACCTGGGGCGGATCGATCCAGTACAGCATGCCGTATCTCAAATCGAGCGTCATCGATCTCAGCCTGCCGGAGTTCTTCAATCACCTGATCCCGATTGTCGAGGCACAATTGAGCACGCCGGTCGCGAATATACTGACATCCGGCACGGTGACGACCGGCACGATCAATCCTGGCGTCATCTGGGTCGGGAATTACTATCAAGTCGGGGTGCAGGCGATTGTCCCGGTCAACCGCGCGAGCGGAACCGCGGTCGGCGCGATGGCGCAATTGCATCTCTATCTCGACGACATTTTCCCAAGGTCGATCGGCAAACCGATATTCGGCGCCGCTACGGCTCCGCGGCTGCCGTTCGGGAGGTGACCATGAAACGTCTATCCATCGTGTTGTTGCCGCTATTGGTTCTCGGCGCTGTCGCGGCACAAGGCCATGCCTTGCTCGATCACGCGAGCCCGCTGGTCGGCAGTACCGTCGGTACGGCGCCGCGCACCCTGACGCTCTGGTTCACGCAAAAGCTCGAGCCGGCGTTCAGCCATGTCGAGGTCCGAGACGCCGGCGGTGCGCGTGTCGATTCCGGCAAGGCCGTGGTCGATCGGACCGATCCGGCGGTGATGCGGATCGGGCTCAAGCCGCTGAAGAACGGAACGTACCACGTGCATTGGCGCGTTCTCTCGGTCGACACGCATACGACCGAGGGCAGTTTCAGCTTCAGCGTCGGGCCCTAGTCGGAAGCGACGAAGGCGTTCGGAGGGACCATTGGATGATCCGCTGATCTGGATTCGGGCCATCCATCTTGCTTCGACGGTGATGGCGTCGGGTCTGGCTGTTTTCGTGCTGGCGGTGGCTGAGCCCGCACTGAGATCGGTCGGCGCGCCATTTCCGCCCTCCTTTTGGCGGCAGGCGGCACGGAGTTTCCGCACGAGCCTTGCGGTGGCGGCGGTGTCCGGCGTTGCGTGGATTTGGTTGCTGGCGGCGCGGATCGCGGGCGCGCCAGCGTCGGAGGTCTTCACCGACGACACCGCTTGGGTCCTGTTGACGGAGACCCAATTCGGCTGGACGTGCCTTGTGCGGCTCGTGTGCGGGGCGGCACTCGCCACGACATTGTCATCAGACAGCCGCGTGGTTTGGCGCCGAACGATTGCGCTCGTGTCGAGCGCATCGTTTCTCGGCGGGCTAGCCTGGATGGGGCATGGCGGCGCAACGCCGGGCGTCGAGGGCTATGTGCATCTCGGCGCGGATTTTCTGCATCTTTTGGCAGTCGGCGCCTGGCTGGGCGGTCTGGTCCCGCTGCTGTTGATCTTGCGCAGCCTGAACCTCGTTGCCGACCGCAACTCCGCGGCGGCGATCTACGGCGTGTCGCGGCAATTTTCCGATTTCGCTCTTGTCGCCGTGGTCGTGCTGGTGGGGACAGGCCTGGTCAATTCCTGGTTTCTGGTGGGAAATATTCAAGCGCTGACCGGCTCCGACTACGGCCGGTTGCTGCTGCTGAAAGTCGGACTCTTCGTTGCGATGTTGGCATTTGCCACGGCAAACCGGCTGGTGCTGTTGCCGCGGCTTTCGCTTCGTGAAACTGCCCCGGATCAGGCGGCAATCCGCAAGCTGCAGCACAGCATCGTTGCGGAAATTTGCCTCGGCCTTGCGGTGGTTGCCGTTGTCGCAGCCTTAGGGCTCATGATGCCGGCGGCGCAGGTGGCGTCGCATCACCATTGAACGCTCGGCGGCAACCGACTGCAAAGATGCAAATCAGTCAAACGTCGATTTGCGCGCTTCGCCCGTGGCGATCATGGACATCCCGGCGATCAGGATTATCGGAATCCAGAATAAGAATGGCATGGCCAACCTCTTTGAGGTTTTCCGCGGGCAAATCGGTCACTGAAGAGTTGAGGACGCCGCGGAACAACTTTGGGAAAATATCGCTCAAATTTTCCAAGATCGGCTTATGCGCGTCATTCAATCTCTATTCAAATTGTAACGATCGGTCCGCGTCGGCTTGAGCGCCCAAACGGCCGCGGCAACAGGTCACGGCCGCACAGCGTCTCAGCTCGCGAGCCGCGTTTTTTCAGCCGCGAATTTGCTCAAGCCCAGCCATCCGTGCATGGAGCGTGCGAGCGATTTATCGCCGCTCAATTCGATGTTGCCGGCATCGATCTCCTTCTTCAGCGTCGTATGACCCATCCAAACCGCGGTCATGCTGCGCAGCTTGCTGATGACGTAGAGATCGACCTCGTGACCCGGATCGACACCGCACAGGTCGACGTTGCCGTTGTCGACTACGAGCCACCAGGATCTCCGCCCGGCACTCATCTCCGGATAGTCGAATTTGATGGTGCAGCGCTTGCGATTGGGCAGCGTCAACGGCGCCAGGTTTCGGCGCATGTCCCACATCAACAACGACGGGTCGAGATTTTTCAGCGACAGCGACGATTCGACCCAGCGCTGGCCCCACACGCCAAGCGACATGATGGTGTCGCGCAGATCCTCGCCGGCCTTGGTCAGCTTGTACTCGACCGCGCCCGGATGACGCGCCGGCCGTATGCTGATGACGCCCGCGCCCGCCAGTTCCTTCAACCGTTTCGACAGCAGGGTCGGCGACATGCGCGGCACGCCGCGTCTGATTTCGTTGAAGCGGGTGGAGCCGCACAGCAGCTCGCGCAGCACGAGCGGGGTCCATCGTGAGCAGACAATTTCGGCCGCCATGGCGACGGGGCAAAACTGTCCGTAGCTGCCGTGCTCGGCTTGATCACTCATCCGGCCCTCCCTGAAGGCAAAAAAATCTCAGTCGGTAAATCGTGTCTGGCGATAGTACAGATCGGAAGACTGCGCCTAGTACAGAAAGTGTAGCATGAAATCCCCGTCTATCCGGCAGGCTGGCGAATAAGCGAGCATCGACAGCGATTTACGCCGATACGCGGGCTGTGATCGCGGGCCGCACTCCAGTTCGTGAACTGGAATGGAATGTAACTTTCCGGCGACATTCGGCGAACTGAAGTCTCCAGATGAAAAGGACAGTACCATGAGCACGATTGAAGCTATCGCCGGTACGACCAAGGAGCGCACAACGCATTTCGCCGGACGCTGCTTCTGCGGCGCGGTCAAACTCGAATGCGTCGGGTCGCCGGAAGCGATGGGCTATTGCCATTGCAGCTCCTGCCGGTCGTGGTCGGCCGCGCCGGTGACCGCCTTCACGCTGTGGAAGCCGGAGGCGGTTCGCATCACGTCGGGCAAAGAGCACGTCGCGACGTTCAGCAAGACCAAGTTCAGCCAGCGCCAGTACTGCACGAAATGCGGCGGGCACCTGCTGAACAATCATCCGACGATCGGACTCGTGGACGTGTATGCCGCGACGATCCCGACGCTCACATTCACGCCCGGCGTTCACATCAACTACGTCGAGACGGTGCTGCCCATGAAGGACGGCCTGCCCAAGCTCAAAGACTTCCCGAAGGAGTTCGGGGGCAGCGGCCAAGCCGTTCCTGAATGACGTCCAGGCAGCAATCCCAACAGCGAAGGAACAAGACCATGAACGTTCAAACGGCAATTCCTCCCACCATTGATCTCACGACGGTGAAGAGCCGCCAGCAAGCGGCCTGGGGTTCCGGCGACTACGCCCGGATCGGCACCACGCTGCAGATCGTCGGCGAGCTGCTCTGCGAGGCCGTCGATCTGCGCAGCAACCAGCGCGTCCTCGATGTCGCGGCCGGCAACGGCAACGCCACTCTCGCTGCCGCCCGCCGCTTTGCCGAGGTGGTGTCGACCGACTATGTCCGCGCCCTCCTCGAACGCGGGCGCGAACGGGCGGACGCCGAGCGTCTTCCAGTCATGTTTCAAGAGGCCGATGCGGAAGCCCTGCCCTTCCCGGATGCCAGTTTCGATGTCGTGCTTTCGACCTTCGGCGTCATGTTCACGCCAAACCAGCAATTGGCCGCACACGAATTGATGCGGGTCTGCCGGCCGGGCGGGAAGATCGGCATGGCGAACTGGACGCCGGCGAGCTTCATCGGCCAACTGTTCAAGACCCTGGGAAAATACGTTCCGCCGGCCCCCGGGGCGAAATCGCCGGCGCTCTGGGGCGACAAGGCGCATCTCGACGCTCTGTTCGGTCCGAAGGGAACCGTCGCAGCCACGAGCAGGAACTTCATGTTCCGCTACAAGTCGCCCAGACATTGGGTCGACATGTTCCGCACCTACTACGGCCCGGTCATGAAGGCGTTCGCGGCGATCGACGCGAAAGCGCAGCAGGCGCTGGAGGCCGACGTCTACGCCCTCATCGACACATTCAACACCGCGAAGGACGGCACATTCGTCGTGCCCGGCGAATATCTCGAGGTGGTCGTCACCAAAAGAAGCTGATCCGAACGCAAGCGCCGCGGCATGGGATACGCCAGGCATTACGACACGTTTCTGGCCAGGCACTATTCCTGGATGGCGGGTCCGCTTGCCGAGAAGGTGCCGGGCGAAATAGCGCGATTGAAGGCGCTCGGCATTGGCGCGGCGGGCGCCAGGACACTCGCGGTCGATCTGGGCTGCGGACCCGGCTACCAAGCCTTGGCGCTCGCCGAGTTGGGATTTCAGCGCGTATTGGCGCTCGATACGAGCAAGCATCTTCTCGGCGAGCTCGCGGCGAATATCCGCGGCCGTGCCATAGAGCCGGTGTGCCTGGACATTCTTCGACTGGGAGAACTGGTCGAAGCCAATTCAGTCGATTGCGTTACCTGCACGGGCGATACGCTGACGCATCTCGCTTCCCGCGAAGACGTGACGGCTCTCTTCCGCGCAGCTCACGCGGCGCTCGTGCCAGGGGGCGCTTTCATCCTGAGCTTTCGAGACCTGACGCAGCCGCGAAGCGGGGCGGATCGATTCCTGATGTCGCGCGCTGATCGCGATCGGATCCTCAGCTGCTTCCTTGACTATGTGGACGATGATTTCGTGTGCGTGCATGACATCCTGTATCTGCGGGATGGGGATCAATGGACCATGCGCGTCAGCGCCTATCGGAAGCTCCGGCTCGCCGCCGGTTGGGTCGTGAAACAGCTCCGCGGCCTTGGATTTGACCTCGTCGAGGCACAGCCCGGCGCTGCAGGCTGGACCGTCCTCAGGGCCACGAGCCGCACGCTCAAGCATTTCGAAAGCTGATCGCCAGCCGTGAAGAATCCACGGTGATATCGTCGACAGCGCCTGATCAGCCTTTCAGCATTTCCTTCACCTTGGCGCTCGCCTTGGCGAAGTCGAGCTTGCCGGTGAACCGCTCTTTCAGCGCGGCCATGACGCGGCCCATGTCCTTCATGCCTTGCGCGTTGATCTCCTGCACGATCGAGGAGATGGCGGCGCCGGCTTCCACATCGGACATTTGCTTGGGCAGGTAGGCCGTGATGATCTCGATCTCCTCGCGCTCCTGTTTGGCGAGTTCGGCGCGGCCGCCCTTTTCGTAAATATCGGCCGATTCGTGCCGTTGCTTGATCATCTTCTGGAGGATGGCCAGCAGGGCATCGTCGGCGAGCGCCGGTTTGCCCAGGCCGCCGGCCTCGATATCGGCGCTCTGGATAGCCGAATTGATCAGGCGTAGCGTGGAAACCCGGCGCTGATCACGCGCTTTCATCGCATCTTTCAGAGCGGCGTTGATCTCGTCGCGCAACACAGGATAAACCCTTTCTGCGACAGCGCCCCATTGCCGCCGCGAATCGCCAATTTTTAGGCCTTGCATGAACGAGACACAACCGGCCTCCACGCTCTGGGCTGAGCCCAAGACGACCGCCCTCTTGGTGCTGGCCGACGGAACTGTGCTCGAAGGCCTCGGACTCGGGGCCACCGGACAGGCGGTCGGGGAAGTGTGCTTCAATACCGCCATGACCGGCTATCAGGAGATCCTGACCGATCCCTCTTATGCCGGCCAGATCATTACCTTCACTTTTCCGCATATCGGCAACGTCGGAACCAACGACGAGGATATCGAAACCGTCAATCTCGCGGCAACGCCCGGAGCGCGCGGCGTGGTGCTGCACTCGCCGATCACCAATCCGTCGAACTACCGCTCAAGCCGCCACCTTGACGCCTGGCTCAAGACGCGCGGCATCATCGGGATTAGCGGAATAGACACGCGCGCGCTCACGGCACGCATCCGCGAACAAGGCATGCCGAATGCGGTGATCGCGCACGAACCGTCGGGCCGATTCGATCTGGCGGCGTTGAAGAAGGAAGCCCGCGAGTGGCCGGGGTTGGTCGGAATGGATCTGGTGCCGATGGTCACGAGCGGGCAACGTTTCACCTGGGACGAGCTGCCTTGGGTCTGGGGCAAGGGCTACGTCCGGCAACAAAATTCGAAAATGCACGTGGTCGCGATCGACTACGGAATAAAGCGCAACATCCTGCGACAACTGGCGGGCACGGGCTGCAAGGTGACCGTGGTTCCGGCCAAGACCTCGGCGGACGATATTTTCGCGCTCAAGCCCGATGGCGTTTTTCTCTCCAACGGCCCCGGCGATCCGGCCGCCACCGGCCTATACGCGGTGCCGGTGATCAAGAAGCTCGTCGACAGCGGTATTCCGACGTTCGGGATTTGCCTCGGTCATCAGATGCTCGGCATCGCGGTCGGCGGCAAGACCATGAAGATGCATCAGGGCCACCACGGCGCGAACCACCCGGTCAAGGATCTGGTGACCGGCAAGGTCGAAATCACCTCGATGAATCACGGCTTTGCGCTGGATGCAAAATCGCTGCCCACGAACGCCACCGAAACGCATGTGTCGCTGTTCGACGGATCGAACTGCGGCATTGCGCTGAAAGACAAGCCGGTGTTTTCGGTGCAGTACCACCCCGAGGCCTCGCCCGGCCCACGCGACAGCCATTATCTGTTCGAGCGCTTCGTCGCCATGATCCGCAAGGCCAAGACGAGCGCGGCCTAACGCACCCCCGCTTGCCGTTTACTTCTTGTTTACCTTCGGCGGGTGCGCCACAGAGCGGTTCCCGAAAATAAATTGGTAAACTTTTTATTGTCATACCATGCGCATGACGGCCGTGAGATCGCCTGCGCCAGAAGCCGTAAGGTTCACCGACGACGGTTCGGTGCCGAACAATCCGACATTGCCGTTCGTCCTCTATCGCGGCGCCATCGACCTGACCGGCACGCCCAATCCGGAGGACGTCATCGAGCGCGTGTTTCGCGCGAACGGCTGGCGCGATATCTGGCGCAACGGCATCTACGAATACATGCACTATCATTCGATGATTCATGAGGCGATGGGCATCGCACGCGGCCGCGCCAAGGTGTTGTTCGGCGGCGCACAGGGGCGCGAAGTCGACCTCTTCCAGGGCGACGTGGTGGTGCTGCCGGCAGGCACCGGCCACCAAGGCCTGTGGGTCAGTCCCGACCTCGTAGTCATCGGGGCCTATCCGGCGTCCGGCCGTTACGATCTCTGCCGCGGCAGCAAGGTGGAATATTCCAAGGCGCTCGAGACCATCCCGCTCGTGCCGCTGCCGGAGAGCGATCCCGCCTATGGGGCGGAGGGGCCGTTGTTGCGGCTTTGGCGAGGCTGATCCACAGCAATATGACCGCACGCTCTTGTGGTACGCCCTGCGCAGCGCAGGATGGGCAGCGCCACACAGGGCATCCGGGCTCCGCGGCTACGGCTTGGCTCAGGCCCTCGCATTAACTCCCCCGACGGGGAAGAGCAGGCAGAGACGACAAATGGGCGACTGGATCGCCTTCTGGGATTCCGCACACTCGATCTATGTCAACGCCCGGCATCGCGATGTGCATTATCTCCTTATTGCCGAGGATATAGCGCGCTACGTGCCCAAGGGGGGCGTCGTGCTGGATTACGGCTGCGGAGACGCCTTGCACGCGAATATACCGGCGGAGATCGCGAGCCGGCTCTATCTCTGCGAAGCGGCACCGAAACTGCGCGCCACGTTGACCGAACGCTTCGCGGGTGATGCAAAGATCTTGGTGTCAGCGCCGGAGGAGATCGCGGCGCTGCCCAATGGGACGTTCGACCTGATCGTCATGCATTCGGTCGCGCAGTATCTGACGCGGGAGGACCTCGGCACGCTGCTCGCCCTGTTCCATCGCCTGCTGAAGCCGGACGGTCATCTGGTGCTCGGCGATATCATCCCGCCGGACGTATCGGCGGCGACGGACGCGAGGGCGCTCTTGAGGCTCGCCGGGGGAAATCGCTTCTTCTTCGCGGCGCTGTTTGGGCTCGTACGGACGGTGCTCTCCAACTACTGGGATTTGCGCTCGGAGCTCGGACTCACCCGTTACAGCAAGGAGGACATGCTCGAAAAGCTGACCCACGCCGGCTTCTGGGGCCGCATCGCGCATAGCAATATCGGGCACAACCAGGCGCGCGTGACGTATGTGGTGCGGCTTGCCTGATGCTGGCCGCCCTCGGCGCTCTCAACGCCGATTTGACCCGCGCTAGTCGGTCTCCCGCGGCTCGTCGATGACGCTGTTGAGCCGCGATGTTTCGGCGAGCGCGATCTGCAGCCGTTCGGCCTCGCCTTCCATGCCGATCCAGCGCAGTTTGCGGATCAGCTTTATGATTTCGTTGGACGCGCGCTGCTCCGCCGAAACGTCAGGGGGCTCCTGCGTTTGCATGAGGATTTCCATGGACGTTCTCCCTACGCATTTTTTGTTTCTTACGCCTCTTCTCTAACCGTTTTATGTCCTACGCTTTGGTAACGCGGTTGTTGCAACACGCTTTGAACGACAATTCATTGACGGTTCGACGTCACGTACATTGTGCGCGAACTCGCACTTAAGAAGTCACCGATACTCTTCGCCGACTGCGCAGCGCCTATCAGGTGCCGGAACCGTTGGTCGTTGAGCCGTTCATGAAAAAACGGGTGCCGAGCTGAAAGAACTTCTGGCTGTCGGCCAAGAGCCTGCGGCTGTCCTCGGCGAACATGTCCAAATGCTTGCCCATGCATTCCTGGTAAGCCGTGGTGGTTTCCGGAACGGAACGCGCGGAGGTCAGCTTGCTCACCAATTCGGAGGCAATCGTCGCTTCCGACTTGGCGCGCGAAAACCATGCCTGGTTGATTTCTTCAATGGTGGCGAGAAGCTCTTTCTGCATTTCCACCATCACTTCGAGCCGCTTCTTTCCGATTTCGGCAATTTCCGTGGGAACAAAGTTCATGAACGGCGGTGCGTCACGCGATTCTTGGTTGCTTCCAATTTGATATGCCATGATGTGGCTCCATCACACGCGTTGATACATGCCCTGGAACACACCTGACGTGAGCAGGCTAGATGCCAACCTGTCCGGCACGTTCTTCGTGCAGTGGAGGTATCGTAGCGCCATTTCCGATTGCGGCGGAAGGCCCGGCAACGGGACGCACGGCGTTGTGAACCGAAATCTGTTGGAAAAAGTAACAGAGGAAATCCTATTTTCGTGCGCGCACCGTTAATGATCCGTCACATGAAAACCAGAGCGGCCGGCCAGAATCAGCCGGGATCGCCCGCTAAGTGGCCTTTTCTTCAGGGCGATTCTGGTCTAAGCAGCCCACGCGCGGGGCCTGAAAAGCCCCCTGCGCCGGGGTTTGGGGGACGCGCGCGAGGCGCGCCCTTTTTTTGTGTCCAGCCGGGAGCTCAATGCCCAAACGCACCGACATAGCCTCGATCTTGATCATCGGTGCCGGCCCGATCGTCATCGGGCAAGCCTGCGAATTCGACTATTCGGGCACGCAAGCCTGCAAGGCGCTCAAGGCCGAGGGTTACCGCGTCGTGCTGGTCAATTCCAATCCGGCCACGATCATGACGGACCCGGAACTTGCGGATGCCACTTATGTCGAGCCGATCACGCCGGAGATCGTGGCGAAAATCATCGAAAAGGAGCGGCCGGACGCATTGCTTCCGACTATGGGGGGGCAGACCGCGCTGAACACCGCGCTTTCGCTGCGCCGCATGGGGGTGCTGGACCGGTTTAACGTGAAGATGATCGGCGCCACGGCCGACGCCATCGACAAGGCCGAGGACCGAAAACTCTTCCGCGAGGCCATGACGCGGATCGGACTCGAGACGCCGCGCTCGCATCAAATCAAGACGCTGGTGCAGGCGCTGGAAGTGTTCGACGACATCGGACTGCCGGCCGTGATTCGGCCTTCATTCACCTTGGGCGGCACGGGCGGCGGCATCGCCTACAACAAGGCGGAGTTCATCGACATCGTCGAACGCGGGATCGATGCCTCTCCGACCAGCGAAGTGCTGATCGAAGAGTCGGTGCTGGGTTGGAAGGAATTCGAGATGGAGGTGGTGCGCGACAAGCGCGACAATTGCATCATCATCTGCTCGATCGAAAATCTCGACCCGATGGGCGTCCATACCGGGGATTCCATCACGATTGCGCCGGCGCTCACGCTGACCGACAAGGAATATCAGATCATGCGCGACGCCTCGATCGCGGTCTTGCGCGAGATCGGGGTGGAGACCGGCGGCTCGAACGTGCAGTTCGCCATCAACCCGGCCGACGGACGGCTGGTGGTGATCGAGATGAATCCGCGGGTGTCGCGCTCCTCGGCGCTGGCCTCGAAGGCGACCGGTTTTCCGATCGCGAAAGTCGCGGCCAAGCTCGCGGTCGGATACACGCTCGACGAAATTGCCAACGACATCACCGGCGGCGCCACGCCGGCCTCGTTCGAGCCAACCATCGACTACGTGGTGACGAAAATTCCGCGCTTTGCGTTCGAGAAATTCCCCGGCGCCGAGCCGGTGCTGACCACATCGATGAAATCGGTGGGCGAAGCCATGGCGATCGGGCGCACGTTCCAGGAAAGCCTGCAAAAGGCGCTGCGCTCGCTCGAGACCGGGCTGACCGGTCTCGACGAAATCGCCATCGAGGGGCTCGGCCACGGCGACGACAAGAACGCGATCCGCGCGGCGCTCAGCACGCCCTCGCCGGACGGAATCCTGAAAGTGGCGCAGGCGATGCGACTCGGGTTCAGCGACGCCGACATCCACGCGGCCTGCAAGATCGACCCGTGGTTCCTGGCGCAAGTGCGCGAAGTGATCGACATGGAAGCCGATATCCGCTGCAAGGGCCTGCCGCCGAGCGCGGCGACGTTCCGCCGGCTCAAAGCCATGGGATTTTCGGATGCGCGGCTCGGCAAGCTCACCGGCCTGTCCGAGGAAACGGTGACCAGGAAACGGCACGCGCTCGAGGTGCGGCCGGTCTTCAAGCGCATCGATACCTGCGCGGCCGAATTCGCATCGCCCACGGCGTACATGTATTCGACCTACGAGCCGCCATTCGCGGGCGCGTCGGCGAGCGAGGCCAAACCGTCGAACCGGAAAAAAGTCGTGATCCTGGGCGGCGGGCCGAACCGCATCGGGCAAGGCATCGAGTTCGACTACTGCTGCTGCCATGCCGCCTTCGCGCTGAAAGAGGCGGGCTTCGAGACCATCATGGTCAATTGCAATCCGGAGACGGTGTCGACCGATTACGACACTTCGGACCGGCTTTATTTCGAGCCGCTCACCGCCGAAGACGTGATCGAAATCATCGCTATGGAACGCGCCAACGGGATGCTGCACGGCGTCATCGTGCAATTCGGCGGCCAAACGCCGCTCAAACTCGCCGACCCGCTGGAGCGGGCGAAGGTGCCGATCCTCGGCACCTCGCCGGACGCCATCGATCTTGCCGAGGACCGTGACCGCTTCAACAAGCTGATCCGCAAGCTCGGGCTAAAGCAGCCGGACAGCGGCATCGCGCGCAGCCCGGCGGAGGCGCGCAAGATCGCCGAGAAAATCAGCTTCCCGATCGTGATCCGGCCCTCGTATGTGCTCGGTGGCCGCGCCATGGAGATCGTGCACGAGACCGGCCAGCTCGACCGCTATCTCGCCCGGCTTGCCGCCGATCTCGACCGGCCCTCCGAGCTCGCGGTCTCCGACAAGCGGCCGCTGTTGATCGACCGCTATCTCTCCGACGCGACGGAAGTGGACGTGGATTGCCTGTGCGACGGCAAGGACACCTATATCGCCGGCATCATGGAGCATATCGAAGAAGCCGGAATTCACTCGGGAGACTCTGCCTGTTCGCTGCCGCCGCATTCGCTCAACAGCGAGACGATCTCCGAGCTCGGGCGGCAAACGCGTTCGCTTGCGCTCGCGCTCAACGTGGGCGGGCTGATGAACGTGCAATATGCCATCAAGGACAACGACATTTACGTGCTTGAGGTCAACCCGCGCGCCTCGCGCACGGTGCCGTTCGTCGCCAAGGTGATCGGATTGCCGGTGGCGAAGATCGCCGCGCGGATCATGGCCGGGGAGACGCTCAAGAGCTTCAACCTCAAGCCCGGACGGCCCGGCCATATCGGGGTCAAGGAGGCGGTGTTTCCGTTCGCCCGTTTTCCAGGGGTCGATACCGTGCTCGGGCCGGAGATGAAATCCACCGGCGAGGTGATGGGGATCGACAAGTCCTTCGCCGTTGCCTTCGCCAAGAGCCAGATCGGGGGCGGCTCGCGGCTGCCGCGGGAGGGCACCCTGTTCGTCTCGGTGCGCGATGTGGACAAGCCGAGGATTCTGGAAGCGGTGCGGCTGCTGCATGAGCTGCATTTTAAGGTCATCGCCACCTCCGGGACCCAGCGTTTTCTGGCCGAAAACAACATTCCGGCGGCCAAAATCAACAAGCAGCTCGAGGGTCGCCCCCATATCGTCGATGCCATCAAAAACGGCCAGGTTCAGCTGGTTTTCAACACCACCGAGGGGGCCCAGGCGCTGGCCGACAGTCGGTCCCTGCGCCGTGCTGCCCTCTTGCATAAAGTGCCGTACTACACCACTCTTTCGGGTGCCGTTGCGGCGGCGCAGGGCATCAAAGCCTATCTTGGAGGCGATCTCGAGGTCCGGGCGCTGCAAAGTTATTTCGGCCAAAACTAGCGTCGGGCCGGTCACAGTCGACGGTTTGAGTGGGACAGAGTTCCGATTGCGGGCCCGAGGCGTTCGGCCCGCGATCTGAATTTTTGTCTAATGCGTGGAGGAACGACAATGATGGAAAAGCTTCCCATGACAGCCGCGGGTTACGCCGTGCTGGAACAGGAGCTCAAGCACCGCCAGCAAATCGAGCGGCCGCGCATCATTCAGCAGATCACCGATGCGCGTACGCACGGCGATTTATCCGAGAACGCGGAGTATCACGCCGCGAAGGAGCAGCAATCGCTCAACGAGGGGCACATCGCCGAGCTCGAGGACAAGCTCGCGCGGGCGGAAGTCATCGACGTGTCGAAACTCTCCGGCGACACCATCAAGTTCGGCGCGACCGTCACGCTGATCGACGAGGACACCGACAAGAAGCAGGTCTGGCAAATCGTGGGCGAGCCCGAAGCGGATGCCAAATCGGGAAAGATTTCGATCACCTCGCCGCTCGCGCGCGCGCTCATCAACAAGAAGAAGGGCGACACGGTGGAAGTGGTCACGCCCGGCGGCGCCAAGGCCTACGAAATCACCAAGGTCGATTGGCGGTGACGCGCCGTCGGCGCTGACCGCTAAGCGCGCGGCGGCCGGCGGCGTTCGTGGAACCAGGCGCGATATTTCGTCATCTTCGCGCGCTGCGCCGCCGGAGCAAACCGCTTGCATGTCGACGCCTCCTCGGTCTTCTCCGAGGCACCCCACCGCAGCTCGACGCAGTCGTTCGGGTTGTACGCCATCTCAAGCAACCCCGCGCGGTCGGCCACGTCCTTGAGCGTCAGCGTCCATGCAGAGCCATCGCTGCGCGTATATGAAAACTTGCGTGCCGGAAGCTCCGACGCCAGCACGCTTTCCAACTCGGCCTTGACGTCCGCGACGCTCTTATCCTTCGGCATCGCGTAGCGCTCGGGCCGCCGGGCGACGCGATCGGGAAACCCGCGCACCACGTCGATCGCGATCAACAGGCGCAGATCGCGCGCGGGCGTCGAGAAATCTTCCCACGGGCCGACCGTTTCGAAGATCGCCGGACCGTCCGGCATCTCGGCATTGCCACGCCCGCTGTTCTGAAACTTCCGTCCGTTTTCAACCGACGTCACGCGCACTTTCACCTGTTCTTCGAGCGACGTGATCGCCTCCTTCATCGCGCGCACGGGATCGAGCGGCTCAGGCGACATCACGTCATCCATTCGATCGTAAAAATCTTCGACCCCGAGCTTCGTCTGCTCGAGCGAGAAATCCCCGTACTGCGGATTTTTCGCGATTTCGTCGTTGGTCAGCCGCCGCAAGGCCCCGTTCTTGTCGCGCACGATCGGGCGGAAACGCTTGAACCCGGGGCTGCCGAGCGCGGGATCCTGCGCGAACAGGAAATTACCGCGCCAGAAGCGCTTGCGCGCGACCGTCCCGTCGGGCTGACCGTCGACCGCGAGTATGATACCTGCCGCGTCGTCCGACTGCGGCACACGCCGTACGATCATCAGAACGTGCCCGTAGGGATCGGCGTATACGGTGCCCGGACGCAGCGTCTCCCGCTTGAGCGGCACGGGATAGTAATCGGTGCTGTTGTCGCTCGCGAGCGTCCGCGCAGACCCGGAATGGACGCCGTTGGCGAGGTCCGGCAGATAGTGAGCGAACGACACGGCGAGCCCGTGACGCTGATCCGGAAAAGTGCTCGGCTGCCCGGAGAGTTGGCGTAGCGTTTCCAATGAGATGCGGGACGCGTTGTCCGCTTCGGGCGGAGAGGGACTCGTTTCCGGGACATGCTGGATGCTCGACCACGTCGGGCACCTGGGCGCCGCGCCGCCGCCGCCGCGCGTGCAGATCGAATAACCGAACGGCAGCCCCATCTTGAACGCGAAATAGGCGCGCAAAAAGTAGGGCAGATCGGCGCAGTCGGGGCGGAGGATGATCCCCATCTGGTCTTCGCCGAGCCCCAAATGGTTGAACAGGAAATTGCGCGATTGATCGCGCAGCACTTCATGCAGCGCCGGCCACGACGGCGCCGCATCCAGGGGGTCGTCGAAAAGCTTCTCGACCCACGCCGAGAACAGGTTTTCCGTCTCGCGGTTCCACGAATTTCGCAGAGGCCAGACGCTCGCCGTCGTCGCTCCCGGCCGCGGCGGCGGGTCGGCGCGCACGACGATGTCGCGCGTGATCGTACTGCACCCGGCCGGCGCGCGAGCGCGCGTGAGCGTCGCGCGCCATGTGCCGGCGGCAGGCGACGCAATCTCGGCGAACCAGAAATACGGCGGCCCGCTGTGCCGCTCATGCGATTTGGCCGCGACCTTCCCGTCCGGCGCGATCAGCGACAGCTCGCCCTCGAACGGCTTCTCGGCGACAAAGATGACGCGCAAAGGCGCGCCCTTCCATGGCGCGATTGGCGACGGCAGGATTGCAAGATCGGTCGCATCTTCGCAACTGCCGGGGGAACCTTCGGCCCGCGAGTCCGCTGCCGAGCCAAAGAGGACGACACAGGCGCCTGCCATCAACAGCCATGCCGTCATGGCAGCGGCAGCAAGCTGGCGTGCTCGAGACACTTGAGCCTCCTGGGCAACCCTCAATCGCAGCTCAACCATGATTGCGAAATCTCGGCTGAATTATAGCAAAACTCCATCGCCAGGCGTTCACCTCAACTGCAGCAATACGAACCATTTCTTGTCGTTGAGCGAGCATTTGACGGATGCGTGCGGCGTCTCCATCGGGGATTGGGCCAACGTCCAGGCGCCGGCGCCGCCGCAATGGCCCTTTTGCACGGCCGAGACCTTCAGGTCGACCCGCAGCTTCATCTTCCTGGCGCTGACGGCCTGATTGACGTTGCCGCCGACGGTGTACAGCTTGCGCGCTCCCGCATCGATAGAGACCACCACCTCGCAATGGGTGCGCCGGACCGAGCGCGCGTCGGCGCTGCCGCCGAGCTCCGTCCGGATGCGCTCGCGCACCGCCGCGTCGCTCGCGTCGGCGAGCGCAGGCTCGCGCACAGCGCAGATCAGATCGCCCGCGCGCGGCCGGGTTGTGAGCGGACACGCACGATAGATCCGCTCGTCCGGCTGTTTCGCCAGCTCGGCCGCGCTTGTCGCGAAAGCGTCGTAGATATAGCCGCGATGGGCATTGGCGAACCGGAACGCGTTCGCCGCAACGCCCGACTGCCGTATCACGTAGCTGACGAAGGCTGCCGACCACGGGGTATCGATGATGGCCGCGCGCAAGGCCGCCTCGCGCAGGATTTCGCGCGCCGCCGGATCCGTCACGCCGTCGGCGTCGTGCAGGATCTGGGCGGCACTCGCATCCAAGAGCGTCGCGGCCTCCGTGTCCTGCGTCGCGCTTGAAGCGTCGCGATAGCCGCGCACCTCGAGCATGTGCAGGGTGTCCTCGCCGTACAGCGCCCGCCAGTATTTCATCACCCGCCACCAGCCGAGGTGGCCGAGGGTCGCTTGCGGGCCGCCGCCCTCCTCCTCCTCCCTATGCTCCGCCTCGGTCAGGCCGAAGCGGAACAGACGGCCGTTGGAATCGATCCGATGGCCATCGAACAGGCCGAATTCATCGATCGCCGTCTGCGCGATGCGCCGGCCAAGCTCGCCTGCCGGCTTCGCCGCGGTGGCGTTGCAGGTGGCTTGCACGGATTTCCAGAATGCTGCCGCGGTGCGGTCGGCCTGCGCGAACGCCGGATGCGCGGCCAGGCCGATCGCCACGGCAATGGCGCAGACAAGGGCACGCATGATCCCTCCTTGGCAGGTGAACGGCACACCGCAGTATAGCTCGTCGCGGCCCGTCGGCGTGACGAGCCCCTATGCCAGCGGCACGATGGCCGCGTCCTTGGAGTTGTGCAGGGTGAGCGCGGTCTTGACGTTGCGCACGTGCGGGGCGGCGGTGAGTTCGGCGACGAAGGCCTGAAAGGTCTTCATGTCGGGCGCCACGCATTTGAGGATGAAGTCGATCTCGCCGGACAGCATCCAGCACTCGCGCACCAGCGGCTCCTTGCGCACGAAATCCTCGAACGCCTTGAGGTCGGCGTCGGCCTGGCTCGTGAGGTTGACCAGCGCGAACACCGTCACCTCGTAGCCGAGCAGCTTCTCGTCGAGCAGGGCGCGATAGCCACGCACGTAGCCGGCCTCCTCCAGCGCCCGGACGCGGCGCAGGCATGGGGGGGCAGAAATGCCTATGCGGCGCGCAAGCTCCACATTGGTGATCCGGCCGTCGTCCTGCAGTTCTTTGAGGATTTTCCGGTCGATGGCATCGAGACGAGCGGGCAAAAGGGCCTCCTTTGGCCCTACATAGCGCCGAATTGGCCCGAGCGCGCAACTTTATTGCGCATTTACCGTATGACCGGAGAGTAACAATGTCAGACCTTAGAATAAGGGTTGCGTCTCTTGCATAGCTCGGGCGAGGGGCTACATTGGGGTTCCAGTTCCCCCAATAACCCGCGACGCGCGGCTTCGACCAGCAATCGAGGTTCTGATGCCAAAGACCACCCATGCCAAGGTTGTCATCATCGGCTCGGGACCGGCCGGCTATACGGCTGCGATCTATGCAGCGCGCGCGATGCTTGAGCCGATCCTGATCCAAGGCATGCAGGCAGGCGGCCAGCTCACCATCACCACCGACGTGGAAAATTACCCCGGCTTCGCGGACGTCATTCAGGGTCCGTGGCTGATGGAGCAGATGCAGAAGCAGGCGGCGCATGTCGGCACCAAGCTCGTCACCGATCATGTGACCAAGCTCGATCTGTCGCGCCGGCCGTTCAGGCTCGAATGCGATTCCGGCGACGTGTACTTTACCGAAGCTCTCGTGCTCGCAACCGGCGCGCAGGCGCGCTGGCTCGATCTTCCCTCGGAGCAGAAATTCAAGGGCTACGGCGTGTCGGCCTGCGCGACCTGCGACGGATTCTTCTACAAGAACAAGGACGTCATCGTCGTCGGCGGCGGCAACACGGCGGTCGAAGAGGCGCTGTTTCTCACCAATTTCGCCAGCAAAGTGACGGTCGTGCACCGTCGCGATGCGTTCCGCGCCGAGAAGATCCTGCAGGACCGGCTGTTCAAGCATCCGAAGATCGCCGTGATCTGGGACACCGTGCTCGACGACGTGATCGGCAGCGACAGCCCGCTCAAGGTGAAGGGCGTCGTGCTGCGCAATCTCAAAACCAATGCCAAGACCGAACGGGCAGCCGACGGCGTGTTCATCGCGATCGGCCATTCGCCGGCAACCGAGCTGGTGGTCGGCCAGCTTGAAATGAAACCGTCCGGTTATGTGAAAACCGCGCCGCACTCGACTGCAACATCGGTGCCGGGCGTATTCGCGGCCGGCGACGTCACCGACGACGTCTATCGGCAGGCGGTGACTGCCGCCGGGCTCGGCTGCATGGCCGCGCTCGAGGCGGAGAAATTCCTGGCCGCCCATGCCGAGCGGCGGGCCGCAGCGGAATGACGATACCCCTCCCCCTTGAAGGGAGGGAGAAGGCTTGAGGATGGACTGGGACAAGTTGAAGGTTTTTCATGCCGCGGCAGACGCCGGCAGCTTCACGCACGCGGGCGAGCAGCTCGGGCTTTCACAGTCGGCGGTGTCGCGGCAGGTGAGCGCGCTCGAACAGGAGCTTTCGGTCTCGCTGTTCCACCGCCATGCGCGCGGATTGATCCTGACCGAACAGGGCGAAACGCTCTACCGCACCGCGCATGACGTGTTCCTGAAACTGGAAGCGGCGCGCACCAAGCTGACCGACAGCCGCGAACGACCGCACGGCGAACTCAAAGTCACGACCGCCCAGGGCATCGGCAACCACTGGCTGACTCCGCGGCTTGGCGAATTCATCGACCTGTTTCCCGATATCAGGGTCACGCTGATCACCACCGACGAAGAGCTCGATCTCGCCATGCGCGAGGCGGACGTCGCGATCCGGCTGCGGCAGCCGACCCAACCGGACCTGATCCAGCGCAAGCTGTTTTCCGTGCACTTTCATGCCTACGCTTCGCCGGAGTACCTCAAGCGATTTGGCACGCCGAAAGAGTTTGCGCAGCTCGATCAGCACCGTATCGTGCTGTTGGGCGGCTCGATCGTGCCGCCTTATCTGCAAAACCGAAACTGGCTCGTGGAAGTTGCCCGCAACGGCAAGGATCTGCGCATGCCGCAAATCACCATCAGCAATATTCTCGGCGTGTTGCGGGCCTGCCAGCGGGGCTTGGGCATCGCGCTGCTGCCGGATTATCTGGTCGAGGAAAACGGCGGACTGGTGCAATTGTTCGGCGAGGAGAATGCACCAACGCTCGATGCCTTCTTCGTCTATCCGGAGGAACTTAAGAATGTCGCGCGCGTGCAGGCGTTCCGCGATTTTCTGGTGAGCAAAGCGCAACGGTGGAATTTCTGACCACGCGCGAAACGCTCCGTGAAATGTATTATTATACGTGCGACGCAAGCATGGCTGACATGCGAGGCTTCCTGTTGTGTCATGTCCGATCTCGCCGCATAGTTTTTTCAAGCTGATGCACCGTGTTGTCGCATCCCCCCAGATTAAGCAGCGCGATGCAGTCAGCGGTTCCCCTCTGGAAGGTGAGTGTCGGCGCCCAGCGTCGACAACTTTAAGCCGGGCCCTTGCGGGCCCGGCTTTTTGTTTACGACTTTAGTCTCAAGCTTCACGATGGCGGCGAGGCCAGAGGCTCACGCCCACAGCCGCTCGTTCTCGAGACCTTTGTAAATGCCGGCGACGAAATCGCCGTAGCCGTTGAAGAGCAAGGTCGGCCGGCGCTCGCCGGTGCCGATCAGCTCTTCCATGGCCTGGCTCCAGCGCGGATGCGGCACCATCGGATTGACGTTGGCCCAGAAACCATATTCGGAAGACTGCAACTCTTCCCAATAGCTCTTCGGCCGCTGGTCGGTGAACGAGAAGCGCACGATCGACTTGATCGACTTGAAACCGTATTTCCACGGCACCGCGAGGCGGATCGGCGAGCCGTGCACCTTCGCGATCGGCTTGCCGTAGGCGCCGGTGGCCATGAAGGTCAGTTCGTTGGTGGCCTCGGCCATGGTGAGGCCTTCGATATAGGGCCAGGGCAGATAGCCCGTGCGCTGGCCTGGGGCGACCGCCTTGTCGAGGAAGGTCTCCATGCGGACGTATTTCGCCGAGGACAGCGGCTTGGCGAATTCGACCAGCTTTGCCATCGGGAAGCCGGACCATGGAATCGCCATGCTCCAGGCCTCCACGCAGCGGTGCCGGTAGAGCCGTTCCTCGAGGGTCAATTTGCGGACGAGATCGTCGATGTCGACGGTCATCTCCTTTTCCACCATGCCGTCGATCTTGACGGTCCATGGACGGATTTTCAGCGCATCCGCCGCGCGGGCGACGCTCTTCGATTGGCCGAATTCGTAAAAGTTGTTGTAGTTGCCGTTGATCTTCTCGTCGGTGATCGGCCGGTCGAGGACATATTTCTCGTTGCGCTTGGCGGGATAGAGATTGGCGGTGGGAACCGGCAAATCGGCAACGCGCTGGGCGCGCGCCGTGCCGGGCATGATCGAAGCCGCACCAAGACCGGCGGCGGCGGACATGAAGGCGCGGCGATTGAAAAACAAATGCTCGGGCGTCGCCTGCTGTTCGGGGATTTCCCAGCCGCGGCGGCGGATGACAGGCATGGATTTGCTCCGACGTTCGTTCAAGCCAGAACTATGGCCCGGCCGGATCACAGGCAAATCACAGCTGCGGGACTGGCGGACCCATCGTTAATGATTGATTCGCGCGAGCGCCCGTAAAGGTTACGCCGCCGCTGCCGCCTTTCTGGCCGCGACAATTTGCTCGGCGGTCTTGCCGGTAAGCTCGGCCATGTGGTCGAACTTGAACGAGAAGCTGCCGACGCCGGCGGTCGCCGAGCGCACCTCGATGATGAGGTCGCCGATTTCGGCTTCCGCCATCTGCGCGCGCACCATGTCCCAGCCCGGCCAGCCCTCGCGGGTATCGAAGCCGAGAATCTGCCCGCGCCGGCCGGAGAGAATCGCATTCATCTTCGCCGTCGCCTCGCTCGGACAAACGATCTCGACCAGGTAGATCGGCTCGAGCAACACGGGCTGGCATTGTGGCAGCCCCTCGGTCATGGCGATCCGGCCGGCAATGCGGAACGCCATGTCGGAAGAATCGACAGTGTGATAGGAGCCGTCGACCAAAGTCACCGCCAGATCGACGACCGGAAAGCCGAGCGGCCCGTGCTTGAGCGCGTCGACAACGCCCTCTTCCACCGACGGAATGTAATTGCGCGGCACCACGCCGCCGGTGATTTTCTCCTCGAACTTGAAACCGGAGCCGCGCGGCAACGGCTTGATGTCCACCACCACGTCGCCGAACTGGCCGTGGCCGCCGGACTGCTTCTTGTGACGACCGCGAATCTGGATCGGCTTGCGGATGGTCTCGCGGTAACCCACTGTCGGCGGCCGCGACGTCACCGGGACGCCGAAGCGGTCGGCGAGGCGCTCAGTGGCGACACGCAGATGCATTTCGCCCTGCCCCCAGATGACCACATCGTGGTTTTCGGCATTGTGCACGACGGTGAGCGAGGGGTCCTCCTCGGTGAGCTTGGTGAAGGCGGCGCCGAGCTTGACGTCGTCCTTGCGCTCTTTGGCATGCACCGCGATGGCCAGCACCGGCGGATAGGGCTTCACCTCGACGAGCGAGGCCTGGACGGTCTTGCCGGTGGACAGCGTGTCACCGGTCTTGGCGTGATCGAGCTTGCCGAAGGCGACGGTCTCGCCGGCCGCCGCCGGGCCGCGCTTCTCAGTGTGCTGGCCCATCATCTTGAACACGGCGGCGACGCGGCCGGCTTCGCCGGACGGCGTATTAAACGTCGTGCCGTCGCCGGCTTGCCCCGCCAGCACACGGGCAACCGACATTTTGCCGCCATGTGCGGTGTGCAGCGTCTTCAGTACCAGCGCCAGCGCCTCGTTGCCTGGCTTGGCGCCGAGGCGAGCCACCACTTCCGCCACGCCCGGGACCTCGTGGCGGATCGCCTTGAGCAGCCGCAATACGCCGTTGGTGCGCGTGGCGGCGCCGATCAGCACCGGACAGATGATGCGCTCGCGTAATTCCTTGGCGAGATCGTCGAAGACCTTGTCGCGCGGCGGCTCGATGTCCTCGAGCAATTGCTCCATGAGCTGGTCGTCGTGATCGGCCAGCGTCTCCAGCATGGTGAAGCGCGCATCTTTCTTGCGGTCGGCATCGTCGCCCTTGAGTTCGATGACTTCCGACGGCGCATGCTCCTTGTAGACAAAGGCGCGCTCGAGCGCGAGATCGACGAAGCCGGAAATAATGTCGCCGTGCCAGATCGGAATCTGCCGCAGCACCAGCGGCACGCGCGAGGCCGGCTGTAATAGCTTCAGCGTCTCACGCACGCGCTTGTCGGCCTTGTCGATTTTGTTGAGGAAGAGGATGCGCGGAATGTTGAGGTCTTCGAGCTCGCGCAAAATCAGTTGCAGCTGCGGCACCTTCTTCTCGTCGGCTTCGCAGACCACGATCGCCGCATCAACAGCAGGCAGCGCCGCGCGCATGTCATGAATGAATTCGATGGAGCCGGGGCAGTCGAGAAACGTGAAGTTGTCGCCCATGAAATTGGTGGTGGCGACGGTGACCTCGACGCTCATTTTATGGTGGCGCGCCTCTTTGCTGGCGTCGCCGACGGTGGTGCCCGCTTCAACCGTGCCCTGGCGCTGGATCGCGCCGGTGCGGGCAAGAATGGCTTCTAATAATGTGGTCTTGCCGCTCTGGAATGGGCCCACCAGCGCGATGCACCGGGGACCCGTATGTCTCGTACCATTGGGACCCGAACCGTTTTGTCCCATAGCCACCTCCCTGACTGGACCGGGAGTTGGACCTTCCCGGTCCTTGTCACGATATCGTCTCAGGTGAGGCGGGGACTGGCAAGGGGCTGCGGTGGATCAAAACGAAACGGCCGCCCGTTAAGGCGGCCGTCGGTCAGCGAGGACGCTTCCTTAGCGGACTTGCGCCAGCCGCAAGATCGCAACGCCGGCGGCGGCATTCAGGCCGGTCTGGCCGGTGATCGAAAGCGGCTGCAGAGCAATCGAACGGTTTGAGCCGCCGATCAGCGCGTTGGCGCCGAGCCCAACCGCGATGGTCGCTTCCGCCGTGGCGCCCGCATATTCGCCCGCAAGCGCGCCCGGCGCCGGGCTGCCGGCGGCGAAAACCGCCCACACCATTTGCGCGCCAGTGGTGCCGCCGATGTCGAGCCCGAATTTGCTGATCGAGCCGGTATAGGACTCCCTGTTCCAGCCGGTCGCCTCCGGCAGGAACATGCAGTTCACGGTTTTCTGCGAAGCAATGATCATTCCGAGCCCGCCGGAAATGTCACAGGACAAAGTGCCAATCTTGGCCCCCTGCTGCTGCGCGGACGCGCCACCGACCGCATTGACGAGAGCAAACAAAACAGCGCCAAGCGCAAAGCTGAAACGACGCATGCAACCCCCCTGCTGAAAAACAGCCACCTGATAGCCGCTGATTGTGAGTGGAACTTTGCCCTAAGTCAAAATCGCCGAATTACTTCAAATTGCCGCAAAAGCGCTGGATGCGCCGGCAGGCTTCCTCCAGGTCCTCGGTCTTGGTGGCGTAGGAAATGCGGAATGCCGGCCCCAGCCCGAAGGCCGTGCCCTGCACCACCGCCACGCCCTCGCCATCCAGAAGCTCGGTGACGAAATCCTCGTCGGTTGCGAGCTTCTTGCCGCTCGGCGTGGTCTTGCCCATGGTGCCGGCGCAGGACGGGTAGACGTAAAACGCCCCTTCCGGCGTCGGGCACTTGATGCCGTTCGCCTGGTTGAGCATCGACACCACGAGATCCCGCCGCTCCTTGAAGATCTTGTTGTGCTTGGCGATGAAATCCTGCGGCCCGTTGAGCGCTTCCACCGCCGCCCATTGCGACGCTGCCGCCGGGTTGGTGGTCGATTGCGACTGGATCATCGCCATCGCCTTGATCAACGGCTCCGGCCCGCCGGCATAGCCGATGCGCCAGCCGGTCATGCAATAGGCTTTCGAGGTGCCATTGATGGTCAGCGTGCGCGGATAAAGCGATGGCTCGATCTGCGCCGGCGTGAAGAACTTGAAATCGTCATAGACCAGATGCTCGTACATATCGTCGGTCATGACATGTACGTGCGGATGCTTCACCAGCACATCGGTCAGCGCCTTCAGTTCAGCGCGCGTATAGGCGGCGCCGGTCGGGTTTGACGGCGAGTTCAGCAGAAACCATTTCGTCTTTGGCGTGATCGCCTTTTCGAGTTCCTCCGCCTTGAGCTTGAAGCCGTTCGCCATGGTGCATACGACCTCGACCGGCGTCCCGCCGGCGAGCAGCACCATATCCGGATAGCTCACCCAATACGGCGCCGGGATGATCACCTCGTCGCCCGGGTTCAGCGTCGCCACGAAGGCATTGTAGAGCACCTGCTTGCCGCCGGCGGAGACCGTAATCTGCGACGCCTTGTAGTCGAGACCGTTCTCGCGCTTGAACTTTTTGGCCACAGCCTCTTTCAGCTCGGCGATGCCGTCGACCTGCGTATATTTCGACGCACGGCCTTCGCGGATCGCCTTGATCGCCGCTTCCTTGATGTTGTCGGGCGTGTCGAAGTCCGGCTCGCCCGCGCCGAGCCCAATGACGTTGCGGCCCGCCGCCTTGAGCGCGCGCGCCTTGTCGGTGACGGCGATCGTCGGCGACGGCTTGATGCGCTTGAGATGGTCCGCGAGGAAGGCCATCGGTTGCTCCGAATCCGGTGTGGCAACAATTAGACAATCTCGTAATGGGCGAAAACGACCACAGCAAGACGCAATAAG
>DATJVR010000037.1:0-5134 GCA_035501735.1 Xanthobacteraceae bacterium | reverse complement strand
GCGATTGCAGGCCTGCTTCTGCAGCTAGACGATAAGCTCACGGGTCTAAGGAATGAACGTCCGAACTCGGACGACGCCATTAAAAGTCGGGATGCGCGGATTTCTGACTACGAGCGAATGCGCGCCGAACTTGAACATATCCGGGAGATGATGACGCAATTCAAGACCGGGATGGTTAAGGAGGTGAAAGTTGTTCAGTCTGTGAATACCTTCGCAGACGGTATCAAATCATGGTGGAAGACAAATCACGCAGCCATCTGCACCCGCACATTTGACCTCGGTCTTTTCGCTTCTTCGGTTGCTATCTGTTCGTTGGCAGGTGCCAGTGGAAACTTGGCTGCTGCCGTGTCCGCCGCTCTAGTCGGAGGAAAGTCTGTGGCCGGCGCATTGAAGGGCATCGGAAAAAAAATTATCGACTAATATTCAGCAGGCGCCTACGTGACCTTCAGGCAATCAGTACGACATTCGTCTTGTACTTCGGTACAAACGCACGGTACAAATGCGCGCATCGGCCGTAAGGGACCGCGCGTAAATCGGGGGTTTTCAGGGTAAACCAGCGTGCTCTACCAACTGAGCTACCTGGGCGCTGCGGCCTGCGAGCGTCGCCGGCCGGAAAAGTCCGGGCGTTATAAAGGCTTGTCCCGGGCCCTGTCCAGGAGAACCGAAACTGCTCACTCTTCCGGCTTTTCGGATGCGTCGCCGTGCTCGGCCGTATCGTCCTCCCCGGCCACCGGCACCGCATAGACGCCGGAGAGCCAACGGTTGAGATCGACGTCGGCGCAACGCTTCGAGCAGAACGGCCGGAACTTCTCGATCGCGAGCTTGCCGCAGATCGGACACGGTTTTAAGCGGGGCGCTGCGTCGGTATCTGGCATGATGGAATTTTTGGCGCACTCGGACGCGCCTGTCAGATCGCGTGCGGCCAGCCTTGATAGACGGGGTAGCCCTCACCGGCGAGCAAAGCCACGGTCTCATAGAGCGGCAGACCCACGATATTGCTGTACGAGCCGACGATCTTGACGATGAACCCGCTCGCCAAGCCCTGAATGGCATAGCCGCCGGCTTTGCCTTGCCACTCGCCGGAGGCGAGATAGGCTTTGATCTCATCATTCGAGAGCCGCTTGAGCCGAACGCGGGTCTCGCCCATGCGCTGGCGAAATGTGCCCTTCGGGGTGACAAGACAAATGCTGGTGTAGACGTGATGGTTGCGCCCGGAGAGCAGCCGCAGACATTGGTGCGCGTCGTCGAGCAGGTCGGCCTTGGGCAAAATACGACGGCCCACCGCCACGACGGTATCGGCGGCGAGGATATAGGCGCCGGTCAGCTCGGCATCGCGTTGCACGGAGGCAAAAGCCGCCTCGGCTTTGGCCTTGGACAGGCGGTTGGCATAGCCGCGCGGCAGCTCGCCCTTGTTCGGCGTTTCATCGATGTCGGAGGGGCGCAGCGCGTCGGGCGTTATGCCGACCTGATTGATCAAGCTCAGCCGTCGCGGTGAGCCGGAGGCAAGCACGAGTTTTGGTCGGGCAATCATCATCCGTCCGCAATCACATCACAGATGGCCGGGCGCCGAAGATCATTTGAACCGATAGGTGATGCGGCCCTTGGTCAAATCGTAGGGTGTCATCTCGACCAGCACCTTGTCGCCGGCCAGCACGCGGATGCGGTTCTTGCGCATGCGGCCCGCGGTATGGGCGATGATTTCGTGGTCGTTCTCGAGCTTGACGCGGAAGGTGGCATTCGGGAGCAGCTCCGTCACGACACCGGGAAATTCCAATAATTCTTCTTTCGGCATTCGCTATCCAGTTGATCGGGGATCACGCGGCGCCAGATGACGCGCGGAATTTGCGCGGAAACTAGCGGAATTGCCGGAGCGCGACAACACCGACTTGAGTGTCTTCCACCAGTGAGACGCGCGGTTCGCCGCCGCCGACATCCGCGCTAGCCCTTCCAATGCAGGGCGCAGACCAGCGTGAACAGCCGCCGCGCTGTGTTGAAGTCCACGACGACGCGATGCTTGATGCGTTCCTGCAGCAACTTCGAGCCTTCGTCGTGCAGCGCGCGGCGGCCCAGGTCGAGCGCTTCAATGCGCTCGGGCGTGGCGGAGCGGATCGCCTCGTAATACGTGTCGCAAACTAGAAAGTAGTCCTTCACGACGCGCTTGAAGGGGTTGAGCGAAAGCAAATGTACGACGACGGGCGTGTCGTCGGCGAGCCGGATGTCGAACACGAGACGATTGTCGGCCATGCGCAGATGCAGCGCATAGGGTCCGCCATCATGGCCGACCGGCGCGAACGAGTTGTCTTCAATCAGATCGTCAATCGCAACCGCGCGCTCGTATTCCACATCGAGGCTGGCGCGACCGAGCGATTTCTTGTCGAGCGTCACCGCGACGATGCGCTTGGGATCGGCTGCGGGTGAGCGTGCGCTCTTCATCGCCGGTTTAGACGAATCGAGATCGAGCGGGCATGGGCCTCGAGGCCCTCCGCCTCGCCGAGCGCAATCGCCGCTCCCGAGAGCGCGCCGAGCTGGTCCGGACCGCATTTGAGGATCGACGTACGCTTCATGAAATCCAACACGCTCAAGCCAGATGAGAACCGCGCCGAACGGGCGGTCGGCAGCACATGGTTGGAGCCGGCAACGTAATCACCGATGGCCTCGGGGGTGTGTGCGCCGAGAAAGATTGCTCCGGCATTGCGAATTTTGCCGGCAAGCCGCTCCGGATCTTTCGTCTCGATTTCGAGGTGCTCTGGCGCGATGGCGTCGACGAGCGGAATTGCGTCGTGCAAATCCGGCACCAGGATGATCGCACCGTGATCGCGCCAGGAAGCCCCGGCGACTGAAGCGCGCGGCAGCGTGGTCAGCTGATTGTCGACCGCCTGCTCGACCGCCGCGGCAAGGACCTGGTCATCGGTGACGAGAATGGCTTGCGCGGCGGGATCGTGCTCGGCCTGCGCCAGCAGATCGGCGGCGATCCAGCCGGCGTTGGCATCCTTGTCGGCGAGGATCAGCACCTCGGACGGCCCGGCGATCATGTCGATACCGACGGTGCCGAAAACCATGCGCTTGGCCGCGGCCACATAGGCATTGCCGGGACCGACGATTTTCGCGACCGGCTTGATGGTCTGAGTGCCATGGGCCAGCGCCGCAATCGCCTGAGCGCCGCCGACGCGATAGATCTCGTCAACTCCGGCCAGTTTCGCGGCGGCGAGCACCAGCGGCGACAGTTTTCCGTCCGGCGCCGGCACCACCATGACAAGACGCGGCACGCCGGCGACCTTGGCCGGCACGGCATTCATCAACACCGACGAGGGATAGGCCGCCGTGCCGCCGGGAACGTAGAGTCCGACGGCTTCAATCGCAGTCCAGCGATGGCCAAGCTCGACGCCAAGCGCATCGACGTAACGTTCGTCGGCAGGTGTTTGACGGCGGTGATGGGCTTCGATGCGATCGCGCGCGATGTTTAACGCATCGAGGGTCTTGCGATCGCAGGCGGAGTCGGCCGCAGCAATCTCTTGCGCCGACACGCGCAGACCGATTTTTTCAAGGTCGACACGGTCGAATTTCCTGGTCAGATCGAGCAGCGCGCGATCGCCGCGCGCGCGCACGTCATCGATGATGACGCGCACGGCTTGCGCGACATCCTCCGCGGTCTCGCGCTTGGCGGCGAGAAAGGCGGCAAAGCGCGCTGAAAAATCGGCGGAATTGCTTGTGAGGCGAATTGGCATTGCGCGGTCCGGCCGGGCTGCACCCGTATCACCGGTCAATGGCGTGCGAACGCAGGCGCGTCAACCCTGTTTTACCGCTTCGGTGTGATCGGGACAGCCCAAAGTCGCCCAGACCATTCCGAGATCGCACAGTTCAGCCTCAAGGCATTCCACCTCAAGCCGCAGCATGCCGCCGCCGGAGAACGTCAGCGTCACGACGCCAGCAGGCGGATCCTGTTCGGCGAAGACGATGGACAGGAGATTGAGGACCTTATCCTTGTCGTTACTTTCCACATTACGAGCCTTGCAACTGAGAACGCGCTCGAAACGCAGAGCCGCAGCACGGCGGCGGAATTCTGACGTCGAATTTTGCGCCGCTTCCCAGTCGAAGCGGCAGAGCCCAATGACCAGACGATGTTCTGCTGGCCGCCAGCGAATGTCGGCATGCTTGAGCACGGCATCCTGCAGATGGGCGGACACGACCTCCAGATCGTCCTTATCGAGCGCGACGAGTTTTAAAGGGGTCATGCGAACGGAACCTGCGTCATGCGGCTGTTGGCGCAAAGGTAGGGAGTGTCCGCCTCGCGCGCAAGGCTTGCAGGCGAAATCTAGCTGCTCAAACGCTCGATCGCGGCGCCGCAAGCGGCGAGCTTCGACTCCAGCCGTTCGAAGCCGCGATCAAGGTGATAGACGCGGTTGACGATGGTTTCGCCTTCGGCCGCCAGCGCCGCGATCACCAGCGAAACCGAGGCGCGCAAGTCGGTCGCCATCACTTGGGCGCCCTTGAGCTTCGGTACGCCCTCAATGGTCGCGGTCTCACCGTCGAGATGGATGCGGGCGCCGAGGCGCACCAATTCCTGCACGTGCATGAAACGGTTCTCGAAAATCGTCTCGGTGATGCGGGAGGTGCCGCGCGCGCGCGTCATCAGCGCCATGAGCTGAGCTTGCAGGTCGGTCGGGAAGGCGGGAAACGGCGCCGTCGTCACATCCACCGGCGCCAGACCGGCACCGTTGCGCGCGACGCGAATGCCCTGATTGGTCGGCGTGACCGTGACACCGGTCTGCTCCAGCACGTCGAGCGCGGCCTGCAGCAATTCCGGGCGGGCATTCTGCAGCAGGATATCGCCGCCGGCCATGGCCACCGCCATGGCGTAGGTGCCGGTCTCGATGCGGTCGGGCAGCACGCTGTGGCGCGCGCCGCCAAGCTTGGCGACGCCTTCGACGACGATGCGCCCGGTGCCGGCGCCGGAAATGCGCGCGCCCATCTTGTTGGGGCAATTGGCGACATCGGCGATTTCCGGCTCGCGCGCCGCATTCTCGATCACCGTCGTGCCGCTGGCGAGCGACGCCGCCATGATCGCCGTATGGGTGCCGCCAACCGTGACCTTGGGAAAATCGATCTCGCCGCCGCGAAGCCCGTTCGGCGCCCG
>DATJVR010000036.1:0-7877 GCA_035501735.1 Xanthobacteraceae bacterium | reverse complement strand
ATCCCCGAAAAGGCGCTCGAGCCCAATCGTCCCGTGCTCGCCCATTGGGCCCTGCTGGCAGCCGTCGCCCTCGTGGTCCTGATCGTCGCGGCAGGCTACTTGCGCCGCCGCTGGAAGGCACATGCCGGTGGACGCGGGGCGCGGCCTCCGAGGCCCGCGTGGGGACGTGGCTCGCAGCACAAGGGCTGAGTTGCGGGTCAGGTGCGTTGAAGGCCAGCCGCCTTAAGGACGAAAGCCGCGATGCCTTCGATGTCGTCGAGGGCGAACACCGGCAATGCATTGCCTTCGATCACATGATCGGCCGCGATGGCGATGATGCGCTCATCGCCCGGCGCGAGCCCTTCCCGCGTCGTGGGCGACCGCCGCCGGACCTCGATCTTCGCAATGGCCGCACTCTTATATCCCTCGACGAGAACGAGATCGGCTGGACCGAGGCGCTGCGCAAGCTCTTCGAGAGGCGGCGCAGGTGCGCTCCGTACCTCGCCGGCGAGCTCCCACTGCGACGGCGCGATCACCGCGGTTTGAATGGCGCCTGCACGCGCGTGGCGCTCGCCATCGGTTGAGCCATCGTGCGCGCGCAGCTCGTGGTGGGTGTGCTTGACCGTCGCGACCTTTAGCCCGCGCCGCGTGAGGGCTGCGACGAGGCGCTCAATCAGCGTCGTCTTGCCGGAGTTCTTCCATCCGACGATGCCGATGAGCGGCGGCGCGCTAGCCACGCGCCGGCTCCGCTGCCCGTGCGAGGAGCGCCCGCGCCTTGGCGAGATCGTCCGGCGTATTGACGTTGAAGAAGGGATCGACGCTTTCGCCCCCGACATCGATGAACGGGAAATCCACGACGGCGCTTCCCTGCGCGGCGGCGAAGCTGTGCACGGCGCGCACGCCATCCTCTAAAGCCTCGGCCAGCGCGTCCGCCAGCGCGATGCTCCATACGCCAATTATCGGAGTTGCCTCGCCCGCAGACGCCGCGATGGCGCAGAATGCTTCCGCCTCCTCGAGCGCCGCCCGCAGCCGGGCAACGAGATCGTCCGGAATGAAGGGGGTGTCGGCTGCGACGCTGGCGACGAAACGGGCGTTGGGGGTTTCGCGCCGCGCCCATGCCAGGCCGGCCTGCAGGCCGGCGAGCGGCCCTTCGCGGCCCTCCATCTGATCGGCGACGACGGGAAGCCCGAACGGCGCGAAGCGCTGAGGCCCACCGTTGGCATTGATGATGAGGTGCCCCACCTGCGGCCGCAGCCGCGTAATGATGCGGCCGATCATCGGCTCGCCCCCAAGGTCGACGAGTGCTTTCTCGCGATGGTCCATGCGGGAGGAGCGCCCCCCGGCGATCACCACGCCGGTTACATCGCTGGCTCGGTCGCTGCTTGGCATGCTGCGGTTTAGGCTCGAGGGCCTGCGCCCGCAAGCAATTGTGGGCCCTAAGGCCCGCGTCTATAAGTGGCCGAGGGCGGATCCGCAGGACCGCCATGGGTTCGGGGGACGACAGGTGGCGGCGGTCAAGCTCAATCGGCGCAAATTCCTAACTGTAGCGACGGCCGGAGCCGCAACCGCGGGCATTGCCGCGCCGGCGCTCGCGCAGGGGGCGCCTTCCATCGACTGGCGCCTGGTGTCGAGCTTCCCCAAGTCGCTCGACACCATCTACGGCACCGCGGAAGTGTTCGCCAAGGTGCTCGCGGAGATGACCGACGGCCGCTTCCAGATCCGCGTCTTCGCGCCGACCGAGATCGTGCCGGGCCTCTCCGCCGCCGACGCCGTGTCGAACGGCAGCGTGGAAGCCTGCCACACCGCCTCCTACTACTACTGGGGCAAGGATCCGACCTTCGCCTTCGGCACCGCGGTGCCGTTCGGCCTCGACTACCGCATGCAGAACGCGTGGATGTACGAGGGCGGCGGCATCGACTTGATGAACGCGTTCTATGCCCGCTTCGGCATTTTCGGTCTGCCCGGCGGCAACACCGGCACGCAAATGGGCGGCTGGTACCGCAAGGAGATCAACAAGCCGGAGGACTGGAAGGGCCTCAAGATCCGCATCGGCGGCCTCGCCGGCGCGGTCATGTCGCGCATCGGTGCGGTGCCGCAGCAAATCGCGGGCGGCGATATCTACCCGGCGCTCGAGAAGGGCACCATCGACGCGGCCGAGTGGGTCGGTCCCTACGACGACGAGAAGCTCGGCTTCTACAAGATCGCGCCGAACTACTACTACCCCGGCTGGTGGGAGGGCGGCACCATGATCAATGTCTTCGTTGGCCTGGATAAGTGGAATGCTCTTCCGAAAGCCTACAAGGCAGTGGTCGAGCAGGCAGCGGCTTACGCCAACGATTGGATGATATCGAAATACGATGAGCTCAATCCGGCCGCGCTTCGCCGCCTGCTGGCCAACAAGGTGAAGCTGCACGCGTTCTCGCCTGCGATCATGGAAGCCTGCTACAAGGCAGCGATCGAATTGCACGATGAGATCGCCAAGACCAACGAGAGCTTCAAGAAGGTCTATGAATCGATGAAGGCCTTCCGCGACAACACCTATCCATGGTTCAATGTGGCCGAACTGAACTACGATTCATTCATGATCCGCCATATGGGCTGATTGTCATAAGACGAGAAAGCGCCCCGGAGCCGCGGCTCCGGGGCGCTTTTTATTCGCGGCCGAAGCGGAGTGCGATGCGGTCTACTTCGGCTTCGGCGGCTCGCTCATGTCGACCGGCGGCAGCTCGATCTGCGGAATTTCAATCTTGATCTTGTTGAAATCGACATCCGGCTGCTTCGAAAGCAGCGCGGTCACGGTGATCGGAAAAGCGATCACCAGCGCGACCATGATCATCTGCAACCCGACCCAGGGCAGCGCGCCCCAATAAATGTCCGAGCTTTTGACTTCCCTTGGCGCGACTCCGCGCAGATAGAACAGCGCGAAACCGAAGGGCGGATGCATGAACGATGTCTGCATGTTCACGCACAGCATGACGCCGAACCAGATCAGCGCGTTATCCGCGCCGACGACGGACGCCAGAATCGTCTTCGCGGCGGGAGCGATCATCGGGAGGATGATGAAAGCGATCTCGAAGAAGTCGAGGAAGAACGCCAGGAAGAAGATGAACAGGTTGATGACGATCAGGAAGCCCCACACACCGCCCGGCAGCGAGGTGAGCATATGTTCGATCCATACGCCGCCGGAAACGCCCAAAAAGACGACCGAAAAACAGGTCGAGCCGATCAGGATGAAAACCACCATGGCGGTGATGCGCATGGTGGTTTCGTAGCCTTGCTTGATCAGGCGTCGCAGCTCTGAAATTCGTACCGCCTCAAGGCAGATCCAGGCGACGGCGAAATAAACCACCGCAAAGGCGATCTTGAACAGAATTCCTTCGCCGCCTAAGAACCCGACAAGGACGCCCACGCCGCAGGCCGTCAGTCCCAGGATGAATATTTTTCGCCCGGTAGTGCTGAACTCGGGATGGTGCGTAACCGCGAGAACGATGGCACCGACCGCGCCCATGGCGCCGGCTTCCGTCGGCGTCGCAAGGCCGAGCATCATCGTACCCAGCACGACGAAGATCAGCACCCCCGCCGGAATGATGCCGAGCAGACATTTGCGCCAGAGCGGCCATCCGGTCAGCGTGCGCGCGTCCTTCGGAACCGGCGGCACATGGTCGGGCTTGAACACGCCGAGCAGAAACGTATAGAGCGCAAATAGCGCGATCTGGAACAACGAAGGGCCCCAGGCGCCGAGGTACATGTCGCCGACCGATTTGCCGAGCTGATCGGCGAGCACGATGAGCACGAGCGAAGGCGGAACGAGCTGTGTGATCGTACCCGACGCGGCAAGAACGCCGGTCGTGTAGCGCATGTTGTAGCCGTAGCGGATCATCACCGGCATCGAGATCAGCGCCATGGCGATCACCTGCGCGGCCACGGTGCCGGTAATGGCGCCGAGTATGAAGCCGACGATGATCACCGAATAGCCGAGCCCGCCGCGGATCGGCCCAAACAGCTGCCCCATCGAGTCCAACATGTCTTCGGCAAGCCCGCAGCGTTCGAGCACCGCGCCCATGAAGGTGAAGAACGGGACGGCGAGCAGCAGATCGTTGGAGAGTACGGCGCCGAAGATTCGCGCCGGGATGGCCTGCAGGAAGTTCAGATCGAAGAAGCCGTGCTCGATGGCAATGAATCCGAAGGAAAGCCCCAAAGCGGCGAGTGTAAAAGCCACCGGAAATCCCAGCAGCATGGACAGGATCAGGCCGCCGAACATCAACGGCGGCATCGTGTCCAGGTTGATCATTGCGTCGGTCTTTCGTACTTGGCGTCGATAGCGATGACGCCTTCAAGAGCCGCGGCCCGCTTGATCGCCTCGGACACGCCTTGCAGCGCGAGCATCGCGAAACCGCCTGGAATGACGAACTTGATCGGCCAACGAAGCAGTCCGCCCGCATTACTCGACCATTCGCCGGTTTCGTAGGACTGCAGGAAGAACGGCCAGGACAGATAGCAAAGCAGCAGACAGACCGGGATGAGGAACACCAGGATACAAATCAGGTCGAGCCACAATTGCTGACGTTCCGAAAAAAGCAGATAGAAAATCTCAACCCGCACATGTTCGTTGCGCTTGAGCGTGTACGAAGCCCCGAACATGACCATGACCGCGAACATGTACCATTGCAATTCGAGATAGGAATTTGAACTGATGCTGAAGGCGTAGCGCGACATGGCGTTGGCTGCGCTCACCAGACACGCAAGCAGCACAAGCAGGTTGCAGATATTGCCGACCTTTTCGTTGAGCAGATCGATGGCCCGGCTGACGGCCAATAGTCTTTGCACGATGGCTCCCCTCGTAGGCTCCCGTTCCCCCCGCTCAGCCCTGCGCCCCCGCAGGTTCGAGCCACGCCCACGTTATTCGCGAAGCCGCCGCTACTCGTCAATCAAAACTTGTCGGGCGGACGGCTCGACTAGCCTTAGGTCGTAGGCACCGTGACGCGCCGTCGCATGGCCTCCCGATGCAACGTGTAGAGGCCGCTGCCTACGATCAGTGCAGCGCCGGCGACCGACCAGTGGTCCGGCACTTCATTGAACGAGAGGTAACCCGCAAGGCCGGCCCAGATCAGGAACGTATAGCGGAATGGCGCCACCACGGAGATTTCGGCCGTGCGGAAGGCGAACACCACAAGATAGGTGGCAAGGCTGAAGAAGCAGGCGGCGAAAGAAAGGTAGCCGAGTTCTCTGAGCCCCATGGGCCGCCATTGTTCGGCCAGCCCGACCGCGCAACCAAGAACCGTAAGTGCAATCACGCTGACGAACGCAATCGCCATGCTGGGCAGCGTCGGATCAAGACGGCGCGTGACCAATTCACGCAAGGCGCCGAAGAACGGCGCGCCGAGGCCGACCAGCGCGAAGATGTTGAATGCCTCGGGCGTCGGCTTGACGACGAATAGCACGCCGATGAACCCCGCGACGACCGCACTCCACCGCCGCCACCCGACGATCTCCGCAAAGAAAATCACCGACAGCGCGACCAGGATCAACGGATGCGTCATATTCAGCGCCGCCGCATTGGCGATCGGCATATTGATGAGCGCCGCAATGTAGAGCCCGGAAGACAATGCATCGAGCAACGAACGCAAGACCACGGGTTTTGTCAGCGCACGCGGCACGGCGCGCCAATAGCCCGAGAGCGCGAGCACAAAGCCGACCACGACGACCGTGAAGAAGCCGCGCACCGCGATCGTCTCGCCGAACGGATATGTCTTCGCAACAAGTTTGGTGCAGACGTCGCTCACCGCGTAGGCGGCCATGCTTGCGGTGAGCGCGAGAATGCCGCGGCGATTGTCGCCGATGGAGGTCAAGGGAGCGCTCTATAGTCGAGTGGCGCGCCGGAGCGGTCAGCCGCCGGTCACGCTCATATGGCGGGTAAGGGCAGGACGCTTGTGGCGGCGGTCGATGATGAAATCGTGCCCCTTCGGCTTGCGCGCGATTGCTTCGTCCATCGTGGCATACAGCAGATCGTTGGCTTCCGACGCGCGCAACGGGCTGCGCAGATCCGCCGCATCCTCCTGGCCGAGACACATATAGAGCGTGCCGGTGCACGTGATGCGCACGCGATTGCAGGATTCGCAGAAATTATGCGTCATCGGCGTGATGAAGCCGAGATTGCCGCCGGTTTCCTTCACGCGCACGTAGCGCGCCGGCCCGCCGGTGCGGTAATCGAGTTCCTCCATCGTGTAGCGTTCGGCGAGCCGCGCGCGCACCATCGAAAGCGGCAGATATTGCCCGAGCCGCTCTTCACTGATGTCGCCGAGCGGCATGACCTCGATCAGCGTGATCTCCATGCCGCGCCCGTGCGCCCATGCCACCAGGTCGCCGAGCTCGTCTTCGTTGACGCCTTTCAACGCCACCGCGTTGATCTTCACCTTTAATCCGGCCGCCAGAGCCGCATCGATGCCGGTATGCACCTTGTCGATGTCGCCCCAGCGCGTGATGGCGCGGAATTTGTCCGCATCGAGCGTATCGAGCGAGACGTTGACCCGCGCCACGCCGTGCGATTTCAGCTCATCGGCATATTTCGCCAGCTGCGAGCCATTGGTGGTGAGCGTCAGCTCGTCGAGCGCGCCGCTCTGCAGATGCCGCGAGAGCGAGGCAACGAGTGTCATGATCCCGCGCCGCACCAGCGGCTCGCCGCCCGTGAGCCGGAGCTTGCGCACGCCTCTGGCAACGAACGCCGAGCACAGCCGGTCGAGTTCCTCCAGCGTCAGCAGGTCGGCCTTGGGCAGGAACGTCATGTTTTCCGCCATGCAATAGATGCAGCGGAAATCGCAGCGGTCGGTCACCGACACGCGCAGGTATGTGACCGCGCGCGCGAACGGATCGACCAGCGGCCTGGAGCGGCCGCTCGGGCGGTCGAGATCGAGCGATGGCGCGACGGTCATGGCGTTCCTTCGGCTGGACCTTGAAAACGGCTGGATTCTGACGGATTTAGCCATCGAGGTCCAGGCTCATAGGACTATATAAGGCCTGCCTCGCCCTTTGGAATAAGATGCAAGTGACCCATGAGCCCTGAACGCCCCTGGCCCACCGAATTGCGCCTCGTCAAGGACAAAAAATCGCTCATCGCTGTTTTCGATGATGGCCGGAGCTTCACGCTCGCCGCCGAGTACTTGCGCGTGACGAGCCCGAGCGCCGAGGTGCAGGGCCACGCGCCGGACGACCGCAAGACCGTGCCCGGCAAGCGCAACGTCGCGATCCTCGAAGTGCATCCGGTCGGCAATTACGCCGTGCGCCTCGTGTTCGACGACATGCATTCGACCGGCATCTACAGCTGGGACTATCTCTACGAACTCGGCCGCAACTATCAGCGCAACTGGCAGGATTATCTCGACGAGCTCGCGGCCAAGAACCTTTCGCGCGACGCGGCGACCAAACGCTGATCGGATTGTCAAACAATGCGGAAGCTGGTGGGCGCTGTAGGGATTGAACCTACGACCTCTCCCGTGTGAAGGGAACGCTCTCCCGCTGAGCTAAGCTTGGTGGTCTCCGAAAGGTCCAATGACCTCAGCAACTTATTCATTATAGCCGAGCTTGCGGACATTTCCAAGAACACTGGTTTTTATCCCCCTATCGGGGGTCAGTTGTGACCAGGTTGTGACCGCTCCGCGGACCTCCTCAGCCAACAACCAAGGAGGCTTTATTGTTGTCCATTACTTATAGGATGTCTGTTCTTAGCCTCTATCGTTCTCATCCCGAATGGTGATGGCTGTCTGGATTGCTCGGCAGCAGCACGAGCAAGCTTCACCCCGAGAGATTTAAGGACTGCTCTGCTTTGGCTTTAGGGGGCTCACGGATGCGTTATTCCGATCTCGGTTATCCCAACGTCATCTCACGCGAAATGATTCATGGAT
>DATJVR010000035.1:0-15240 GCA_035501735.1 Xanthobacteraceae bacterium | reverse complement strand
CTCCGATCCGCAAGCGGTGTGCTGGCTGTTCAACATCCGCGGCGGCGACGTCCCGCACACGCCGGTGACGCTGGCTTTCGCGCTGGTGCCGCAGGAGGGGCGGCCATCGCTCTACATCGACGGCGGCAAGCTCGGCAACGATGTCCGGCCCCGGCTCGAGGAGCTGGCCGAGGTGCGCGCGCCCCAAAATTTCGCGGGCGATCTCGCCGCGCTCGGCAAGGCGCAGCGCGCGGTGCGGCTCGATCCGGCTGCGTGTCCCGAGGCGATCGCGCGGCTCATCGCCGACAACGGCGGCAAGATCGTGCGCGGCAGCGATCCGATCGCGCCGCTGAAGGCGGTCAAAAACGCGGTCGAGATCGCGGGCGCGCGCGCCGCGCAATTGCGCGACGGCGTCGCGGTGACGCGCTTCCTTGCCTGGTTCGACCGCGAAGCGCCGAGCGGACAGTTGACCGAAATCGATGCGGTCGAGGCTTTGGAGAGCTTCCGCCGCGACACCGGGCTCCTCAAGGATGTCTCGTTCCCGACCATCGCCGGCGCCGGGGCCGACGGCGCCATTGTGCATTACCGCGTCACCCGCAACAGCAACCGCCGCATCGCGCCGGGCGAGCTGTTTCTCGTCGATTCCGGCGGCCAATATGAAGACGGCACCACCGATATCACGCGCACCATCGCCGTCGGCACGCCGAGCGCGGAGATGCGGAGGAATTTCACCCTGGTGCTCAAGGGCCACATCGCGATCGCGCGCGCGGTATTTCCCGACGGCACCACCGGCGCTCAGCTTGATTCGTTTGCGCGGGCGCCGCTCTGGGCTGCCGGCCTCGACTTCGATCACGGCACCGGCCACGGCGTCGGCAGCTATTTGTCCGTGCACGAAGGTCCGGCGCGCATCTCGAAGCTCGGCACAGTGGCGCTCAAGCGCGGCATGATCCTGTCTAACGAACCCGGCTACTACAAAACCGGCGCCTACGGCATCCGCATTGAAAATCTGGTGCTGGTGACCGAAGCGCCCGCGGTCCCCGGCAGCGAAAAGCCGCTCAATGGGTTCGACACGCTCACCTTGGCGCCGCTCGACCAGCGGCTGATCGATCCCGCGCGGCTCACGTCCGAAGAAACGTCCTGGCTCGACCGCTATCACGAGAACGTGGCCAAGGCCCTGGCGCCGCTCGTCGACACCGCCACTCGGGCATGGCTCGATCGCGCGACCAAACCGCTGCGCTAGGCGCCCTTCCCGACCAGTTTGAACCAGCCGTCCTCGTCCAGCACCGTCACGCCGAATGTCTTGGCGTTGTCGAGCTTCGAGCCCGCGCCCGGACCGGCCACCACGTAATCGGTCTTCTTCGATACCGAGCCGGCGACTTTTGCGCCCAGCCGCTCGGCCATGGCCTTGGCCTCGTCGCGTGTCATTTTTTCCAGGCTCCCGGTGAACACCACGGTCTTTCCCGAGACCGGCGATTCGACCATCTTCTCCGCATCGAGCACGCGCACTTGTTTGGTGAGCCGCTCGACGATGCCGAGATTGTGCTTCTCGCGGAAATACGCCGCCAGGCTGTCGATCACCGTGTCGCCGATCTGATCGAGCGCGTCCATGTCCTGTCGCGTCTCGCTATCGCCCTTGGCCAGCAGCTGACAGGCGTCGTGAAAGGCCCGCCATGTGCCATAGCCGCGCGCCAGCGCCAGCGCCGTCGTATCCCCGATATGACGTATGCCGAGCGCATAGATGAAACGGTCGAGCGCGATCTCGCGCCGCGCACGGATGGCGACAAACAGATTGCGCACGGAAAGCTCGCCGAATCCTTCCTGCTCTTCCAGTTTGATTTTGTCGTTGCGTTCCTCCAGCGTGAAAATATCGCCCGGCTCCTTGATCCAGCCCTTCTCGAAGAAAAACTCGATCTGTTTCTCGCCCAGGCCGTCAATATCGAACGCGCGCCGCGAGACGAAATGCTTCAGGTGCTCGATTTTCTGATACGGGCAGGCGAACTCGCCGGTGCAGTGCGCCCGCGCCCCTTCCTCGCCGGTCGCGATTTCCTCGCGCTCGATCGGCGTCTTGAGCGGACAAGGGCAATGCGTCGGGAAGTGATAGGGTTTGGCGTCCTTCGGACGCTTGTTGATGATGATGTCGACAACCTGCGGAATCACATCGCCCGCACGTTGAATGATCACCGTGTCACCTCGACGCAAGTCATGGCCGCCGCGGATGTCTTTGCCGTCGCTCCCGACACCGCGGATGTAGTCCTCGTTGTGCAGCGTGACGTTCTGCACGATGACACCGCCGACGCCGACCGGCTCGAGTTTGCCGACCGGCGTGAGCGTCCCGGTGCGGCCGACTTGAATCTCGATATCCCTCAGCACGGTGATCGCCCGCTCAGCCGGAAATTTGTGCGCGATCGCCCAGCGTGGACTGCGCGAGACGAAACCGAGACGCTCCTGCCAGTCGACGCGGTCGATCTTGTAGACGACGCCGTCGATGTCGTAGTCGAGCTTGGCGCGCCCCTCCTCGATGTCACGGTGGAAGGCGAGCAGTTCCTCCACCGAATGGCGGATCTTGGTGAGCGGATTGGTCTTGAAGCCGCAGGTCTCGAACCACTTGACCATGCCGGACTGTGTCGCCGCCGGCATCGCGCTCATCTGCCCCCAGGCGTAGGCGAAGAAATGCAACGGTCGCGACGCGGTGATCGCCGGATCCTTCTGCCGCAGCGAGCCCGCGGCCGAGTTGCGCGGATTGGCAAAAATCTGCCCGCCCGCCGCCTGCTGGCGCTGGTTCAGCGCAAGAAAATCCGACTTGGTCATATAGACCTCGCCGCGCACTTCACAGATGTCCGGCACGCCCCGGCCCTTGAGCTGATGCGGCACGTCCTTGAGCGTCAGGATATTGGCGGTGACGTCCTCGCCTTCACTGCCGTCGCCGCGCGTGGCGCCGTTGACCAGCTTGCCATGCTCGTATCGCAACGACATTGAAAGCCCGTCGATTTTCGGCTCGGCTGTGAACACGATCGGCTCGCGATCTTTCAAATTCAGGAATCGCCGGATACGACCGACGAAATCCTCCACATCGTCATTGCTGAACGCGTTATCCAGCGAAAGCATCGGCACCGCATGCCGCACCTTGGCGAAGCCGCGCGCCGGCGCAGCGCCGACCTGCATCGACAGGCTTTCCAGCGTGCGCAGGTCCGGAAAGCGTTTCTCGATCGCCTCGTAGCGCCGGCGCAGCGCGTCGTACGCGGCATCCGAAATGATCGGCGCGTCCTCCTGGTAATAGCGCCGGTCATGCCCGGCGATTTCGACGGCAAGGCGCGCGTGCTCGGCTTTCGCCTGCTTTTCAGTCAGGCGGTCCACATCGATTTTCGAAAAGGTGGCCTTGGCGGCCGTTCGCGAGCTCATGGCCTAGATAGATATATGACCTTGACAGGTGCGAGAGATACCCGAATTCAATTCTTTGCGCCCCATTTGGCAAGCCAGGCCGGCAGCACGGCCGGGTTGACCACATAACGCGGAGCCCGCCCGGTCAGAATACGATCGAGATTATCGCGCGTCGCGACCTCGAGAGAATGATGCGCCTCCGAAGTATGGCCCACCATGTGCGGCGTCAGGATCACATTGGGCAGCGCCCTTAAGGAGCTGTCGGCCGGCAGCGGCTCGATTTCGAACACATCGAGTGCCGCGCCCGCAATCGCACCCTGTTTGAGCATCGCAATCAGCGCTTTTTCGTCCACGATGGCCCCGCGCGAGAGATTGATGAAGATCGCACTGTTCTTCATCAGCCGCAGTTTTTCCGCGCTCAGCAGGCCGCGCGAATCGGCGTTGAGGCTCGCCAGCACCACGACCACGTCGCTCGTGCGCATCAGCGTATCGAGATCGACCCGCCGTATCGCCGGCAGTCCGGCGAGGTCAGCGTCGCGACGCGCGGCGTATTGCATGTGTGCACCAAACGGCGCCAACAGCCGCGCGCTCTCCTTGCCGATCTTGCCGAGCCCCACAAACCCGATGGTCTTGCCGCACAATTGCCGTGCGCGCAGCGGATCGGGCCGCGGCAGGCTCTTCCGGATCAATTCCTGCGTGCCGTTGAAATCGTACAGCGCGGCAAGAATGAGCAGTACCGTCGCTTCCGCCATGCCGGTGATGTTTTCCGACGTCTGCGCATTGGCGACGACCACGGCGCAGTCGGTCGCCGCCGCAAGGTCGACACCTTCGGTCCCCGTGATGGCGGAAACGATGGCGCGCAGCCGTGGCGCGGCCGTCAGCATGGCGCGCGTGACCGGAAAATTCGCGGCGCACAGCAACACATCGACGCCGTCCAACGGGTCAAGCGCGGCACCAAAGGCCTCGCGATTCGGATATCGCATGATGTGATGTCCGGACTTCTGCAAATCCGCGCCGATCTCGTCGAACATCGTGTTGTGCGTGTGCCAGCCGACAACGGCGATGTCGCAAGGTCCGGTCTTGGCCATGTCTGCCTGCGCGGAATTGACTAACTCGCGGCCTTGAGCAGCCTCTCGGCCGCCTTGCGCGCCTCGTCGGTGATTTTTGCACCCGCCAACATACGGGCGATTTCCTCGCGCCGACGCGCGGCCGGCAGCGCCGTGACACGCGTGGCCACGCGCTTGCCCTGCTCCGTCGCGTCCTTGCTGATGAGGTAGTGCTGCTCAGCACGCGCGGCGACCTGCGGCGCATGCGTTACCGTGATCACCTGCACGCGCTGGGCAAGCCGCGCAAGCCGCACGCCGATCGCATCCGAAACTGCGCCGCCGACGCCGGTGTCCACTTCGTCGAAAACCAGCGTGGGCGCCGAGCCGCGGTCGGCCAGCACCACCTTCAGCGCCAGCAGAAAGCGCGCGAGCTCGCCGCCCGAAGCGACTTTCATCAGCGGCCCCGGTCGCGTGCCGGGATTGGTCCGCACCCAGAATTCGACACGGTCGATGCCTGTCGGCCCGCAAGCCGCCGCATCGCTCTCGACCTCCGTGGAGAAGTGCGCGCGCTCGAGCTTGAGCGGCGTCAGCTCCGCGATAACCGCGCGATCGAGCTTCGCCGCCGCCCGCTTGCGCGCGGTGGAAAGTTTGGCGGCTGCGTCGTTGTATTTGTGCTCGGCTTCGCGCGCTGACGCTTCCAGCACTGCCAGCCGCTCGCTGCCCGCGTCGATCAGCCCAAGATCGGCGGCAAATTTGCCGGCGAGCTCGGCGAGCGCGTCGACCGGCGAATGGTACTTGCGGCCGGCCGTGCGCAACGCAAACAGCCGCTCCTCGATACGGTCGAGTTCCGCCGGATCGTGTTCCGCCAGCGTCAAAGCCTGCTCGAGTCGCCCACGCGCCTCTTCGATCGCCGAAAGCGCTGCGTCGAGTGCCTTCACCGCAGGCTCGATGAGATTGGGCGCCTGCGCCGCACGCCGCTCCAGCCGCCGGATCGCAGCGCCGAGCGCGGGCACCGGCGACGCCGTGCCGGCCACGGCATCATGCGCGTCGCGCAGGTCGGCGGAGACCTTCTCCGCCTGCATCATGCTGGCGCGCTTTTCCGCAAGCGCCGTCTCTTCTCCGGCTTGCGGCGCGAGCTTGGTCAATTCATCGACCGCATGGCGCAGCCAATCGGCCTCACGCCCCGCGCGTGCGACCTCGGCGCGATGGGATTCGACCGCTGCCCGTGCGTCCCGGCGCGCATTCCAGAGACGCACGACCGCCGCCGTATCGTCCTCGAGTCCACCGAACGCATCAAGCAGGCGCCGGTGCGTCGCCGCATCGACCAGTGCGCGCGCGTCGTGCTGGCCGTGGATTTCGACCAGCGCCGCGCCCAGGCTTTGCAGTGCCTGCACACTCGCCGGCTGATCATTGATGAAGGCGCGGCTGCGGCCGTCGGCGAACTGCACGCGTCTTAAGATCAGCGCTTCGTCGGCCGCGACACCGAGGTCAGCGAGCAGCGCACGCGCCGGATGATCGGCGGCAATTTCGAATGCCGCAGTCACCTGTCCCTGTTCGATCCCTTGGCGCACGAGGGTGGCGTCGCCGCGCGCACCGAGCGCCAGCGCAAACGCATCCAGCAGGATCGACTTGCCCGCGCCGGTTTCCCCGGTCAGCACCGAAAGGCCCGAAGCGAAATCCATTTCGAGCCGGTCGATCAGGACGATGTCGCGGATAGACAGTCGCACCAGCATGAAGCCGTTTCCATTTCGCTCGCGCCCCGACGAACTGCGCCGCGCGAGTCTCTTTCAAGCGAAGGTGCAAGACGCGGATGCCCGGCACAAGACCACGCGCCATGCTGTGGGTAATCCCGATTTGCCGGGGAAGCGATCAGCCGCCGGGGTTCGCCTTTGACCCGCCGATGCCCATTTTGGCGAAGGCGCGGCTGATCCAAGAGCCTTTGTTCTCGGACGGCTCGTGCCCGCCGGATTTCACCAGCTGATAGGCGTCCCTGTACCAAGGGCTGTCGGGGAAATTGTGCCCGAGCACGGCGGCCGCGGTCTGCGCCTCCGGCACGATGCCGAGCGACATGTAGGCTTCCGTCAGCCGCATCAACGCCTCTTCCACGTGCCGCGTGGTCTGATACTGCGTCACGACGATCTTGAAGCGATTGATCGCGCCGGTAAAATCCTTCTTGTCCAAATAGTAGCGCCCGATCATCATTTCCTTGCCGGCAAGCTGGTCGCGGGCAATGTCGAGTTTCCGTTTGGCGCTGATGGCATATTCCGTGTCGGGATATTTGCGTACGACCTCGTCGAGAGCGGCGATCGCTTTATCCGTGCGCGCCTGATCGCGCGTGATGTCGGTGATCTGGTCGAAATAAGACGATCCGATGATGAACTGCGCATAGGCGGCGTCCGGACTACCGGGATGCAGCGTGACATAGCGCTTGGCGGAAACGACCGCCTCTTCGTACTCGCCCGCCTGGTAGTGGCTATAGGCCGCCATGATGAGCGCCTTGCGCGCCCATTCCGAATAGGGGTGCTGGCGTTCGACCTCTTCGAACTTCTTCACCGCATCCTTGTATTCCTTGCGCTGGTTCAGAAGGAAAAGGCCCTCGTTGTAGAGCTTGTCGGCCGGCTCATCCGGCGGCAGCGCATCCTTGTCGCCGAACAGGCTGCAGCCGCAAATGGGGAGTGCCAAAAGCGCGAGCCCGAATAGGCTTGCGCATAATGAACGCCGCCGAACAGAAGCAGTCGACCTCAGCGGACGCCTATTCATCAAAGTGGAAATCCCGTCCTTAGGCGGGTGCCGGATGCGCCCGCGCATCCCTGGTAAATGAAAAACTCTGCCTGACCAATTGCTTAAGCTGACAATCGGCCAGGAATAAGGCGGTTTGGTTAGTCGCTTGTCGTTACGACACATCCGGGCCGTAGGCCGGCGCCAGCATCCCGGCGGTCACGTCGGCATAGCCACGGATCCGGCGGGTGGTCTCAGGCAGTTCGACGGTCGTCCAGGCGGACGGGTCCGACATCAGGGCATTAAGCACCGCGTGATTGAGCTTGTGGCCGCCGCGGACCGAGCGGTAGGCGCACAGCAGCGGCGCGCCGGCAAGCGCCAGGTCACCGATGGCATCAAGCGCCTTGTGGCGCACGAATTCATCGCTGTAGCGCAGGCCTTCCGGGTTGAGCACGCGGCTTTCGGTCACCACGAGGGTGTTTTCGAACGAAGCGCCGAGCGCGTAGCCTGAACTCCAGAGCTTTGCCACGTCACGCATGAAGCCAAAGGTGCGCGCGCGCGACAGCTCGGTTCGGAACGCGTCCGGCGACAGGTCAAGGGCCAGCGCCTGATGGCCGATCAGCGGATGATCGAAGTCGATCTCGATATCGAGCCTGAAGCAGCCCGGATTCGGCCGCAACTCACCATAAGCGTCGTCGAGGGCAACCTGGACCGGCTTCAAAACCTGGATGTAGCGCCGCGGCGCAGCCAGCATAACCACGCCGGCCTGTTCGATTGCGGCGACGAACGGAGCCGCGCTGCCGTCCATGATCGGCACTTCCGGTCCGTCGATTTCGATGGTGGCGTTGTCGACGCCAAGCCCGGAGAGTGCGGCAAGTACGTGCTCGGCGGTCGAGCAGAGCGGGCCATTCGCATCGCCAAGCACGGTCGCGAATTCGGTCGCGGTGACCGCGCGCACGTCCGCGCGGACTTCGCGCTCGGTGCGGTCATGCTTGTCGGTACGGACAAAAACGATGCCGGTATCGGCATCGGCTGGTAAAATTGTGAGGGTCGCCGGTAATCCGGAATGGACCCCAATACCACTGACAGCGGCTTGATCTTTCAGGGTAGTCTGTCGACCGGGCTTCATCGTCACTCCGCGGGCTCATCGAGCGGACGCACAAGATACGCAATGCGCTTGACCCGACTCGATCGGGGTCTCGATTTCGCCAAATTCCACGTCGGAGGATGATGCCCCACGGACTAACCGTCGTCCCCCGCCGTTCCCCAGGCGGAAACCCCTATAACGCGAATATCTTAATCACCTTGGCGCTGACGGCCAACTCACGCTTTCTTACCAAGTGTTACCTTCAAAATGCCGAGAAGTGGCCGTCAAACCGACGTTTCGTGGCGGCGAATGCCCATTCTCTAAGGGAAAACGCGGCCTTTCACGGGTTCCCCGGCGAAGCCTGTCCCGCTTTCCTCCGGTTCCGCGTTGATGACATTTGACTAGAAAACTCCCTTTTAAAGTTAACAATCAATGAGATCGCGGGTACGCGAAGGGGGCGTTTGAGGCTGAAAGGCCTCGGCCAACCGGCCGAGGCCTATTTTTTAGGCGATGACGTCAGTTTGCCTGCCGGCGCAAGAACGCCGGAATGTCGAGTTGATCGTCATCGATCGGCTTATAGGTCGTGGTTTGCCGGCCGTGCACGTCGAGCCCCTGCGGCGCCGGCCGCTTCGCATAATCCGATACCGGATCGGCCGGGCGTTGATCTTGCACGCGCGGCTGTTGCGGCGGCAGCGATTGCGGGAGCGGTGACTGCGGCGGCAGCGTCTGCGGCGGCAGTTGTGATTGGATGTGCGCCTGTAGCTGCGGCCGCGGCTGCGCCGGAGCCGGTTGCGGCACCGGACGCACCGGCAGCGGAGGCGCCGGCGGTTGCGCTGCCTCGCCTTCGCGCCGGCCAAGACCGACCGCCGCAAGGCGCTGGAGCAGCGTCATATGCCGTTTCTCCGGCAATTCCTCGGGTGGCAACTCGCCGCGCTGCTGACGAATCTGGTTCTGCCCTGGCAGTGGCAGCTCGTCGACGCGCGGCATGCGCGGCGTGCGCACATCCGTACGTTCAGCCTGAGGCGGGATGAAAACTGGCGGCGTTTCCGGCTGCGGCGGCTCGCTGACCGTCTGCTCCATGAAGAGCGAGGGTTTCGGCGGAATGGGCCGGATCGTGACCTCTTCGATGGCGTGCGGCGGCAGAACGGCGGCCGCCACCGCAGCCGTCGCGGCTTGATCGATGGCAACCTGCGATGGCCGTTGAACCGCGGCTGCCGGTGCCTGCACCGGCCTCTCGGTCCGCTCTATACGCTCGGCCACCCGTTGACTGTCGGCCTTGAGACGGTGCGTCAGCTCGGCAAGCCTTGATTCCGTCGAGTTCGGGCGCGCCGCGGTGACGACGTGATCGATGCCCGTGGCCACCACCGATACGCGGATCAGACCCTCGAGCGATTCGTCGAAGGTCGCGCCGACGATGATGTTGGCCTCCTGATCGACCTCTTCGCGGATCCGCGTGGCGGCCTCGTCGACCTCATAGAGGCCGAGGTCCTTGCCGCCGGTGATCGAAATCAGGAGCCCGCGGGCGCCCTTCATCGTCACGTCGTCGATCAACGGGTTCGAGATCGCGGCTTCCGCCGCCCGCAGCGCGCGCTTCTCGCCGTCGGCTTCGCCGGTTCCCATCATCGCCTTGCCCATTTCGCGCATGACCGCGCGTACGTCGGCGAAGTCGAGATTGATCAGGCCCTCTTTCACCATCAGGTCGGTGATGCAGGCCACGCCCGAATAGAGCACCTGGTCGGCCATGGCGAAGGCGTCGGCGAACGTGGTTTTTTCATTCGCCACGCGGAACAAATTCTGGTTCGGAATGATGATCTGCGTGTCCACGCACTTCTGCAGCTCGGCGATGCCGGCTTCGGCAAAACGCATGCGGCGCTGGCCCTCGAAGTGGAACGGCTTGGTGACCACGCCGACCGTGAGGATGCCGAGCTCGCGCGCGACCTTCGCGATGACTGGCGCCGCTCCAGTGCCGGTGCCGCCGCCCATGCCGGCGGTGACGAACACCATGTGGGCGCCGCTCAGATGATCGCGGATCTCATCGATCACCTCTTCGGCGGCTGCGCGGCCGACTTCCGGCTGCGATCCCGCGCCGAGGCCTTCCGTCACCTGCACGCCCATCTGGATGATGCGTTCGGCCTTGGACATGGTGAGCGCCTGCGCGTCGGTATTGGCGACGACGAAGTCGACGCCCTGCAGACCCGCGGTGATCATGTTGTTGACGGCATTGCCGCCGGCACCGCCCACACCGAACACCGTGATGCGCGGCTTGAGTTCCCGGATGTCGGGGATCTTCAGATTGATGCTCATGGTAGCCTCTTGCTTGGGCGGACGTTTCGTGCGCCGCCGGGTCGCGCCGGACCGCGGCCGGCTGATGAGTGAAAGCGGTGAATCCCTGCCCTGATCATCCGAAGCCCTCGCGAAGCCATCGTCCGACCCGGGCGAAATAGCCCGTCCCTGTCATGAGGTGCCGCGTTCGCCGCGGTTCGAAATGCTCAAGATGCGCGGTCTGCGGGTACACCAGCAGTCCGGCGGAGACCGCGAATGCCGGCCCCTTGGCCGCGTCCGGCAATCCGGAAACGCCAAGCGGCCTGCCGATCCGCACTTGCCGCCCGAGGATGCGGCCGGCGAGTTCCGCCAGACCGGTGAGCTGGCTCGCGCCGCCCGTGAGGATCACTTGCGCGCGCGGCTCGGCTGCGAACGGCGAATGCGCAAGACGATCGCGCACCATTTCGAGAATTTCCTCCACGCGCGGCTTGATGATGCGCACTAGGCGCGCGCGCGAAACGAATTGCGGCGGCTCGCGGTCGTCGTCGCTGACCGGCGGCACCGCGATCATGTCCCGCTCGTCCGATCCGCCCGCGAGCACGCTGCCGTAGAGCGTCTTGATCCGCTCGGCATGGGCGATGCGCGTGTTCAGGCCGCGCGCGAGGTCCATGGTGACGTGCAAGCCGCCGACCGCGAAACTGTCCGCGTGGATGAAACGGCCGCCGGAGAACACCGCCGTCGTGGTCGTGCCCGCGCCCATATCGATCAGCGCCGAGCCGAGATCGGCCTCGTCGTCCGCCAGCACCGCTAGGCCCGAGACATAAGGCGCCGCCACCATGGTTTCGACCTGCAGATGGCAGCGCTCGACGACGAGCATGAGATTGCGCATCGCTGCCGCGTCGGCGGTGACCGAGTGCATGTCGACCGCGAACTGCCGCGCCAGCATGCCACGCGGCTCGCCGATGCCGCGCACGCCGTCGATGGCATATCCGATCGGGAGCGAATGCAGCGCCACGCGGCCCTCACGCACAGAATGCCGGCTGCCGGCCGCGAGCACGCGCGCAATATCGCCCTCGGAAATCGTCGAGCCTGCGATGTTGATGCTGGCCGAATAAAGTTCGCTCGCGAGCCGCCCCGCCGATACCGACAGCACGACCGATTCAAGCTGCACCGAAGCTGCGCGTTCCGCCACATCCACGGCGTGGCGCACGACTTCCTCGGCCTCCACCAGATTGACCACGGTGCCGCTCTTGATGCCGGCCGAGCCGGTGTGTCCGATGCCGAGAATTTCGATGCCGTGGCTGCGCCGGCGCAGCACATCCTGCGGCGGATGCGGCCGCAATCGCGCGATCAGACAGACGATCTTGCTCGTGCCGATGTCGAGCGCCGCCACGATCGCCGCACGCCGCGGCGACACCGGTTTCATTTTCGGCGTGAGACCGTAATGGAGGTTCATGCCGCACCTCCCTTACGCTTGAGCTTCTTGTCCAGCTCCTTTTCGCGCTCGCGCGCCGCGTCCTCTTTGGCTTCCGCAGCTTCGTCCGAGAGCCGCACGACCACGCGATCGGGCAACCGCAAATCGATCGTTTCGATGTCGCGCGAAAGCAGTTTCTTGACGCGATCGAGCTCCATCAGCGTGTCGAGCGCGCGCCCGGCATCGAACTCCGGCAACTTGATCTCGATGCCATTCTTGAGTTTCAGATTCCAACGCCGTTCCGCCACCAGCGACGACGCATAAATTTGCGGACGCAGCGCCGGATATTTTCCGATCAGCGCCAGAAAATCACGCGCCCCCGTATCGGCGCCCGCCCCGACCACCAGCGGAAGCGCCGCGAATTGGCCGTCGGTGTATTCCTCCAGCACCTTGCCATCGGCCGCGATCACCGAAATCTTGCGGTCCTTCTGCCAAAGCGCGAAGGCTTTGCGCTCGACGATTTCGATGTGCAGCTGATTGGGGTAAAGCTTCAGCACTTTCGCTTCCGAAATCCACGGGTTGCTCATCAGCCGCTCGCGCGCATCCGCCGCGTCGAGGAACAGCAGTGAACTGCGCGGCGTGATGCCGAGCGCGCCCAGCACCTCATCGATGGTGACGTGGCGCTGACCTTCGAGCGCGACTGATTTGATGCGGAAGCCAAGTGAATTGGCGGCAGCATCGCGGACATCGCGCAGCTCTCCCGCGATCGTCGGACCGAGGTCGGCGCAGACCACGCCGTAACCGGCGCTCGCGATCAGCAGCAGCGCCGATGCGGCAATGCCGACGCCGCGCGGCGGATCGAGCTCGATCACCGGCTTGAGCCAGCGCCGCAATAGCCGCTGCCAGCCGATTAGAAAATCGGCTGTGCGGCGTCGCGCGCGCGCGAAGCTGTTGCTCAGCGGTTTAGCGAGGCGTCCTCGACCATCCATTGCACTAGCTCTTCGAACGACATGCCCGCATATTGTGCGAGTTCCGGCACGAGCGACGTTTCCGTCATGCCGGGTTGCGTATTCACTTCGAGACAGAACAAACCCTCGATCCCCGCGCTACGATCGTCGTAGCGAAAGTCAGCGCGGCTCACGCCGCGGCACCCGAGCGCGCGATGCGCCGCCAGCGCTAATCTGCGGACCTCTTGGTAAACAAATGGTGAAATTTGTGCCGGAAGCTCATGTTTTGAGCCTCCTGGCGCGTATTTCGCCTCATAGTCGTAAAACCGCACTTTTGGCACGATTTCGATGACATCCAGGGCACGATCGCCCATGACGGCGCAGGTCAGCTCCTTGCCGGGGATGTAGCGCTCCACCAGCACCTGCTCCCCGAAGGTCCAATCCGGCCTTGTCAGCTCCTGCGGCGGGTGGGCGTGCTGTTCGGTGACGATGAAGACGCCGACGCTCGACCCCTCGGCGACCGGCTTGATCACGTAGGGCCGGGACAGGACGTGGGTTTTCGCCGCCTCCTGGCGCGATACCACCTTGCCTTCAGGAACCGGAACGCCCGCCGCCGTCATCACGATCTTGGCGAGCTCCTTCTGCATCGCAAGCGCCGAGGACAGGACACCGGAATGCGTGTAGGGCACCCCGACGATCTCCAAGATGCCCTGCAGCGTGCCGTCTTCCCCCGGCCGGCCGTGCAACACATTGAGCGCCGCGTCGGGCTTGAGTGTCGCCAGCACGGTCGCGATGTCGCGTCCCACGTCGATCCGGCTCACGCGATAACCGCGCCGCTCCAGCGCATCGGCGCACGCCCTTCCCGAACGCAGCGAGACCTCGCGCTCCGCCGACCAGCCTCCCATCAGAACCGCGACATGCTTGCTCATGCTGCCTCCGGTAGGCGGTCGGGCAGCGCAAAGCCGTCGTACAGCCAAGCCAGACAATCGAATATCTGCTGCTCGTTGCGCCCGGCCCAGGCCGAGCGCGCGACTTCACGCTCGATGCCGCCGAGGTGATAAAAATTGTCCCAAAAATAGCGGGACTCGAACTGCACCCGCGCCGTGCGGAGATAGCGCGCCGTCTCGTACTGCCGAAATGCGCGTGCGAAGTCGCCATGCGCGAGCGCCACAAGCTCAGCGAGGCAAACCGCGTCCTCGATCGCCATGCAGGCGCCTTGCGCGAGCGTCTGCAGCGTCGGATGCGCGGCATCGCCGAGCAGCGTGACCCGGCCCGCGCTCCAGTGTCGGATCGGATCGCGGTCGGAGATCACCCAGCGCCGATCGAGATCCATCATCGCGAGCAACGCCTTCATGACCGGATGCGAGTCGCGATACGTGTGGTCGAGCTCCGCCCGATAGCGCTCCCCGTCGCCTTTCTCGGCATAGGTCGAAGTGCGGAACACGGCGACAATATTGAACAGCGCACCCCCGCGCAGCGGATAGTGCACGATATGGAATCCCGGACCCGACCACAGCACGACTGCGTTGCGATGAACGTCGGCCCGCAGGTCGTTCATCGGCACGATGGTGCGATGCGCCACATAGCCGATCATGCGCGGATCGCCTTCGGCCAGCATCTGCGCGCGGACCGTGGAGCGCAAACCATCGGCGCCGATCAGAGCCGCGCCGTCGAATGTCCGATTGTCGCGGGTCCGCACCACGACGCGATCGTCGTGATTTTCGTAGTATTCAACTTCCGTATTCGCGATCAGCTCCACTTTCGGAAGCGCCTTGCAGGCATCCAGCAAAACGCGATGCAAGTCGACGCGATGAATCACGATGTATGGCCGCTTGAAACGCGCGCGAAATGACGCGCCGGTCGGAATACGCACAATCACGCCGGCATCGACCGAGTCGATCATGAGGATCGCATCGGGCACGATTGCTTGCGCAAGCACCGCGTCGGTGACGCCGAGCCGGTCGAACATGGAAAACACATTCGGCCCAAGCTGGATGCCATAGCCGATCACGCCGAACTCCGGCGCCTGCTCGAGCACGCGCACCGCGAATCCTTTGCGGCCGAGCGCGAGCGCGACCGCAGCGCCGCCGAGTCCACCTCCGATGACTAGGACCGGATCATGCTTCGCAGCCAATCAGCCCTCCGCGAATCAGTGAGCAAGCTAGCTCGCTTGCGGCGGAAGGTGAATCCACCTGCGAGTCGGCGCGCCGGCCATGATTCAAAAGGCCGCGGAGCGTGATAAAAAAGACTCAGGGGGGTCGCTCTAGCTGTGGAGCCTCAAGAGGTTGTTCTCGGTCAAGCCAAGTCTGCTGATGGGTGTTTTATCATCGATGCCGGCGTGTGGCCTATGCCAATTGTATCGATGCAGCCATGGCGACAATTCCGCTTTTCGTTGATGTGAGTTTTGGA
>DATJVR010000034.1:0-85568 GCA_035501735.1 Xanthobacteraceae bacterium | reverse complement strand
GGTCTCCGGCATCGTCGGCATGGCCGGCGGCCTCGGCGGCTTCCTGCTGCCGATCATGTTCGGCGCGATCCTCGACCGGCTCGGAATCAATTCGAGCTGCTTCATGCTGCTCTACGGCATCGTCTGGGTGTCGCTGATCATCAACTACACGACCGAGGTCCGACGTCTGCCGGTGATGGGCGAGACGATCGGCGCGCCGCCACGCGGCGCGCGCAAGGACGAACGCAGCGCCATGGCCGCGACGTCGCAGGAGCGCCTATGAGTCACTTCATCGATCGGCTGACCTATTTCACCCGCGCCCGCGAGAGCTTCAGCGGCGGGCTGGGCGAGACGCGCCACGAGGACCGCACCTGGGAGGAAGGCTATCGCCAGCGCTGGCAGCACGACAAGATCGTGCGCTCGACGCACGGCGTGAACTGCACCGGCTCGTGCAGTTGGAAGATCTATGTCAAAGGCGGCGTCGTCACCTGGGAAACGCAGCAGACCGATTATCCGCGCACGCGGCCCGAACTGCCCAATCACGAGCCGCGCGGCTGCTCCCGCGGCGCGAGCTACTCCTGGTATCTCTACTCCGGTAACCGGGTGAAGTATCCGCTCGTGCGTTCGCGTTTGCTCAAGCTCTGGCGCGACGCGCGTCTGCTGCGCACTCCGGTCGGGGCGTGGGCCTCGATCGTGGAAGATCCGAAAAAGCGCGCGGCTTATGTCAATAAGCGCGGCCTTGGCGGTTTCGTGCGCGCGACCTGGGACGAAGTCACCGAAATCATCGCAGCCGCCAACGCCTACACGGTGAAGAAATACGGACCAGACCGCGTGATTGGTTTCTCACCGATTCCGGCAATGTCGATGGTGTCCTATGCCGCAGGCTCTCGTTACCTGTCGCTGCTCGGCGGTGTGTGCATGTCGTTCTACGATTGGTATTGCGACCTGCCGCCGTCGTCGCCGCAGACCTGGGGCGAGCAGACCGACGTCCCCGAAAGTGCGGATTGGTACAACTCCGGTTTCCTCATTCTGTGGGGCTCGAACGTTCCGCAAACGCGGACGCCGGATGCGCATTTCTACACCGAGGCCCGCTACCGCGGCGCCAAGAGTGTGGTGATCTGCCCCGATTATTCGGAAGCCTCGAAATTCGCCGATCTCTGGATTTCGGTGAAGCAAGGAACGGATGCGGCGCTCGCCATGGCGATGGGTCACGTCATCCTGCGCGAATTCTATCTCGATCGTCAGGCGGAATATTTCGAGGATTATGTCCGGCAATATACCGACATGCCGATGCTGGTGCGCCTGGCAAAGCAAGGCGACAAGTTCGTACCCGATCGGATGCTGCGCGCCTCCGACTTCACGGACAATCTGGGCGAGACCAACAACCCCGAATGGAAGACAGTGGCATATGACGAAACTGCGGAAAGCGTTGTGGTGCCGCGCGGGTCGGTTGGTTTCCGCTGGGGCGAAAAAGGCAAGTGGAATCTGGAGGAGAAGCAGTCGGACGGGCAGGACACCAACCTGCAACTGACGTTTGCGAATGACAAGGATGAGCTTGCCGACGTCGCATTTCCTTATTTCGGCAACCGCGAGCACGATGCCTTCAAGGGCACCGATCATCCGGGCGTGCTCGTGCGGAAAGTGCCGGTAAAACGCATCGCGCTCAAAGATGGCGAGGCGATAATCGCGACGGTGTTCGATCTGTTCGTCGCGAACTACGGCCTTGACCGCGGTTTCGGCGGCACCCATGTCGCGAAGAGTTACGACGAGAACGTGCCCTACACGCCGGCCTGGGCGGAGAAGATTACCGGCGTGCCGCGCGACCAGATCATCACCGTCGCGCGCGAATTCGCACTCAATGCCGAAAAGACCAAAGGCCGCTCGATGGTGATCATCGGCGCGGCGATGAACCATTGGTACCATTCGGACATGAACTACCGCGGCGTCATCAACATGCTGGTGATGTGCGGATGCGTGGGCCAGTCGGGCGGCGGCTGGTCGCACTATGTCGGGCAGGAAAAATTGCGCCCGCAATCGGGCTGGCTGCCGCTGGCCTTCGCGCTCGACTGGGGTCGGCCGCCGCGCCAGATGAACTCAACGTCGTTTTTCTATGCACATACCGACCAGTGGCGATACGAGACTCTCGGCGTCGATGAGATTATTTCGCCGACCGCGCCGCCCGGACCGTGGGATGGCGCGCTGATCGACTACAACGTGCGCGCGGAACGCATGGGCTGGCTGCCGTCCGCGCCGCAGCTCAAGCAGAATCCGCTCACCATCGCTGGGCAAGCCGCCGTCGCGAAAATGGAGCCGAAGGATTTCGTCGCGAAGGCGCTGAAATCCGGTGAGCTGCAGATGGCCTGCGAAGACCCGGACAATCCTGACAATTGGCCCCGCAACATGTTCGTGTGGCGCTCCAATCTGCTCGGCTCGTCGGGCAAGGGGCATGAATATTTCCTCAAACACTTTCTTGGCACGACGCACGGCGTGCAGGGCAAGGACCTTGGCGAGACCGGCAAGAAGAAGCCGAAAGAGGTGACGTGGCACGCCGAAGCGCCGAAAGGAAAGCTCGATCTGTTGGTCACGCTCGACTTCCGCATGTCGACGACCTGCGTCTATTCCGACATCGTGCTGCCGACCGCGACCTGGTACGAGAAAAACGATCTCAATACCTCGGACATGCATCCCTTCATCCATCCGCTGACGGCGGCGGTCGATCCGGTGTGGGAGTGCAAGAGCGATTGGGAGATCTACAAGGCGATCGCCAGGACGTTTTCCGAAGTCGCACCGGAGATACTCGGTGTCGAGAAGGACGTTGTATTGACCCCGATCCTGCACGACACGCCGGCCGAAATCGCGCAAGCGATCGACGTCAAGGAATGGAAGAAAGGCGAGGTAGAGGCCATTCCCGGCAAGACTATGCCTTCGGTCGCTGTGGTCGAGCGTGACTATCCGAACCTCTACAAACGCTACATTGCACTCGGCCCACTCATGTCCAAGCTTGGCAACGGTGTGAAAGGCATCGCCTGGAACACCGAGCACGAGGTCGATCTGCTCAAGCGGCTGAACGGAGCCGTGACCGACGAGGGGCAGACCAAGGGTCTGGCGAAGATCGAGACTGACATCGACGCGACTGAGGTGATCCTGACGCTTGCGCCGGAAACCAATGGCGAGGTCGCTGTGAAGGCGTGGGAGGCTCTGTCGAAAACGACCGGCCGGGAACACACTCATCTCGCGGTTCCAAAGGAAGACGAAAAAATCCGCTTTCGCGATGTCGTAGCGCAGCCGCGCAAGATTATTTCGGCGCCGACCTGGTCGGGGCTGGAGTCCGAAAAGGTCTGCTACAACGCCGGCTACACCAACGTGCATGAGCTCATCCCATGGCGGACGCTGACAGGCCGGCAGCAGCTCTACCAGGATCATCTCTGGATGCGCGCGTTCGGCGAGGCGCTCTGCGTCTATCGTCCGCCGGTCGATCTCAAGGCCGTGAAGCCGGTCATCGACTCCAAACCGAACGGTGAAAAACAAGTGGTGCTCAACTTCATTACCCCGCATCAGAAGTGGGGCATTCACTCCACATACACCGACAATCTGCTGATGCTCACGCTCTCGCGTGGCGGACCGATTGTTTGGATCAGCGAAACCGACGCCAAGAAGGCGGACATCGTCGATAACGACTGGATCGAGGCCTACAACTCCAACGGAGCATTGGTGGCGCGCGCGGTGGTTTCGCAACGCGTGAAGCAGGGCATGTGCCTGATGTATCACGCGCAGGAGAAGATCGTGAACGTGCCGGGCTCGGAAGTTACCGGCCAGCGCGGCGGCATCCACAATTCAGTGACGCGCACTGTCGTGAAGCCGACGCACATGATCGGCGGCTACGCGCAGCAGTCATACGGTTTCAACTATTACGGCACGATCGGCACCAATCGCGACGAGTTCGTCATCGTCCGCAAAATGTCGAAAGTCGACTGGCTCGACAAACCCACAGCTGATCAACCCGAACCCTTGGCGATTGCTCCCAAGATGGAGGCCGCAGAATGAAAATCCGCGCGCAAATCGCAATGGTGTTGAATCTCGACAAGTGCATCGGGTGTCACACCTGCTCGGTCACCTGCAAAAACGTATGGACCAACCGTGAAGGTATGGAATACGCCTGGTTCAACAACGTCGAGACCAAGCCCGGCATCGGTTATCCGAAGGATTGGGAAAACCAGGATCGCTGGAATGGCGGCTGGCGCCGCAAGCGCAATGGCAAGATCGAGCCGCGCATCGGATCCAAATGGCGTGTGCTGGCCAAGATTTTCGCCAACCCCGATCTGCCCGAGATCGACGACTACTACGAGCCTTTCACCTTCGATTATGAGCATCTGCAAAAAGCGCCGGAGCTGCAGGCCTCGCCGACCGCGCGACCGCGCTCGCTGATCACCGGCGAACGCATGGAAAAGATCGAGTGGGGTCCGAACTGGGAAGAAATTTTGGGCGGTGAATTCTCCAAACGTTCGCAGGACTACAATTTTGATGGCGTACAAAAGGAAATCTACGGCCAGTTCGAGAACACCTTCATGATGTACCTGCCGCGGCTGTGCGAGCATTGTCTCAATCCGGCGTGCGTTGCGGCGTGCCCGTCCGGCGCGATCTACAAACGCGAAGAGGACGGCATCGTGCTGATCGATCAGGACAAGTGCCGCGGTTGGCGCATGTGCGTGTCGGGTTGCCCGTACAAGAAGATTTATTACAACTGGTCGAGCGGCAAATCCGAGAAGTGCATCTTCTGCTATCCGCGCATCGAGGCCGGCCAGCCGACGGTGTGCTCGGAAACCTGCGTCGGCCGTATCCGCTATCTCGGCGTCGTGCTCTATGACGCAGACCGGATCGAGGAGGCAGGAAGCGTCCCGAACGAGCAGGATCTCTACGAGGCGCAGCTCGGCATCTTCCTCAACCCGAACGATCCTGCGGTGATCGCGCAGGCGCGAGCCGACGGTCTGTCGGAAAGCTGGCTGGAAGGGGCGCAGCGATCGCCGATCTGGAAGATGGCGATGGAGTGGAAGGTCGCGTTCCCTCTCCATCCGGAATACCGCACCTTGCCGATGGTCTGGTACGTGCCGCCGCTGTCGCCGATCCAGTCGGCCGCCGCTGCCGGCAAGATTGGTCACGACGGCGAGATGCCGGACGTGCGATCCCTTCGTATTCCGCTCAAGTATCTCGCCAATCTTCTCACGGCCGGTAAGGAAGAGCCCGTCGCGCGCGGCCTCGAGCGCATGCTGGCCATGCGCGCCTATATGCGAGCCAAGACTATCGACGGCGTGATCGATGAGAATATCGCAAAGCGCGTCGGCCTTACCGGTCTCGCCATCGAGGATATGTACCAGACGATGGCGATCGCCAATTACGAGGATCGTTTTGTCATCCCCACCGCGCACCGCGAGATCGATGAGGACGCCTACGACCTGCGCGGCTCGTGCGGCTTTACTTTCGGCAATGGCTGCTCTGGCGGCGAGACCCAAACAAATCTGTTCGGTACGCCCAAGCGCGCCAAGACCCCGATGGAGGTCATGTGATGACGCGGACGTTCAAGGCGCTTTCGGTGCTGCTCACGTATCCCACCGCTGAAATCCAGACGGCGATTCCGGAACTCGCCCAGGCGATGAATGAAGAAGCATTGCTGCCGACCGCAATCCGGCGACAGTTGGATCTGTTGTTGAAGGAAATCACGAGCGGCGATCTCTATGACCTGCAGGAGCGTTATGTGCTGTTGTTCGACCGCACCCGTTCGCTGTCACTGCATCTGTTCGAGCATGTGCACGGCGAGAGCCGCGACCGCGGCCAGGCCATGATCGATCTCAAGACGCTGTATGAAAATGGCGGGCTCGAAATCGATACAGCCGAACTGCCGGATTTCGTCCCGCTCTTCCTGGAATTTCTATCTACCCGCCCGCGCCCCGAGGCCTACGACTTGCTCGGACAGCCCGCGCACGTCTTCGCAGCGCTCGCGGATCGGCTGCGTAAGCGTCAATCGTCTTACGAGGCTGTGTTCCGCGCGCTTGTGCATCTCGCGGCCACAAAGCCCAAGGCCGATGTTGTCTCGGCCCTGCTGGCAGAGCCTGATCCGGATCCCTCCGATTTCGCAGCGCTCGATGCCGCCTGGGAAGATGAGCCTGTCAATTTCGGGCCGAGCGCCGGCGGCAGTTGCAAGGACAGCTTGATCGAGAAAATCCGCGCCGGCCGCCGGCCCGCGCCGGGCATGGCTCAGACACCCGCCCGGCCGACGATGCCGCGCCCGTAGGAGAGCACTATGCGCGAGACACTGACTTACATCGTGTTTGGCTGGTATCCCTACCTTTGCCTGACCGTGTTCCTGGTCGGAAGCCTGTTGCGCTTCGACCGCGAGCAATACACATGGCGGAGCGGATCGAGCCAGTTGCTGCGCCGCCGGCAGTTAATGTGGGGTTCGAACCTGTTTCACGTCGGCATCCTCGTCATCTTCCTCGGTCATTTCATCGGTCTGCTCACGCCGATCTGGGTTTTTGACATTCTCGGTATCTCGCACACGTTCAAACAATGGATGGCGATCATCGTCGGAGGTGTCGCGGGCGTGATGTGCTTTGTCGGGACCACGCTGCTGGTGCATCGGCGGTTGTTCGATGCGCGCATCCGCAAAACATCGTCGTTCGGAGATATTGCAATTCTGCTGCTGCTCTACGCGCAGCTGATCCTGGGCCTCGCCACCATCTTTGTGTCGCTCGGGCACCTCGACGGCCATGAGATGGTGAAGTTCATGACTTGGGCCCAGGGAATTCTGACGCTGCAACCCGGCGTCTCCACGCTCATCGCCGATGCGCATCCGATCTTCAAGTTGCATCTCTTCCTCGGCATGACGATTTTCCTGGTGTTCCCATTCACCCGTCTCGTGCATGTCTGGAGCGCACCGATCTGGTATCTCGGTCGCCGCGGCTACCAAGTGGTGCGAACGAGGCGCAACGGTCGCCTCGCCGGTCAGCAGCCGCATGCAATCCCTGCGGAGTGACCGCGATGTCGCGCTCGGTGCATCAATCAATTCTGCCCAAGGGAAACGGCGTGAGGGTCAATGGCATCACTATCCCGCGCGATATGATTGCCCGCGAGGTTCAGCATCATCCTGCCCGCACGCCGGCAGAATCGTTGAAGGCCGCGGCGCGCGCATTGGTCGTGCGCGAGCTGTTGTTACAGGAGGCGCGTCGGCTGAAGGTCGAGGCGGACCCGTTGTCTGATGCGACTGGCCGCCGCGAAACCGAAGAGGAAGCGGCGGTTCGCGCGCTTGTCGAGCGCGAAGTACGTACCCCAACGGCCGATACGGAAACATGCCGGCGCTATTACGAACAGAACCGGCCGTCGTTCCGCTCTCCGGACATTTACGAGGCTGCTCATATTTTGTTCGCAGCCAGCAAGGCCGATGTTCAGGCTTATGCGCAGGCGCGAGCGGCCGCAGAGACCACGCTCGCCGTTTTGCACGCGCACCCCGAACGATTTGCCGCGTTGGCGCAGTTGCATTCCGCCTGCTCGTCGGCATCGCAGGGCGGAAATCTCGGTCAGATTACCGCGGGTCAGACCACGCCCGAATTCGAACAGGCCCTGTTCACGCTCGCGCCCGGTTCGATTGCTCCCGAACCGGTTGCGACGCGCTACGGTTTTCACATCATTCGATTGGAGCGCAAGCACGAGGGCCGCGAATTGCCGTTCGAGCTGGTGGCGGGCCGGATTGCCGAATACTTGCAGGAGAGCGTGCAGCGGCGAGCGTTGGCGCAATACATCGCGCGGCTCGCGACCGCCGCACGGATCGAGGGAATCGATCTGACGAATGCCGAAGCCATGCGGGTTAACTGAAGAGAGCATTACGATGCAGCTCGGAGATGTGATTGCTCGCCTCGAAGACGAGGTTTTTGCCAGCGAAACGCTTTTCGCTCTTGATGACCTTGCGCTCACGGCCCGCGTCGCCGCGCTCGCGGCTGAAAATCATTTATCCGCGGGCGAATTTGCCGCACAGTCTGTCGGTCAGTTTGTCAACAGCGCGAGCGATGAGGAATGGCTCACTTTGATCGGGCTGATGTCGCGCGCCGACAACCCCGGGCAGGTTTTTCTACGGCGGATCCTCCTCGCGGCCCTGGCTTGAACAGGTGCTGCAACCCGGGCGATAAGCTGTCGGCTATAGATAGCCCGACGCTTATGGCAAGCGAAATGCGATGACACCCCGCAGCGATCGCGCCCGCTCGCGTACGGCATGGCCGTCGTTCCCGCTACGGACGATCCAATTGCCCCGATCATCGCGACCGACGATTCTCCCGACATGATGGGGCCACACCACGATGACTCCGATGGCGGGTCCGTGCGCTGCGGTTCCATATCGTTTCCACTCGACCGCACGATTGAAAGCCGGGCCGGGATCGCGCCAAACCTCTTGACGCATTTGCCATCCGCACCAGGCGCGCGGACGCGAACCGTAGTCGAAAAAAGCATGGGCCATCGGCGCACCGACAAGTGCGGCCAATATCACACCGGCGCCCAACGGCGCGCATACGCCACGCAATATGCTCATGAATTGTCCCGATGATGTTTTAGCCGATCCGTAAAATCTGATGGGCGGCGGCTTGCAATTAACGTTAAACGCCATCGCGTCTCAGAACGCGAAGGCGCTCATTCCAAATCTAAATTTTTTGATCTGCCACGCTCAAACGGCATGACATTAAGGATGAACGTCCTGGGTAAACCAGTCGGTCGGCAAATCGTAGCCCAGACCGCCTTCCTTCGCCTTGCGATATACGACTGCGCCGGCAGCCGCGAATTGAAAGCCCAATCCCAAATTATTGATGAAACAGGTGACCTCGTGATCCGAACTGCGCATCGCGGCCTTGCCGGCAATCACATCGGCTAACGTTGGCGCGCTTTTGAAGTCAATTCCCTCGCCGAGCGCCCAACCTTTGCTTTCGGCTATTTCCGGAACCGCCAGGTCCTTGGTGGTGACGTGCAACGGTTTCGTATCGTGCGTATGGATCACGACCCGATCGGCACGTTTGATCGCCGCAATCTCGATTTCTGGCACCTTGATGGAACTCACATGCATGCCAGACTCGATCCAGCGCGCGAAGAAAATGTTGTCGATGGAGTTGGTGGCGCACATCACGATATCGGCCGCGCCGACTGCTTCTTCCGGATGGCGCACAGGTTCGATTTCAACACCGAGCGTGACGCTTATCTGGCGCGCAAATGCCTCGCAATGATGGTGGTTGGGACTGAAACAGCGGATCTTTTCGATCTTGCGCACCGCGCAGGCCGCCATGAGTTGGGCGCCGGCCTGCCAGCCGGAACCAAGAATGCCGACCGTCTTCGCATCCTTACGCGCAAGATATTTGATGCCGAGACCATTGGTCGCGCCGACACGAATGCGCTGCATCACACCGTCGGGCATTATCGCCAATGGCTCGCCGTTTGCGGACGAGAACAACAGAACCAACCCCACATATCGGCCATTGGGAGCTGCGGGCACCTTGACCCGTCGGGCATTGTTGCCTCGTTTTGGCCAAGTCACGATATCGGAATCGATGCGAACCGCGCCGATCCCCAGTTTCGGGATAACGCCGTCCATGGATTTCAAGCTATAGAGCGCATCACTCCGCGCGGATGGAGCGAGACAATCCGAACGAATGCGAGTTACGCCGCGGCCTTCGCTCAATTCGATGTAGACATCTTCAAGAACTTCGACGCATTCGCGCATCGTCAAGAGCTTCTCCACATCATCATTGGAAAGGATTAGAGTCATGAATACTGTCGGGCCCCTCGGGCATGGTTATAGCAAACCGACTTGTATCAGTTTCTGGGAATTTTAGGAGAACACTATCATTTCGATCCAGACCCACCCGAGGAATGTCGGACAGGACATATCAGGGAACAGGAACGGCTCAGCGGCGTAGTGTTTATTCAAGAGAGGGGCGCCATGAATCCAATTCATGCGATGGGACGAGCCGGGCTACCGATCGCCGCAACCGTCGGTCTCGGCCTCTCGATGGCTGCGGCGGCCGAAACGACGCTGCCGGGATGGGCAGATTACCGATTCGGGATGACCCCGGAGCAGATACGCGCATTGCCCGATACTTCGTGGTCGGATTTGAAATCGTTACCGGATGGATCGATTCATTACATGACTGCCCTTGCGCCAACCAGGATCGAGGGTCACGACTTTCATGCAGGCGTCTATTTTGATGCGGACAAGAAGCTGAAGAGCATCAGTTTTACCGAGCTGTTGACGTCTAGGCCGTCCTCTGAATGCGAGCGAAGGTTTCAAGATCTGCTTCGAACCTTCGAGACGCATTACGGATCATTTTCTCCGCAACTCAGGCCGGAAGATGTGATGAAGCCCAACACCCTAGAATGGCGTTCGCTTCCTGGCAGCACATCGCAGTATTATGTTCTGACTGTCGGCACCCACAGTGTCATTGGCGGGCACGGTGACATTGGTTTTATTGCCGCAGCATGGCGTGAATTCGGTCCGGCGTGGGTCAAAGTCCAACTCCAAACTGATGGCGAGGATAGCTGTGCGCTTCGGCTGACGTTCCAGAAGGACTAACCGCCCACGTCGATACTAAGCTCAATTCAGTGCAGTTCTTCATTCCGATCTGGCTGCTCGATGTCGTCATCGGAAAGCACGCGAATGGCAGAGCCTTCAACGTCGTCATACTGGCCGCTCTTGAGCGACCAGACGAATGCCGCTAGTCCGATAAGACCAAGCATCAGCGCCATCGGGACCAGATAAACGAGCACGGTCATATCGGAACGACCTTTGGTTCGAGAGCGACGACGGGCTTTGTGCGAGATTTCCCACGGGCGCGCAGTGCATTGAGCGTCACGATCAGCGAAGAACCGGACATCGCAATCGCTGCGACCAGCGGAGTGACCAATCCGGCGATGGCAATGGGGACGGCAATGGCGTTGTAAATCGCCGCCAGCCAGAGATTCTGCAGCATCAACTGATACCCGCCTCTTGCAATTGTTACCGCATCAAGCACCGGCGCGAGACGCTCCCCGAGAAACACCGCATCAGCATGCGTTTGCGTGATATCGACCGCGCTGATCGGGGAGAGCGAGACGTTGGCGGATGCAAGCGCCGGTGCATCGTTGAGACCGTCGCCGACCATCAGGACACGGCGACCCGCAGCTTTGAGGGCCTCGATCGCGGCAATCTTATCGGCCGGCTTGAGCCCGGCACGCCACGCTGTGATGCCGAGCGCGGTTGCGATCGGTTCAACTGCCGCCGGCCGATCGCCGGAAAGAATGTGGATTTCGAACCCGCGAGCTGCCAGCGCACGGACGACGGCTGCCGCATCCGAACGAAGCTTCTGGCGCACAGCTAAGAGGATGGAACGGCCGGCGTAGGCAAAAGCGATGATCGACGTGCCGGGTTCACTCACGTTTGGGCGGAGCGCTGCTGAGGTCGCGCAAAAATCGGGACTGCCGAGCCGCGCCTCTTGCCCGTTGACGATTGCACGAACACCTTGTCCCGGCTCCTCGATCGCACCTTCGATGGGCAAACGCTCGCGCGCCTCGCGCGCCACGGCAGCGGCAAGCGGATGATGGCTGGTCAGAGCGAGACGAGCGGCAAGCTCCAGCATATCGGGTTCGAGTTCCGCGGCATTATCCACCCTCGGTTCCGGCAGCGTTAGAGTTCCGGTCTTATCGAATACGATTGTATTGGCCTCTGCCAGCCTCTCGATGGCGTCGCCGGAATTGAGAATGAGATTGGCCCGGAACATAGCTCCGGACGAGACGACCTGAACCGCAGGAATGGCCAGTGCGAGCGCACACGGACAGGTAATGATCAGCACCGAGATCGCGGTAACGATGGCATCGTGAATCGAGGCCCCGGCGATCAGCCATCCGACCGCCGTAAGTGCGGCGGCAGTGTGCACGAGCGGCGCATACAGACGCGCGGCACGATCAGCCAGCCGCAGGTAACGCGACTTTACCGCCACCGCTTTTTCAAGCAGCCGCTCTACTTCCGCGATCAACGTGCTTGCACCGGCGCTGGTCACCCTTACGGTCAACGTGCCCGAATAGTTCATGCTTCCCGCGTAGATGGTCGCCCCGGCTGCGATCGGCTCGCGCGCAGTTTCCCCGGTGACCAGGCTCGAATCGATCTCGGAAGTACCACCCATCACGATGCCGTCGGCGGGTACACGCTCGCCCGGCCGAACCAGGATCCGGTCATCGGGTTTCAACGCACCGACCGGCACCGCAACCAATTCACCACTCGCGTCGAGCCGATGGGCGATTTCCCCCTTCAGCGCGGCTAGATTGCCGGCGAAGGCCCGCGTCTTGCGTCGCATGGCGTGATCGAGATAGCGACCGCACAGCAGGAAGAACAACAACATCACGGCCGAATCGAAATACGCATGCTCGGCGTGATTGATGGTCTCGACCAAGGACATGCTGAGAGCGAGCAGCACCGCCAGAGAAATAGGAACATCCATATTGAGCTGACGAATTCGAAGAGCCCGCCAGGCATTTTTGAAGAATGGTTGACCAGCGTACGCAGCCGCTGGCAGCGCGATCAATGCCGACAGCCAGTGGAAGAAATCTCGCGTCTCCTGTGTCATATCGGTGACGTTCCCGGACCAGACCGAAACCGACAGCAGCATGATGTTCATGGCGGCAAAGCCGGCAACCGCGAGACAGATCAGCAATTTACGCGCATAGCGCGCTTCATCCGCTTCCGCCCGCTCCAGCGCGAACGGCTGTGCGCGATAGCCGAGATGCGCCAACGCTTCGATTACCTCGCCCGCCGTCATCTTCTGATCGTGCCAGTCCACGGCAAGCCGCCGATTGGTGAAATTGAGCCGTGCATCGACGACGCCGGGCAGCTGCCTGAGGCCGCTCTCGATCTTGCGAATGCAGCTGGCGCATCCCACTCCCTCGACGGCAAGCTCCATATGGGCGGTACCATTGGCGCCGTGCCGCACGAACGAAGAAAGGTCGAGGGTCTCAGGCATCCTGGCATCCATCAATGCAGACTCACGCGGTTCTTGGAGCGGAACAGGCGTTCATCGCCGCGCGACAACTCAATGAGCAGGTCCCACTCACCTTTCGACGATGTTGTTGTTCCGCGAAAGCGACCTGATGAAACTTCACTCATGACGAGAGTGTGATCGAGGCGCTTGTCGGTCGGGTGCTCAAGCCGAACCGTAGCGCCGAGGCCGGTAAGCGGCTGGCCGGTGGCGTCCTGCGCGATGATCTCGATCGCCGTCGGTCCGTCTTTGGATGGTAGAAACTGCGCCGTGACGTGCCAATGCCGCGCCTGTTGAGCATGGGCGACGGCGATTTCGCCGCCGAAAGCAAGGCCTGCTCGGTACGAACTCTCTGTCTCAAGCCCCCCGAAGGTCGAAATCGCAGCACGCACCAGGACCAGGTTGACGGCCACGACAATCGCGAAAAAGACGACGAGGCAAACCAACACCGTCCGCCCCGTGATCTCTTTGGAACGTTTGTCGGTACGCTTGCCAAAAAATTGCATCGACATGGTCGTGCTCACGGGCCGCGGAAATGATCGACGACACTTGCCATTGTGCCGTCGGCAGTGTCGACAATATGAAAGGTGATCGGAATTGCCGCAGCGGGAGGGAGCTGCTGCCGCGTCGTCACCAACACACGTATTTCGCGCGTGCGGTCGGGACCGACTTCTATGACTACACCGCGCGTCGCATCAACCGGGATATCGACAGCCTCAAGCTGCGCTCCCGGAACACCTTCGATCGACAGGACATAGCGGCGCGATTCGATCGACTTGTTGAGAATGCGCACGGCGTAGGCGTTGCGCAACGCGCCATCCGACAGACGCACGTAGATCGGATTGCGGTCGTGAATGACGCTGATGCCCTCATTACCGCGGGTGGCAAGCGCATAGAGCATGATCGAGCCGACTATCGCGATCACCGCGGCATATAACAGCGTGCGCATCCGCACGATCCGGAAGATCGGCTCCTCACGCCGGAGCCGCCGTTTGATATTGAGTTCCGTATCGTACGCAATGAGACCGGTCGGACGGCCGATTTTCGCCATCACGGCATCGCAGGCATCAATGCAAAGGCCGCATTGAATGCAGCCAAGATTGGGCCCGTTGCGGATATCGATGCCAGTCGGACAAACATAGACGCACTGATAGCATTCGATGCAGTCCCCTGTCGGCTTGCCGCTTTCTCGCAGAGCCGCGCTTTTCTTGAGGGACACGCGCGGTTCGCCACGGTCGTAGCGATAGGTGACGTTCAACGCATATTCGTCGGTAAGTGCCGCCTGAATGCGCGGCCACGGGCACATGTAGACGCAGACCTGCTCGCGCATGTGGCCCGCCAGAGCATAAGTCGTGAACGTGAGAATTCCGATCGACACATAGGCGATCAGCGGCGCCTGAAAGGTCGCCAAATCTTTCACCAGCGTCGGAGCATCCGCAAAATACAGGACCCAGGCGCCGCCGGTCCACCATGCCACCATCAGCCACAGGAAATGCTTCAGTGCTGCGCGTGCGATACGATCAAACGTCCACGGGCCGCGATCGCGCAGCAGGTGTTCGCGCCGATCGCCTTCGATCCAACGCTCGATGGTCTGAAACAAGTCGGTCCAGACCGTTTGCGGACAGAGGTAGCCGCACCAGACACGGCCGGCCACTGCGTTCATCAGAAATAGAATCATTGCCGCAAGAATCAGCAGGCCGGTGAAGTAATAAACCTCCTGCGGCCACAACTCGATGAAGAAGAAATAGAAACGCCGGCCCGGCAAATCAATGAGCACGGCTTGATCCGGCGCATATGCCCCGCGATGCCAACGCACGAATGGCAAGCCGTAGTAGATGCCGAGCGTGACGAACAGTAGAATCCATTTGATCGTCCGGTAGCGGCCTTGCACGCTTTGCGGATAAACCTTACGCCGCACGGAATAGAGCGGTTCATCATCATCCGGCGGGCTCGCCGCGTTTTTCGCCTGCTCGACAAGAGCTGCGATAGCGGGCGTGCCTGACTTTGCGACAGCCGATTCAATCGTCATGGTATCGGGAATATTCACGGACGATCACTTCTCTCCCCCGCCGAGCGTATGGACGTAGACAGTGAGCGCCTTGATCGTGCTGTCGCCCAGCCGTCCACTCCAGGCGGGCATGATGCCGCCGCGCCCGTTCCACAGCCCGTCGATGATGACCTCCCTGCTCGGTCCGTAGAGCCAGATCGCATCGGTCAGATTCGGCGCACCGAGCTCGCGCTTGCCTTTGCCGTTTTCACCGTGACAGATCGCGCAGTTCGCCACATAGACGGCCTTTCCAGCGGCGAGATTTGCACTTTTGTCGACCGGGAGACCGGCGAGCGAACGCGTATAATCTGCGACGGCTTCGATGTCCTCGCGTTTGATCATGCCTTCACGCCCGAACGCCGGCATGCTGCCCAATCTGGTTTTTTCGTGCGTCGAGCGAATCCCAAAGCGAATGGTTTGTGCAATATCGTCGAGCTTGCCGCCCCACAGCCAGTCATCGTCGTTCAAATTCGGATAACCCTTTGCGCCTCCGCCGCCCGCGCCGTGGCATGGCGCACAATTGTCGCCGAACGCTGTCTTTCCCTGTGCGCGCGCAAATTCAAGAAGCTGCGGATCGGCGACAATCTGTTCTAGCGATGACGCCGAAAGCTTCTCCACCATCGGTCCACGCAGCGCGCGAAGCGCATCGAGGTCCTTGACCACCGCCTCACGTGACTGCCAGCCCCATATTCCCTTCGAATAGGACGTCACCAGCGGCCATGAGGGATAGACGATCCAATATCCGATCGCCCAGATTATGGTGGCGTAAAAAATCCACAGCCACCAGCGCGGCAGCGGCGTGTTGAGCTCGCGCAAACCGTCCCACTCGTGGCCGGTGGTGGCGGTGCCCGTCAGTGCGTCGGTCTCTTCGTGCGGCGCAGCCATCTTGGCTAGTCCTCTCGCAGTGGCATGCGCGCGGCTTCGTCGAACCTTGTCTTGCGCGAAGGCCAAAGCGCATAGACAAGAACCGCCAGAAACAACGCCAGGAAATACAGAAGTCCCCAGGTCTGTGCGAAGTGTGCGAGCATCGTGTAGGTCGTCGACATTATTTTTCTCAACGAATGTTGGCTTTGTCGTCGTAGAGTTTGAAATCCACCTGCGTGCCGAGCATCTGCAGGTAGGCGATGACTGCGTCCAATTCGGTGATGCGCTCGGGATTGCCGTCAAAATCGCGCGACTTTGCTCCGGGATAACGGCGCACAAGCGCCGCAGCTTCGGGAGAATCCGTGGTGGCTTGGATCCTCACATCGGCAAATGCTGCCGCAATCATCTCTGGCGTATAGGGGACGCCCAGCGTTGCCTGCACCCTCATGTGCTCGTCGATATGTCCGTAGTCGAGCTCGGTCGCCGCGAGCCAGGGATAGGCCGGCATGACCGAGCCGGGCACGACTGACTTGGGTGAATTGAGGTGGTCGCGGTGCCAGTCGTCGGAATATTTATTGCCGACGCGCGCGAGGTCCGGGCCCGTCCGCTTTGAGCCCCATTGGAATGGATGATCGTACATGCTCTCGGCGGCCAGCGAGTAGTGGCCGTAGCGTTCGACTTCGTCGCGCAGCGGACGGATCATCTGCGAGTGACAATTGTAACAGCCCTCGCGGACATAGATGTTGCGGCCGGCAAGCTCGAGCGGCGTATAGGGCCGAACGCCGTCGATCTTTTCGATGGAGCTCTTGAGATAGAACAATGGGGTGATTTCCACGAGCCCGCCGATCGCGATGACGATCAGCACGCCAATGGCCAGCAGGATCGAATTCTTCTCCAGAATATGATGTTTGCGCCAAAGCGACATCCGTGCCTCCCTACTCGGCCGGCACGAGAGAGGGACGGGAGATCGCCGTATCGACCTGGCTGACGCTGATGGTCTTCCACAGGTTCCAGGCCATCAGCAGCGCGCCGGTCAGGAACAACGCACCGCCCGTCGCGCGGATCACATAGAACGGGTGCATGGCCTCGACCGTCTCGACAAAGGAATATTCAAGGAACCCGAGACTGGTGTAGGCCCGCCACATCAGCCCCTGCAGGATGCCCGACACCCACATCGCCGAGATGTAAAGCACGATGCCAATGGTCGAAATCCAGAAGTGCCAGTTGACCAACTTGAGCGAATAGAGGCGCTCGCGATTCCACAGCCAGGGCACAAGGCAATAAATCGCGCCGAAGGAAATATAGGCAACCCAGCCGAGCGCGCCGGAATGCACGTGCCCGATTGTCCAGTCCGTGTAGTGCGACAATGAATTGACCGCTTTGATTGACATCATCGGTCCCTCGAAAGTGGCCATGCCGTAGAACGCCACCGACACGACCATCATGCGCAGCACCGGATCGGTACGCAGCTTGTCCCAGGCGCCTGAGAGCGTCATCAATCCGTTGATCATGCCGCCCCACGACGGCATCCACAGCATCACCGAAAAAGTCATCCCGAGTGTCTGCGTCCAGTCAGGGAGCGCGGTGTAATGGAGGTGATGCGGGCCGGCCCAGATGTAGAGAAAAATCAGCGCCCAGAAGTGGATGATGGAAAGCCGATAGGAATAAACCGGCCGCTCCGCTCGTTTGGGAATGAAGTAGTACATGATGCCGAGAAAGCCGGCGGTCAGGAAAAATCCCACGGCATTGTGGCCGTACCACCACTGCACCATGGCATCCTGCATGCCGGCCCAGACGATGTAGGATTTGGGAGAGAATACGGACACCGGAATCGCGGCATTGTTGCCGAGGTGCAAAACCGCGATGGTCAGAATGAAGGCAAGATAGAACCAATTGGCCACATAGATATGCGGCTCACTGCGCCGCATGATCGTGCCAAGGTAGACAAGCAAATACACCACCCAGACGACCGTCAGCCACAAGTCGGCATACCATTCGGGCTCGGCATATTCCTTGGATTGCGTAATGCCGAGCAGATAACCAGTGCCCGCGATCACGATGAAAAAATTATATCCGAGCACAACGAACCACGGCGCGAGATCGCCAACCAAGCGCGCGCGGCAGGTTCGCTGAACGACATAGAAGGACGTGGCAATGAGGACATTGCCGCCGAAAGCGAAAATCACTGCCGATGTGTGTAAAGGCCGGATGCGCCCGAACGAAGTCCAGGGAAGATCGAAGTTGAGAACCGGAAACGCAAGTTCAAGCGCAGCCCAAAGACCTACTGAGAAGCCGGCTATGCCCCAGACCATAGCGGCAATGGTCGCGAATTTGACCGGTCCCATATTGTAGTTGGGCTTGTCGCCGATCATCAGCGGCGGCAGGTTGGCTGGCCGGTCGTAATAACGGTCGATGATTTTGAACGCCGCGACAGCGCTTGCCGCCGCAAACAAGTAAGCATGAAACGCGAATTCGGGGGTGTAAGCCTTCGCTGCAGTGATGATCGAGTAAAAAGCGAGCGCAGCAAACGCGAAGGCGGATCCGGCCTCTCCGAACGTCATGCGTTTGTCGGGAGTAATTGATTGCGTCATTCGAGCAGCCCCAGCACAAATAGGCCGCGGAAGCAGCCCGAACGAAGCACAATATGATGAACGCCGAAGATTCGACTTTGATCTAGGTCAAACGATATTCGTGCTTGATCCGGATCGCAATGCTTGGTTGTGAAATCGGCTGGTGCTCCACACCAATCTCAATTTCAGCTTGTCAGAATTGGGGCAAACGCCTTTGTAGAGCGCTGCACGTATTTAACAGTTACTTCGCGTCAAGCCCGCCTTTTTGTTCGATAAAAGCGCAAATTTGATCGATGCCCTGTCCGGCTCGGAGATTGCTGAACAGGAATGGTCGCGTGCCGCGCATGCGTTTGGCGTCGCGTTCCATCACCTCAAGCGACGCTCCCACGTAGGGCGCGAGATCGATCTTGTTGATCACAAGCAGATCGGAGCGCGTAATGCCCGGTCCGCCTTTTGAAGGAATTTTGTCGCCAGCCGCTACGTCGATCACGTAGATCGTAATATCCGCAAGTTCCGGCGAAAACGTTGCCGCGAGATTGTCACCGCCCGATTCGATCAGCACTAAATCCAGATCGGGAAATTTCCTGCGCATTTCGTCCACGGCTGCGAGATTGATGGATGCATCCTCCCGAATCGCCGTATGCGGGCAACCGCCGGTCTCGACGCCCGCGATACGTTCCGGCGCGAGCGCGCCGGAGCGCACGAGATATTCGGCGTCCCATTTGGTGTAGATATCGTTGGTGATGGCCGCGATTTCGTAGGTCGCACGCATCCGCTTGCACAGCGCGTCCATCAGCGCGGTCTTGCCGGAACCGACGGGCCCGCCGATACCGACACGAAGTGGGCCATGCTTTGTCATTGCAAAACTCGAAGCCTAGCTGCGGAATAGTCGCGTGTATTGCGTCTCGTGGTGCATACTCGCAAGGTCAACGCGAAACGCGCACGTCGCGATATCGTCGAGACCGGCGGCAAGCGCCCGGTCGGCTGTTGCGGCGATCTCGAGTTCGAGAGCCGCGATCAACCGCTGGCCATCCGTCTGTCCGATCGGAATGAGGCGGACCCCGGCCGAGATCAGGTTGGCCGCGAACGCTTGCAAATAGGCATGAACCGTCGCTCCAACCGGAATATCGTGACCCGCGCTTGCAACACCGGCCACGACTGGCATCGTAAACACGCCATCTGAGATTTTGCCGAGACGATCGAGCGCGTCACACGGCCATGCTGAACGCAGCGTCGCAAGAAAGGCCAGCCCTTGCGTCGTGGTCTCGACGAACCGTTCCTTGGTTGGAGCAAATGCAGCAGCAAGCTCTACGACCTCGAGCAACAAGTCAGCATCGTTTTCCGCGACGGCGCGATGCGAATGGACAAGCAGGACCGCGTCACAAAATCCGCCTCCCAGGGTGAGCATCACACTCAGCCATCGTTTCAGCGAATCGGCGTTGGTGATGTCGCCGGCCTCGACCGCCCATTCGACGCCGCTCGAATAGGAATATGCGCCGACCGGAAAGGCCGGCGAAAACCACGCCATCAGCCGGTAAAGCGCAGCCGGCGCAAGACCGTCGAAGAATTTTGTCGGCTCGGGCTTAAAAAGCATGGCCGAAATCGCTGTCGCGATCATTCCACCGCTGATCGTGATGCTGCGCGTCCGCGTAAGCGCCGGGTTCCGGATCGAACACGGCTTCGATCGGCGTCAGCCGGGCGCCGAGTGACATCAGCATCGTTTCCAGCACATGGTCTCGTCGAATGCGGAGCCGTTCACCGACAATCTGCAAGTCGACATGGCGATTGCCGATGTGCCACGCGAGGCGCACGAGGCCACGGAAACTTGAGGCCGTGATTTCGACCAGAGGTTCCGGCTTGCCGACCACCGCAATGATCGCGCCATCGTCCAGTACGAGCCCGTCGCCATGATGCAGCACCGTTGCCTGTGGCAGATCCAGTAGAAACGCAAGACCGCGCTCGCCTCGCAGCGCAATGCGGCGGCGATGGCGCTCGCTTGAGTCGAGCGCAACCAGATCGACGGCAACGCTGGCGTCCCATTGCTGCGCCGGTCGCACGGCCACGGCACGTTTCATCTCGGAATGCTCCGCATTCGGCATGTCCTGTCAGAAAAGAAAATAGCGCTGCGCCATCGGCAGCACCTCGGCGGGCGCGCAGGTCAGCAATTCACCGTTGGCGCGCACTTCGTAGGTTTCCGGATCGACATCGATTTTCGGCGTAGCGTCGTTGTGCACCATGGATTTCTTCGAGATGCCGCCACGGGTGTTTTGCACCGCGACCAGCTCCTTCTCGATACCGAGCCTTTCGCCAATGTCGGCGCTCGCAGCCGCCTGCGATACGAACACGACCGAGCTCGCGGTGCGCGCACGGCCAAACGCGCCGAACATATGTCGGTAATGCACCGGTTGCGGAGTCGGAATCGAAGCGTTCGGATCGCCCATGGGCGCCGCTACGATCGAGCCGCCCTTGATCACGAGATCGGGTTTGACCCCGAAAAATGCCGGCGACCACAGCACCAGATCGGCAAGCTTGCCTCTCTCGACCGAACCGATGTGTTTCGACACGCCATGCGCGATAGCCGGATTGATCGTGTATTTGGCGATGTATCGTTTGACGCGAACGTTATCGTTGTCGCCCTTTTCGGATTTGAAACGCCCGCGCTGCTTCTTCATCTTGTCCGCGGTCTGCCACGTGCGAATGATGACTTCGCCGAGCCGCCCCATGGCCTGGCTGTCCGACGACATCATCGACAGCGCGCCGAGATCGTGCAGGATGTCCTCGGCTGCGATCGTCTCCTTGCGAATGCGGCTTTCCGCAAACGCCAAATCCTCCGCGATCGATGGATCGAGATGGTGGCACACCATAAGCATGTCGAGATGTTCGTCGATCGTGTTGCGCGTGAACGGCCGCGTCGGGTTGGTCGAAGACGGCAACACGTTTTTCAGCCCCGCGACTTTTATGATATCGGGCGCGTGTCCGCCGCCTGCGCCCTCGGTGTGAAAAGCATGGATGGTGCGGCCTTTGAACGATGCGATCGTATCCTCGACGAAACCGCTCTCGTTCAGCGTGTCGGTGTGGATCATCACCTGCACGTCGTAATCGTCGGCCACAGACAGGCAGCAATCGATCGCCGCCGGCGTGGTGCCCCAATCCTCGTGCAGCTTCAGCGCGCAGGCGCCTGCCTCGATCATTTCTTCAAGTGCGGCGGGGCGCGAGGCATTGCCCTTGCCGGCAAATCCCAGATTGACCGGGAATGCGTCCGCCGCCTGAATCATGCGCCCGATATGCCAGGGGCCGGGCGTGCAGGTCGTGGCGTTGGTGCCGGCCGCCGGCCCGGTACCGCCGCCGAGCATCGAAGTGACCCCCGACATCAGCGCCTCATCCACCTGTTGCGGGCAGATGAAATGGATGTGCGTGTCGAAGCCGCCGGCCGTGAGGATTTTCCCCTCGCCCGCGATCACCTCGGTGCCAGGTCCGATGATGATCGTCACGCCCGGCTGGATGTCGGGATTGCCGGCCTTGCCGATGGCGAAAATCTTTCCCTGCTTGATGCCGACGTCGGCCTTCACGATCCCCCAATGGTCGAGCACAATTGCATTGGTGATGACGGTATCGACGGCGCCTTGTTTGTTGGCGATCTGGCTCTGGCCCATGCCATCGCGGATCACCTTGCCGCCGCCGAACTTCACCTCTTCGCCATAGGTGGTGAAATCCTTCTCGATTTCGATGATGAGGTTGGTGTCGGCAAGACGCACGCGGTCGCCGATCGTCGGCCCGAACATGTCGGCATAGATCGCGCGCTTCATCTTGATCGACATGCATTCCCCTCAGAGCTTGCCCATGATCTCTTGTCGAAAACCGTAGACTTTGCGCGCGCCTGCGAGTGCGACGAGCGTGACCTTGCGGCTTTGGCCGGGCTCGAAACGCACGGCCGTGCCCGCCGCGATGTCGAGCCGCATGCCGCGCGCCTTCTTGCGGTCGAATTCGAGCGCCGGATTGGTCTCGAAGAAATGATAATGCGAGCCGACCTGAATCGGACGGTCGCCGGTGTTGGCGACTGTGAGCGTCACCGTTTTGCGTTTCTTGTTGAGCTCGATCTCGCCTGTCTTGATGAAGAATTCGCCGGGCTTCATGAGCGCCTCATTCACCGAATGGGATCGTGGACCGTGACGAGCTTCGTGCCGTCGGGAAACGTCGCCTCGACCTGGATATCGTGGATCATCTCCGGAATGCCGTCCATCACCTGCTTGCGCGTAAGCACTGTCGTGCCCGCTTCCATCAATTGCGCAACGGTTTTGCCGTCGCGCGCGCCTTCCATGATGAAATCGGTGATCAGCGCCACCGCCTCCGGATGATTGAGTTTGACGCCGCGCTCAAGTCGCCGGCGCGCCACCATCGCCGCCATCGCGATCAGGAGCTTGTCTTTTTCCCGCGGCGTGAGGTTCATGCTTGCGCTCTCAGTTTAGCCAAAGCCGCGGTAGCGGCGCGCCGAGCGCAGTCAACACAGCGGTCAGATCGCTCCGTACGCTGGCGCCGTCCTTGCCGCAGAGCCGCGCCACCGCGATTCCATTCCACGCAGAAATCCCGACCTCTCCGGCAAAGCTGCCTGCCAGAGCGCGAACATTTGCGGCCAATGTCTCATCGCCTGGACAAACCAGCACGGTCGCGATGGCCGCACCTCCGGCGGCGACCCCCGGTTCGGCGAGTTTCTGCGCGACCGCTCCGTCGAGCCTCACGGTCTCTGCAAACACAAGGCGCCTGTCGCGCCGCACACGCCAGCGGTCGACGAACGATCCCTGCTCCACCAGCTCTCCCATGGCAGAGCGCCCGAACACCGCCATTTCCGCAACCGTCACCATGCCGTCGCCGGAAATATCGACGTCGATCCTTCGTGACAGCCGCCCGCGATCGAACACGATGGCCTCCTGCGGCAGCCATGCCAATCTGCCGCCCGCGCCGACATCCAATGTCACCTCGATTGACGCATCCGGTCCGATCGAGCGGTATATTTTTTCTGCCGCCGCCGTGGTGACGACGAGATTCGCATTATCTCGTGCCGAAACGCTAACCTCATGCCGGTCGCCGCCCGCGATTCCACCAGCGGTATTGACGATCACTGCCTCGAGTTCGCCGCCCACGGTCCGCGGAAACCGCACCCGCAGCGACCCGTCTTCCGCCACGCGCCTCCGGCGCGTCCTGCCATCCGCCGCGCTGACTATAAGATCTATTCGCCCGCGTGCACGGTTGGCGATCAGCGTTTCATCGCGGTCAATCGCTAAGGCTTGATTGGCGGCTCTGGTTTTCATGTCGGGGCTACTATAAGGAAAGAGATTGTTTGAGCGCCGCTTCGTTCAAATCCTTGCGCTGGCTAGCATAAACGATCGTGCCGCGGTCAACGACCGAAAATCGATCGCCGAGGTCACGGGCGAAATCGAGATATTGCTCGACCAGAACGATCGCCATCTGCTTGAGCCCGCGCAAATAGCTGATGGCACGCCCGATATCCTTGATTATCGACGGCTGAATCCCCTCGGTCGGCTCGTCCAGCAACAACAGCCTCGGCCGCATCACCAGTGCCCGCCCGATCGCGAGCTGCTGCTGCTGCCCGCCTGAAAGATCACCGCCGCGCCGGCGCAGCATCGTCGCCAGCACGGGAAACAGCGAAAACACATCGTCGGGAATGCTGCGTTGCTCACGCCCGAGTGGCGCAAACCCGGTCTTCAGATTTTCTTCGACCGTGAGCAGCGGAAAAATCTCCCGGCCCTGCGGCACATAGGCAATGCCGCGCCGTGCGCGCTCATAGGGCTTCAGCGTCGTGATATCCGTGCCCTCCCACACGACGGAGCCCGAACTGACGGAATGCTGTCCAACGATCGCGCGCAACAGGCTCGTCTTGCCGACGCCGTTACGGCCGAGCACGCACGTGACCTCGCCAAGTTCCGCCGTGAGCGAGACAGATCGCAGCGCCTGCGCCGCGCCATAATGAAGGTCAACCGCGTTCACTTCGAGCATCGCCGTTCCCGTCACAAGCTCATCGCCCCAAGTAGACTTCGACCACACGCTCGTTCGTTGACACCTGGTCGATCGATCCTTCGGCGATCACCGAACCCTCGTGCAGCACCGTGACTCGAACATCGAGATCGCGCACGAATGTCATGTCGTGCTCCACCACGACGATCGTGCGGTCGCGGTTGATTTCCTTCAGCAGATCCACGGTCTGCCGCGTCTCGGCGTCGGTCATGCCGGCGACCGGCTCATCCACCAGCAGCAATTTCGGCTCCTGCGCCAGCAGCATGCCGATCTCCAGCCACTGCTTTTGTCCGTGCGACAGGCTGCCGGCCGGGCGATCTCGCTGGGCGCCGAGCCTTATGGTTTCCAGAATCCGATCGATGCGGTCTTTATCCTCGCCGTTGCCCTGCCAGAACAATGTCGCGCGCACGTGGCGGTCGTTCTTCAAGGCCAGGGACAGGTTGTCCTCGACCGTGTGCATTTCGAATACCGTCGGCTTCTGAAACTTGCGGCCGATGCCGAGCGTCGCGATTTCGGTCTCGTCGAGTTTGGAAAGATCGTGCGTCCCTTCGAAAAACACCTCACCCGTATCAGGCCGCGTTTTTCCCGTCACCACATCCATCATCGTGGTCTTGCCAGCGCCATTCGGGCCGATGATCGCGCGCATTTCGCCGGGCTCGACCGCGAGCGAGAGATTGTTCAGTGCGCGGAAGCCGTCGAACGATACATTCACGCCGTCGAGGTAGAGCAAGGCATTGGTGGTACGGTCGTTCATCGCTTACTCCGCAAGCCTTGCCGCAGTCTCGGTGTTGGGTTCGACCGCAGATTTGCGACGATCATGCCACCATTGCTGCAGCGTGCCGACGATTCCGCGCGGCAGCAGCAGGGTGACCGCAATGAACAGCCCCCCGAGCAGAAACAGCCAATAGGGCGCCAGCATTCCGGTGGTGAAAGTCGTCTTGGCGTAGTTGACCGCGATCGCGCCAATCACGGCGCCGATCAGCGTGCCGCGACCGCCGACCGCCACCCAGATCACCGCCTCGATGGAATTGCCGGGCGAAAACTCGCTCGGATTGATGATGCCGACCTGCGGCACATAGAGCGCACCGGCAACGCCGGCCATACAGGCCGAAAGTGTGAACACGAACAGCTTGTAGTTCTCGACGCGATAGCCGAGGAATCGCACGCGCGCTTCCGCATCGCGAATTGCCACCAGCACCTTGCCGAATTTAGACGTGATGACACCGCGGCAGATCACGAAACCAACCAACAGCGCGATGCACGAAATCGAGAACAGCGCCACGCGAGTTCCCGGCGCCTGTACGTTGAATCCCAGGATTTCCTTGAAATCGGTCAGGCCGTTGTTTCCGCCGAAACCGAAATTGTTGCGGAAGAATCCGAGCAACAGCGCAAACGTCAGCGCCTGCGTGATGATCGATAGATAAACACCGGTCACGCGGCTGCGGAACGCAAACCAGCCGAACACGAACGCCAGGACGCCAGGCACCAGCAAAACCATCAGCGCCGCATAGGCAAAGTGCTGAAACCCATACCAATAGACCGGAAGTTCCGGCCAATTCAGGAACACCATGAAATCCGGCAGGATCGGGTTGCCGTACACGCCGCGCGTTCCAATCTGCCGCATCAGGTACATGCCCATGGCATAGCCGCCGAGCGCAAAGAACGCGCCGTGGCCGAGCGACAGAATTCCGCAGTAACCCCAGATCAAATCAATCGAAAGCGCGAGCAGGGCATAGCACACATATTTGCCGAGCAGCGATACGATATAGATCGGCACATGGAACGGAGAGCTCGGCGGAAATGCGAGATTCGAGACCGGCACCGCAACCGCGACAATCGCGATCATGGCAACGAATGCGACGGAAACGCTATCGAACTGGCGGCCAATAACGTGGCTCATGTTTCGACCGCCCTGCCCTTCAACGCAAACAGTCCGCGCGGTCGTTTCTGGATGAACAGGATGATGAACACGAGGATTGCGATCTTCCCGAGCACCGCTCCTGCGTACGGTTCGAGGAATTTGTTGGCGATGCCGAGCGTGAACGCACCAACCAGCGTGCCCCAAAGATTGCCGACGCCGCCAAAGACCACGACCATGAAACTGTCGATGATGTAACCCTGGCCGAGATTGGGGCTTACGTTGTCGATCTGCGACAGCGCCACACCCGCGATTCCCGCGATCCCTGAACCAAGCCCGAACGTGAGCGCGTCGACCCGGGCGGTGCGAATGCCCATCGATGCCGCCATCGACCGATTTTGCGTAACCGCGCGCATTTCCAGGCCTAGCCGGGTGTAACGCAGCAGCACGAGCAACGCGGCGAAAACGCCAAGCGTGAAGCAAATGATCCACAGACGATTGTAGGTAACGGTGATCTGGCCAAGCTGGAACGCACCGCTCATCCACGACGGGTTGCTGACCTCCTTGTTGGTCGGGCCAAACGCCGTGCGAACAGCCTGTTGCAGGATGAGCGAAAGGCCCCAGGTTGCGAGCAGAGTCTCCAGCGGTCGTCCGTAGAGAAAACGAATGATGCCCTGCTCGATCAACACACCGACGAATCCAGCAAAAAGAAACGCCAACGGGACCGCAAACACAAGCGAGACATCGGAAAGGGCCGGGTTGTGAGTACGGATCAATTCCTGAACAACGAACGTCACATAGGCGCCAAGCATCACCATCTCGCCATGCGCCATATTGATTACGCCCATCACGCCGAAAGTAATCGCAAGACCGATGGCCGCCAGCAGCAGAACCGAGCCGAGAGAAAGGCCGTACCAAGCATTTTGCACCGTGGCCCACGCGGCCAGCCGGCTTTCGATCGCCGCAACTGCATCCTTCGATGCGCGCACCACCGAAGCGGGCGCATCCGCAGCCGCTCCGGCAAGCACCGCGACCGCGTCCTGGTCGCCGCGCGCTCGCAGCACCGCGATGGCATCAAGCTTGGCCGCTTCCGTGGCATCATCGCGATTGAGCACAACGGCCGCGCGCGCTTCGATGAGCGCGCGTTTCACGGATGGATCCGATTCCTTTGCGAGCGCCGCATCGAGCGCGGGTAACGTGTTGGCTTCACGCGATTTGAATACCGCGCGCGCGGCATCGAGACGCTTGGCCGCGTCAGGCGATTGCAAGGTCAGATTACCGAGCGCCGCATCGATGGCGCGACGTAACCGATTGGTGAGGCCAACGGTCTGCAGATCTGCGGGAGCGCTCGCCACCGGCTGACCATTCGCGGCATCGAGCAGCTGATCTGCATCGGTCTTGATGTAGACCTTATGCGTCGATGGATCGTAGAGCAGCCGTTCGTTTTGCAAGGCATCGAGGACCTGAGCAGCCAAAGGATTGCCGCTTGCCGTGATCGCCTCGATGCCGGTCTCGGTCTCGCTGTAACTGTCGGTCGTGAAGCGTGCGAGCGCCTCCTCGTAGCTCTCGGCCAGTCCCTGCCGGACGCTCAGCAGCAACGCAACGAGTCCGAACAACAGCAGCGCAATTCGCGCCGAACCTGCAACCATTTGGAGCTCCGAAAAAGTAATGGAGGCAACAGAAGCCTGCTGCCTCCATTTTTAGCACGTTTGCTTTGGTATGATCAGGTACCGCTGCCGAGACACTTCTTTTTCACAGTGTCGTAGTTGCCGCACTTAAGCGTTACCCAGTCGCCAATCAGGTTCTTGGAATCGGGCAGTTCCTTCGACCATGCGTCACCCGGGACCAGCCCCGGCGTCTTCCACACGATGTTGAACTGACCATCTGCCTTCACTTCGCCGATGAAGACTGGCTTGGTGATGTGATGATTGGGCAGCATGGTTGAAGTCCCGCCGGTCAGATTGGGGGCGGTAATGCCGGGGAGAGCATCTATCACCTTGGTGGCGTCAGTCGTCTTCACCTTCTCCACCGCCTTCACCCACATGGCGAAGCCGATCACATGGGCTTCCATCGGGTCATTGGTGACGCGCTTCGGATTCTTGGTAAAGGCGTGCCACTTTTCGATGAACTCCTTGTTCGCCGGAGTATTGATCGACTCGAAATAGTTCCAGGCAGCAAGGTGTCCGACCAGCGGTTTGGTGTCGATGCCGGCGAGCTCTTCTTCGCCGACCGAGAACGCGACCACGGGGATGTCCTTGGCCTTCACGCCTTGGTTGCCGAGTTCCTTGTAGAAAGGCACGTTGGCGTCACCGTTGATGGTCGAGACCACCGCCGTCTTGCGGCCTTCTGAACCAAATTTCTTGATCGCCGCGACTCGGGTTTGCCAGTCGGAGTGACCGAATGGCGTGTAGTTGATGGAGATGTCCGAATCCTTGACGCCTTTGCTCTTCAAATAGGCTTCAAGGATTTTGTTGGTCGTTCGCGGATACACATAGTCGGTGCCTTCCAATACCCAGCGCACCACCTTTTCCTCTTTCATGAGGTAATCGACCGCGGGTATGGCTTGCTGGTTTGGCGCGGCACCCGTGTAAAAGACGTTTTTCTCGCTCTCCTCGCCCTCATACTGCACCGGATAGAACAGGATCGAGTTGAGTTCCTTGAACACCGGCAGCACCGATTTGCGCGAAACCGACGTCCAGCAGCCGAATACGACGGCAACCTTGTCCTTGGAGATAAGCTCGCGCGCCTTTTCGGCAAACAAAGGCCAGTTTGAGGCGGGATCGACGACAACCGCTTCGAGCTTTTTCCCGAGCAGCCCTCCTTTTTTGTTCTGTTCGTCGATGAGCATCAGCATCACGTCTTTCAACGTGGTTTCGCTGATTGCCATGGTGCCGGAAAGCGAGTGCAGGATTCCGATTTTGATCGTGTCCTGAGCCTTCGCCGGCATTGCCATTGCCAGACCCAACGCTAACCCCGCCGTAGCGGCAAGCCAGCGGCGGGCATGCGGTCGCGCGACCGCGGATATGGGATTGAACATTGCAAAGCCCTCTGTTGACGCACGCGTAGCGGCTGGATGCCGTTCGCGTCTGGTGCTTCGCAAGAAGGGTGCCAATTCGCGGCGTGGACCAACTTATTGACTTAATTGTCCCTTTTTTCTGTCAGAGGACTGTCACACAGCCTTCGCAAATCAAGGCACTGCTTAGACTTTGGGCAGCCTGCCGCTTGCTGCGAGCATAAATTGTGCTTCCGATCCTCGCTGAGCAGTCGTAGCGACGACCCCTCTCTCCGCCAAAACACTGCCCTCGCAATCACTTGCCGCAGCCTTTCACGAACGCTGATAGGCCGCCTGTCTGGCACATGGCTTGCAGCACGTAATACGAAATCTGGATTTCGTATTACGCAATGGAGGTGGTCATGAGTCTCAAGAGAAAATTTGCGTCGCTTGCTGCACTGGCACTCTCGCTCGCGTTATCCGGGGCAAATGCGGCTTTGGCTGCACCGCTCACGGTTGGCTACAGCGATTGGCCAGGCTGGGTCGCCTGGGAAGTCGCCATCAACAAGGGATGGTTCAAGGAGGCGGGTGTCGACGTGACATTCCAATGGTTCGACTACTCGGCGTCCATGGATGCGTTCACTGCCGGCAAACTTGACGGCAATCTCATGACCAACGGCGACACACTGGTCACCGGTGCGGGCGGCGGCAAGGGCATCATGATCATGCTCACCGATTATTCCAACGGCAACGACATGATCGTCGCCAAGCCCGGCATCAAAAGCATCAAGGACCTGAAGGGCAAGAAGGTCGGCATCGAAATTGGCCTGGTCGAGCACCTGTTGCTGCTGCACGCCATGGAAAAAGCCGGAATGAAGGAAAAGGACGTCACGCTGGTGAACGCAAAGACCAATGAAACGCCACAGGTTCTTGCGTCAGGTCAGGTCGATGCAATCGGTGCATGGCAGCCGATATCCGGCGAAGCCATGAAAGCGCTCGCGGGCTCGAAGCCGATTTACACCTCCGCCTCGGCGCCCGGCCTTATCTATGACGTCCTCGCCGTGACACCCGCAAGTCTGAATGCCCGCAAGGCCGAGTGGATAAAGGTGATCAAGGTCTGGGATCGAGTCGTGCATTACATCAACGATCCAAAGACTCAAGACGATGCCGTGAAAATCATGGCGGCGCGCGTCGGCCTTACGCCGGAAGCCTATAAGCCGCTGTTGAAGGGCACTAAGCTGATCGACGTTGCCGAGGGCAAGAAGGTGTTCAAGAAAGGCGAAGGCCTCACCTCACTCTACGGTTCTTCCAAGATCGCCAACGATTTCAATGTGAAAAACGAGGTCTACAAGGAGTCGCAAAAGATAGACAGCTACATCGACGCATCGCTCATCAACGCGCAGTAGCGCGCGGACGGGTGTAGATTGCGATGAAGTGGATCCGGTTGTTCCAGGTCCTGCGACCGCTTCCACCGCACGCCAGGCTTGTGGCCGGCTGGCTCTCGTTCGTGCTGCCGGTCCTTGTCTGGTGCATCGTCAGCTATGTCCCATTTGTCTGGCACCCGCAGGTCAGAATCACGAATCCCGGCTCGGTCGAATTTCTGCAGCCGGGCATGCGGATGAACTACGCGGCATTCGAGACCGAGGTCGAGGATGCACGGAATGAAAATCGGGCGCCGCCGCAAGGCGACCCGGCCAATCCGATCTACCTTCCTGCCCCGCACGAAGTCGCCATTGCTCTCTATGAATCGTTCAGGGAGCCGCCGCTTGCACAAAACGGCCAGTGGCTGCACCAAAGTCTTTGGCATAGTATTCAGATCATATTCTGGGGATTTGTAATTTCGTCGATCATCGGCGTGCCGCTCGGCGTCCTTTGCGGCACCTATGCGATTTTCTCACGCATCAACGAACCTTTTGTCGAATTCTTCCGTTATCTGCCGGCGCCGGCATTCGGAGCGCTCGCGGTCGCGATCCTCGGCATCTACGATGGGCCGAAGATCACCATCATAGTCATCGGTACCTTGTTTCAGCAGGTCCTGATCATTGCCAATACCACCCGGAAACTCGACGTGGCGCTGGTCGAGGCTGCGCTGACACTGGGGACACGGAACACCAAGCTTCTGTTCCGCGTCGTCGTACCCGGCATACTCCCGGACCTCTATCGCGACCAGCGCATCCTGCTCGGCTGGGCTTGGACCTATCTGATCGTGGCCGAACTGATCGGCACGATGTCCGGCATCACCTGGTTCATCACCCAGCAGGCCCGCTACCAGCATTTCGCCAACGTCTACGCCGCGATCATCATCATCGGCATCATCGGACTCGGCACCGATATGATGCTGGCGCTGGTCGGCAGGCGCCTCTTTCCCTGGGACCGGTCACTCGTGAAGACGGCTTGAGCGATGGGTGGCCAGATGAACAAAATCGTCGCGCCCCAGCCGATCCCGTCCTATCTGCATCAGAGCGCTGCCGTCCGGGCGCGCTTTGAGCGCCTGAAGGCGCGCGAGGTCATCCTGGAAGTGCGGGGTCTAAGCAAAATCTTCGACACCGGCGAGCGTTCGACCGTTGCTCTCAACAACATCAATTTCACCACGCACCGGCGCGAATTCCTTTGCGTGATCGGACCGTCGGGCTGCGGGAAATCCACGCTTGCGCGCATCATCGCCGGCCTTGAGGAAAATTCCGGCGGCGAGGTTCTGCTGCAGGGCAAGCCGGTCACCGAACCCGGCAGCGATCGCGGCATGGTGTTTCAGGGCTACACGCTGTTTCCCTGGCTCACGGTGAAAAAGAACGTGATGTTTGGTCTCGAAATCAACGGCAAAGGCAAGGACGAGGCCGTGCAACAGGCGATGCAATGGCTCGATCTTGTCGGCCTGCAAAAATTTTCCGACGCCTACCCGCACCAGCTGTCGGGCGGCATGAAGCAGCGTGTCGCGATCGTGCGCGCGCTCGCCAATCAGCCTCGCATTTTGCTGATGGATGAGCCCTTCGGCGCGCTCGACGCGCAGACCCGCTGCCGGATGCAGGCGCACCTGCTGGAGATCTGGCGCAAGATCGACATCACCATCGTTTTCATCACCCATGATCTCGAAGAGGCGATTTTTCTCGCCGACCGCATTCTGGTGCTTTCGGCCCATCCCGGCCAGGTGCAGGAAATGATCGAGGTTCCAGTTCCCCGGCCGCGCACCTCCGCGCAATTCCTTGCGCCGGAATTTCTCGCCACCAAGGCGCGACTGGAAGAGCTGATTCACCAGTCGAAGCCGGAGGACGAAGACGCGGAGAGCTATTCGATGGTCGTCCGCCTTGCCGACGTCAACGACAACGTTGAATAGGCCGGCCGGCAGAAGGTGTGTGCGAGCGATGGACTGTCAGATGTATTCCGATGAAAAAATCAAACAGACGCAGGAGCAACTGCGCGCCAAAGGCGTCAAATATTGCATCGGCGCCTATGTCGACATTCATGGCGTGCCGAAAGCCAAGATCGTTCCGCTCGACCATCTGATGCACATGGCGCATGGTTCGGAGCGCTACACCGGATACGCGCTCGATGGTCTCGGACAGGCGCCGAACGAGGACGAGCTCACGTCCGTTCCGGACCTCGATCACATCATCCAATTGCCGTGGGAGCCGAAACTTGCCTGGATGCCCGCAGACAATGCCTTCCAGGGCAAACCCTATCCGCTCAACACGCGCGTGGCCCTGAAGAACGTGCTCGCGCGAGCGGCAAACATGGGGTTCGGATTCCATCTCGGCATCGAATGCGAAGTTTTCGTGCTCAAACGAAATGGCGACGGCAAGCTTTCGGTCCCGAACCCGGACGACAAGCTCACGAAGCCCTGTTACGACCTGCGCCCCTTTCTCGACAACTTCAAATGGCTCGACAAGGTCGCAACGTGCATCAACGAACTCGGCTGGGATCTTTATTCGTTCGATCACGAGGACGCCAACGGCCAGTACGAATTCGATTTCCGTTACGCCGATGCTCTGATGACCTGCGACCGCTTCATCTTCTTTCGCTACATGACCAAGCATTTCGCCAAAGAAGAAGGCCTGCTCGCGACCATGATGCCCAAGCCGTTCGCGCACAAGACCGGCACCGGCGCGCATTTCAATATGTCGCTGTACGATCTCAAGACCGGCCGCAATGCCTTTGCCTGCGACCCTTCGAAGGATGGCCGCGGTCTCGGGCTGACCGAGCTTGGCTACCACTTCATCGGCGGCATCCTGCGCCACGGGCGCGCGCTCTGCGCCGCTTTCGCGCCTACGGTCAACAGTTACAAGCGTCTCGTCCGACAGGGCGCCATGAGCTATTTCAGCTGGGCGCCGGTGTTCAATTCCTACGGCTCGAACAATCGGACCAATTCGGTGCGGGTCCCGGCCGGTGGCGGCCGTTGCGAATCCCGCAATGCCGATGGCGCAGTCAATCCTTACCTCGCGGCAACGCTTGCGCTCGCGGCTGGCCTTGAAGGAATCCGCGAGAAAATCGATCCGCGCGAGCCGAACGAGGACAACCTCTACACCATTTCAGAAAACGAGCGGCGAGCGCGTAATATTGATTTTCTGCCTCAAACGCTACAGGAAGCGGTCCACGCCTTTGCCGCCGATCCCCTGGTAGAGGCGACGCTTGGGAGGGAGCTGCGCGATGAGTTCGTCAAATATAAAACACAGGAATGGGAGGACTACCATCTTGCGATCAGCCCATGGGAAATCGAACGGTACAGCCATCTCTTCTAGGCACGCACACGCCGGAGCCCGCCGGCCATTGAGTCGTATTAGTATATCGTTGCCTAGGAATCTGCTGCACGACCTTGATGAGATGATATCGGAGCGCGGTTTTGAAACCCGCTCGCAGGCCATCAATGACATGCTGCATCAGTTCGTCGTCGGGCACCGCCACGACCGAGGCAAGGACGTGATGGTCGGCATCATTGCGCTGTTCTACAATAATTCGGTGGCCGGCCTGCAAAAGCAATTGGCCGACCTGCAGGTTCGCTACATCGACGAAGTGATCAGTTCGCTTCACGTGCATCTGATGCACAATCAGACTATGGAAGTCATTCTGGTGCAGGGCGCCGCCCGCAAGCTGCAAATAATCGCTGACGAGATGACATCCCGTCGCGGTGTGATATCCGGGAAGATCCATCTCGTGGCATCTCTGATCCCGCAGGTGCATCCTTTCATCGCCGAGGAGCGGCTGACACAAGGAGCGATGTCATGATGGCGAACCATTTGACACGCCGCTCACGCGGAGCCGGCCTGTTCCCGCCGCCGCGGCGCGAACGGCGCCACCATCCAGATTTCGACAAGATGGCGACCCAGGGCTGGAAGGCGCTCGACGCCGAAGGAAAGCTCTCGGACGCCAGCTGGCGCAAGGAGCAGCAATGGGCGCTCTCAATGGGACTGCCCGGCGCGGACAGTCTCACCGATAAATCGATCCCGACATTTTCGCGCGGCGAGCTTCCGCATTTTGCCGGCATCAATACCTTCCTCAAGGCACCCTATGTCGAAAATGTCCGCGATGTCGGCAAATATGACGCCGCCGTGCTTGGCATTCCGTTTGATTCCGGCACGACGTACCGACCCGGCACCCGTTTTGGACCGCAGGGAATTCGTCGCATCTCGGCACTGTACACCCCCTACAATTACGAGCTCGGCGTCGACCTGCGCGAGCAGATGACGCTGTGCGATGCCGGCGACGTATTCACGATTCCGGCCAACCTGGAAAAGAGTTTCGACCAGATCTCACGTGGTGTCGCGCACGTGTTCTCTTCTGGCGCACTGCCGCTCATGCTCGGCGGCGATCATTCGATCGGCTTTCCTTGCGTGCGTGGCATTGCGCAATGCACGTCCAAGCGCATCGGCATCGTCCATTTCGATCGCCATATCGATATTCAGGAGAAGGACCTCGACGAACGCATGCACACCACGCCCTGGTATTGGGCGACGAACTTGCCCAATGTGTCGGCCACGAACCTGGTGCAACTCGGCATCGGCGGCTGGCAGGTGCCGCGCTACGGCGTGCAGGAAGCGCGTAAGCGCCAGACCAACGTGCTGACGATTTCCGACATCGAATCGTTCGGGCTTGAGAAAACCGCCGAGATCGCGCTCGAGCTTGCCTGGAAGGACGCCGATGCGGTGTATATTTCGTTCGACGTGGATTCAGTCGATTGCGGCTTCGTGCCAGGCACCGGCTGGCCGGAACCCGGCGGTTTCCTGCCGCGCGAGGCGCTGAAACTGCTGGGCCTTGTGGCCGCAGAGGGCATCTGCGGGCTGGAAGTGGTCGAAGTCTCGCCGCCCTATGACACGTCGGATATCACCGCGCTGTTCGGCGTTCGCGTGGTGGTGGAGGCGCTCGGCTCGCTCGTCGCGCACGGCAAACTCGGCAGCCAGAAAACCATCATCGACAAACCTGTGCGCTATTGAGGCAAGCCATGCACGGCAAGCACTATCATCACGATCACGACGACCATCATCACAATGGCTCCACGCATGCCGAAAGTGCCGGCGCCGGCCATAACCATCAGCGTCCGCCTGGAAAGGTGGCGCAATGGCAGACCCCGCATCGCGGCGAGCCACCGCACGCGGATCATGACCACTCCGAGCCGGATGTTGATCTCGTCGAGGCGGCGTTCATCGAGGGCTTCACGGCCGCGACCGACCCGACCAGCTTCCTGCGCCTCGCGCATGTCCCCTTCGAGATCGATCTTGCAGACGGCAGGAAGTTTTCGCTGCTGCGGGTGGAAACCGAATTTATCGCCGACGTGGGGGCGGTCATGCCGCATCTTGGCGGCAAGACCTTCCGATACGATCCCCTTCCCGCCTCGCATGTCGCCCGCCGACGCCGGCTGCGTTTTGTTTATTTCGACGGGGATGCGCTGCGTCCATTGACGCTAAAGCAAATCAGCGAGCGTCTTGTGAGGTAGGGGTTACAATACAAAAAAATTGGCATTGATGCACCGATGATTCACGGTGTCGTTCCCATCACGGGAATATCTTGATGCTCAGTGTCGGGCTCGAATGCCAAGTGGATGCAGACATCCTTGATAGGCGATTCAGCGCCAGTGACAGACTGCCTTAGCCTTGCTTCTCACACTGAGAACGATAGGCTGCGTCAGTGCAGAACAATACGGCGACCTCTCATTTTTCCCAGCTCCGCGAGATTCCCCCGGCCATCTGGGCTCTCGGATTTGTCTCGTTACTGATGGATGTTTCCTCGGAAATCATTCACGCGCTGCTGCCGGTCTACCTCGTTTCCGTCCTTGGCACGACGATGGTCACCGTTGGCTTTATCGAAGGCATTGCAGAAGCCACAGCCTCGATCACGAAGGTGTTTTCCGGCTCGATCTCGGACTGGTTGGGCAGGCGCAAACTGCTTGCTGTCATCGGCTATGGTTTGTCAGCATTCACCAAACCGATATTTCCCCTTGCATCGTCCGTGGGCTGGCTGGTGGCGGCGCGGTTCATTGACCGTATCGGAAAGGGTATCAGGGGAGCCCCACGGGACGCACTGGTGGCTGATATTGCGCCTACGCATCTGCGCGGCGCGAGCTTCGGTCTCCGGCAGTCGCTCGATACCGTCGGTGCATTCTTGGGACCGGCGTTGGCGATTGGGCTGATGTGGCTCACCGCCGATGACTTTCATGCCGTGTTCTGGTTTGCCGTTGTGCCGGCGTTTCTGTGCGTAGGGTTGCTTATTTTTGCCGTTCACGAGCCGGAACGCCCTCCGAGGTTGCGAAAGGTGCGCGCACCTCTCAGCCTCGCGGAACTGAGGCGCTTTGGCTTGGCCTACTGGTGGGTCGTTGGTATTGCGGTGCTATTCTCCTTTGCGCGCTTCAGTGAAGCCTTCCTGATCCTTCAGGCACAGTCTGTCGGACTGCCTGTGATGCTCGTGCCAATGGTCTTGGTGCTGATGAATGTTGTTTATGCGTTCGCTGCGTATCCTGCCGGAGCTCTGTCGGACCGCGCCAACCGCATCGCTGTTCTTGGCCTGGGCTTCGGAATTCTGGTTGCGGCGGATCTCGTTCTCGCATTCACGGGCAGTATCGCGGGCGTGGCAGTCGGCGTGGCCTTGTGGGGACTGCACCTGGGTTTCACCCAGGGACTGCTCGCGACCCTCGTCGCGGACACGGCTCCCCTGGAATTACGAGGCACGGCCTACGGCCTTTTCAACCTGCTGATCGGATTGGCCCTGCTTGCCGCGAGCATTCTCGCTGGAGCGCTTTGGGATACTATCGGCTCTCGGGCCACCTTTCTGGCAGGCGCGGTCTTCACGACCCTTGCGCTCGCTGGTCTTGCCGCAACCCGACGAATCGCACCCACCGTCGGCCAAGTGCCGCAACCGAATTAAAGCCCTCGTATCCGACAGTTCGTTTTACGATAAAAAGATCCGGACGACGTCATCAGGGACGCTTGGCCTTCGTCATATCGACCGGAGTTTTCACTCCCAAATCGCTGATCGAGTCATAGAGTATCTGCAGCGTGTAGGTCGGGTTGTGAGCGAACGCGCCGGGATCTTTCGTCACAAACTGATAATTGTATGCGGCTTTGAGTAGGCGCGGCGTCCATGCATTGTACTTATTGGGAAATCGAATCTCGTCCTTATCTGCGACGCCGTTGTTGTTCGTATCGATGAAGAAATACGGATAGACATCGAGATTATAGACGATCGGCTTACCGGCGACGGACTTGGCGTAAGCCATGATCGCGGTCAACAGACGCTCGCGAAGATGATCGATCTCCTGCGCGATTCCTTCGTTGGCATTGCCGTTGCCGTCGTAATCGACCTTGCTGACCCGGATAAGGTGCAGCGATGCCTTGTCGCTGACTTCCTTGTGACACGCGGCGCAGTCGGACACCTTGACGGCAACGGTGTGCAGGTCGTGGCAGGTCGTACAGCTCGTATACGGCTCGCGATGCTGTAAACGTCCGGCGTAAGTCTTACCCGGATATTCGTACGCGACACGCGCCAAAGTGCCCATCAGAGTAGCGCCCGCGGCGCGGTAATGGACATTGAGAAACTGAATCTTGGGTTCCGGTGTATCTTCGGCAAGACCCGCAATCGCCTTGTTCATGCTTACAGTCGATTCAACGCCCTGATGACATGTCATACAGCGCGCGTTGGCGCCTAGGTTCTCGACCTTGAGCCCGGACGGAAACACGACCGTCGTCAACTGGCGCGTCTTGTTGTTGTGACAGGCGATGCAGGTAATGACGGTACCGACCGGTGCAGGATGGTCGACAACGCCGATGGCGCTTCCATCCGCTCCCAAATAATCGAGAAAACCCGGCGTCGAGTGACATCTCGCGCATTCGACCGGAATTACGCCTTCCTTGTTCCAATGATTGAAAGCTTCCGCTGCGCGGCTGGCATGAGGCGAACTTGCCCAATCGGAATAGAACGGAATTTCCGTATTCGCGGTGAAGCCAGGCGGCGCCGTCGGAGTTGCCGGAGTACTGTCTTGGGCAAGCGGCGTTCCGCTTACCAGCAATACCAGTCCGATTGAAAGCGCGGATGATGAACCGGCCGCCGCAAGAAGGACGACGGTCTTCGCCCAGTTTCGCTTTGACGGTTCCATTGTCAAACCTCCAAACTAATCCGAATTTCTCATTGTGTTTGCCGGCCAAGACCGGACCCGTGAATAAAACTCGTGCCGGGCGGTACCGGCGCGTGGACCAAGTTGAAATGACAATCGATGCAGGTCATTCGGCCTTCCAGCAAGAGCGCATGCGCGGCACGGCCACGCTCGCTCGCCGGATGCACGACAGTCGCATCATGACAAGAACGGCAGGTGACGCTGTCCTGCGATCTCATTTCCTCGCGCACAAAATCCGCAAGCTGCTTGCGCCGCGCTTCCCAAACGGCGGCGTCGTCATAATTGTGAGAAATTTGAGCAATCACGTCTTTGGTACCCTTGATGACGTGCGTGTAAGTCTCGACGAACCAATTGGTCGCTGGGATGTGACAATTCCCGCAGCTTGCCCGCACGCCCGCGGAATTGCTGCGATGCACGGACTGTTTGAAATTCGAATCCGCCGCCAGACTAGCCATGGCGTGGCACGAAGTGCAAAATGAGTCCGTCGAAGTATGTCGATTGCCTTCAACCGACACAATTATGGCAATCGCTCCAACGATCGCGCCTGCTATCACTGGCGCAGCAAATGCCAACCGTCGCCGTTGCCGCATCGTGGTATTCCTAAAGATGCAAAACGCCTGTCATGGCGACCTCGAATCAACCGCACCTCCATCGATGGTTGCCACTTTCAAGTGTACTGCTAACTTACGTCGATTCAACGGGGAAGGATACCGATCCCTCGTAATCTTACGGATACCTGCACAGAGTAAATCCTCCGTGTCGATTGCACGCCACTCATTGTCATGAATCTATCGTCCTGGATCATGGGGGCGCGGCCACGCACGCTCACTCTTTCGGCGGCACCGGTGGCAGTCGGCACCACAGTCGCCTGGGCGATGGAAAGAAGGATTCTTTGGCTGGCAGTCTTGGCGGCGTTTGTCGCCAGTGTTTGCATTCAGATCGGAACCAATCTGCACAATGATGCGGTTGATTCCGTGCGCGGCGGTGACGGGCCAGAGCGCCTCGGACCACCGCGAGTGACAGCGTCGGGTTTATTGAGCGCCCAGGAGGTCAAATTCGGCGCGCTCGTCTGCTTTGGCATCGCCGCGCTCATGGGACTTTATCTCATATTCATCGGAGGCTGGCCGATCCTGCTCCTCGGACTATTGTCGATTCTGTCCGGTTGGGCCTACACGGGCGGCCCGCTGCCGATCGCCTATACCCCGCTCGGAGAAGCATTTGTCATGGCGTTTTTCGGCTTGGGCGCGGTCTGCGGCACATATTGGCTCTGTACTGCGGAACTTGATTCGGCCCCGATCATCACTGGCATTGCGATCGGCTCGCTGACGAGTGCGGTTCTGCTGGTCAACAATCACCGTGATGCCAAAACCGACGCGCGAGCCGGGCGAAAAACGTTGGCGATTCTGGCTGGGCCCACGGCAACGAGTTGGATTTTTGCTGGGCTGATGTTGCTTCCCTTTGCATTGCTCATGCCGCTGCGTGATGCGCTGTCTGCTGGTCATGTATGGCCGGCCCTGCTGACATTGCCGCCGGCGCTCCTGGTGATTTATCGCTTTGCCCACGAGCCGCGCGGCCCGGTTTTCAATCAAATTCTCGTCCAGACTGTGCAGGTTCAATTTCTGTTCGCAGTCTTCCTGTGTCTCGGACTATTACTTTGAGTCGAAAAACCGCTCGTCAGCGGCAGCACAATCTGCGCTTAAGCTTCCTTCGTTCTGGCCCACGCAATGACAATCTGCTACATTGCATCGACTGCTTTGTTGCACCAGTTTCTTGAGGCCGAGCATGGCAGTACGCACGGGCGTGTATATTGTTCCGACGCATCGCTGGTATATCGAACGGAGCGTCTGGCTGATTGCGGGCATCGTGCTGCTGACCGGCACGGCGTTGGCGCTTCTCGTACAGCCGCTGTGGATATTGGCCGTAACAGCGACCGGGCTCATCTCTATCAATGTCTCCCTCACCGGATTCTGTCCGATAGGCAATCTGCTGCGGCTGTTCGGCTTTACGCCAATGCTCGGGGACCATACCCCGATGCGCTGGAATTTGTATTTCATGCAGACGGATCGCTGGTATCTGGAACGACGCATCTACCTTGCGGTCGGAATCAATATTTCCGTCGCATCGGTTTTGGTGCTGGCGCATAGCCCATGGTGGACCCTCTTCACGATCTTCGTCGGCGGCGCAATGGTTTGGTTTGCCGCAACAGGCTATTGCATCATGGCCAATGCCTTGTACTTGCTCGGCGCGGAACCACGCCTGAATCCCGACTCGATGCCTTCGGGTCGTTGTGACAGGTGCGCATTGTCCCCCGTCTGCGTCAGCGGACACGCAAAACACGCTTGAACCTGACCAGCCGCCAGTCCGCAAAGGCCGGTTTTCGATCAGCGAATACCGGGCTTGTCGTGCCGAGCGGGCGACGCCGATAGGGAAGCTCCGTATAATCGTTGCGCTCGGTGTCTGAAGGCAGCCACCATTGTTTCGGCCTGTTCTGCCACGGTTGTTCCGATCAACATTTGCAGCAAGCGCGATCGAAAATCGTATTCGACACGATATTCGACATCCGTGCCGCCATCGTCCAAAGGTTCGAATTTCCACTGCTGTTCAAACCGCTCGAACATGGGATCATGGCTGCTGATGTCGATTCGACGCGGTCGATTAAGCTGCGCTACCGTTGAAAATCGCCTGCGCAGAAAACTTGTACCCATCGTCATATCCACCCAGACCGTATTCTCCTGTCGCCGTTGAATGCGCGCCGCGATGACCCACGGCACAAACTCTGGATAGCTACCGACGTCTGCGACCAAATCAAATAGTTGCGTTGCCGAATATTTCAGATGAGCGTGTTGGCTGTAATGCGTCATGTATCGACGGCTGTTTTGGAATTCACATATTGGATTACGGAGAGGCCTATCAGTAGCTGGGTGTCGGTCGGGACGTCCGCCAACCATCATCCTAGGCCATTACGGAACCGGATAAGACCGTTCACCCGTCCGCGGTGGCAATCAGGCGCTGGGGCACAAGCAACAGGGTGGGCAGGATCAAGGCATAGACCGCCGTGGTTGCAAACACGCAAGCAGCAAAACCTCCATAATAATCATAGAGATTAGTCCCCAGAATATCGCCGAATCGCGCGGCGATGAAATAGAGGCTGCCGGACATCATCAGTGTCGTCCCCTGCAGGCCATGAGGACAGGATCGAATGATCAGGTCCAAATAGGCGGCCGTGGCGACACCGCCCATGAGCCCGATGGGCACCGCCGCAACCAAAGCTCCCGTCACAGAATGAATGAAGAGCAAAGGCACCAATTGTGGAACTGCGATCACGGTTCCCCACAGGAGCAGCGTCTTCAAAGGAAAGCTGCGGCAGAGCACGCCGAATACCATGAAAGTCGGAATAAAGGAGGCCGCGAAAATGGCGTTCCACTGACCCCAGTGCGCGTCATCGGCGTGAAGCGTATTCTGGAGATAGTACTGGAGCGATGTGGCTGAGCCAGGTGCGAAATTCCATAGCAGCCAGATCAACAGAGCCGGATAGACTGGCCAATGTAGCACTAGCCGTTTGAGATCGTTCAGCGGATGTACGACGGTTTCTTGTTCATAGCGGACGTTGTCAAACACGCTACTGGGTTTCCATACGGCGTATACGGCGACCGAAGCCGTTGCCGCCGCACCGATCAGAAACAGGATACGGGCGGCCTGATCAACGTTCCGCTCCTCGAGCAGGTCGCTGAGCGCACCCCCGATGAGGAGAGCTGCAACGGTAGGGATCGACGCGAAGATATTCCATACCGCGCTGATCTGGCCGGATATCGCATGCTGCTGCCCGATCGTCGAAGTCAGTCCATTCTGTGCGCTTGCGACGAAAAGGAACGCCGTCGTCAACAGCACGATTGCAATGAGAAGCGCGACATATGTAACCGGGGTGAAAGCAAAATAAACGTAACAGCCGGCCGTGATTGCACCGAACAACATCATGAATCCTCGGTCTCGCATTCCGAAAGGATTCCAGGTATCGCGGATAAATCCGAAAACAAAGGAAAGATAGAGTGGAATAGCGGACACCACCCGGAATATTGCAACCTCATGCGCCTGCAAGTGGAGTTTGTTTTTGAGAAAAAAGCTGATTGGAATATCGATCAGCCCGCCGTGCGGGGAACCGAAGGCCAGCAGAATGATCAAGACTCCCAGGTAAAGGAAAATCCTTTGCCGTATCGACTGCGGTAAGGAAGTGGGAGCCGTGGCGGCGGTTACCACGGCGGCCGCTGGACGATCAGTCATCATCGCGCGCAAGGCATCCCTGGAGGAGCAACAACAGCAACCGACTTGGATTTCGGCGATTGAGGCCAAACACGAGGCTCAATTTGAACCTAATCTTATTACTTAAACTCCCGCAAGGAACTGGGTTGTGAGCGAACGAGACTGGCTGCCCACCGTGGTACGGAGTGCTGGCGTTGAGCGTCCCCTCGAGGCTGGCGAGACCTTGTTCCGACAGGGCAGTCGAACCGTTGGCCTGTACGAGGTCATCAGCGGGAAAGTGCGGCTGGTACGGGTGGATCGTTCAGGGCGCGAGGCCATTCTTCATTCGGCCTCTGTCGGTGAGACGATCGCCGAAGCTTCTTTGTTCTCGCCGACCTATCACTGTGATGCGATTGCGACCACGAAAACGGTGGTTCGATTCTATCCGAAGGCCGCGATATTGGTTGAGTTCAAGCGCAATCCGAAGGCGGCTGAGGCTTTTATGGCCATGCTCGCTCGCCAAATCATGGATCTGCGGACACGCCTCGAACAGCGCAACATCCATTCCGCCCGCGATCGCATTCGTCATTACTTTGCTGTCAATCTCGGTCCGGACGCGCGGAGCGTCGTGCTGCCCGGTTCGCTCAAGGAATTCGCCGCTCATCTCGGACTGACCCACGAAGCGCTCTATCGGACGTTGGCGAAAATGCAGAAGGATGCCGAAATCCAACGAAACAAGGGAGGGAAAATCCGCCTCCTCAAACGCCTGTATGATCATGATCATACGTGAACGATGATCGTTTGGCATAACTGATATTCAAGGGCACGTATCATTTGCAGCGGTTCTCTGAACGAGAGACGGCCTGCCACAGGGATAGCAAAGGATTTTTCAATGAACCCGCGCAACAAACGGATCGGCATCGCAATCGCGATTGTTCTGGCAATTGCAGTCGGCTCATATGCGTTCAAGGCCTCCTCTCAGGAACGCGGCCACGGCTTCGGCATGATGTTCATGCATGGCATGGGTCACGGCATGATGGGTGCCGGCATCAATTCTGCGACGAAGTCAGAAATGGACATCATCCATGAATTGATCATCAACCACGATCTCATCAGACGCACTGTGACCAACCTGCCAGACGGCATCCGAACTGTTACGGAATCGGATGATCCGCGCATCGCTCTGTTCATCAAGGAGCACGTCGCCGGCATGGGAGAACGAGTAAATACCCAACGCGACCCCGGTTTGCCGATCGAGAGCCAAGCTTTGCACATGATATTCCGGAACAAGGACAAGATCAAAACGGCAGCTGAAACAATCGAAAAGGGCGTGATCGTAACCCAGACATCGAACGATCAGGAGACGGTGGTCGCGCTCCAACAACATGCGTCGGAAGTCAGCGATCTCGTGCGCGACGGCATGCTGGCGGTGCAAACAGCAATGATGAGGAACGGGATGATGCACGACCAGGGCATGCATAGGCACGGCGGCCCGATGGGAAACAGGCCGGATCGCAGCGGCATGCCGGGCGCGCGGTAGGCCGATTTCCGTACAAAATGCAGGCGTATCTGCGGGTCGTCGGTGGAATTGCGTTAACCGTGCTCTTGACCGGGCCTGCGCCGGCGCCACACGACGAGCCGGAGGGAGGCATTTGATTTAGATCAAGGCCTCACCTCAAACGGGGCATATTTTTTAATAGTCGAGCACTCCCCTCTTCCCATCAACTCGGCAGCCATGGCCCCGGAGTCCCTCCGGGGCCATTTATTTTGTCATCCGTAGCGCTGCGACTGATGTCGTTTTTGATGTGGCTCAATTGAGTGGCCCCGTTCTTGGCTAGTATTCAATCGCAATGAATAGGAGCACTGCCATGAAAGCCAGCGATGTGATGACCCCTGACGTTGTTTCCGTGACGCCGGATTCCTCGATTTTGCATGCCGCTCGGTTGATGCTGCTGAAGCATATCAGCGGGCTGCCCGTGATCGACGCAGCCGGCAATCTTGTGGGCATTGTCACCGAGGGTGACTTTTTGCGCCGGGCGGAAATCGGAACGAAGCGCCATCGCACTCGCTGGATCGAATTTCTTGCCGGACCGGGAAAGCTCGCCGATGAATATGTCCATAACAGCGGGCGGAACGTAAACGAGATCATGACTTCGGATGTCTACACGGTTTCCGAGGATGCCTCGCTGGAGGAAGTCGTGCGTTTGATGGAACGGCGTCATGTCAAGCGGGTTCCCGTCATGCGTGAGAAGCGAGTCGTCGGCATCATCACGCGCGCAAATCTGGTCCGCGCCTTGCTCAACGTGTCACGTGACGTAAAACCCGTTTCCCAGGGAGACAAGGCGATCCGCGAAAGCTTGCTTGCTGAGTTGAAGAAGCAGCCGTGGGCACCCGTCGCATTGATTGACGTATTCGTCAGGGATGGCGTCGTGACGCTCTCAGGCGCGGTAACTGACCCGCGGGAACGCGACGCGTTGCGCGTTGCGGCTGAAAATATCCCCGGCGTGAAAAACGTCGTGGACGAATTGGTCTGGGTCGAACCGATGTCGGGCATGGTGGCCTAGATCCGATTGATTCACATCAATGCCGGCAGCCCGTCAGTCGCTTTCAATATTTTTTAAGGGTGACGGTGCCGAAGCCCGCTACCGCTCAGGTGAAGAAAATAGAAGTCAAAACGGCTGCCTGATGGAGCGGAAGGAAGCGCGTTCCGTGACCACTCGCGGAACGCGCTTTTCATTTTCCGACATCAGCATGCGATACTGCCATAGACAGACACTTCGCTCACTCATAGGTGTCGAAGCGCTCGATACGTTTCCAAAGACAGATTTGATCTGTCTCAAAGCGAACTTGCCGTGTCCAAACGATTTTATCGCAAATACTGATTTGTGCGTTCGGAGGAAGCTATGGCCATTGCAGAGCAATCATCGGCGGCAGCCGTGTCGCCAACCAAGCAATCAAGTTGGATCGGCCGAAATTGGGGACTCCTGCTCGCGATCGCGGCGCTTACGGCCGTACTCCTGATTCCGACGCCCGCAGGATTGCCGATTGCGGGCCATCGCATGCTCGCAATTTTGGCATTCGCCGTCATTGTCTGGATGACCGAATCGCTTGATTACGCGGTTTCAGCCATCGTCATTGCCGCATTGATGGCGTTCCTGCTGGGATTTTCGCCCAACCCGGCAAATCCCAAAGCACTCATGGGAACCAGCGCTGCGCTCACGCTGGCCTTCAGCGGGTTTGCCAATACGGCGCTGGTGTTGGTTGCTTCGGCTTTGTTTCTCTCGGCGGCAATGACCACAACCGGTCTCGACCGCCGGATCGCGCTCAGCATTCTTTCGCGTGTCGGCACCGAGACCCGGAATGTCGTGATTGGAACTATTCTGGTCGGGTTTGTGATCGCCTTCTTGGTGCCGTCTACCACCGCGCGTGTCGCCTGCCTGGTCCCCATTACGCTCGGCATCATCGCCGCATTTGGCGTCAGCAAGAAAAGCGCGTTCGCCGCAACGTTGATGATCACGACGGTGCAGACCGCAAGTATCTGGAACGTCGGGATCAAGACCGCAGCAGCCCAAAATATGGTCGCTATCGGTTTCATCGAGAAGGCCTTCGGCCGGACGATCACATGGCTCGAATGGCTGATTGCAGCGGCGCCATTCGCAATCCTGATGTCGTTCGCCCTTTATTTCGTGATGACACGCATGATGCCCCCCGAGTTGAGGCAATTTCCCGGCGGGCGCGAGGCGATCCGTAAAGCGCTCGCCGACCTCGGCCGCATGAAGGCGTCCGAAATGAAACTTCTCGCGATCTCGCTCACGCTACTGGGATTCTGGGCGACTGAAGGCGTTCTCCACACATTTGACACCAGCACGACCACCATTACGGCGGTCGCACTCATGTTTTTACCCGGCATTGGCATCATGACCTGGAAAGACGCTCAGCCGAAAATTCCATGGGGTACGGTTGTGCTGTTTGGAATAGGCATCAGCCTCGGCACGGCATTGTTGCAGACCAAGGGAGCGGTATGGCTCGCCGATATCGTCGTGGCGGAATTCGGCCTGAAGCAGGCAACAGCCTTGTTCATTCTCGCCACGATGAGCCTGTTCTTGATCGTCATCCATCTCGGCTTTGCGAGCGCAACAGCGCTCGCCTCGGCAATGATACCGATTGTGATCGCGGTCCTGCAGGGTGTCGGCACGCCCGGAATTAACATCGTCGGCATGACCATGCTGTTGCAGTTCGTGGTCAGTTTCGGGTTCATCCTTGTGGTGAACGCGCCGCAGAACATGGTGGCCTATGGAACCGAGACGTTCGAGGCGCGCGATTTCGTGCGCACCGGCTTGGTCCTGACGCTGATCGCGTTCGTTCTCGTTATGGCTTTGGGCGCAACATATTGGCGCTGGCTCGGTTACGTGTGACGAAAACGAAGTCGTGATTGTCGATCTTGCAGCGGGGGACGGTCGTTAGATACGCGGTTCCTCCGGCCAGTGCATAAAGGCTCTATGATTCGCTGAGATGTCGTGCGGGCAATTTCCAATCCGGATCTAATAGCCTATCGTTGAATTGCCCTGGCCATGTCTGACACCTCAACCGAACAATTTTGGCAAAGCTCCATTGCTTCGCTGTTCGAGCGCCTGTCCTGCAGCGCTGCCGGTTTGACGACGGAGGAGTCGGCAAAACGACTGGCGCGTTATGGACCAAACGCGGTCGCAGACCTTCCTCACCGGCGCATTGCGCTTAAAATTGCGAAACGGTTTGCAGAACCGCTGGTCGCGATTTTGCTGGTGGCTGCGGCAATCGCAGGATTCACCGGAGACCTCACCAGCTTCGTCATCATCCTGACTGTCATTGCGCTATCGATCATTCTGGACGTGGTGCAGGAGCACCGGGCGGAGGTCGCAGCCGATGCATTAAAACGATCGGTGGCAATTCATTCCGACGTTTATCGCGATGGCAAAATTGTATCTATTCCCGTCGAACAGGTTGTGCCCGGCGATGTGGTTGAATTGAGGGCTGGCGATCTCGTTCCTGCCGATGGTGTGGTCATCAAGAGCCGCGACGCGCATGCTAACGAAGCCTTGATGACGGGCGAACCGTTCCCTACGGAAAAACGCGCGGGTCAGTGCGACGCCAAACTTCCCGCAGATGCCTCTAACGCCCTGTTCGCAGGCACTTCGATTGTTACTGGCGAAGCAACCATGCTCGTCGTTACCACAGGCGGCTCAACCCGCTTTGGCGGTATCGCGGCGGCGCTGGCCTCAAACGAAGTCCCGAGCGCTTTCGAGCGCGGTATCCATCGGCTTGGACTGCTGATTTTAAGACTGACCCTTTTCTTGGTGCTCTTCGTCCTGCTCGTGCATCTCGCCTTCGGTCGGCCGGTTCTCGATTCGTTTTTATTCGCAGTCGCACTGGCGGTTGGACTGACACCCGAACTATTGCCGATGATCATGACCGTGACGTTGTCGCGTGGAGCATTGCGTCTGGCCACCAAATCCGTCGTCGTGAAGCGCCTTGCCGCGATCCATGATCTTGGAGCCATGGACGTCCTGTGCACCGATAAAACGGGAACGTTGACTGAGGCGCGAATAAGCCTTGTCGGCCATCCGGGCCCGGATGGAACAGACAGCGAGCGCGTCCTCCTGCTCGCTGCCGTGAATAGCTGCTTTGGCAGCGGTATACGCAGCCCGCTTGATCAAGCGATCATCGACCATTGCATTGACCGACGATTTGACGAATGGAAAAAGATTGACGAGATACCTTTTGATTTCGTGCGCCGGAGTGTGTCCGTTCTCGCCGAGCGCGCAGGCGAGCGAATTCTGATAATTAAAGGCGCTCCGGAATCGGTGCTGATGCGATCGAGCGCGCTTGATGATGGCGAAGGGTTGGCAAAACCTTTGGGCATCGCGGATCGCACTGCACTTGAGCGAATGCAGGCCGATCAGGCCGCTCTCGGCAACCGGGTTTTGGCCGTGGCCTGGAAATCGATGCCGAAGGATTGCCGGGAAATTCAAATCGAAGACGAAAATAATCTGGTCTTTGCCGGATTTTCCGTCTTCGTCGACCCGCCGAAAGCCAGCGCAGCCTCTGCCATCGCCCGCCTGAATGCCGCCGGCGTGCGCGTGATGGTCATCTCCGGCGACCACGAAGCCGTCGTTCGCCATGTCGTGAATATGCTCAAAATCCCTGCTGGAGACGTACTCACCGGGGCCGAAATCGCTGATCTGACGGACCCGGCGCTTGCGGCGCGGGTGGAAGAAATCAATCTATTTGCGCGCGTGACGCCCGATCAGAAGACCCGCATCATCCGCGCGCTTCAGGTACACGGTCACACGGTCGGTTTTATCGGCGACGGCGTAAATGACGCTCCGGCCATCCGAGCCGCCGAGGTCGGCCTATCCGTCGAAGGCGCGACCGATGTTGCACGCGGCGCAGCCGACATGATCATGCTTGCGCCGGACCTGGGCGTTCTCGCCGACGGCGTCGACGAAGGCAGGCGCACATTCGCAAATATCCTCAAATACGTCCGCATGGGAACGAGTTCCAACTTCGGTAACATGCTGTCGATGGCATTGGCTTCGCTGGTGCTGCCATTCCTGCCGCTGTTGCCCGTTCAGATTCTCCTCAACAATCTGCTCTATGATTTTTCAGAAATCGGAATTCCATTCGACCAGGTCGACGAACGCGACCTTTCTCGCCCCCAGGCTTGGAATATGGCCGAAATACTTCGTTTCACCGTGATCATGGGTGCGTTATCCTCAGTCTTCGATTTCGCGACCTTCGGAATCCTGCTGCGCATATTCCATGCGGATCCCGAAACGTTTCGCACCGCGTGGTTCATCGAATCAATGGCAACGCAGATCTTGGTGATTTTCTTGATTCGTACACACAATCGTTTCTGGACCAGCCGAGCCCATCCATTCCTGGTCCTGAGTTCCTTTGCGGCGCTCGCCGCTGCCGTCGCGATCGTCATGAGTCCGGTCGGCTTTGATTTCGGATTTGTCAGCCTGCCGACTTCAATATTTGGTATGGTGATACTATTGGTATTGTTTTATCTCGCCGCCGCGGAGAGCACCAAGGCATTTGCGACGCGCACCTCATCGAACGTCCGATGACGCTTGCGCGCGCGTTGAGGCACCCTCGGCACGCGCCTTGCGAAAGTAACAATTGCGGTTTGATCTGAATCAATAGCAACCCGCGTTGTAGCGATTAATTTAATTGGGAAACCGGAGGAAGACATGTCACGCTATTTTTCTGCATTTCGCCTTTTCGTTGTCAGCATGATTGCGCTCGTTTCGTTTGCTTCGCCGTCGTTTTCGCAAGCGCCGCCATCCGGCACGATTCGTATCGAAATTGTCAGCGGAGGCCTCATTATCGGCGCGGCCGGCGGAAACGGCACGCTCTTCTATCAGGGTCGAGAATATCCGCTTGGCATCGGAGGCCTAAGCCTGGGCGCCACGATTGGATTGGCCAAGACCGAGCTTATTGGACGGGTCTATAATTTATACAATGTCTCGGACTTGGCGGGGACGTATACCGCCGGCGAAGCCGGACTGGCCATTGCCGGAGGTAAAAAATACGCAAGGCTTAGAAATTCTAGAGGCGTTGTCCTGCGGCTCCGCGGCAGACAGATCGGGCTTGAAGCAACCATCGATTTGAGTGGGTTGGAAATCTGGCTGAAATAACCATCTAAGAGCGTATAGGCCGGCGCTGATCGCGCCGGCATAACCATCATAGAATGAACGATGAGCGTACCAGCACTTCATTCGATTCGTCGCACGAGGGATAGACCCTCGGAGGCATCTGCACCTGCGTTGTTTCGTTCCAAAGGCGGGGAGCCTGCGGTCGCCGGCACTCAGACTGACATTCGCGATTCCTACGCTGTTACCGCGTTTGCCGACATTACTGATCGCTCGCTGCATGCCGCGCTCGCCAGGTTTTCGGCCGGCGTGTCGCCGGCCGCGTTGGCTCATGCCTATTTGGATTGGGCAACCCACCTTGCCTTCGCACCGGGCAAACGCGTTCAATTGGTGGACAAGGCGGTTCGCAAGGCGGTTCGCTTCACGAATTATGCCTGCCGCTGCGTGATGCAGGGTGGTAAAACCGAATGCTGCATCGAGCCGCTGCCATTTGATAAGCGTTTCGCCGACGACGAATGGCAGAAATGGCCGTACAACTTTATCCATCAAGCCTTCTTGCTGCAGCAGCAATGGTGGCACAACGCCACGACCGGCATCCGCGGCCTCTCCAAACAGCACGAAAACATGGTCGAGTTCGCGTCGCGGCAAATCCTCGACATGGTGGCGCCGTCGAATTTCGTGCTCACGAATCCCAAAGTTCTTCGGCAAACCATCAAAAAGGGCGGAATGAATCTGGTCAACGGATTCCAAAACCTGATGGAGGATTGGGAACGCGCGATCAGCGGCAAAAAACCGGTCGGCAGCGAAAAATTCGTCGTCGGACGCGACGTCGCGATCACGCCGGGAAAAGTGGTTTATCGCAACCGCCTCATTGAATTGATCCAGTATGAACCTGCGACCGAAAAGGTTCGGCCGGAACCCATCCTCATCGTTCCTGCCTGGATCATGAAATACTACATTCTCGATCTCTCGCCGCAGAATTCGCTCGTGAAATATCTCACCGAGCAGGGATACTCGGTTTTCATGATGTCGTGGAGGAACCCCGGTCCGGAGGAGCGCGACCTCGGCTTGGACGACTATCGGACACTCGGCATCATGGCCGCGCTCGAAGCCATAAACAGCATTGTCCCCGATGAAAAGGTGCATGCTGTCGGCTATTGCCTCGGTGGAACACTGCTTGCGATTGCGGCGGCCGCAATGGCGCGCGAAGACGACGACCGGATGAAGACAGTCACATTGTTTGCCTCGCAGACCGATTTCACGGAGGCCGGCGAGTTGATGCTTTTCATCAATGAAAGTCAGCTTGCCTTTCTCGAAGACATGATGTGGGAGCAGGGTTTTCTTGACAGCCGGCAAATGGCCGGCACGTTCCAGATGTTGCATTCGAACGATCTCGTCTGGTCGCGTGGTGTCCACGAGTATTTGATGGGTGAACGCCAGCCGATGAGCGATCTGATGGCGTGGAACGCCGATGCCACGCGCATGCCTTACCGCATGCACTCGGAATACCTACGGAAACTCTTTCTCGACAACGATCTTGCGGAAGGGAGGTTTCTGGTCGGAGAAAAACCGATCGCGCTCTCGGACATACGAGTGCCCATCTTCGCTGTTGGCACTATGCGCGATCATGTCGCGCCATGGCGCTCGACCTATAAGATCAACCTTCAGACCGACACGGAGGTGACATATCTGCTCACCACGGGCGGGCACAATGTTGGCATCGTGTCAGAGCCCGGCCACGTGGGTCGCAGTTTCCAAGCGATGACGAAAAAGCCCGACAATCACTATCTTGACCCGGAAGCTTTTTTGGCAAATGCGCCACAGAAAGATGGCTCCTGGTGGCCGGAATGGGTCGCTTGGCTCGATGCGCGCTCGGGGGCGCCAATGGCCCCAAGCGGGCTTGGTGCCCCGCAGGCCGGCTATAAGCCGTTGTGCGATGCGCCGGGAACTTACGTGCTTCAGGAGTAAGATTCGGGAGTGGTTGATTCAAATCAAAACGAACTGCCATAACACCTTGTAGACAATGTTAGGCGGGAATTGTCATTGTTGATGGTGGATGCATTTCCTGTGAGCGGAGTTGAACATTGCGGAGGATGTCATGACTCAGTCTCAATCGGGTGAACACGCAAAGAAGGATAAATACAAGAATTGGAGCATTCATCCTGCACCAATGATCGACGCAATGATCGACCTGCAGAAACAGGTCCTGGAATATGCGGCCGAACTGAACCAAGTCTGGACGACGCGAGCGCAGTCGGAGTCAAAACTGGCTACGGATTTGGCGGGCAAGCTCGCCTCAGCGCGTTCCATTCCAGAAGCTGCGTCTGCGTGGCAGGAATGTATGCAACAGCAGATGCAGCTCAACGCCGAAGATGCCCGTCAATTGCTCGATCAGAACAGGAGGATCATGCAAGTCGGCGCTGAGCTGTTTTCGAATGGTGGGGCGAGCCTGACCACGTAACGCAGTCCATCGTTGACTTTCCACGGCGGCTATCGCGATGAACCTGATGAGAGGGTTGTCAGCAAGCGCTCGACGAACACCTTTTGACTGCTAGTGATCTTCTTCATCGCGGCATCCGGCGAAAACCACTCCGCGCGATCGACCTCCGGAAAGCTTGCCCGGCGTCCGCTGCGCGGAGGCCACTCCATCTCAAACCTATTTGAAACAAGTGCATCGGCCTTGAGATTGCCCTCGATCGCAAAGGCGCAGATGATTTTTCCGCTTTTTTGACGCGCCTCGCCGAGCGAAATGGCATCGCCCTCAACGGCCGTTCCGGTCTCTTCCTGAAATTCGCGTCGCGCAGCCGTGAGCGCATCTTCACCCTCGCCAATCTCACCCTTGGGGATCGACCACGCGCCGACATCTTTCCTGGCCCAATAGGGTCCACCAGGGTGCACCAACAAGACTTCGATGCCATCCGACCTGTGTTGGTACAGCAATATTCCTGCACTTCGTTTCGGCATCCGGCTCTCCGATCTTGAACCTAAGCCGGCTCAGAACGGCAATCCATTCATGGTCATGCTTGGTCGAGAGATTGATGCAGATCAAAGCGTTAGCAAGTGTTTCGCGAGATTTTACTGCAGAATTTGCAGCAGCCTAAACTCGCAGGAAAGCATTCGATGAACGAGCAACTCGCACCGCGACCGCCCAAGCCTGAGAACCGTCCACAGTTGGTCCCGTTTCCATCGGCGAAAGCCAAACAAACCGCCGGGCGGGTGTTCAGCAACTATTGGCTGATCGGGGGGTTGGCTGCGCTGCTCGTCCTGACGGTTGCCATCATTTGGTGGATTGTCGCACCGAGCAACACGGTTCGATACACCACCGTAGCTGTAACGCGCGGCGCAATCACTCGCACGGTCACTGCCACTGGCACCGTCAACCCCGAGCTCACGATCATCGTGGGCACGTACGTATCCGGCGTCATTCAAGATCTTTATTGCGACTACAATACGGAGGTAAAGAAGGGCCAAGTCTGCGCCAAAATCGACCCGCGGCCATACCAAAGTGCTGTCGATCAAGCCAAAGCAAATCTGGCAGTGGCAAAGGCGCAACTCGAAAAAGACAAAGCCAATCTCGGCTACACCAAAATCAGCTACGAACGGGCCACTCGCCTCATCCAGACAAATGCGGTTTCTCAGGATGCTGTCGATAGCGCTAAAAGCAATTACGAACAGGCGCAAGCGCAAGTCATATTCGACGAAGCCACAATCGACCAGCGCCAGGCAGCCCTTGATGCAGCGCAAGTTAATCTCGATTACACAAATATTGTCTCTCCAGTAGATGGAATCGTCGTCTCTCGCAGTGTGACGCAGGGGCAGACGGTCGCGGCGAGTTTCCAGACGCCGACATTGTTTCTCATCGCGACTGATCTGACCAAGATGGAAGTCGACACGAACGTATCTGAAGGCGACATCGGCGGCGTCAAGATCGGCAATGAATCCACGTTTACGGTGGATGCGTTCCCGAAACGCGCATTCAAGGGCACCGTCACACAAGTCCGTCAATCGCCGCAGACCGTGCAGAACGTCGTCACCTATGATGTTGTGATCAGCGTCAGCAATACGGACCTTACCCTGAAGCCCGGCATGACCGCGGCCACGCGTATTGTCGTCGATCAGCGTTCTGACGTCTTGCGCGTTCCCAATGCAGCCTTGCGTTACACGCCGAGCGGTACTGTCAAAGGCGCGCCGGAAGACCAAGCTCAAATTTGGGTTCTGCGTGACGGAAAGACGATTGTCGTTCCCGTTATCACCGGCCTTGACGACGATTTGTTCACTGAAATCGTGAGCGGAGCGGTCAAACCGAACGATCGTGTCATCACCGCCGAGCAGAACGTTACAAGCCGGACCACGACACTGCGACTACGGTTCTAAAGCTTACGCTGAGCGTGCTTCAGAACGAGGCAATTATGGCTGAGCCAATCATCAGGGTCGATAAGGTCACCCGGACCTATCATCTTGGCGAAGTGGACGTGAACGCGCTGCGCGGCGTAAGCCTCGTTGTCGAGCGCGGCGAATTTGTAGCCATCATGGGTTCGTCCGGATCGGGAAAATCGACTTTGATGGCCACTCTCGGCTGCCTCGATCGGCCAAGCAGCGGCGATTATTATTTCGAAGGCATTGACGTTGCGCGGTTGAGCGAGCCTCAACTCGCGCGTATCCGCAGCGAGCGCCTGGGCTTCGTGTTTCAAAGTTTCAATTTGCTTGCTCGCACCAGTGCGATCGAAAATACCGCCTTGCCGCTATTTTATTCCGTTTCCGATTCGGTGGATCGAGCGACGCGCGTTGAACGAGCGCGTTCGGCTTTGGCCCTGCTCGGTCTGACCGGACGCGAACGTAATACGCCTGGGCAACTGTCGGGCGGCGAACAGCAGCGCGTCGCCATCGCGCGCGCGCTCATCAACAACCCGAGCGTTTTGCTTGCCGACGAGCCGACCGGAAACCTCGATACGCGAAATTCGCATGAGATAATGAATACGCTTCGGTCGCTGAATCGCGATCGCGGTGTCACAATTGTTGTCGTTACCCACGAGGCGGATATCGCGGATTACGCCGATCGCGTGATCACCATGCGGGATGGCGAGATCATATCCGATGTACAAAAGCGCAAACCAGAACAAGTGCGCATATCCGAGACTGAGCGTGCGACCGTGGCGCCATCTTCCCAAACAGCGGCTTCCGTCATTCGGCGTGGAGCAATCGGAGCCTTTGTGATGATGATTGCTGGCGCGGCCGTGCAGGCGCTCATGCGCAATAAGATGCGCTCGATGCTCACGATGTTGGGTGTTTTTATTGGCGTTGCAGCGCTGATCGCGATGGTTGCCGTCGGCCAGGGTGCCAATGAGGCAGTGCGCAAGCAAATCGAAAGTCTTGGAACGAACTTGCTGGTCGTTGTGCCCGGCACCACCACGATGGGCGGCGCGCGCGGCGGATTGGGAAGTGCTTCCACGCTCACGCTCGCCGATGCCGAGGCGCTCCGGCGTGAAGCATCGGCCGTCGGTAGCGTCAGTTATCTCATTCGCCAGTCCGGCCAAGTCCTATACGCCAATCAAAATTGGACAACGAGTATTCAAGGCGTAAGCGCAAATTACCCTCCGATCACCAATTGGCAGATCGCCGAAGGACGCGGGATTTTGGCGGAAGACGATAGCGATGCCGGATTGGTTGTGGTCCTTGGCCAGACTGTCGCACGTCAGTTGTTCGGCACGAGCGAAAACCCGATCGGCGCCGTGATCCAGGTCAGGAGCGTGCCGTTGCGCGTTATTGGTCTCCTCGGCTCAAAGGGGCAAACCCCGTTTGGGACGGACCAGGACGACGTCATCATGGTCCCGTTTTCGACGGCGGAGCGCAAAGTCCTCGGCGTCGCTGCGCCCAGCCAACAACAGGTCCCGATCAATTGGGTTTATCCAGAGCCGCCCAATCCTTATAATCTACAGCGTCGATTGCTCGGCTTTGTGAACCAGATTTATGTCCAGGCAACGAGTCCTGACCAAATACAGACAGCCATCGGTCAAGCGACGGAGATTCTGGCGCGTCGACATCGCATTCGGCCGGGCGACGCAAACGACTTCTCAGTCCGCAACTTAAGCCAAATCGCCGAGACCGCGGAGAGTAGCAGCAAGATCATGGCACTTTTGTTGGCCGCGGTTGCTTCCATTTCGCTTGTCGTCGGCGGCATCGGCATCATGAATATCTTGCTGGTTTCAGTGACAGAGCGCACACGCGAGATCGGTCTGCGCATGGCGATTGGCGCCCGTAGGCTTCACGTCTTGCTGCAGTTCCTGGCCGAAGCGGTGTTCCTGAGCGTAGCCGGAGGAATAGCCGGCATCATAATCGGGATAGCGCTTTCCAAGACAATCTCGCTCGCCGCTGGATGGCCTACGCCGATTTCCACGATGGCGATTGCGGGCGGGTTCTTATTTTCCGCCGCAGTCGGTATCTTTTTCGGGTACTATCCTGCACGCAAGGCGGCCCGTCTCGACCCCATCGAAGCGCTGCGCTATGAATGACGACCCCCTTCCGCGACGGTCTCCCTCGACCGCAGCGCCCAACAAAGATTGACGAAGCAAATATGAAAAAGATCCCGATCGTCGCTTTCTGTTTCATCGCACAAATGGTGCTGACGGAGTCCTCGGGGTGGGCAGCCGATGCCAGGCATGGCGAACAGATAGCCCACCGATGGTGTGCGGACTGTCACGTCGTGGCGCCCAACCAGCGTCGCCCGACAAGTGAAGCCGCCCCATTTGCGACCGTTGCACGCCGCCCCGGTTTCAATGCAGAGCAGTTGGCATTTTTCCTGCTCTCTCCGCATCCGAAGATGCCGGACATGTCACTGACGCGGGCAGAAGCAACCGACCTGGCGGCTTATATAAAATCTTTGTCAAGATAGTTTGGCGCAGAGTAGTTTGGCGTTTGATTTTCGCAATTAGCCCCTGGCGATTCACCGGCTCAGCGAGGCGCGCTCATGACCTGGCGGCTTGAGCCAATATTGAATTGATCTCCCTCAAAGCAGCGAAACGCAAATCCCGTCATTTAATTGAATCATCAAGTGCAGTAACCGCAATTTCGGTTAGGAATTGGGAATTCTGCTTAAACCACGGAACAGGCCGATGTCCCTTGAGCGTATCCTGCGATCGGCGCTGGTTTTGATCGCTATTACAGGATTGGCCGCGGGAATTTTCTCCCGCGTGTCCGGTAGACCGGATCTTGCCGATCTATGTTGGACGATTGCGACCATTCCGGTGGTGGCAGGTCTTGCGGTCTCAATCGTGCGGGATTTTCTGGTCGGACGTTTCGGTGTCGATGCGATTGCGCTCGTATCGATGATTGCCGCGCTCGTGCTCGGCCAGCCCTTGGCCGGCGCCGTCGTGGCGCTGATGTATTCCGGCGGCAATGTTCTTGAGGACATTGCTGTCGCCCGTGCTCAGCACGATTTGCGCTCGCTGGTCGATCGCGCGCCGCGCGGAGCACATCGCCACGTCGACGACGGCATCGAGGACGTCCCCATCGGCGCCATCGCGGTGGGCGATCGGCTGTTGGTGCGAGCGGGTGAAGTGGTTCCGGTCGATGGCATTATCACATCGAATGCGGCAACGATCGACGAGTCGGCGCTGACTGGCGAACCGATCCCGGTTTTCAAGGCAAGAGGTGCTGCAACCTTCAGTGGCTCATTGAACACAGGCGAGACCTTCGAAATGACGGCATCGGCGGTGGCCGGCGAAAGTACCTATGCCGGTATCGTGCGTCTCGTGACCGCAGCGCAAACGGCTAAGGCGCCATTCGTGCGACTCGCCGACCGCTACGCGCTGGTGTTCCTGCCTGTAACTCTCTTGGTGGCCTTCGTCGCCTGGCTGATCTCGGGTGATCTCATTCGCAGCCTCGCCGTGCTTGTTGCAGCCACGCCGTGCCCACTCATTTTGGCAGCGCCGGTCGCCTTCATTGCTGGCGTTGCCCAATCGGCCCGGCGCGGCATTCTGGTCAAGGGCGGCGGGCCGCTCGAGGCGCTGGCGCGCGCACAAACCATTCTGTTCGACAAGACCGGGACGTTGACGGTCGGCGGCGCGCGTCTTCTCTCCATCGAGACGGCGGCAGGCGAGAAGCCCGAGGAAGTGCTGATGCTCGGCGCCTCGCTCGAGCAGGCTTCGCACCATGTGCTTGCCGGCGCCATCGTACAGGCGGCCGCCGAACGCGGTCTGATACTGCAGGTGCCACAGGAGGCGAAGGAAGCATTGGGTTCGGGACTGCACGGCGTCGTTGAAGGCAGGCGCGTGAGCGCAGGTTCGCGCGATATGATCTTTGCGCACCAGCGCACGCCCGAATGGGCTCTGCGGGCAATACGGCGTGCCTCGTGGCGATCGGCGCTCATCGTATTCGTTGCGATGGAGGGGCGACCGATCGGCGCGCTGCTGCTCGCCGACGAACTGCGGTCCGACACTCCACGTGCCATCCGTATGTTGCGCGAAGCAGGTGTTGCGCGCATCGTCATGATCACCGGAGACCGCGCCGCTACCGCGCAGACAATCGGCGCCGCGCTCGATCTCGACGCCGTGCTGGCCGATCGCGTCCCCTCCGACAAAGTTGACGCCGTGCGCACCGAGCAACGGCTCAGTCCGACCATCATGGTCGGCGACGGCATCAACGACGCCCCAGCTCTGGCAGCGGCCGACGTGGGAATCGCGCTTGGCGCGCGCGGTGCCAGCGCCTCATCGGAAGTCGCAGATGTGGTGATCCTGGCGGACCGTCTTGATCGCGTCAGCGATGCCATCAAGATCGCGCAACGTGCACGTCGCATCGCCGTAGAAAGCATTGTCGCCGGTATGGGCTTGTCGGCCCTCGCCATGCTGGCAGCGATGGTTGGATGGTTGGCGCCGGTACCCGCGGCGATCTTTCAGGAGGTGATCGACGTCGTGGTCATCCTCAATGCCTTGCGTGCCCTAAACCCGGCGGATAGCCGCGTCCGGCGCACGATACCAGCGGCCGTCGGACGCGAGATGCATCACGACCACGTGGCGCTCGTGCGTGGTCTGGACCGGCTGCGATCGATTGCCGACGAACTCGACGAAATTGCCCCCGAGAACGCATCGGCTCTGATCATCGAAGCGAATGCCATCGTCCAGAAGCAGGTGGTTGCGCACGAACGCGACGATGAAGGCACTGTCTATCCGCGACTCGCAAAGATTCTCATGGATGGCCACGGTCTCACGGCCATGAGCAGGGCACATCGCGAGATCCTCCATCTCGCGCGCTTGCTCGCCCGCTTGATCGAGGACCTGCCGTCAGAAAAGATCGATCGCTATCTCGTCCGTGATGCCCAGCGCATCATCGAGGCGATCGAGACCCTCGTACGTATTCATACCGCGCAGGAAGAAGATATCTACGATGCTGTTGTGGCCCATTAATGCCTTTTGATGCTCACGCAGCATTCGCCTTTCATGTTGAATTTTGCCAGTCAGCATGAGCGATTGCTCGCCGTCACTTACGCGCGACCGTACACCGGCACAACCGCCCCGCTCGTGACGCTGTTCTCCGGCGAGGCGAGAAACAGAATTGTCGCCGCCACTTCGTCGACTTTCGGCCAGCTGGCATGGTCGGCATTGGGCATGTCCTTGCGATTGGCCGGCGTATCCATGATCGACGGCGCGACCGCATTGACGAGGATTCCTTCCTTCACAACTTCCTGTGCGAACGCAGTGGTGAATGCCGCCACCGCGGCTTTGCTGGCAACGTACGCCGCCGTATTCGCGCCCATGCGCCATTCGAGCGCCGCCCGTGCCACCACATTGACGATTCGTCCGCCACCAGCCGCACGCCCGATCGCAGCCGCCGCGGCGCGACAGCACAAAAAACAAGTAAGAAAATTCTTGTCGAGCTGGCCCGTAACATCGGCCTTGCTCGCCTTGGCGACCGGACCGAACGCAAAACCGCCGGCCAGATGGATCGATGCCCACAAACGAGGCACGCCGTCATAGATGCGCGCGACGACGCCTTCGTCGGCAAGATCGCCGCCCGCAATGAGCTTGACCTGTGGATGCGTGCGGTGGGCAAAACGCTCAGCTTCCGCCGCCACGAAATAGGGAACATGGCAATGCGCCCCGGACGCAAGCAAGGCCCCCACGACGGCGGTGCCAAGCGCGCCGGTACCGCCTGTCACGACAACATGCCTATCGCGAAAATCCATGGGACCTCCTCGCCGCGCGTGTCCGCTTCATTATCAAGCGAAAGTTACCACCCAGCGCGCGCGCTGGAGATACCGTTTTTGGCGTTACAATGCGAGGGTGCTATGGGGCATGGGAACGACCGCGCACTGCGGGCGCGGGTTCGCCACATTCGCCGCCATCCTTTATCGACGGGCCAGCGGCACCAGTGATTTTCAGTGAGGAGGTGCATCATGAGTGATCTCAGGCCGCCGCCACGCCCGGCATCCTACGACAAGAAGGTCAGCCTCGTGCTGCAGGGGGGTGGCGCCCTCGGCAGTTACCAAGCCGGCGTCTATGAGGCACTCTCCGCCTCCGAATATTTGCCCGACTGGGTCGCCGGCATTTCGATCGGCGCGATCAACGCGGCGATCATCGCCGGCAACGCCCACGATAAGCGCGTGCCGCATCTGCGCAAATTCTGGGAGGAGATTACGGCACCGACGGCGTGGTGGCCTGAAGGCCTGAACGGAACGCTCGCCACCTGGCAGCGGATGACCGGCGGAGTCGCCGCGCTGATGTTCGGCCAGCCCGGCTTTTTTGCCCCGCGTGCGATGCAGGAATGGTTCGGGGTGACTTCGCCCACGAGCTACTACAACACGGCAGCGCTCAAGGAGACGCTGGAGCGGCTCGTCGATTTCGATCGCATCAATGATGCCAAGGAAACCCGTCTGAGCGTCGGCGCGGTCAATGTGCATACCGGCCAGTTTAAGTATTTCGACAGCGCGCATGAGCGCATTCGCACCGAGCATGTGATGGCAAGCGGCGCGCTGCCGCCTGGTTTTCCGCCGGTCGAAATCGACGGCAAGTTCTACTGGGACGGCGGGCTGGTCTCCAACACCCCTCTGCAATATGTGCTCGATTACAGTCCGCGTCGCAGCCGCCTGACTTTCCAGGTCGACGTGTTCCAGGCCCGTGGACCGCTGCCGACCAATCTTGAAGAAGTCAGCGAACGCGAGAAGGACATCCGCTACTCCAGCCGCACCCGCATCACCACCGAGAATTTCCGGCAGCGTCACGAAGTGCGCCATGCGATCAACGAGCTGATGACAATTCTGCCGCCCGAGGTCCGTCACTCGGAACAGGCCAAGCATCTCTACGAATTCGGTTGCGTCACCGAAATGGACATCGTGCAGCTCATCTATCGCCCGCACGAACCGCAAGGCGCCTACAAGGACTACGAATTCACCCGTAGCACGATGAACGAGCGCTGGCAGCAGGGACTTAGCGATGCGCTCACAACGCTGACCGCCGCCCCCTGGCTCGCGCCTATTCCAAAGGACGTCGGCGTGCGAGTGTTCGATGTCGTGCATGACATTCTCACTGGCAAGCACAAGCCTGCTCCGCAGCAAGAACCGCCGATGGAGGATGCTCCGCCGCAGTTTTTACAGGGATATCGAAAACGCGCGTGATCGGAGTGATTTTCGGTGGAACCGGCCGACGTCGTCAAAAACGCCTTTGCGATGCCGCTCACGAGCCCGTCGTTCGCGCGCGGGCCCTACCGATATATCAACCGCGAATACCTCATCATCACCTATCGCACCGATCGCGCGGCGCTCGAAGAAGCCGTGCCTGAGCCACTCACATTCGACGAGCCGCTGGTGCGCTGCGAATTCATGCGGATGGAAAGCAGCACTGGCTTCGGACGCTATTCGGGCGCGGCGCAGGATATTCCGGTGCGGTTCAACGGTCAGCCTGGCTCGTATACCCACATCAGGTATCTTGATGTGTATGCGCCGATCTCGGGCGGGCGCGAGCTCTGGGGTTTTCCGCAGAAGCTTGCGAAACCGAGCCTGGCGGTGGAGCATGACACTTTGGTCGGCGCGCTCGATTACGGCCCGGTCCAGGTGGCCAAGGGAACGATGGGCTACAAGCACCGCTCGGTCGCCGATGACGCAGTCTTGCGGACAATCAGCGAGCCCAGATTCCTGCTCAAGATCATACCGCATGTGGATGGCAAGCCGCGGATTTGCGAGCTGGTGCGCTATTTTCACCGCGACATCGTGTTGCATGGCGCTTGGACCGGGCCATGCTCACTTGAATTGCATTCGCATGCGCTTGCGCCGCTGACCGATCTGCCGGTGCGCGAGGTCGTTTCCGGCATTCACTTGATCACCGATTTCACATTGCCGCATGGTGAAGTCGTCCACGATTACCTTGCTTGAAAATATTAGGTCCGTTTGCGATGAAAGCCGACGCGGTTCGCCAAAAAGCCTTCTCGATGCCGCTGCATAGCCCGACCTATCCGCCCGGGCCGTATCGCTTCATCGATCGCGAATTCATGATCATCACCTACCGTACCGACTGCGCGGCGCTCGAGCGGGTCGTGCCGAAGCCGCTGGAAATCGTCGACCCGGTCGTTAAGTACGAATTCATCCGCATGCCCGACTCAACAGGCTTCGGCGACTACACCGAATCCGGCCAGGTCATTCCGGTGCGCTTTGCTGGCGAGATGGGTGGCTACGTGCATGCCATGTTCCTCGACGACGATCCGCCCATCGCCGGCGGCCGCGAACTGTGGGGCTTTCCAAAGAAACTGGCGTTCCCGTCTTTGCGCGTCGAGCGCGACACGCTGCTCGGCACGCTCGACTACGGTCCCACTCGCGTCGCCACCGGCAGCATGGGCTATAAGCACAAGCCAGTGGCACGCGAAGCGGTATTAAAAGCGCTGGCCGAGCCCGGCTTCCTGCTGAAAATCATCCCGCATGTCGACGGCACGCCGCGCATCTGCGAACTCGTGCGCTACCGGCTTGGCGATGTGTCGCTGAAGGGCGCCTGGACCGGACCGGCGGCACTCGAACTTTATCCGCATGCGCTGGCGCCGCTGACCGATCTTCCGGTACTGGAGGTGATCTCCGGCGTCCATCTGATCGCCGATCTCACCCTCAGTCTCGGCGAGGTCGTTCACGACTATCTCGCCAAATAATTACCTACACAAGGAGCAGCATCATGAGGCGTTTCGAAAACAAGGTTGCCATCGTCACCGGCGCTGCGAGCGGCATCGGAAACGAGATCGCACATTGCTTTGCGCAAGAAGGCGCGAAAGTGGTGATCGCCGACCTGAAACAAGATGCCGCCGATGCAGCCGCGCGTGAAATCACCGCCGCGAACGGCGTCGCCATGGGGGTTGCCATGGATGTCAGCAACGAGGCTCAGGTCAACGCCGGCATCGACGCCGTGAAATCAGCCTATGGGAAGATCGACATTCTCGTCAGCAACGCCGGAATTCAGATTGTTCACCCGATCGAGGAATTCCCCTTCTCCGAATGGAAGAAGATGCTCGCGGTCCATCTCGACGGCGCATTTCTGACCACCAAGGCCTGCCTGAAATACATGTACCCCGCCAAATCAGGCTCGATCATCTACATCGGCTCGGTGCACTCCAAGGAGGCCTCTGTTCTCAAATCGGCCTATGTGGCCGCAAAACACGGCCTCCTCGGCCTCGCGCGCGTGGTCGCCAAGGAAGGCGCGAAGCACAATGTGCGCGCCAATGTGGTGTGCCCGGGCTTCGTGCGCACAGCACTGGTCGAAAAGCAAATTCCCGAGCAGGCGAAGGCCCTCGGCATAACCGAAGCCGAAGTCGTCAAGAACGTGATGCTGAAGGAGACCGTCGACGGCGAATTCACCACCGTTGAGGACGTCGCCGAAGCGGTGATGTATTTCGCCGGCTCCAAGACCAATGCGCTCACCGGGCAATCAATCGTCGTCAGCCACGGCTGGTTCATGGAATAAAATCTGGAACGCCGCTTTCGCAGCGATCAAATTCGTATCTTTTTCAGGTAGTTAGGGCGGCTCAGCGGGCTTTGCGACGGGCCGCCAAGTCTACGATCTTACGGCGCCCATTCTTGTCGTTCTTCGGCAGCTTCTCGGCGATCCCCATCAACCGCTCGCGATACTTCATTTCGTCCCAGACGTGATGCGGCTTCACGCCGGCGGCAACCCAGAGCACGACAAGATTGTAGAGCAGATCGGCGCTTTCCTGCACCACCGCGTCGCGATCGCCATCCATGGCGTCGATCACGACCTCGACGGCTTCCTCGGCAAGCTTTTTGGCCATTTTGGCGCGGCCGGCGCGCAGCAGTTTTGCGGTGCGCGACTCGGATGGATCCGCATGCTTGGCGGCGGTGACAGCTTCATAGAGTCGCGCGAGCGAATCACTCATGTCATCCAGCATAACCGATTTATCCTCAAGATGTGTTGACGATGTACGCGGCTCGGCGAAATTATTCGGCATTGGTTAAAAAGCTGCTCTTCCCTCCGCCCCAGACGCCATGGGTAAACGCGTCATTTCCAAAATGGCTTGATGTCTTCGAACTGAGCGTATGCCTTGACGGCGTCGGCGAGTAATTGGTCACGCCGCGCCTCCTGATTACCGGTCACGAGTCCGGCCGCGAAGGCCCGATCGCGGCCATCTGCCCCATTGGCGCGGGACTGCTGGACGAGGGTGTCGGCACACAGAACTTCGCGGGTTTTCACGTCATTGAGCCCCCCGAGCGAACTCTGCAGGCGCTTCAGGCTGCTGAGAATTCGCGTGCTGCGTTTCGCAGATTTCTTGTCGTGGAAAAGGCTGGCGAAGAACTCCGTCGCATAGCGGGCTTTTTTGACCTGTATTCGCAGCATGTGTCGGCGTTCTGGATCCAATTTTTCCAACTGTTTGCCTTTTTTTCTGATCTTCTTGCAACGACGGGAGAGCTGTTCGGAGGCATAGGACTCGATCGGCCAATCGCGGCGCAGCTGTGCCAGTTCGTCCGTGGTTGTGGCCCATTCGCCGATTTCGACCCACGCCAGAGTTTCAACCAGCAGCCGGCAAAATCGCAGGGAAAGAACGGCATTTTCCGCCCGTTTGTAGCTTTGCAGGCGCTGACGGGCGAATGTGAACGAGAGGCTTCTCAACCCCCGATGGTCAGGATGTTCCTGACGCAGCGGCAAGAGCACTTCGTCATGCAAGGTGTCCTGGTCGCGGGCGGGCGAAAGCTCCTTGCCCAGCCATTTCAACTCGGTTTTGATCCGATCGATCTGGCCGTCGCGCACGATCTCGGCAAACAGCGAAATCGCGGTGCGCAGGCGCCGCAGTGCGATGCGTATCTGATGCAGCGCTTCGGGGTTGCGTCTGTGAACCAGCGCAACATTCGAGGTGAGTTGACGAAGGCAGCCGAGAGCCACGACCTGAAAGCTCTGTTCGGCGGTCATGCCCGGAACCAGCTCCATGTCCTCGGCATGGACGGATTGCTGCGGTTTGTCCTCGGCCAGCTGGTAGGCCCGGTCGGACTTGGCCTCAAGCGTGACCTGCGCGGGGATGACCTCCACGATCATTCGTGCCAGTTCGAATAGGGCGGCGCGATAGCCGAACTTGAGTTCGAGCTCGATCTCGCAAATCGGCAACGTACGGTTGCCGGCGACGATTTCGCCCTGATCGTAGGCAAATTCGATCTGCCAAGCGCTGTCGGCAAGATGATAGTAGGTACGCCTTACACGCGTCTCGAATACCGGCCGCAGGGTGGCGCGCACGTGCGCGGTAAGAACGGACTCGAGAGCGGTACCCGCGGCGGCGTCGAGATCCGGCTGACCGCCTTCGAGTTCATGTTCCCATTCCCCGCGCTCAAGAACGCTGCCGGAAGGCGACACGGATTTGATCGTTTGAATAAACTTGTCGCCCGAGCGGCGCACCCGCAGCGTGACGCCATGGTCGCGCAGGTCGCGCTGGTCAGTGTCGAAATATACCGAAGTCAGCGTCTCATGACTGACCGGGCTCTCCAGCAATTCCGCGAAGGTGGGATGCGCCTTAAGCGCGGCAAAATCTGCCGGCGTCAGAGCCAACTTGAGCTCGATTTCCCTCGCAACGTTCCGCATCGACCAACTCGAACATAACGCTTCGCTGGACTGCCCTTAAGTAGACACGGATGCCCCCGGTCTGGCACCTATATAATGGCTGCTACCGTTACATAATTGTCATAATTCACCGCCCGAATTGCAGGTTGGTGACGCATAGCCGTATATTGGGCCGATTACTCTCGTAATAGCCGCCATGGAAGCGCCCATCACCGGGTCGCGATCATGGGTTCGCGACCTATCAGGCGAGCGAGCTGCTTCAATCGCGAGAACACGCGATCCCCGGCAAGTGACGCATATTTTCCCTCGAGATGCAGGACAAGACGGCGTTTTTCGACCTTGAGCGGGGCCTTTGCGAGCAGACCAGGCTGTGATGCCGAAACCAGATAGGCGACCCGCAGCGCCGCGCCGAGCACGCGGGCGCGATCGATCATGCGGGTCGAGGCGAGTTCGCGTAACCGCGGTGACAGCTCCTCGTCGTGCATCACGCCCACATGGCGGAAAAAAACCGAGAGCGCCAGGAACGCACGTTCCGAATGGTCGATCCCGACAAATCCGGCATACGCGATGACATTGAGCGATTGCTCGCCGCGATAGTCGGGATGTGCGCGCCACCCGATGTCGGCGAGCAGGCAGGCCGCATGCCGCAACCGCTTTTCATCCCGCGATTCCTCAAGGCCGGACGAGGCCATGAACCGGTCGGTCCAATCGATCAGTTCCAAACCATGCGCGGGCGAGCGCGATCGCAGCCGATTGAGGTCTTCCGCGGCCGCGATCAGCGGATCCCTTTTCCGCTCCTCTGCATCAAGCAACGAGTAGAGCAAACCCTCGCGCACGCCCAGCGCTGAGAAAACGACTTCTTTCGGCTCCCCCTTGCGGACGATGTGTTCGAGCACCAGCGCCGCATAGGCAAGCAGCGGCCGACGGGCATCGGCGACCACCTCGATCTGCGACAGTGTGTCCGGACTGACACGGCCCACCAGCCGCGAAAATTCAAGCGCCTCTTTAGCGCGCACTTCATAGCCGTGCATGACATGCAGCGGATAGCCGGTCTGCCACATGTGCAGCCGCGCCAGCGACCGCCAGGTGCCGCCGACCGCGTAGAACGTGCGCCCTTTCAGGGATTTCAGCAGCGATACCTTGTTGAGCGTATTCTTGACGATCTTTTCCGCCTTTTTGACCGACTTATCCGAGCGATCAATGAGTGCAAGCCCACCGAGCGGCAACGTCGCGCCCATCCCGATACGCGCACCCTGCACGCGGGCGAGTTCGAGCGAACCGCCGCCGAGGTCGCCGACCAACCCGTCGGGCCGATGAAAGCCGGATACCACTCCGAGGGCCGTGAGCTTTGCTTCCCGCGCACCGGAAATCAGCTCGACCTTCACCCGGCAGAGGCGCTCGGCCTCCGCGACGAAAGCCTTGCCGTTGCGGGCCTCTCGTGCGGCCGCGGTCGCGACCACATGAAGGTCTTCGACGCGCATGACATCGCACAAGGCGCGGAATCGCTTGAGCGCCTCCAGCGCCTTGTCGACCGCGTCGGGCATCAGCAGACCTTTGCTTTGCACCTCACGGCCAAGGCCGGCGAGTATCTTTTCATTGAACAGCGGGGTCGGACTGCGCGAGAGCCCCTCATAGACTACGAGGCGCACCGAATTCGACCCGATATCGATGACGCCGATCGGCGGCCCGATACCGAGTCGCCCTTGGGCGAAATTCATAGTGTGTGGTCGAGCATCACGCCCGTTCGGCCCGGCGAACGAGACTGCGTGGAGACGATTCTTTGAGAGACTTTCCACGTCCGGACAGGCTCGGGTTGGTCATGAAGTATTTATGGGCGTTGAACGGCTCCTCGCCGTTCGCCGCCTTAATACGGATCGACGTGCCATCCGGCAAGAGCTTCCAACTTTGCTCGTTATCCTTGAAGTTTGCGACCATGATCTGGTCGAGCACCTGCTCGTGCACGGTCGGATTGAGAATCGGGCAGAGCACCTCGACGCGGCGATCGAGGTTGCGCGGCATCATGTCGGCGGAGGAAATATAGACCGCCGCCTTTGCGTGCGGCAGGCCATTGCCCGCGCCGAAGCAATAGATGCGGCCATGCTCGAGGAAGCGGCCGATGATTGACTTGACCCGGATATTCTCCGACAGGCCCGGCAGGCCGGGCCGCAGGCAGCAGATTCCACGCACCACGAGATCGACCTGGACCCCGGCGCGCGAGGCCGCATAGAGATCGTCGATGATCTCCGGATCCACCAGCGCATTCATCTTCATCCAGATCGCCGCCGGCCGCCCCGCTTTGGCATGCGCGATTTCCTGCGTGATATGATTGCGGATGCGCGTGCGCAGGTTGACCGGCGAGATCGCAAGCTTTTCCAGTTCCGCCGGTTCGGCATAGCCGGTGATGAAGTTGAATACACGGCCGACATCGCGCGCGATCACCGGATCGGACGTGAAGAAAGACAGATCCGTATAGACTCTCGCTGTTACCGGATGATAGTTGCCGGTGCCGACGTGCACGTAAGTCGCAAGTGCGCCGCCTTCCCGGCGCACCACAAGCGAAAGCTTGCCGTGGGTTTTCAGTTCGATGAAACCAAATACGACCTGCACGCCCGCCCGCTCGAGGTCGCGCGACCAGCGGATGTTGGCTTCTTCGTCGAATCGCGCCTTGAGCTCGACCAGCGCCGTCACCGACTTCCCGGCCTCGGCCGCTTCCGCCAAGGCCTTGACGATCGGCGATTCCGCCGAGGTGCGATAGAGCGTCTGCTTGATCGCGACCACTTCCGGATCGCGCGCGGCCTGCTGCAGGAACTGCACCACCACGTCGAACGATTCATAGGGATGATGAACGATCAGGTCCTTTTGCCGAATGGCCGCGAAGCAATCGCCGTTGTGATCACGGATACGTTCGGGGAACCGCGGATTGTACGGGACGAACTTCAAGTCCGGCCGATCCAAATTGACGATCTGTGCAAGCTCATTGAGCGCTAGCACCCCATCGACCAGAAACAATTCGTCGTCGGCAACACCGAGCGCCCGCTGGACAAAGCGCCTTAGCTCGGCGGGGGCCGCCGCCTCGAGCTCAAGCCTGATGACCGACCCGCGGCGCCTTCGCTTGAGGACGTTCTCGAACAGCCGCACAAGATCTTCCGCCTCTTCCTCGATTTCGATTTCCGAATCGCGGACAACACGAAACGCGCCCTGGCCCTTGACGATATAGCCGGGGAACAGCCGCCCGATGAACAGGCCGGTCACCTGTTCGAGCGTGATCAGCCTCGTCACGCCTGCATCCGCGACCTGCGGCAGACTGATGAAACGCTCGACCTTATGCGGCACGCGGATCAATGCGTTCATCGCCTTGCCGTCGCCGGACCGCACAAGATGAAGCGCGATCGTAAAGCCCAGGTTGGGGATGAATGGGAATGGATGCGCCGGATCGATCGCAAGCGGCGTGAGCACCGGATAGATGTTGCGCAGGAAATAATCCTCGATCCAGGCTTTGTCCGCCTTCGTCACATCGGGACCGTCGATCAGCACCAAGCCCTTCTCCGCGAGCGCCTCGCGCAGCTCGCGCCACTGATTCTGCTGATCGCTCGCCAGCACAGCGACCGCTTCGGTAATGCGCGCTAGCTGTTCGCTGGGAGACAGCCCATCGGGACTCTTCGTGGTAATTCCGGCGCGCACCTGGCCCTTGAGGCCGGCGACGCGGACCATGAAAAACTCGTCGAGGTTATTGGCCGAAATCGAGAGAAAACGCAGCCGCTCGAGCAGCGGATGGCCCTCGTTGGCGGATTCCTCCAGCACGCGGCGATTAAAGTGCAGCCAAGACAACTCTCGGTTGATAAAGCGGTCCGATCCGGTCGAAAGGTCGAGCGGCACGGCCGCCCGCGCGCCCCCCTCGGGTCCGGACGAGCGCGAAGTTTCCTCTTTCAAGACAATGACTTGGCTGCTTTCAGACATGACCGATGGCCACAAAATCCCGGGCGTGATGATCGCTACGTTTCGTAACGATTCGATGACTTGCTGAGGTTAGAAAACGGCAATTCCGCCGCTTTATTTAGCGAAGCGTCAAGACACCCTGCAATGATATATCTACGAAAAGCGGCACAGTGAGGCCGAATGGCGGGCCCCCGAAAGCGCCGTGCGCGGCCCCGCGAACGAAATCTCAAAGCTTTCGGTGAATCGTACGTTACAATCGGCGCCCTTAAAATCGGGCGCGCTAGGCAAGGCGCAAAGCCTTTGTTATACGCGCCCTATCGTCGTGCTTCGTGTTCCCCGGTAGCTCAGCGGTAGAGCAACCGGCTGTTAACCGGTTGGTCGCTGGTTCGAATCCGGCCCGGGGAGCCACTCCTTATCTGCGTCCATTCCGCATCGCGCGCCACACCCGTTCCGGTGTTGCCGGCATTTCGATGTGACGGACGCCGTATTCCGACAAGGCATTGACGAGCGCATTGGCCACCGCCGGCAGCGCGCCGACGCAGCCGGCCTCGCCCGCGCCTTTGGTGCCGAGTGGATTGGTTTTCGTGGGCACCGGATTGCTCTTCACTTCGATCGGAGAGAAGTCGCTCGCGCGCGGCATGGCGTAATCCATGAACGAGCCGGTGACGAGTTGGCCTGCGGTATCGAAGGCAATGTCCTCTTTGAGGATCTGGCCGGCGCCCTGCGCCACGCCGCCGACGATCTGTCCCTTGAGCAGCAGCGGGTTTAGCACCGTGCCGACATCATCCACTACGCTATAGCGCACGATCTCGACGTGGCCGGTATCGGGATCGATCTCGACCTCGCAGATGTGGCAGCCGTTTGGGAAATTCTCCACCGGCGCGGTATAGACCGCATTGGCGTTGAGACCGATCTCCAGGTTCTTTGGCATCTTTGCCGGGTTCACCGCAGCTTCCGCGACCTCCTTGATGGTGATCGTCTGGTTGGTCTTGGTGCTGGAAAAGATGCCGTCGGCGAACTTCACATCGGCGACATCCACCTTGAGATTGTGCGCGGCGATGACCTTGGCCTTGCCGACGATCTTGTCGGAAGCGTTATGGAACGCCGAGCCCGACATTGTCGCGGAACGCGATCCGCCGGTGCCTTCGCCGAAGAACACCTTGTCGGTGTCGCCCTGCAGATACTCGATGTCGTTCGGATGGATGCCGAGCCGGTCGGCGACGATCTGCTTGAGCACGGTCTCGTGACCCTGGCCCTGGTTGATGCTGCCTGACAGCATCGTGACCGTGCCGGAGCGATCGAAGCGGATTTCGGCGCCTTCAAATCCCGCCGCTGCCGCGCGCTCGATCGTGTTGGAAATGCCCAGGCCCCGCAGCATGCCGCGCTTCTTCGACTCCGCACGCCGCTTTGGGAAGCCCGCCACATCAGCGAGCTTGAGCGCCATGTCCATGCTCTTCTCGAACTCGCCGGAATCATAGGTGAACGTGAGGCTGGTTTTGAACGGCATCGCTTCCGGCGCGATGTAGTTCTTCCGCCTGATCTCGGCCGGCTCCATCTTCAATTCAGCGGCCGCGAGATCGACCATCCGCTCGATCACGTAGGCCGCCTCGGGCCTTCCGTTGCCGCGATAGGGTCGGCACGGATGCGTGTGCGTGAATACCGCCGTCGACTCCACATACATGGCGGGCGTGCGATAGACACCGGCGAGCGTGCCGAGATTGCCGGTGTAGGCTTGGAAACCTGTTTGCAGATAGGCGCCCGCGTTGACGGTCGAGAACACCCGCAAGCCCAAGAACATGCCATCCCTGTCGAGCGCAAGCTCGGCGTCCGTGACGTTGTCGCGCGCCTGTGCGTCGCTCAAGAATGCTTCCGAGCGCGTGCTCATCCACTTCACCGGCCGCCCCGTCAGCTTCGAGCCGAGCAGCACCAGTGCCACTTCATTGTAGATCGCCGATTTCATGCCGAAGCTGCCGCCGATGTCACCAGCAACCACCCGCACCTTGTGCTCGGGGACCTTGAGCACGAATTTCGCAAGCTCGGCGCGATAAGGATGCGCCCGCTGCAGCGTGGTGTAGATCGTGTAGTGATCGGCAGCGGCATCATAGTCGCCGATCGAGCCGCGCGGCTCCATCGAAGCGGTGGTCACGCGATTGATCACGAGGTGCTGCTTGACCACGTGTGCGGCCTTCGCGAAGGCGGCATCGGTCGCCGCCCTGTCGCCGTGGATTTGCACGAAGCAGGTGTTGTCCTTGCAATCCTCCCACACCAGCGGCACGCCAGGCTTGGCCGCATTCGCAGTGCCGATCGCGGCAGGCAGCGGCTCGTAGTCCACTTCGATCAGTTCGGCCGCATCGGCGGCCTGATGCTTGGTTTCCGCCACCACGAAGGCCACGTAGTCGCCGACCCAGCGTACGCGATCCTTCACCAGTGCCGGATAGCGCGGCTTATAATTGGGCGAACCGTCGCGGCGCTTCATGCCGCCCGGTACCGGCAAATCGCCCCAGCCCGAGGCGGCCCAGTCGGCCCCCGTGAGCACTGCCAGGACACCCGGTGCGACCTTTGCTGCGGTCGTGTCGATCTTGCGTATGCGCGCGTGCGCGTGCGGCGACCGCAGCACATTCCCGAACGCCATGCCGGGCAGCACGATGTCGTCCACATAGCGCCCGCCTCCTCTGAGCAATCGCGGATCCTCGAACCGCGAAACCGACTGACCGATCGCGAATTCACCCATTTCACCCTCAGTGCCTACATGATGATCTTGCTGAAATGATCGGAGTTGCCGTTCAAAACGCGGCGCTCATATTGGCTTTTCGCCCATGATGGTCACGCGCCGCATCAGCCGCCGCTCGGTGGCGCTGAAATCCGTGCGAGCGTGGAGCGTGCAGCGGTTGTCCCACATCAGCAGGTCGCCCGGACGCCAGACATGCGAATAGATGAATTCCGGCTTCTCCTGATGGTCGAACAAGAAGTTCAGCAGTTCTTCGCTTTCGGCTTCCGGCAGCCCTTCGATCCGCACCGTCATCAGTCGGTTGACGTAGAGGGCCTTGCGGCCGGTGACCGGATGGGTTCGCACCACCGGATGCACGCACGACGGCACGCCCGGCGCCAGCCGCGCCGCGCGTAACGTTGCGGCATTGTCGTAGTCATAGGCGTTGAGCGCTTTGCGACCCTCGATCCGCCCCTTGATGGCTGCCGGCAGGGTTTCGTAGGCCATATAGCCATTGGCGAACAGCGTATCGCCGCCTTTGCTCGGCACTTCGAGGGCGTACAGCATCGAGGCGCGCGCCGGCTTTTCCTGGTGGCACTGGTCGGTATGGAAATGCATTTCGCCGTCAGGCAGCGCGCCGATCGGCTTGCCGTCCTTGCGGATGTTTGAGATCAGCATCACGGCCGGGTGGTTGCGCACGAATTGCGGGGTATGGATGGTCGCCAGCGGTCCGAACCGTTGGGCGAACCGGACCTGATCGTCCTCAGTCAGTTGCTGGTCCCGCAACAGAATGACCAGGTTTTCATGCCAAGCCTGCAAGATCCCCGCAAATCGCGCATCATCCAGCTCTTCGCGCAGATCGACACCGATGATCTCGGCGCCAAGGGCCGGTGAAAGCGGCCGCGTCGCCACCCGCGCAGGTACGGACTTTGGGACGGCAGCAGCGGAAATGTCTGTCGATTCCATCACGGACCCCACTGGTCGTTGCCATGATAGGGCGCAAGCGTAATGCGGCTCAAGCCCGCCGCGCACGGCAGGCGGTTGACGCACTCTCCCCGATATTCTCAGATGGATAATCGCGACGTTGCAGCCAGGAGATGCAGATGAAATTCGGGATCGGGCAGCCGGTGCCGCGGACGGAGGATCCGCGCTTTCTCAAGGGCAGCGGCCGCTACACCGACGACTTCGCACCGCCATACCTGGCATACGGCTACGTGCTGCGGTCGCCGCACGCGCACGCCCTTATAAAATCGATTGATGTCGCCAAGGCCAAAATGTCGCCCGGCGTTCTTGCAGTGCTGACCGGCACCGACGTCAAAGCTGAGAATCTCGGCAATCTTCCCTGCGGCGCCCCTCCGATCGCCTTCGGCGGCCCACTGAAAGCCTTCATGGGTCTTCACCCGATCTTGCCGCATGACCGTGTGCGGCACGTCGGCGATCCGGTGGCCTTCGTGGTTGCCGAGTCCTTGAACCAGGCCCGCGATGCGGCCGAACTCATTCGCGTTGACTATGAGGAACTGCCCGCCGCAATCGTAACCGATCAAGCTGCCAAGCCCGGCTCCCCACTGGTGTGGGACAGCGCGCCCAATAACATCTGGTTCGCCATGGAGCGCGGCGACAAGGCAAAGACCGACGCCGCATTCAATAGTGCCGCTCACACAGTATCGTTGCGCATTGTCAACAATCGCCTGTCCGCTAATTCCATGGAGGCGCGCACGTCGCTCGGAATGCATGACGCTGCAACCGGACGTTCAACGCTCTACAGTTCCTCGCAGGTACCGCACAAGATGCGCGCGGTTCTGGCCGGCGCCATCTTCCATGAACCGGAGGTGAACTTTCGTGTCGTCTCCGCCGATGTCGGCGGCGGCTTCGGCATGAAGGGCGGCGTCTATCCCGAGGACGCGCTTGTGGTCTGGGCCGCCCGCAAGATCAATCGCCCGGTCAAATGGGTCTCCGACCGCGCCGAGGCCATCGTCAGCGACAGCCACGGCCGGGATTGCGTCAGCGAGGCCTCGCTCGCGCTCGACGCCGGCGGAAAATTCATCGGCCTGCGCGTGTCAACCGATTACGCACAAGGCGCTTATCTTTCGGCCAGCGCCGCCGTACCGGCCGGCCTGGGCTCAATGGCCTATACCAATGTGTACGCGATTCCGGCCGCACATATCAGCCTGCGCGCCGTCTATACGCACACGACTCCCACGGGCCCCTATCGCGGCGCCGGCAAGCCGGAAGCAGTTTACGTGATGGAGCGCCTTGTCGATCAGGCGGCGCGCGAACTGAGCATCGACCCTGCTGAATTGCGCCGGCGCAACTACATCACGGCGCCATCTGTCCCCTACCAAACGCCGCTTATGCTCGTGCATGACGCCGCAAACTACGAGGCCGTGATGGATATGGCGCTCGCAGCCGCCGACCTCCGGGGTTTTGCCAAACGACGCGCGGAGTCGAAGAAAAGCGGCAAGCTGCGCGGACGCGGCATGGCTTTTTTCATGGAGATCTGCGGCCCGTTCAACGACCGCATGGAAATACGATTCGACGAGAACGCCACAGTCACGATCGTTTCCGGCACCCACAGCCACGGCCAGGGCCACGAAACCGTTTACGCGCAGATGGTCGCCGACTGGCTAGGCGTGGATTTCGCCACAATCCGCATGATCCAGGGCGACACCGATCAGGTCGGCTTCGGCCGCGGCACCTACGGTTCGCGCAGCATGACCATCGGTGGTTCCGCTCTGAAGAACGCCGCCGATGTGCTGATCGAGAAGGGCAAGAAGATGGCCGCCCACATTCTCGAAGCTGCAGCCGGCGACATCACCTTCGCCGAAGGAAAATTCACCGTCGTCGGCACCGACAAATCAATCCGCCTCGTCGATCTCGTCAAACGTACGTTTGCGCCGGTCGGCTGGCCGGCTGAATTTGGCGTCGGCCTCGAAGCCGTCGGCACATTCACGCCGGCCCGGCCGAATTTCGCCAACGGCTGTCACATCTGCGAAGTCGAGGTCGACCCGGACACCGGCCGCGTCGAGCTTGCACGCTACACCGCCGTCGACGATTCCGGCGTCATCATCAATCCGCTGCTGTTCGAGGGCCAGATCCACGGCGGGCTCGCCATGGGCATCGGCCAGGCGCTGCTGGAGAAGATCGAATACGAACCGGAGTCCGGCCAGCCCTTGTCGGGTTCGTTCATGGACTATTGCATGCCGCGCGCCGAAGACCTGCCCGGCTTCGATCTGCACGAACTGCCGGACCGCTGCCGCAGCAATCCAATCGGGGTGAAGGGCGCAGGCGAATCCGGCACTGTCGCCGCGCCTCCGACCGTCATCAATGCGATTGTCGATGCGCTCCAGGATTACGGCGTCACCGACGTCGAAATGCCGGCAACGCCCCTGCGCGTGTGGCGGGCGATGCGGAACGGTGTCCGATCATCGGTCTGAGCGAGCCTCTTTTGGTCGGTCCACATGAGCGCGAATTACGCAACCATGAACTTTTTTATTGACGCCTCTACACTTTCTGCCCCTCGCTGAGCGGAATGTCGCGCATCGTGCTCGACGCGAACAAATCCTCGATCTTGAGCCGCCGCGCCGATAAGCCCTGTTCGTGGGTATACTGCAGCAGCGCCTCGATCGAGGGCTTGTTCTGCGCGATACCGTAAGGATACCAGTCACGACCGAAGATCGACTGCTCCTCCTCGATCATCGGCTGCAGCCAGGCGAACGACGCTTTCGGCGAACCGGTTTCCATGAGATGCTGGTAGCAATGTTCCTTCGCCAGGCAGAGCGCCTTGTAGAGGCTCGTAGCCACCCACGGATCGCGCTCGTAGATGTCGCGTCGGATCACCACCGTGTGCATGATCGGATAGATCTTCGTGCGCCGGTAGTAGTCTTTCTCCATCTCGGCGTAGTTCGGAAACAGCCGCTGCACGTTCTTTGCACCGCGCCGGAATGACAGCGGATTGTTGGCGGTGATCAGAAAATCGATCTCCCCGCGCTCGAGCAGATCGCCAAGCTCGGCGCCGGCCGGAGCCTGCGTGAGCTTCACATCCGCCGGCAGCTTGCGGCCCAACCGGTCGGTACGGCCCTGCACCCATTCGACGTCGCTCGGCTTCACGCCGAATTCGTGCTGCATGAGCCCGCGCATGTAGACCGCGGCCGTCATGCTGTATTCCGGCACGCCGCCGCGTTTTCCCTTCAAATCCGCGCCGCTCCGAATGCCCTTCGCGGTATTGATGAAGAAATAGCCGTGGCGGAATACGCGCGACGGAAAGGCCGGCAGCGCGATGAACGGCGGATTTCCTTCACTCACGAGCGTCGTATAGTTTGATAACGACATCTCGGAAGCATCGAATTCCTTGAACTGCAGCATCCGCCAGAAAATCTCCGCCGGCTGCAGCGTGAGATAGTTGAGCTCGATGCCTTCCGGCTTGATCGTGCCGTCGCGCAACGCCTGGGTGCGGTCGTAGGGCCCGCAGGCGAAATTCAGACGAAGACTTGCCATGAGAAATCCGTGGACGATGAAGGCAAATACCTGTCGGGCCCGTGACAAGCTGTCAAGATAATCGACCGAATAATATCGTGATGCGGACCACCCTCATGGCAAAAGCCCATTCCGTCAAATCGATCAGAGACGCTCTCGCGCAACGCTTCGGGGAGGATTTTGCTGTCGACGAATCCTTGCCCGGCCTCGACGAAATCGCGCGCATTGCGGGCCATCGCGTGATGCGGAAATATATCGCACGCGCCGTCGACCCGTCGTTGCTCCGGCTTCTCTGTGCCTGCGCGCTTTCAGCGCCGACCAAGAGCGATCTGCAGCAGGCCGACATCCTGCTGGTCGCGGACGCCGACAAGCGCCGCATGATCGCCGATCTTATTCCCGATCAGCCGTTCATCCGCACCGCGCCCGCATTCCTGATTTTCCTCGCCAACGGTCGCCGTTTGCCGGCAATTTCGAAATTGCGCGGCAAGCCGTTTCCCAACGACCACCTCGACCTGTTCTTCAACGCAACCGTGGACGCCGCACTGGCGCTGGCGACCTTCGTGCGCGCCGCCGAGGCGGTCGGACTCGGTTGCTGTCCGATCAGCGTGATCCGTGATCACTCTGCCCGTATCACCGAACTGTTCGCGTTGCCTGCGCGCATAGTTCCCGTCGCCGGACTATGCGTTGGCTGGCCCGCGGAAGCCGGCCACGTCAGCCCACGGCTTCCGCTCACTCTCACCGTCCATCACGACCGCTACGACGAGGGCGACCTCGCCGCCCGCATCGACGGCTACGACCGCCGCCGCGCCGCGCTCCATCCCCATAGGCCGCGTGATCCGGCACGCTGGGGTACAGCGCAATTCTACGGCTGGTCGGAGGACAAGGCACGGCAGTACGGCGTGCCGCAGCGCGCCGACTTCGGCGCCTATGTCCGCAAACAGGGTTTCCGCTTGGACTGATCTGTCCCTGCATTGCATGCCTTGAATGAAATAAGGCCGCTCGACACGGCCGCGTTCTCTCCTATAAAAACCAGCGCAAGAAGCGCTTTTCGGGGAAACGTCATGGCAGTTCCGCAGCTTCTCGTTCACGACAAGAAAGACACCGTCGGCGTGGTAGTGGTCGAGGGCCTGAAAAAAGGCACCGAGATGCTATGCGTGGTCACCGCCGACAATTCGTCCTTCAAGCTGAAATCCAGGATGGACGTCCCGATCGGTCACAAGATCGCGCTCGTCGACATCAAAAAGGGCGACACGATCTGGAAATATGGTCAGGACGTCGGCATCGCCAAGGCCAAGATCGCCAAGGGCGAGCACGTCCACGTCCATAATGTAAAGACCAAAAAATGGTGAGCACCATGGCGCACAAAAAATCAAAGGCAAAACCCAAGGCGAACGGCAAAACAAAAAAATCCCTGCCTGCGAAAGGTAATGGCGGAAGCCTGAGCTTCTGGGGTTGGCGGCGCGAGAACGACCGCGTCGGCGTACGCAACCATGTCATTATTCTGCCGCTCGACGATCTGTCCAACGCCGCCTCCGAGGCGGTCGCCAACAACATCAAGGGCACTCTGGCACTGCCGCACGCCTATGGCCGCCTGCAGTTCGGCGCCGATCTCGAGCTGTTTTTCCGTACGCTGATCGGGACCGGCTCGAATCCGAATATCGCGGCTTGCGTCGTCATCGGCATCGAGGATCAATGGACCAAGCGCGTGGTTGACGGCATCAAGAAGACCGGCAAGCCGGTGGTCGGCTTCGGCATCGAAGGTAACGGCGATCTGATGACCATCGCCAGGGCCTCGCGCGCCGCCAAAGACTTTCTGCAATGGGCTTCCGAACTCAAACGCGAGGAATGCGCCATTTCGGACTTGTGGGTTTCCACCAAATGCGGCGAGAGCGACACCACCACCGGCCTCGCCTCCTGCCCGACCGTGGGCAACATGTACGACAAGCTGATTCCCCAAGGCATCTATGGCGTCTTCGGCGAAACCTCGGAGATCACGGGCGCCGAGCATCTCGCCAAGGCCCGCGCGATCAACAAGAAGGTCGGCGAGAAATGGATGAGGGCTTGGCAGGCGTACGAAAACGAGGTCATCCAGGCCCACAAGACGGACGATCTCTCCGACTCGCAGCCGACCAAGGGGAATATTGCCGGCGGCCTGACCACTATCGAGGAGAAGGCGCTGGGCAATCTCGAAAAGATCGGCCGCGAGTGCAAATACATCGACGTGCTCGCGCCCGCCGAGGCGCCGCGCAAGGGCGCCGGCCTCTACTACATGGACACCTCATCGGCTGCCGCCGAGTGCGTGACGTTGATGGCGGCCGGCGGTTACGTCGTGCACACCTTCCCGACCGGGCAAGGCAACGTGATCGGCAATCCGATCGTCCCGGTGATAAAAATCAGCGGCAATCCGAGAACCGTTCGCACCATGTCCGAGCACATCGATCTCGACGTGTCCGGCATCCTGCGCCGCGACATGACCATCCCGCAGGCTGGCGACGTGCTGATCGACATGATCGTACGCACCGCCAACGGCCGTCTCACCGCCGCGGAAGCGCTCGGTCACCGCGAATACGTGATGACCAAGCTGTATCGGAGTGCATGATCCCCTCGCAAAACTCACGCGGCATATGCGCCACCAACCTAATCCTTTCCCCTTGAGCGGGAAGGAAACGTCACTCCAGCGCGTCGGCGCAAAATCGTGGAGCTATGCGCCCGGATTCGCCCTTTCTGCCGCGGTTGCTGTGGTTGCGGTGGTGTCCGCGCCCTCTGTGGCCCGCGTGTTTCCGATCCCCGCCATGGTGATCGCGCTGATTGTCGGCATTGCGCTCAATCCGCTCGCCAAGCGGCCCGCCTTCGAACCGGGCATTTCGTTCTGCGTGAAAACACTGCTGCGCTGGGCCGTGGCGCTGCTCGGCCTGCGTATCGCGCTCGGCGAAATTGCGGCGCTCGGCGCGCTCACGGCGCTTATCGTCATGGTGGCGATGGCCGCGACGATCGTGTCGGGAATCCTGATCGCGCGCGCCTTCGGCCAGCACGATTACTACGGCGCGCTCGCGGGCGCCGGCACCGCCGTCTGCGGCGCCTCCGCAACGCTCGCGACCGCAAGCGTGCTGCCGCAGTACAAGGGCAAGGAGGCCGATACCGTTTTTGTCGTGGTGGCGGTCAATGCACTTTCGACGCTTGCCATGGTGCTTTATCCGCTGATCTGTCTCGCGCTCGGTTTTTCGCAAACGACAACAGGCGTGATGCTCGGCGCCACGATTCACGACGTGGCGCAGGTCGTCGGCGCCGGCTACGCCGTCTCCGAACCGGTCGGCAACATCGCAATCATCGTGAAATTGTTCCGCGTGCTGCTCTTGCTGCCCGTGGCGCTTGGCATCGGCTATTGGTTCGCGCGGGCCGATGCGACGACGGGTCAGGCCAAGGTGCCGGTACCTACATTTGCCTTTATTTTTCTTGCGCTATGCCTCGTGAACAGCGTTGCGCCATCGTTCGCCGGCTTCGCCGCGATTTATGCACCGGTGAAAGCATGGCTGCTCGAATTCTCCACCTGGGGCCTGATGATTGCGATCGGCGCGCTCGGCCTGGGCACATCGATCACCGCAATCGGCAATCTCGGCTGGCGCCACGTGGCGACCGTCACGGCCACGACGCTGGTTATCCTATCCGTCGTGACGGCGGGCCTGCTCCTGCAGCGCTGAATGTCGTCAAGAAACGGCGTTCTGTTCCGCGGCCTGTATCGCTTTCCCCTGCAACGGCAAGGGCTGATCGCCGAGCATGCCTTGCAGAACGACACGTCGCGCAGTGTCCACATCGAGTCCGTGCTGCGCGATCAGATCGGCGGCATCTTTCACGATTGCATCGGCGTCCTGCATCACTTTCAGATGCTTGTAGTGGTCGTCCTGCTTGAGTCCCATGCTCTCGCCGATGATCTCAAGCACATTGACGATACGGAATGGCCAGTCGCGCTCGTGCGCGCAAAGTTCGCGGTGATCGGAATGATAGACCGCGACTAGCGCATCAACGCCCGCCGCGTGCGCAGCCTCAAGTTCCTTCAGCTGAAGCTCGCGCTTGTAGATCGGCAGCGTTGCGAGGTTGACGCTCTGCAGACCGACTGCCGGCACGTCGAGTGTGACGATTTCGATTCCGGGCACTGCGCGCAAGAGATCCTCGGCCGCCTCGGCGACTCCCGCCACGCCCGGATGTTTGTGTAACGCGATCCGCATCGCCACGCGTTTGCGCAGGAACGGTCTCAAATCGTCGAGCCGGCCGCGTAGAAATCGCAGGTACGGCGTCATGTCGAAAGGCTTCTCGCCAGTCGCACGTTCGAACGTCGGCAGCATATTTTCGGAGAACTGCACGAAGCAGCTCGGGCACCATGCCAGCACCTGTCCGCTCTTCGATTGCGCGAGCTTGCTGATCGTGTTGCCGGCCAACCGCGACGACGTTTCAGTATCGCCAGCGCGCAGTTGGATCACGCCGCAGCAGTGCGACGGTCCACCCATGACACGGTAGCTCATGCCGAGCCGATCCATGATATCGAGGCACAGCAATGCAATGTGCGGGGTCTTGAGCACGTTGCAGCCGGTGTAGAACACCACATCTGGCAACTCGTCCGGCATCGGCTTGCGCGACGGCTTCTGCCCGAGCCGTTCCAGCGCCTCATCGCTGAGCTGCAGCCGCGAGAGTATCCCGACATCTTCGGCAAGTTTGCGGAACACCTGTACGCCTTGCTTGCGCCGGTCCGACGGCTCGTTTGCGTGCTTCACCATTTGCACCCGCGCAACCGCCAGCAGAAAACGCGGATTCACGCCATAGTCGCACGCCTTGATGCACTCCCCGCTCAGCATGCAGGCCTTCGCCCATTTCTGCGACTGTTCGGGGCCTTTGCCGAGCTTCACAATGTCGAGCACGCCTTCGATCACGGCCTTCGGATCGGCGCCGCCAAGCCCGGCCGGCTCAGTGATCGGGCAGGCGGTAAAGCAGGCGCCGCAACGCGTACAGGCATCAAGCATATCGCTGATGCGGCCTGCGAAAGCCTCTTCGAATCCGGCGTTGTTCATTTAAAAAATTATACCGCAAAATCAGAATTTAGGCGAGGGCGCCGACGGTATCCGTAACGTCATTTCGAGATTACTGCCGCAGCCTTTTCCGCGACACTCTTCGGGGTTTTATAGAGATCGACCAGCAATTCGTCGATCGTTGCGGCCGCGACTGGCGCGATCTCGTACCGCCCCTTGTCCGCTTCGGCGAGAAACTCTGCATCCTTCATGGTGTCATCGAATGCCTTGCGCAACGCGGCCTTGCGATCATCCGGAATTCCCGGCGGCGCCATGAACGGCCGCCCGAGCACGAGACTTGCGAACACCAAGCGCAGGATTTGGCGCTGCTCCTGGTCCTTGGCGAGATCGAGCATGAAAGGCACATCCGGTATATCCGGATGTTTCGCCATGCCGAGCTGAACCAGCACGTTGATTTTCTTGTCCTTCAGCCAGTCGGTTTTCTGGCTCTTGATGCTGCTCCATGACCAGCCGCAACGACCGTCGACTTCGCCGCGTTCCATAGCGAGGTTGATGTCGTTGCCGCCCGGATAGCCGGTGACCAGCCGCATCTTGGCGCCGAACACGTTGCGCAGCAGCAGCGCAAACGTATCGGTCTCCGAGCCGGCTGAACTGCCGCCCATGGTGAATTCCTTCGCCGTGATGTCGGTCCAGGTTTTGATCGGCGACGTGTGCCAGGTCGCGCAAACGCTCACTTCGCTGGTGATGCTGCCGAGCCAGACGAACTTGGTTGGATCGAATTTGGCGTCCCCCACCAGCAGTGGATCGGTTGCCATGCCGCGGCTGACCATGCCGATGATGCTGCCGTCCTTTGGCGCCGTGCTGTAGAGGTAGTTGGCCAGTTTCAGACTGCCTGCACCCGGCATGTTCTGCGGCACGAGCGTCGGATTTCCGGGAATATGCTTGCCCATGTGGCGCGCGAGCATGCGCGCATAGAGATCGTATCCGCCGCCCGCGCTATAGCCGATCAGCACCTGTACCTGCTTGCCGCGATAGAAGTCGGCGACCGATTGAGACCGCGCCTGCGTCGCCAGCGCCGCCAGCATCAGCAGCGCAACTGCGCCAGTTCCTGCTTTCCACGCCATACGTTCCTCCCGTGCCGCGGAACGCGATCAGTCGCGACTCGATGTTATCTGAACAATAACGATTTGATAATGACGATCACCACATTCGTCGCCTCGATCACGCTGCTCACGTCCACGTAATCGAATTGCTTGAGCTGCACGCCGTCGATAGCCACCACATTGCCGCCCGGCGCGATCTCGAAATGGATCAGGCGGCCAAGGCTCAATCCCACATCCCCGTCGATCAGCAGGACGAGCGCCCCGGCCTGAACCGACTTCGGCAACGCACCGCATAGTCCTCTCGCCAGAGCCGCAAGCCGCGTGTGCGACGGTTCGCCCTGCCACCGGAACGCCAACGCAATGGCATCCGCATCATCAATCAAATCCGATTGCGCGAGCGCCTCCCGCACCTGCGCCGCCACGGTATCAGCGTCGATCTGGCCGGAAAGATCGAAGCGGCATGGCAGCACCGGCAAATTGTGCAGCGGCAGCAGTTTCCGATCCGAAATCATGATCGTGTTACCGCTGGTCTGCACCGAGAATTGCGCCGCCCCGATCACGGTTGCGCGGATGCCCTGTCCAGGATCCCATATCGCGCCGGCAACGCCCTTATGCGCGAGGGTTTGCCGCAGCTCATGGGCAAGATCGAATCCGAGATCGCCGAATTTCTCCGGCTCGCGGCCATAGAGATATTCCGCGACGCCGCCTGAAAACGTGACGGCATCGATCGGCATGTCGGCAAGCTGTCGTGGCCACGGCTCGGTCACCAGCAGTCGCCCGAAGAGTGCATCCGGCGGTGCGCGGTTCATGGCATCGACAATGAGCTCGCTCATGCGCGCGACGATCCGCGTTCGGCCATCAGACGAAAGCTTCTGCCCAAGTTTCAGTTCAATTCCGAGGCTGCGCGCCAATTCAATCGCGGGCTCCTCGATGCGCGTGAGCCCATGCTCACCTTCGACGATCAGCCTCCCGCCGACCGCAATCGCCATGGTCGCAAGCAATTCACCGTTCTTGATCAGCGCGAGCTTGGTGGTGCCGCCGCCGATGTCGACATGCAGGATGCACTGGTCGCGCTCGGCCGACAGCTTGACGGCGCCGGCGCCGTGCGCCGCAAGCGTGCATTCGAGCTTGTGACCCGCAGTGGCGCAGACGAACTTGCCGGCTTCGGCCGCAAACAGCTCGTCGATCGCCTGGGCGTTGGTCTTCTTGATCGCCTCGCCGGTGAGGATCACGGCCCCGCTGTCGACATCGGCGCGGGTGATGCCGGCGTCGCGGTAGGCCCCCTCGATGAAGGCGCCGAGCGCCGCCGCGTCGATCGTGCCATCGGGTAGGAACGGGGTGAGCATGATCGGCGAGCGCCACAGCACCTGGCGGTGCACCACCACGAAGCGGCTCGACAGCCCCTGGGTCTGCCGCTCCAGCAGCACTTTTGCGAACAGGAGATGCGAGGTCGAGCTGCCGATGTCGATGCCGATG
>DATJVR010000033.1:0-39249 GCA_035501735.1 Xanthobacteraceae bacterium | reverse complement strand
CCGTTGTTGGCGCCGGCTTGTCCGGTGACCACCGAGGTCGCGCCGGCATTGACACCGGGCACCGCCTTCAAGGCGGTTTGCAGGGCCGCCAGACTGTTGCCGTTGGCCGCAAAATTGATGGTGGTGGGCGGATTGTTGCCGACCGTCACGGTGATCGATTTTCCGCCGACCGCCGCATCCAGGCTCGCATTGATTGGCGGGCCGACGATGTCGTCGTTGAATGTTCCGTTAGCGCCGGTGAGCACAGCGGCCGTTGCCGCGCCGACGGTCGGATTGGACGTGAAGGTCGCGGGATCGAGCAAATTGGATGTGGGCGAGCCGGCTGTCGTGTTCGGCGTGATCGGATCGCTCGGAAGGTTGGCGTTGTATTGGATCTGCGTCGTCGCCTGCGCCGGGATCAGGTTATTGGTGAATTGCAGCACCGTAGGCACGCTGCCCACCGGATTGCCGGTGGTCGGATCGACCGGAATGCCCATCAGGTAATATCCGGCCTGATTCACCAGAAAGCCGTTCTTGTCCTGCTGGAAGTCGCCGCGGCGCGTGTAGAGGTTGACGCCGCCGAACACCGGCTGGCCGCCGGAGAAATCCGCCGGCTTCTGCACGATGAAATAACCGTTGCCGTTGATCGCCATGAACGTCGGCGTCGACGTGTTCTGCAGATCGCCCTGCACGTTGTTGGTCGGCACCGAGCTCGCCAGCACGCCGCCGGCGATTTGTTTGCTCGGCAGGTTATCGCCGATGAGATCCTCGAAGCTGGTGTTGATGCGCTTGTAGGCGGTGGTCTGCGAGTTCGCGATATTGCCGGATATATTTTGCAGAGCGTACGCCTGCGCGCCCAGGCCTGACACAGCGGTGGTAAGAGCGTCGAAGATACCCATGACATCGTCTCCAAATCCGAACGGCCGGACGCAATACGCGCGCCGGCGGACACACATCCGTCAGGGCCGTTGCAAACCGTGCGCCATGGATAATGATGTGAATAATCAAGCATTTATAACGAAACGGCGAGGCGCCTGACCCGGCAGGAAGCGCCTTCGCCCGGCAGAATTTGCCGTTCGCCTGGCGCCTTGCTCATGTCATGGCCGCTCACTAAGGTCCGCGCTCTCGCGCGAGGGCACTATGCGCTTCGAAGGCACCAGCGGTTACGTCGCAACCGACGATCTCAAGGTCGCCGTCAATGCTGCCATCACGCTCGAGCGGCCGCTGCTGGTGAAAGGCGAACCCGGCACCGGCAAGACCGTGCTCGCACTGGAAATCGCGAAGGCTATCGGCGCTCCGCTGATCGAATGGCATATCAAGTCGACCACCAAGGCGCTGCAGGGTCTCTACGAATATGATGCGGTATCACGCCTGCGCGACAGCCAGCTCGGCGATGCGCGCGTTCACGACATCCGCAACTATATAAAACGCGGCAAATTGTGGGACGCCTTCGTCGCCGACGCGCGCCCGGTTCTGCTGATCGACGAAATCGATAAGGCCGACATCGAATTCCCCAACGACCTGTTGCTCGAACTCGATCGCATGGAATTCTTCGTCTACGAAACCGCCGAGACGGTCAAAGCCCGTCGCCGCCCGATCGTGATCATCACCTCGAACAACGAGAAGGAGCTGCCCGATGCCTTCCTGCGGCGCTGCTTCTTCCACTACATCCGCTTCCCGGATGCCGACACCATGCGCGCCATCATCGAGGTGCACTTTCCGGGCATCAAGCAGCGGCTGGTTTCGGAAGCGCTGAAGCTGTTCTACGAGGTACGCGAGGTGCCGGGCTTGAAGAAAAAGCCCTCGACCTCGGAACTGCTCGACTGGTTGAAACTGCTGCTGGTCGAGGACATCGGCCCGGAGACGTTGCGCGAGCGCGATCCCAAGAAACTGATCCCGCCGCTGCACGGCGCGCTGCTCAAGAACGAGCAGGACGTCCATCTGTTCGAACGTTTGGCGTTTATGACCCGGCGCGAGGGGCGCTGACGGTCGAATTGATGCCGCTCACCACAACGCCTTCACGTCGAAGGCATAGGTGATGCCGAACCCGAACGTCCATTGATCGGGCGAACCGCGCAGACTGACCAGCGGCGAGTTTTTCGCGTCGCCCTCCAGGCGCTCGTATTCGACGAACACATGCGTGCCCCATTGCCGATTCCACAGATAGCGCGCCTGCGCACCCGCACCGATCGAGCGCACACCGCCCTTGGCATCGAACACCGGTAGGCCGGAGCCGGCCGATTGTGCAGGTGTGATGCTGAAATAGGGCGCGGTCGCGCGCGTGCTGGCGAAGGTGATGCGCGGTCCGCCGGACAGCGTCAACTGTGGAGAGACGTGCCCGATGAAGTCGGCCGTAATGTCGGAGACAATGCCGTCATGCCCGCCCCAGCCTTGGCGCACTTCCGCGCGCGTGCGCAGCCATGGCCCCCAGTAGTAGTCCACGAACACGCCGGCTTCATACGCGGTGCCGACGTCGCCCAATCCGGTCAGCTTGCTGTCATCGCCTTCCTTGCGCGGCAGGCGGATCTTGCCGACCGGACCGATGCGCAGCGCGCCGTTGTCGAAGAGCGCGATGCCAAATCCGTCGCGCGCGCCGTACAAATGTTCGGGCGTACCAGCCTTGCGAATGTCGAGAAACGGCGTCGGCACAAAGATGTAATTACCGTCCGAGCCTTGCCAGCGCGGCGTGATGCGCCCCTCGCCGCCGATGACCACGGTCCAATAACCCGCGGCCGACTGATCGACCGCCATCGCCGCCGACGACACGGCGCTGAGAACAATTGCCAGAATTCCGACCCGTCGCAGCATACGATAGCCCCCAAACCACGAACCTTACGAGAGATCCTATTAAAGTTCTGACCAGCTCTCTCTAAACCAATGGTTACCACGCTTTTGACCGGCTTACCTACCATGGCGCGGACTGTTCACCGCTCCATGCCGAGTCCGGCGATGCATTATAACGAGCTGATAAAATTAGCTTTTTGCCGCCGGCGCGATTGACCGAGGTGTGTCCGCGGCGGCACGCTTGGAGGAAATTTCAGGCTGTTGCCGGCGTTTGCGCGCGGCTTTCGATTTCCATTGTTCACGCGCGCGATAGCCCCAGTAATAGCCTTGCATCGCCGCCCGCCCGAGCAGCCCCCCGGCCCAAACCAGTTCGAACGGCAGGAACTGCCGCCAGGTCTGGTCGTCCTCGACGATTGCCCGCGCGATCAACTCGCCGCCCATGGCCGTGGTATTGATCCCGTGTCCGCCGAAACCGCTCAGCAGCCAGAAGCCCGGCGCATATTCTCCGATCTGCGGCATGCGATGCACGGTGTTGCCGAGCGTGCCGCTCCACGCATATTCCACCGCGACCTCGCCAAGCTGCGGATAGGCGCGGCGAATGTCGGCGACAAGCGGCGCGATGTAACGTTGCGGATTGCCGCGCCAGATCGTGCATCCCCCCGACCACATCAGCCGATCGCCGTCGACCACCCTGTAATGACTATCCGCGAGCTCGGTGTCGCTCACGGCTCCCGGATAGGTGATGACTTCGCGCAAATGCTCGCCGAGCGGCGCCGTAGTGATCACATAGGTCGAAATCGGCAACAGCGTATGCGCGATCTTCGGCATCACACGCCCGATGTGGACGTTGCTGGCGAGCACCACATGGGCCGATCGCACGCGCGCGCTCGGTGTGACGATGCGTTTCCGCACGCCTGCGGGGTCGATTTCGATCGCCGGCGTTTCCTCGAAAATGCGCGCGCCGGCGGCTTCCGCTGCAACCGCCAGTCCCAGCGCGTAGTTGAGCGTATGAAGCGAGAATGCCTTCGGATAATGCACCGCCCCGAAATAAAGCGGACTTCGAAGCGTTTCGCGCACGCGCTCGGCCGGCCAGGCTTCCACCGCGGCGCCGAGGTCTTGCGCAAGCAATTTGACGTAGTCCGCGGTATCGGCCTCGTCATCGAACTTGAAGACATTGAGCCATCCGCCGTCGCGCAGCTGGATATGCGGCATGTCGCGCGCGGCCGCCCGCACGTAGTTGAATCCGATCTCCGAAAGCGCCCACAGCGCCTTGGCCTGCGCCAGCCCGACCCGCTCGATGATGGTCTTCGCATGCGCGGCAAATCCCGGCAACACAAAGCCGGTGTTACGACCGGAGGCATTCCACGCCACGCGACGCGCCTCGATCACCACCACGGAATGGCCGCGCCGCGCGATTTCGAGTGCGGCCGTGAGGCCGGCGAGGCCCGCGCCGACCACGCAGACATCGACGTCGAGGTCGACCGTGAGCTTCCCGCGCGGCGGAGCCGCGACCATGGTCGCTTCGTACCAGCTGCCGCCGTAGTCGGTGGTTTCCTTTGGCCCCATCTCGCCTCGCTGGCGCCGATTTGACTTTCAGGCGCCGAACCTATGCTAGACTGCGGGATGACGGCAACCGACCTGAACTGAATTAGCAGTACACCGCGAGAACATGCATGCGCCGCCTGCTTTTGCTGCGCCACGCCAAATCGGAACGCGGGCGACCAGGCGCAAGCGACCTCGATCGGCCGCTTGCCGCGCGTGGCCGTGAAGATGCACCGAAGCTCGGGGCCTACATGGTCCACCACGCCTTCATCCCCGAGCGCGCCATCGTGTCGACCGCGGCGAGAACGCGCGAGACATGGAAGCTGCTGGCCGGCACCTTCGCGCAGGCCCCTCCGGTCGCCTACGACGATCGCATCTATGAGGCCAGTCCGCAGGCGATCCTCAAGGTGATCAAGGAATGCAAAGCCGACGTGCACACGCTTCTCATCGTCGGCCACAATCCCGGCCTGCAGGATCTCGCCACCATGCTCATCGCCTCCGGCGACGTCGAAGCCCGCCGGCGGCTCAAGGAGAAATTCCCCACTTCCGGCCTCGTGGTGATCGATTTTGCGCTTGACGATTGGTCCCGCGTGCACGCCCATGCCGGACGCCTTGACCATTTCATCAGCCCGCGCTCACTTGCGGCGGCGACCGACTAGAGGCGCGGAAGCCGAACCGCGGGAGGCCCCATGTATAATCGCATCCTCGTTCCGATCGATCTTGCCGATCCCAATCTTGCCAAGCCCGCGATCCAGACCGCGCTGATGATCGCCGGTACCGCGAACAGCGTGCTGCGGCTGATCAATGTGCTGCCGCTGACCCCGGTGATGCTGGCCGAATATGTGCCGCCGGACTTCGACACGCAGCAGCGCAGGTCCGCCGAGGATGCTCTGAACATCGTGGCCAAGGAAACCGGCCTGCCAGCCGAACGGATCTCGACCGTCGTGCGTCAGGGCGTCATCTATCACGAGATTCTCGACGAGGCGAAATCGATGCACGCCGACCTCATCGTCATGAGCTCGCACCGCACCGGCGTGCGCACCTATTTCCTTGGCTCGGAAGCCGGCCACGTTGTGCGTTACGCAACGTGTTCCGTGCTGGTCGTACGGCGCTGATTCCAACCGGCGTCGCTGCCATCCGCGCGGCAACTGGCAATCGGACTCGGCTTGCCCATATGTGAATCATGCGCAAGTTTGCCGTGGTCATCCCTCTCCTGGCGTTGCTGGCAGCCGCGCTCTGGTTCGCGGCACGCTCCTTCACCGCACTCGAAGGTCCGGACATGCCTGCCGGCCTCTATGTTGCCATGGGGCTCGGCATCTTTTTCTCGCTCGTCATCGGCTGTGGCCTGATGGCGCTCGTGTTCTACTCGAGCCGGCACGGCTACGACGATCCGAACCGCAAGGACGAGGAGCGGCCCTAATTCTGCTTCGGCGCGATCGTATCGACGCGATAGAGTTCCGGGAACAGCCGCAGCCAGACGAGCGCGACCACAAGCGCGCCGGCACCTCCGATGAACGCAGAAGCCACGCCCCCGAACGAAGCCGCAACGGCGCCTGCGCGGAACTCCCCGAGCGAGCCGGAGGTGCCGGTGAACAGCGAATTGATCGCCATCACCCGCCCGAGCATTTCGTTCGGCGTGCGCGTCTGAACGAGCGAATGGCGGATCACCACACTGATCGCATCCGCCGCGCCGTAGATCGTCAACACCGCAAGCGAGAGCACGAGCGACGCCGATAGCGCAAACACGACGACCGACAAGCCGTAGGCGATCACCGCCGCAAACAGGATGCGGCCGACATGGCGGTCGAGAGCATAGTGGGCGAGCACGACCGAGATCGAGAGTGCGCCGACCGCCGGCGCCGAGCGCAACAGTCCCAGCACGAACGGCCCGGCCGCCCCGGCCTGCAGGATATCGCGCGCAAAAATCGGCAGCAGCGCCGTGACGCCGCCGAGCAGCACCGCGAGCAGATCGAGCAGCAACGCGCCCAGCAGAATGGGTCGACCGCGGATATAGGCAAAGCCCGCGAGCACGGTTTCCAAGGTGACCGGCTTTCTTTCGGGCGGCGCCGACTGCAACTCGATCATGCTGATCAAAATGCTCGCCGCAAAAAACGCCGCTGCGCAGGTCGAATACACAGCGGTCGCACCAAAGAAGTAAATGAGTCCGCCGAGCGCCGGCCCGCATATGATCGCGGTCTGCGTCGCGGTGACAGCGGCCGCGATCGCACGCGGCAAGAGTTCCTTCGGCACCAGACCGGGCACGAGCGTATGCATGGTCGGCGTTTCGAACGCGCGCGCCACGCCGCTGACGAAAAGTATTGTCAGAATGGAGTCGCGACCGAGCCATCCGCCGAACGTGCCGATCGCAAGCGCCAGCGCCGCCAGTCCTTTCGCGATCTGGCAGGCTCGCACCACCACGCGCCGGTCGTAATGATCGGCGATCTGCCCGATCAGCAGCGACAACACGACGATCGGAATGAATTGCACCAGACCGACGAGACCAAGGTCGAACGGATTATTGGTCAGTTCGTAGATTTGCCAGCCGACCGCCACCGCCTGCATCTGGTAGGCGCCGTTGGTCGACGTGCGCGCGCACCAATAGAATGCGAACGAGCGCGACCACAGCGTCACGCCTCTCCCGAAAATGTCGGTGGATTCAGCCATCGGACGCGCATTCATAGCGCGTCCGCATTGTCGTTCCAATATTCGATACGCCGTTCCTCAATGTGGAACAGGCTTGTGTCGCCTTATTCGATCTTCACGCCGGCCGTCTTGATGATGTTGCCCCAAAAAGCGACCTCTTTGCTGAAATAGGCGGCCGTCGCCTGCTGCGTGCCGCCGACGATTTCGGCCGAAAAGCCGATCTCGAAACGTTTGCGGATTTCCGGATCGCGCAAGGCTTCATTCACGTCCGCGTTGATCTTCGCCACGATCGCCATCGGTGTTTTGGGCGGCGCCACGATCGCAAACCAAGCCCAGGCTTCGAATCCCGGCAGTGTCTCGGCGATGGCCGGCACATTCGGCAGCGAGGCAAGTCGTTTGCCTGACGCGACGCCAAGCAGCTTCAGCTTTCCTGCCTTCACCTGTTGCAGCGAAACGCCGAGGTTGTCGAACATGATGTCGACGCTGCCGGCGAGAAGATCGTTCAACGCCGGCGCCGCGCCGCGATAGGGCACATGCTGCAGCTTTATTCCCGCCATCGACGCAAACATGGCCGATGTCAGGTGCGATGTCGTGCCGTTGCCTTGCGTCGCGGAAGTGAAAATCTTGTCGGGATTTTGTTTTGCGGCGGCAATGAATTCCGGAACGCTGTTGGCTTTGACCTTGTCGGGATTTGCCAGCAGGGCATTGGGTACCCGACCCATGATCACGATCGGAATGAAGTCCAACGGATTGAAGCCGAGCTTGGGATAGAGGTTCTGGTTGATCACCAGCGGCGGGGGCGGGGCCGAGAGCAGCGTGTAACCATCCGGATCGGACTTGGCCGCAGCCTCCGCGCCGACATTGCCGCCGGCTCCGCTCTTGTTTTCGATGACGACCGATTGGCCCCATTTGCGCGAGAGCCAATCGGCAACGACCCGCGGCATGGCGTCCGCCGTGCCGCCGGCCGGGAACGGCACGATGATCTTGACCGAGCGTGTGGGATAATCTTCGGCGTTCGCACGCGGCGCCGCGGCGATAAGCGCACACAGCATCAATCCGGCAATCCATGGACCTTTGAATTCGTACCTCGTTCGATGAATTGCAGCCATGACGCCCTCCCTCGCTTTGCTTGCCGCAAACTAGCTTCCCGGCCGCGATTTTTCCAGGCCGGTCGCAGGTTTGACACTGCACGCAATCCGCGACACTTTGCCGTTCAGCTACCCGCCGCGACATTCAACCCAGAAGGACATGCCGATGGAGCCGCGCGAACGTCTCCCTTTTTCACCGATTGAAGGCCGGCCGCCGCTGAAGCTTCCCGACGGACTCCGTCTGATCGTCTGGCCGGTCGTTTCGCTCGAACATTGGGACATCTCGCGGCCGATGGCGCGCACGGTGATCTCGCCGCCGCAGGGGCAGCCCATGCTGCCCGACCATCCCAACTGGAGCTGGCACGAGTACGGCATGCGCGTCGGCATCTGGCGCATCAAGCGGGTGTACGACGCGCTGAAAATAACGCCGACGGTCGCCATCAACGCCCGCACCTGCGAGACCTACCCGCAGGTGATCCGCGCTTGCGCGGACGCCGGCTGGGAGCTCAACGCGCACAGCTACGAGCAGATGCCCATGCACAAGGTCGACGACGAGCGCGCGGTGATTAAGAAGACAATCGATGTGATCGCGAAGTTCTGGGGCCGCCGCCCGCGCGGCTGGTTCGGCCCCGGCCTGACGCAGACCTACGACACGGTCGATTATCTTTCCGAGGCCGGCATCGAATACATCGGCGACTGGTCGCTCGACGACGAGCCGGTGACGCTGAAAACCACGCACAAGCCGATGGTGGCGCTACCCTATAATTTCGAGCAGCACGACATCGTCGCGATGATGCTGCAGAACCACACGTCCGATCAGATCTTCCGCCGGTCCATCGACGCTTTCGAATGCCTCTATAAGGAATCCGCCGAGCGCGCGAAGATCATGTCGATCTCGGTGCATCCTTACATTTCCGGGGTTGCTCATCGTACCGCCTACGTCGAGCGCGCCTTCAAGGAGATTCTGTCGCGCCCCGGCGTCGCCTGCTGGACCGGCGAGAAAATCCTCGACTGGTATCTCACCCAAAAGAGAGCATGATCCCGAAAAATGGGAACCGGTGTTCGGGATAGATCATGCTCAAGCGACCAACTCTGAGCGGCTTTTTCGTCCCGCATGATGTGAAGTCGCCGATCGCCGGCGCACCGTCGGGTCCGCTCGCCGGCCTCACCTGCGCGGTCAAGGATTTGTACGACATCGCCGGTACGCGCACCGGCGGCGGCAGCCCCGATTGGCTTGCGGCGCAGAAACCGGCAACGACTCACGCCGCCGCCGTGCAACGCCTGCACGATGCCGGCGCAACCGTTATCGGCAAAGCCATCTGCGACGAATTTTTCTACAGCGTGAGCGGCGCCAACGCCCACTATGGGACGCCGCCGAATGTGCGGGCACCAAAGCGACTGCCCGGCGGTTCGTCCTCCGGATCAGCCGCCGCCACGGCCGCGAATGCCTGCGACTTCGCGCTCGGCAGCGATACCGGCGGCTCGGTCCGTATCCCGGCGTCGTTCTGCGGCCTCTACGGAATTCGTCCGACGCACGGCCGCGTGGATCTCACGGGCGGCATGGCGATGGCGCCGACGTTCGACACCGCCGGCTGGTTCGCCAACGGCCCGGGAATTTTTCGTCGCATCGGCGCGGTCCTGCTCGACCGCGCACACGTTGCCTCGCCGATCGCCCGGCTGATCATTGCCGACGACGCATTCGCGCAAGCCGACCCCGAACTCGTGACGCTGATGAACGCCTTCATCGAACGCGCCGCGTCTGCCCTGCCCGCCCCGCAACGTGGGCGCATCGCACCCGCGGGTTTCGATGCGTGGCGCGACGCCTTCCGGATCGTTCAGGCCTACGAGACCTGGCAGCAATACGGCACCTTCATCACCGCGGCGAAACCGAAACTCGGCCCCGGCATCAAGGAGCGCATGGCCTTCGCCGCGACCGTGACCAAGGCCGATGCCGAGGCGGCGCGCGGCGTGCACAAGACCGCGCACGCGCAGCTGCGCGCAAGCGTTCAGCCAGGCACCATACTCGCGATCCCCACCGCGCCCTGCATCGCGCCGCTGATCGATACGCCGGCCGACGCGCTCGAATCCTTTCGCGTGCGCGTCATGCGCCTCACCTGCATCGCGGGACTGTCCGGCCTGCCGCAGGTCACGTTGCCGGTGGGCACGGTATCGGGTTGCCCGGCCGGTCTGTCGTTCATCGGCTGGGCGGGCGGCGACGAGGCACTGCTCGAGCTAGCGGTCTCGCTCGCGCGCTACTGTGGATTGGAAGGATAGCGGGCACGGCGGCCCGCGTGTCAGGCGGGCACCGCCGTATAGCAGGCCCCGATCTGCTCGGCCGAACGCCAAATCACCTGGCAGCGGCGGCGCTCCTTGCCGTCTTTGCTCAGCACCAGCTGGAATTCGTACGGCACGCTGGACGGCGTATCGATTGTGATGCGCACACCCGCCTCCGATACGTCCCAAATCATGCAATCCAGCAGCGGCTCGCCGTTATTGCGGTCGATCCACGCCGGGCGGTTTTCACGCCGCCGTGGCGACTTCCGCTGCTTGATATAGGAACCCATCGAATCGGACGACTGCATTGCCGTCTCCTGCACAAGCTGTCGCTTGCGCCCGGCACGGCGCAGCAAACGGTCACCGATCCTATGGACTTCTGCTTACTCAATAATCTCGCGGTTTGGGCGAGTTTTTCGACAATTCAATAACAATGGAATTAACAATGGAATTTATTTTGATGTGCTGGGTGCCTTGTTTAGGTACCATGGCCGCTCGTTGTCCCGCCGTTGCAAGGTTAAGTTCGCGCTAAAATACGAGTGATTCGGCGTCGCCTCTGCCGGGCGTATCGGCACGGAGGAGTGTGGTTTCATGAGCAAGAGCGGCAGCTTTTTCGGCGGCAAGTCCAGCGCCGCTGCGCCCGGCACGCAACCGGCCGAGCCCAAACCCTCGGATAAGAACATCATCGAGCTTGATAACGAGCTGTTTCTTCCCGTTGCCAGTCAGCTCGGCGAGGAGAACGAGAGCGTCCGCAATCTGCTGATCGATGCCGAGCACAAGGTCAGCGAGTTGGAGACCATCAAGCGCTCGATCAATGCGCTGGTCGATCCGGTCAGCAAGACGCTGCGCGCGCTCGAAGAGGCAAAGGCCGAGAAGATCGGCCTGCAAGGCGCGCTCAACAATATCCGCATCACCAGCAACAAGCTGCGCGTCGAGTTGGATACCGCCGAGCGCAAAGTCGCGACGCTGGAGAACGAATGCTCCCGCCTGCGCGAAGCCGTAACGGTCGCCCAGCAGAAACTGAGTGCCGGCGAGGCCACGCGCACCGAGCAGACCGCGGAGCTGGCCGCGCGCCGCGCGCAGGTCGCCGATCTCCAGCGCCGCGTGCAGCAGCAGGCCGCCGATCTGCAGCAGTCCCACGACGAGCAGCGGCGTCTCGGCGAGCGCATGACGCAGACCGACAAGCGCGCAGTCCAGCTCGAAAGCGAATGCGAGGCGCTTCGCCAGAAATTCCTGGTGACGGACAAGGAGCGCGCCACGCTGAAAGACTCGCTCGAAAAATCCTACACCGAACTCAATAATGTATCGCAGCGGCTGCTCGACACCGACAAGGCGCATTCCTCCACGCAGAGCCGGCTGCAGAAGGCCGAGCAAGCCTTGGCCGAAGCTCAGGCCGAACGGCATCGCCTGGCAAGCGAGCTCGACGACATCAATCAAAAGCATCAGAATGAAATCAGCGCGCACCGCACCAATTACGAGACCTTGCAGGCCCGCGCCACGCTGACCGAGAAGCTTCTTGATGAAGCGCGCCAGAGCCTGTTGGAACGCGCCGAGGAGATCCGCTCTTTCGACCGTCGGCTGTCCGATTCAAACCGCACCCACGCCATGGTAGGAGAAAAACTCGGCCTGATCGAAGAGGCGCTGTCCGAGCGCAACGCCAAGATCAAGGAGCTCGAGCAAGCGCGCGCGTCGCTCTCCGAGCAGAACGAGCTGCTCACCAAGGCCGTGACGACGCGCGAGAATGCCTATAACCGCGCGCAGGAGCACATTCTTTCGCTGGAAGAGCGCATCCAGTTGCTCGAAGGCGAGATCAAGGCGGGCCGCCAAGCCAACGACGCCGAGATCGAAATCCTCAACGCCAAGCTTCAGCGCGAACAGATCGCGCGCACCATGGCCGAAGGCGCGGTGGAAGCCGGACGCAAGGACATTGCCCGCCTGCTGCAGGAACTCTCGACCCTGCAATATCGCCCGTCAACCGGCCAGCCGGCTCCGGCGGAAGAAGCACCGGCGCAGCCGACGACCGAGCTCAGCCAGGACCTGCCGACGCCGAAGGCGTCATCGGCCCAAGCGGCATAATTTCGAGAGACGGCTACCGCACCAGCTCCCGCATCGCGGCGGGATTCCAACATCGTCATGGCCCGGCTCGTTCCGGCCATTCACTTTTTTTGGCATTCAAGTGGGCCGATTGCGCGCCCAATCCTTGAGCTTGCATGGACGTGCCATTTTTGACACAATTGCGCTTTAATTGACCGTTCGAAGAAGATTGCTGGCCGCTTTTACGCGACTGCGGCCGGCAGACGACCGGTGCGTGAGTGGCTGCTCGCGCTGACGAAGGATGATCGGCGTGTGATTGGACGCGACATCCAGAAGGTCGAGTTCGGCTGGCCGATCGGAATGCCCTACTGCCGTCCACTAGGACGCGGCTTATGGGAGGTTCGCAGCGATCTCACCGGCGGCCGCATCGCGCGCGTGATCTTTTGTATCAAGAACGGCGAGATGGTGCTGCTGCACGGATTTGAGAAGAAGACGCAGAAGACGCCCAAGCAAGACATCGAACTTGCATTCGGGCGCAAGAAGGAGATCGAGGAATGAGACGAAAAAGGAAGAAAGGTCATATCGACCGCAGCGAGACGTTCGATGAGTTTCTCGGCAAAGACGGTATTCTCGCGGAGACCGAGGACGAAGCGGTCAAGCAGATCATTGCCGACCAGATCAAGGTCGCAATGGACAAACAGGGTTTGAGCAAAAGCGAGATGGCCGCCCGCATGAGGACCAGCCGGCGCCAGCTTGACCGCCTGCTCGATCCGGACAATCCGTCGGTGACGCTTTCGACATTGCGCCGCGCGGCGAGCGCGGTAGGGCGGAATTTGCGGGTGGAGTTGGAGTAGACCCTCTGGAAACCCAAATGGAATACACACCCGACAATACGGCTCGGATAGCCAAGCAAAAAGAAATCGAAGCGCTGCTGACGATCTTTAGCGAAGCGCACACGGAATTGGACTCTACGAAAAGAAAGAAATTGATGGAAGGCTTTGTCAGCGTCACGACACCATTGGATCCCCCTCTCGTCATGGAAATGATGGTGATGTCTAGAATGGGACGTGGAGGCACAAAATCGCGGAAGCCAGGAAATATAAGACTCAACTGGCGAAAACTGCTCGAACTAGTTCCTGACGTGACTCTCGCTGGGGCGGGTGCGGCCGGACAGCAATGGCTAATTCCTTTCGCAGCATTGTATATTTGGATGAAGCTTTGTAATACGGCAACTATTGAAATAGAAGAAAAAGACGCATTTGTACTCTACTCACTTTGGACCCATCGCAATCATGAGAACAAGATTCCAGAGGACGAAGCATTTTCAAAATCAGAAGCATTAGCGAAGACTTGCGGACTTCCATTTTCCAGAAAGGCATTTGATGAAGCCGTTAATCGCCTACTGTCCCTAGAATGCATTGAGATGAACGAAGGCATTATTTGGTTGCGGGAGTGGATTATCGTTCGTTATTAATAGTTCGCGGCCGAACTTCTACCGCACCAGCTCCCGCATCGCCCGATCTAATCCTTCGAGCGTGAGCGGATACATGCGGTTGCCCATGAGCTGCCGCACAATGCGGATCGATTGCGCATGGTCCCATTCGTGTTCCGGCACCGGATTGAGCCACACGCAGGCCGGATAGGTGCGCGCGACGCGCTCCATCCAGACCGCGCCCGCCTCCTCGTTGAAATGCTCGACCGAGCCGCCCGGCGCCATGACCTCGTAGGGGCTCATCGACGCATCGCCCACGAAGATCGCCTTGTAGTCGTGCGGATAGGTATGCAGCACGTCCCAGGTCGGCGTGGTTTCCTGCCAGCGCCGGCGGTTTTCTTTCCACACGCGCTCGTACAGGCAATTGTGGAAGTAGAAATGCTCCATGTGCTTGAATTCCGCGCGCGCGGCCGAGAACAATTCCTCCGTCGCCTTGATGTGCCAGTCCATCGACCCGCCGACGTCGAAGAACAACAGCACCTTCACCGCATTGTGCCGCTCCGGCCGCATCAGGATGTCGATGTAGCCCTTGTGCGCGCTCTCCTTGATCGTGCCGGGCAGATCGAGCTCCTCGGGCGCGCCGGTGCGCGCGAATTTGCGCAGGCGTCGCAGCGCGAGCTTGATGTTGCGCGTGCCGAGCTCGACCGCATCGTCGAAATCCTTGAACTCGCGCCTGTCCCAAACCTTCACCGCGCGAAAATTGCGGTTCTTGTCCTGGCCGATGCGCACGCTTTCCGGATTGTAGCCGAACGCGCCGAACGGTGACGTGCCCGCCGTCCCGATCCATTTCGAGCCGCCCTGATGGCGGCCCTTCTGTTCGGCCAGCCGCTTGCGCAAGGTTTCGAGCAGCTTGTCGAGCCCGCCCATGGCCTCGATCTGTTTCTTCTCTTCCTCGCTGAGATATTTCTCCGCCAGCTTCTTGAGCCATTCCACCGGGATTTCGGCGGCGAGCGCGTCTTCGAGCAATGCGAGCCCCTTGAACACCTGACCGAACACGCGGTCGAACTTGTCGAGATTGCGTTCGTCTTTGACCAGCGCCGTGCGCGAGAGATAATAGAAATCCTCCACCCGCCGGCCCGCGACATCCGCCTCCATCGCCTGCATCAGCGTGAGATATTCGCGCAGCGTCACCGGCACGCCGGCGGCCTTCAGCTCATGGAAGAAGCTGACGAACATGGAATGTTAACGAGGCCAACGATCCAGGAAACGCCTGACGTCTTTAATGCCATATATTTCTATATATTCTAAGACACATTTTCTGACATCGTACGGCACATGCCGTTTGCCTCCTAACAAATCAATCCAGTACGCGAAATATGGATAGACCTGTCGAGGTTGGACCAATTTATTTTGCATTGCGCGTTCAAATTGCTCGATATACATGAAAAAGCGATCGAACGTGTCGCGAATTCTCTTTTCAAGATCGGTAAATCCTATGTCGTCATGCTTTCGCAAAGACTGGATTAGAATGCCGTAATTATAATTTTCGATAATAGGCATCTCTTCTGATCCAAAATTGATTTGGCGATTTTCCCAATCCAACATCCACATGGCGTTTCGGCAAGCCATATCATCCATAAAATCCTTATAGAGCTTTGCAATGAACTCACTCTTCTTCCAACTTTCACCGCGGCGGTATTGATAAAACGCAAATGCAAAAATAATCACTGCAAAGATGGTGCCGAGACTACTAAAGGCATCTTTGTTATGATTTAGAAATGCGAGAACCTGTGCGCCTATTTCTTTCAGCTCATGGAAGAAGCTGACGAACATGGCTCAGTAGCGGCGGGAATTGCGCTTCGGCTTCTCGGCGGGCTTTGTTGGCGACGGCGTCGGCGTGACGGCGCGCACGATCGCAGGCTTGGCCGCTGCCATGTCATCGCAGCGTTTGTTTTCGCTGTCGATCTGGTTGTTCACGCCATCGATCTGTTTCTGCACCTGCGCGATTTCCTGATCGAGCTGCGCGAGCTTGTATTTCGCCAGATCGCCGCCGCTGGTTCCGACGGTTTTGCGCTCCGTCCATAGAGCCACGCGCTTCTTTTGCAGCGGCGACAATTGGGTCGACAGCGCGGCGACTTTGTCGTGGCAGACCAGAACCTGCTGGCTCTGCCCGGGGGCGGGAGCGGACGCCGACAAATTCTGCGCCCGCGCGCTGGATGCATGCAGCACCGAAACGAGCAGAAGTCCGAGCAGAACCCTTGTCATGCCTGACCTCCCGACCGCCTTTTCGACATTCATTGCGGCCCGACTAAGTCTAGCTGGGAACGCTAGCGATTTTTTCCCGGGGAAAAATGCGACCAAAGCGCTTGTGCCCGTATTTCAATGATTTGCGTTAAAATCGCCGCGGGCCGTTCATCGCCGCAGCTGCGATATCCATTGCAACCTCCGGCGTTCGATCTCAACTCTCTTTAGTTGGCGATAAATATAAATAATACAATATCTTAGGTGATTTTAGAGATATATCTTGTATTATATCTAATAAAGATATATCTTACGATGCATCGAATACAGAGAGGTTGCAATGTTTGGCATTCAGAATTTCGACGAGCCCTTCAATGGCCCCCGCTGCGGTGGCCGTCATCGGCGTGGCCGCTTCCGCGGCTTCCGCCACCGTCACGGCCACCACGGCATGGACGGTGACGACATGATGCGCGCCGGCCGCATGCTGGCGCAGGGCGATCTGCGCTTGATCGCGCTCGCGCTCATCGCCGAGCAGCCGCGCCACGGCTATGAGATCATCAAGCTGCTCGAGGAGAAGACGGCGGATTGGTACAGCCCGAGCCCCGGCATCGTTTATCCGACGCTCACCTATTTGGAAGAAGTGGGCTACGTCACCGCGCAGACCGAAGGTGCCAAGAAGCTCTACGCCATCACCGCGGAAGGCAAGGCTTACCTCGCGCAGAACCGCGACCTCGCCGACGCCGTGCTCGACCGGCTCGCGGCGATCGGCGAGCGCGCCGCGCGCTGGCGCCGCGCTTCCGGCCGCGAGGCCGACGAGCGTCGTCTGCCGCCGCTGGTAGCGGCTGCGTTCGACAATCTGCGGCAAGCCGCCTCAAAGCGGATCGATGACGACGCCGAAGCCGAAGCGCGTATCGTCGAACTGCTCGCCCGCGCAGCCATGGATCTGCGCAAAAGCTGAAACGATCGCAGCAAACGATGGCCCCGCAACGGATGACCGTCGTGGGGCCGCACGCGCTTTCGCTGATCAATATTTGCTCGGTGAGCCGGCCGACTTCAGATCGAGCGCCCGCAATTGCTTGCGGTACATGTTCCATTGCGCCGGCGCTGCTGCCGGCGCGTTCGTGGCGTAGAATTCGTATTGTCTCGACAGGTTGTCGAGATCGGCCGTGCGCCGTCCGCCATTGTCGATATAGGCTTTGATGTCGGCGACGTTCTCTTTGAACAATTTGGCCGCCTCGTCATACTTGCCCTTGTCGCGCAGCGAAACCGCCATGTCGGCGCGCGCCCGCGTGTTCTGCTCGATCACGGCTTCTTGCACCGACTGGTCGAGGCTTGCCTTGACCTCCTGTGCGGAGGCGCTGAAGCGCCCGCGGATCGCGGCATCGAGCGTTTGCTTCGCACCGGTTTCCGGCACCGTGTAGGCGACGTGCACGCGGCCGAAATTCTGCTCCGCCGCCGCCGCTTTGGCATCGAGTTCGATTTCGAGCAGGATGTAGTGCTCGGTCGCCTGATAGATCTGGTTCATGTGGAACCCGGCATGCGCCGGCGTCACCTCGCCGTCACGGCTGACCGCCCGCACCACGCGCGCGCCCGGCATGAGATCGACATCGATTGAAACCGTCTGCGCGCAGGACGCCAGCACGTCGTCGAATTCCTTGTTGAAGATCTTGATCAGATCGTCCGGCGCGGCCGCGAATGCATGGTTGCCGTCGCCCGCCTTGGCGAGCTGCAGCATCAGGTCCTCGTTGTAATCCTTGCCGAGCCCGATCGTGCTGACCGAAATACCCTGCTTGAGCAGTTCGCGGCCGAGCTGTGCGAAATCATCGGGCTTGCTTGGGCCGACATTGGCGAGGCCGTCCGACAGTAGCACCACGCGGTTGAGTCGCCGTGCATCCATATTCTTGCGCACTTCGCTTGCGCCCTCGCTGACGCCGGCATAGATCGCCGTGCTGCCGCGTGCGCCGACCTGCCGGATTGCATCGGTGAACAGCTTGCGGTCGATGACCTTCTGCGCCGGTACCAGCACGTCGATTTTGTCATCGAAGATCACGACCGAGGCGATGTCGGTCGGGTCGAGGCGATTGACCGCCATGATCGCGGCTTCGCGCGCTTGTGCGATCCGCGTGCCCTGCATCGACCCCGAACGGTCGATGACGAAGACGACGTTCACCGGCGTACGATCGGTCTTGCGATCGGGTTTGCAGCCGTTGAGACCTATGCGCAGATAATTGTGCTGCTTTTCGCCGGCCTTCATCACCGGTTGCGCCAGCCGCGCTGCGAGCGTGATCGGAACCTCGGCAGCGGCGAATGTCGAGAACAAACAGCCGGACAATGCAACCAGGCATCCGGCCATGACGCGCATCATCATGGGCAGTCTCCCCTCGCGACGAATTGAGTCCCCGCGTGATGCTCGACGGCGGGCGAGGCAAAAGTGCGGAGGAATATTGTCCGGGTTGAGCCGAATCTGCGGCGCCTGCCGTGCCGACGGCGGCTACGACGCCACGCCGAGTTTCTTCTGCAGGCTCGTCGACGATGTCGTGTACTGGAACACCAGTTTCTTGTCCGGATAGACGTAGCGGTGCACCTTCTGCGCCATCAGCGCCGCCTCATGGAACCCGCACAGGATGAGCTTGAGTTTGCCCGGATAGGTATTGATGTCGCCGATTGCGAAAATGCCCGGCACGTTCGTTTCGAATGCGGTGGTGTCGACCGGGATCAGCTCGCCTTCCATCTTGAGGCCCCAATTCGCCACCGGACCGAGTTTCATCGTCAGCCCGAAGAACGGCAGCATGGCGTCGCACGCGATGCGGAACGTCGAGCCATCGTTGCGCTTGACGTTGGCCGCGCGCAGCATGCCGCTCTCGCCTTCGAGGCCCGCCACCTGGCCGAGCACGAAATCGATTTTTCCCTCGTTCACCAGATTCATCATCTTGTTGACGCTGTCGGGCGCCGCGCGGAACTCGCTGCGCCGGTGCAGCAGCGTCACCCGCGCAGCGACCGGCGCGAGATTGAGCGTCCAGTCGAGCGCGGAATCGCCGCCGCCGACGATCAGCAGGCGCTTGTCCCGGAATGCATCCATCTTGCGCACCGCGTAGAAAACCGACTTCGACTCGTAGCTTTCGATGCCCGGGATCGGCGGCCGCTTCGGCTGGAACGACCCGCCGCCGGCCGCGATCGCGACGCATTTAGCTTCGAAAACCTTGCCCATTTCGGTTTTGACGCGGAACGCCGGCTCGCCGATGCGCTCGATCGTCTCCACCATGTCGTTCAGGTGAAACTGCGCGCCGAACGGCTTGATCTGCGCCATCAGCGCATCGACCAGCCCCTGCGCCGAGGTATTCGGAATCCCGGGGATGTCGTAGATCGGCTTCTCGGGATAAAGCTCGGCGCATTGCCCGCCGACCTTGTCGAGGATATCGACCAGATGGGCCTTGATGTCGAGCAGGCCAAGTTCGAAGACGGCGAACAGGCCTACGGGGCCGGCACCGATGATCAATACGTCGGTCTTGATGGGATCGCTCATGTGCGCTTGTCTAGCGATCACGGGCGTTGCGGAAAAGAGAAAATTCGACGGTCTTGATATGCGCGGAAATATACTTCCTATGTCGAGGCCGTCTCTGGAGACGGCTTCCCACGCGGAGAGCTTTTCGTGAACGATCAATCTTCATCGCGCCCGCCGAAAACAGTCCCCAGGCTCGACGACTACCCGCACCGCGCGACCGACACCATCCGTTTCGCCGATCTCGACCCGCAGGGTCACGTCAACAACGCGGTGTTCGCCACCTATTTCGAGACCGGCCGGGTGGCGATGTTCCGCAATCCCGACCTCGGCATCGGCGTGCCCGACGGCACCTTCATCCTGGTGCGTTCCGAAATCGACTACATCAATGAACTGCGCTGGCCCGGCACGGTCGAGATCGGCACCGCCTTAGCGGAATTCGGCCGCACCTCGTTCAAAGTCGCGCAGGTGATTTTCAACAAGGACGTCTGCGCCGCCGCCGGCCGCTTCACCATGGTGCTGTTCGATCGCAAGGAGAAGCGCGCGCGCCCGCTGACCGAGGAGGTCATCGCGCGCCTGAGCCAGTGGAAGTACCGCGGAAACTGATTCACGCCTGCCGCTCGGGCGTGCGCACCACGAGCCCGTCGAGGTCTTCCGTCACCTTGATCTGGCACGACAGCCGCGAATTCGGCCGCACGTCGAAGCCGAAATCCAGCATGTCCTCTTCCATCGGCGACGGTTCGCCGGTTTTCTCCCGCCAAGCCTCGTCTACATAGACGTGGCAGGTGGCGCAGGCGCAGGAGCCGCCGCATTCGGCCTCGATGCCGGGAATGTCGTTCTTGATTGCGGTCTCCATGACGGTCGAACCGACAACGGCCTCCACCGTGCGTGCGGTGCCGGCGCTGTCGATGTAGGTGATCTTGGGCATGCGGGCGCGAAAAACATCGCCCGGCCTCATCGCCGGGCGCGCCTGTTCTATCGGCTCGATCGCACCCGCGCCAGAGCAGAAAAAACGAGAACACGATCCCGAAAAGTGGGACCCGCTTTTCGGAAGCGATCATGCTCACGATCAGAGCTCGCGCAGGGACTTCCGCCCCGCGCTGCCTGTCGGTTCTGCCGGAGCCTAGTGCGCCCGCAATATTTCGCAGATCGCGGCCTTGGTCTCATCCACTGCGGTGCCGAGTGCGGCGACGGCCGTCTTGAACTCGCCCACCGCCTGACCGGATGCCGCCAATTCCACCGCTTCCGCGGCGCTGGCGACTCGCCACGCGCCGATGCCGCGGGCCGAGCCCTTCAGCGTATGCGCGGCCGCGGCGGCAACAGCCGGCGTTGCCTTGCGCATGCGCATGAGCAGCATGTCGGCTTGGCGGTCGAACAACGCGAGCACTTCGCGCTCGAGACTGCGGTCGCCGAGCGTCATGCGCGACAGATGCGCGGCATCGATGGGCGGCGCGAGCGGAGCAAGCGGCGGCGATGAGACTGGTTCGTCAACTCGTGTCAGTGCGATCATTTGTGCCTTCCCGGGGAGCCTTTTGGCTCTCTATCTAGGCCGGGAGTTTGACCCCGGAAGGACCAAAACGGGGTAAATGAATGGCCGGAAAATCCTCCGTAATCGGTCTCATGGCTGCAGGTGGTTAACGGCTGCTGGATCGCCAAAGCGAGGTGCACATTCCGCGCGCCCTACGCAGCGCACCGGCGTCTGCGATTGGCGCGCAAAATCGCGGCCGGAACGCCGCGATTGGCGGCTTCATCATTCCGTTGTGGTCAAAAGCTAGATGTCCTTAATGTTGACTTATTAACGATGATTAAAAAAGTCTTACCGCCGCAGTTTTCTTTGGTCTCCCAAGCCGATAGGATGATGGGCTGGCAGCCAAAGACCCAAAGTGCATGGCTGTGCTGCCACGCGGGACAAGATAGGGGACACCAAGACAACGCGCGCGCGGCGCGACCAAGCGGATTGATGCACGCCTCAACCAGCTTGCAGTCCTGGCCCTAAGCAACAGCGAGGCAACGGCGGACATGGCAAATTCTCCGAAGAAAATTCAAGACCCGACCGAGGCGGCGCTCTCAGCCATTCAGGAAGCGCTCAGTGTCCGCGACGCGGACGCGTCTTCCTCCGGCAGCCACACAACGGCCGACGAATCCGCCAATGCATCGTCGGACAGCCGCGCCGCCCCCGATGTCCAACCGGAACTCGATGTTCGCCCGTATTCCGCCGCGAGCCCGGCCGGTCTTTCCACGCCGAGCCCGGCGAATGAGCGATTCGATTCGCGCTATCCCAGCCACGATGAGCCGCCTGCCGCCCCCGCGCGTCGCGCCGCCAACGACGACCGGCAGTCGATCGGACAAATCCTGCAAAGTCTTCAGCACCGTCCGCCGCGCACGTCCTACATCGTCGCTACCATCTTCGCGCTCGCCTGGGTCACCGGCGCCTTGATCCTCGCCGGAATCTACATGCCCAGCCTTCAATCGATGACGCAGAGCGATACCGGCGGCGGCGCCCTGGTCGGCTTTGCCGCGCTTGTTCTGGCCCCGATCGCATTTTTCTTTGTGCTAGCGCACATGGTTTGGCGCGCGCAGGAGTTGCGCCTCATCGCGCAATCCATGGCCAGCGTTGCCATGCGGCTGGCCGAGCCCGAGGAAGTGGCCCGCGAATCGATCGTGAGCGTGGGCCAGGCAATCCGCCGCGAAGTCGCGGCGCTCGGCGACGGCGTCGAGCGCGCGCTCGCGCGTGCCGGAGAGCTCGAGACTCTGGTCGCCAACGAGGTCGCCACCCTGGAGCGCACCTATCACGACAACGAAGTGCGAATCCGCAGCATCGTGGAAAATCTCGCGCACCAGCGCGACAGCCTCGCGTCCCAGGCCGAGCAGATCCGCTCGTCCATTTCCAGCATCCACCTCGATCTCACCCGCGACATCAACTCGACCACCGATCTCGTCTCCGAGCGCATCAGCGAAAGCGCCCAGCAGATATCCAAGGCGCTGTCGGAGAAGGGCGATCACATCACCGTGGCGCTCGGCCGCACCGGCGACTCGATGATGAGCTCGCTCGTCGAACGCGGCGGCGATCTCTTGGAGAAGCTCGAACACACCAGCCAGGAGACGAGCCACGCCATAGCGGCCGCGAGCGAACGGCTGAACGAGAGCCTGAATTTCAAGACCGATCACGTCAGCCAGGAGTTCACCCAGCTGGCCTCCGATCTGACCGCGCAGATGCAGCGGCAGCTCGATGCGGTCACCGACGGCTTCGCCCAGAAGTCCTCGTCGGTGCTCCAGACCATGGAAGCCCGCTCCCAGCAGATCACCGACGCCCTTATCGACACGTCGAGCCAGCTCGCCGAGACCATCGTCACCCGCGCCGACGAGGTCAACAACACGCTGAAATCCGCGGGCGATTCGCTCGTGCTCGACCTGAGCCTGCGCGGCGACGACGTCGTGTCGCGGATCACCCAGACCGGCGCGCAAATCACCGGCGCGATCGACGAGCACGGCGGCAAGGTCACCGACACTTTCCGCGAAAGCGCCGAGCAACTTGTTTCGGTGGTCAATTCACGCAGCGATGCCGTGAAGGATCTGCTCAATGCCCGCTTGCAGGCGTTCGACCAGATGATCGCGCAGAGCGGCGCCGAGCTGACCGAAAAAATCGAGCGCGATACGTCGACGCTCGGCGGCCTCATCACCCGCCACCTGGTCGAATTCGACCGCACCGTGAAGACCTACGGCTCCGAGCTGGTCGAACGGCTTGGCCAACGCACGCAGGACGTCAGCGACGCGATGCGCACGTATCTCGAGGGCTTCAACGCCAACGTCGCCACCAAGACCGTCGAAGTCGCCAACGCGCTCGATCAGCGTTTTGCGCTATTCCAGGAATCCGTCGATACCCGCACCCAGTCGTTCAACGACGTGCTGTCCGCGCGCGTCATGGAGATCGCCAAGAACCTCGCCGAAGGCGGCAAGGAAGTCATCGCCTCGCTCGACAAGCGCATCGACACCGTCACCGCGACCATCGACGGCCACAGCTCGAAATTGTCCGAGACCATCGGCAGCAAGATCGAGATGATCGACACTTCGCTCGGTTCGCGCAGCGCCGAGATGGCCAACAATCTCGACTCGCGCATCGGCCGGCTGGAGCAGCTGTTGATCACCCGCGCCGAGGCCGTGGCCAAGCAGCTCGAAACGCACAGCAAGGCCGCCGTCGACATGCTCGGCACCCGCTCCGAGCAGCTGACCCAGTCGATCCAATCCAACTCCGCCGAAGCCGAGCGTGCGCTGACCGCGCTGTCGTCCGGCGTCAACAATGCGCTCAAGCAGACCGCCGGCGAAGTCCATCGCATGCTGATCGGCGTGAGCAACGAGGTCGCGCATAATTTCGTCGGCAAGGCCAACGAAATCAGCACCGCAGTGAACCAGCGCACCGCGGAAATGACGCGGCTGCTCGATGACAAATCCACGGGGCTGCTGTCCGTGCTCGGGACCAAGAGCAAAGAACTCACCAGCGAGGTCAGCAAAGTGACCGACACCACGGTGAAGGCCATCGAGGCTCAGGGCCTCACATTGGCTCGCACCATGATGGACAACAGCCAGCAGATCGCCCGTCTCATCAACGAGGCGAGCGAAAACGCCACCAGCACGGTCAATCGTTCGCTGAAGGATCTGCAGGAGAGCACGCAAGCCGCGATCGAGCAGTCGAAACAGGCCGCCGCCGCCAGCGTCTCCGAGATCATGGAAACCAACAGCATCCTGCGGTCCGACACGACCACGCTGTTCGAACGCCTGAGCGAAGCCAATACCCTGCTGCAGGAAGTCTTGAGCGGCGCGCATCAGAACATGAGCACCGTCGAGAACTCGCTAGCCGCGCGCGTGTCCGAATTCGTCGTCACCATGAACGAGCTGACCTCCCGCAGCGGCTCCGCCTCAAGCCAGATCGACGAGCGCATCGCCTCGTTCCACACGGTCACCAGCAAGGTCCTCAACGACCTGTCGCAGCTCGCGACGCAATTCGACCGTCAGGGCCAGGCCTTGCTCGATGCCGTCACCCAAATCGACAACAGCAATCGCCGCACCGAAAACGCCCTGGCCGACCGCCGCGAGTCCCTCGACGCGCTGGTGTCCACCATCGACAACCGCACCGAGGATCTCGAGCAGCGGCTGCGGCGCTTCTCCGGCATGCTCGATGAAACGCTCGCGACCGCCTCCGGCCAGGCGCGCGAGATCGCGCGCATCGTTTCCGAATCGAGCACCGAAGGCGCGCAATCCATCAGCCAGCAGTTCGAGATCGTGCGCACCATCGCCAAGGAAGAGCGCGATAACACAACCGAAGCGCTGCGCAACATGCGTGAACAGACCATCAGTGAGACCAGCGCGGTCTTCAATTACACCATCGAGAGTTTCAACGAAACCGTGCGCGACATGAAGCAGATGGCGTCCGAGATGCAGCAGGAGCTCGAAAACACCCGCGCCGAGCTGCGCCGCGGCATTCTCGAACTTCCGCAGGAGACCGCGGAGAGCGCGGCGCAGATGCGCCGCGTCATCGTCGAGCAGATCGATGCGCTGTCCGAACTCAATCGCATTGTTGCCCGCCACGGCCGCGGCGTCGACGCTGCCGAGCCTGCACGCCGTCCGATGCGGGAGGATTCGCTGCTCTCCAGCACGATCGCCCGCACCGAGGCCGCGCCGCCGCGCATGCCGTCCCGCTCCGATGCCGGGCCTGCCAGCTTCGCTCCGCCTCGCCCTGAAGCCGGTCCGGCAAGCTTCGCGGCGCCACGTCCTGAACCTGCAAGCTTCGCCGCACCGCCCCGCCGGACTGAACCGCCGCCGCTGGGGCCCAATATCGCCGGCAACGGCCGCAACAGCGGCTGGCTTACCGACTTGCTCCAGCGCGCGTCGCGTCCGCCCGAAGGGGGCGCCGAGGAACGGCCCGCCCGCCATACCATCGAATCGCTGGATTCGCTCTCGGTCGACATCGCGCGCATGATCGATCACGACGCCGCCACCGAACTATGGGATCGCTATAAGCGCGGCGAGCGCAACGTATTCACCCGTCGCCTCTACACCATGCAGGGTCAGAAGACGTTCGACGACATCCGCAAGAAGTACTTAGGCGATCGCGAATTCAAGCAGACCGTCGACCGCTACATCTCGGAATTCGAACGCCTGCTCGAGGAGGTCGCGCGCGACGACCGCGGCCAAGTGGTGGCCCGCACCTATCTCACGTCGGAGACCGGCAAGGTCTACACCATGCTGGCCCATGCTTCGGGACGCTTCGGCGAATAAACCGGCCTCGCAGCAGAACAATAACAAGGCGCGCCGGAGAGGGCGCGCCTTTTCGCTTTCCGCCGTCCTTCAGCGCTGATTTGTGGTGCCGCTCGGATTGCCGAACAGCAGCCGTTGCGGATTGCGTTCGAACGTTCTGATCGTTCGCTCCAGCGTGCCGACCGCTCGGCGCACGTCAGTCGTGATATCGGCGGTGCGCTTGTCGAGATTATCCGCGAGATTGTGGTAGGCCTGGATGGTCTCCGCCACCTCGCCCTTGTTATTCGGCCCGCCGGTCAAATTCTCGACGCCGGCCAGGATGCGGTCGAAGCGATCGGAATTGCGTGCCAGGACCGCGGTGAAAGTGTCGATGTTCTTGATCGCAGCGCGTATCGATTCTTGATTTTCGGTCACCACCAGCTCGACCTTCCGCATCACCTCACGCGCCTGTTCGGTGATGTCCTGCGAGGCCTCCGCATCCGTCGCGATCACCGGCAATTTCTCGCCGGACGGCACTGTGAGCGCCGGCGCGGTCGCTTCGCCGCCCCTGAGCGAGAGCGACGCTATGCCCGTGAGGCCTTGAAACGTGAGGGTCGCCCTGGTGTCGGAACGAATGGGCGTGGCGGCCGCGATGCTGATCGTGGCGGCCACCTGCTTGGGATTCTGCATGTCGAGTTTCAAATCGGTCACTTCGCCGACACGAATGCCGTTGAACATCACTGCGGCGCCGGTCCGCAGGCCCTGCGCCGATCCCTGAAAGTTGACGCGGTAGAACGCGCGTTCGCCAACCCCGCCGGTATGCTGGAACCAGTAGACAAAACCGAACCCGCCCGCGATCGCCACCAGCGCGAGCAGCCCGATGATCGCATAGTTTGCTTTTGTTTCCATCGGTTGGCCTCCTCCCGATGCCGCCCCCGGTCATGCCCGCCGCCGGGCGGCACGTTCACCTCGGAAGTAGGCTTTCAGCCAGGGATGCTCCGAGGCGAGCATTGTGGCCATCGGACCCACAGCGATCACTTTTCCGTCGGCCAGCACCGCAATCCGGTCACAGACGTTGTAAAGCGAATCAAGATCGTGGGTTACCATGAAAACAGTTAAGCCCAAAGTTCGTTGCATAGTCCTTATCAGATGATCGAATTCGCCGGCGCTGATCGGGTCGAGACCCGACGTCGGCTCGTCGAGAAATACGATCTCGGGGTCGAGCGCGAGCGCGCGCGCGAGCGCCACCCGTTTGGTCATGCCACCTGACAGTTCGGAAGGGAACTTCGGGCCGACATCGCGGGGCAGGCCCACCATTTCGAGCTTGGCGAGCGCCACTTCGTCGCGCAGCTGATTGGAGATCGTGAGGTACTCCCGCATGGGAAACTGGACGTTCTGCAGCGCGGTGAGCGAGGAAAACAGCGCCCCGTGCTGAAACAACACGCCCCACCGCCGCTCGACGGCCTGCCGTTCCTTCTCGTCCACCTTCCCCATATCGGTGCCGAATACCTCGATATGGCCTTCGCGCTTCGGCAAGAGACCGATGATCGTGCGCATCAGCACCGACTTGCCGGCGCCCGATGCGCCGACGAAGCCGAGAATCTCGCCGCGATTGACGTCGAGCGCGACGTGATCGAGCACCGTGGCGCTGCCGAAGCCGACCACCAGATCTCTGACGCGGATCACGACATCGTTTTCTGCCTGCGCCATCGCCTATTTCTCGATCGCCGCAAAAAATATGGCGAACAGGCCGTCGAGCACAATGACCAGAAAGATCGATTTGACGACCGAAGTCGTGGTTTGCAGGCCGAGCGACTCCGCGCTGCCCTTCACTTCGAGGCCTTCCACGCAGGCCACAAGGCCGATGACCAGCGCCATAAACGGCGCCTTGATCATGCCGACCTCGAAATGATCGAGCGTAATGGATTCCCGCAGCCGCGATAGAAACACGTCCGGGTCGATGCCGCCGTAAAGCCAGCACACGAGGCCTCCGCCGTAGAGCGCGGCCATCGAGCCGAGAAAGGTTAGGATGGGAACCGCAATGATGATAGCCACGATACGCGGCAGGATCAGCACTTCGATGGGGTCGAACCCCATGGTGCGCAACGCATCGATCTCCTCGCGCATCTTCATGGTGCCGAGCTCGGCGGTGTACGCGCTACCCGAGCGCCCCGCCACCATGACGCACACCAGCAGCACGCCGATTTCGCGCAGCACCAGGATGCCGACCATGTCCACGACGTAGATATCCGCGCCGAATTTGCTGAAATGGAACAGGCCCTGCTGGGCAATGATCGCGCCGATCAGGAAGGTGATGAGCAGGATGATCGGCACCGCCCGCCAGCCAACCCGGTCGATGTGATGCACCGTCGAGGTCAGCCGAAATGTGCCCGGATGAATGAACAGCCGCAATAACGCGGCGGTCACTTCGCCCAGCATCTGCAGCAGTAGCACAAGCGAGCGGCTGAACTCGGCGAGCGCCGCACCGATACTGTTGAGCGCAGAAACGATAGTGGACAGATGCGGAAGCTGGGGCGCCGGTTCGCGGTTGACCTTATGCGCCTCCTCGATCAGCACGCGGTAGCGTTCGTCAACACCCACCAGTCTGGTTTCACGGCCGTCTCCTGACCAGCCGCGCACGAGCCGTTCCACCAGCCACGCGCCGAACGTGTCGAGCCGCTCAATGCCGCGCAAATCGATTTCGATCCGTCGCGACCCAGGGTCTTGCCGAATTGCCTCGTCGATGAGCCGCTCGATTGCGCCGGCATATTCGCACGTCCACGGTCCGGTGACCGCAAGCTGCAGCCGTTCGCCATCGATCGTGCTCTTGAGCAAGGGCTCGCCGCTCACGCGTTGCTCCAACCGCAAGCGAATCCGTAAGGCGCCCTCGGCGCCGTCGAGCAGAATCGCTCAAGAACCTGATACTTGACCATCGGTGGCGAGCCTGTCGAGGGCACTGCCACTGTTGCGATTTGCTGGTGGAATCGCCCCGGCCCGGCAGGTGAGAAAGCGGCTCGCGGTTGTCGATGTTCGCGCGTCAACGTCAGGGCGAAACCAAGGGCAATTTGCCGCAGCAAGATCGATTCGCGCTAATCCACTAAACCCTTGATAACAATAGCGTGATTTCCGCCCGCCTTTTGAGCGTGCAACCCCAAATCCGGCCTTTAATGTGTGACGGAATAGTCACGCGGGACCCATTTCTCCACGTTTTCCAGTGGACTTATTCTGCGTGCTGCTTTCGACTTATTGGAACGAGACGAAACAGCGGTTACCAAGTTCAGGGACGACGAATCGTAAGGCGGGGGTTCGATTACATGCTGCGTCGTGTGGCAATGTTCGGAGCCGTCATGGCGGCGCTCTCGGGGAGCGGTGCTTCTGCCCTGGTGCGAATTCAAGACGATGTTGGCGGACGCATAGGTCAATACGTTGAGAATTTCGCCGCGCTCCGCGACTCCGGCGATCGGGTCATGATCGACGGTCCATGCCTTTCGGCCTGCACGATGGTTCTCGGTCTCATCCCGCGCGATCGTATTTGTGTCACGGAACGCGCGTTGCTCGGCTTCCATGCCGCCTGGATGCCCGGACCGCAAGGACGTCCGGTTCATAGCGCGATCGGCACGCAGACCCTTTGGGAGGTTTATCCCCTCCATGTCCGCAAATGGATCAATCGCAAGGGCGGCTTGCAGAAAAAGATGATTTTCCTGCGCGGGCGCGAGCTCGCGGCCATGTATCCTGAGTGCCACTGAGTATCCCGAGTAACGCTGAATAAACGTTGCCCGAACTGCATCGTTGCAGGGGCGTGTGTGGGTGCCATGACGAACGTTTCAACTCAACCGCAACCCGTTGCGCCACCGAGCGATGCGCTTACGCCGCGCGAAGGCGGCATAGCGCCTGACGTGAAGCTGGTGAGCAGGACTCCCCCACGCTTCGTGCCGAATGACCCCCTCGCCATGCTCAAAGCGCTGAGCGAGGAAGAGAAGATCGCGCTCTTCAGTTAGCCGCGGCCCTACGCCGCCACCAGCCGCGAAAACAGCTCCGCATCCACATTGCCGCCCGAGAGCACCGCGACGGTGACCTTGCCTTTGACGTCGAGCTTGCCGGCAAGCAGCGCCGCCAGCCCGATTGCCCCGCCCGGCTCGACCACGAGCTTGAGTTCGCGGAACGCAAACGCGACCGCGCGGCCGACCTCCGCGTCGCTCGCCGTGACCCCCTCGCCGATCAGCCTGCGGTTGATCTCCCATGTGATCACGCCGGGCGACTGCGTCATCAGTGCATCGCAAATCGTGCCGCTCATGCGGGCATTCGCCTCGCGCTGGCCGCTCTTGAACGAGCGCAGCGTGTCGTCAAAGCCTTCCGGTTCAGCGGTGTAGATTTTTGCCGCCGGCACCCGCGCCTTGATGGCGAGCGATATGCCCGCCGCGAGCCCGCCGCCGGAAGCGCCGATCACCACCACCTCGGGCTTGAGCCCGAGGTCGGCCAAATCTTCGACGATCTCGCGGCCCGCCGTGCCCTGCCCTGCAATGATTTTCGGGTCGTCGAACGGCGGCACCAGTACCGCGTCGCGCTGCTTGGCGATCTCGCGCGCGATGGCGGCACGATCCTCGCGATCGCGGTCATAGAGCACGATCTCGGCTCCGAGCGCCGCCGTGCGCTCGCGCTTGGGTCTCGGCGCATCCGACGGCATGACGATCACGGCCGGCATGGACAGCAGCTTGGCCGCCGCCGCCACGCCTTGCGCATGATTGCCGGACGAATAGGCCACCACGCCGCCGGCACGCCGGTCCTTCGGAATCGAGGAAATCTTGTTGTAGGCGCCGCGGAATTTGAACGAGCCGGTGCGTTGCAGGGTCTCGGCCTTGAGAAACACCCGCGCGCCGACCGCCGCATCCAGCACCGGCGACGTCACGAGCGGCGTGCGCAGCGCCACGCCGGCGAGCGTCCTTGCCGCCGCATCCACATCGTCGGCCGTTGGCAGCACGAGCGTGTCGGTCATCGCAGCCATGGCGAACCGTAACGCCGCAATACCATGGCGGGCAAGAGCAGGGCCGGCCCTCGATTTCCACTGTTGCAGCGGGCGCGACCCTGTATGATCCGCCCCCGATCGGATGCCAGGAGGACCTCAATGGATCTTGGAATTGCCGGCCGCAAGGCCATCGTCTGCGCCTCGAGCCGCGGGCTCGGCCGTGCCTGCGCGCAGAAACTCGCCGAGGCCGGCTGCGAGGTCACGATCAACGGGCTCGACGGCAAGCGGCTCGAGGCCACCGCCGCCGACTTGCGTAAGTCCACCGGCGCCAAGATTACTGCGGTTGCCGCCGATGTCGCCACGCCGGACGGCCAGAAGGCGTTGTTCGCCGCCTGCCTTGAGCCGGACATCCTGGTCAACAACAATGCCGGTCCGCCGTTCCGCGATTTCCGTGAACTCACGCGCCAGCAGATGCTCGACGGCGTCATCGCCAACATGGTCACGGCGATCGAACTCACGCAGAAGGTCATCGATCCGATGACGAAGAAAAAATTCGGCCGCATCGTCAACATTACTTCCGGATCGGTGAAAATGCCGCTCGTCGGCCTCGACCTTTCCTCCGGCGCGCGCGCAGGCCTCACCGCGTTTCTGGCCGGCGTCGCACGCTCGGTCGCGCAGCATAATGTCACGATCAATTTCATGCTGCCCGGCGCCTTCGATACCGACCGCCTGCGCTCCAATATCGAAGCCAACGCCAAGAAGCAGGGCGTTCCGGTCGAACAGGCGACAGCGGCGCGCGCAGCGTCGATCCCGGCCAAACGCTTCGGCACCATCGACGAATTCGGCGCGACCTGCGCGTTCCTGTGCTCGGCGCATGCCGGCTACATCACCGGACAAAATCTGCTGATCGACGGCGGAACGTTCCCGGGCGCGTTCTAGCGCACGCGAACGAAAGGCTGCTCACCGCACGCCGTAGTCGGCGAATACCTCGGCAATGGTCGGTTCGATGCTAAAAGCGGAAGGCCGCCCGCGACTGCGAGCGGCCTCCCGGCAATTGCGCCGCTGCCGGTCGAGCCGGAGCGGAAGAGTAGTCAGACCTTTATGGGCACCGGGCCCTGACCCGCCGACCGGAGCTGGTAATTCGGTAGCATCGTCCGGGTCTCGTCTCGTCGGCGATGATGGCGCCAGCCGCGGCACCAATGAGGCCGCCTGCAACGGCGCCGCCGGCCGACCGGCTGGCCAGTCCTCCGACGGCCGCACCGAGCCCGCCGCCGATAAGTCCGCCGGTCAACGCGCGGTCCTGCCGCGCGGTCTCGCAGCCCGAAAGCAACAGCGCTAGCGCTGCAGCAGCAATAGCAATTCGCATCGACTTCCTCCCTGCTTGATGGGATGTTACTTGATAGGGGATGTAACGCCTCCGCGCGCCGAGCCTGATCGCCGCGCCTCCCACTTCTACAAAAATGCCGAGCCAATTTCGAGTCCGCAGAAAGGCCAAGCGCGTTCGAATTCGTCATTTTGTCGCAGTGGGTTCAACCTCATCTAACGCCGCGCGGCCCGCCAGGTTCCAATTCCGCCACAAACTCCTACAACGTGAAGGCCCGGCTAACACAACCCGGCCGATTTGAACGGTTCTGCACGCAAGGGGCTGAATGGTGATGGGCTTGCTAGCGCACCGGATGATAGGTTCGCATCTTTCTCAAACCCGTGCCGGCACCTATGGCCCGAGCGCAATGAAAACCTGGAGATCGCAATTGCTCGGAACACTTCTCACCAGCGTGATTGCGGCGGCCGGCATCGCCCCCGCCGCACCCGCTGCCGACCTGCCCGCCGGTTTTGTCTACCTTGCCGATATCGACCCCACCATCATCCAGGATCTGCGCTATGCCGGCGCGCATAATTTCATCGGCCGGCCGATTCCGGGCTACGAGGCGAACGAGGTCATCATGACCGAGAAGGCCGCGCGCGCGCTTGCCAAGGTGCAGGAGAAGCTCGCCGCGGGGAAGCTCTCGCTCATCATTTGGGACGCCTACCGGCCGACGCGCGCCACCGCCGAGTTCATCCGCTGGACCAAGGATCCGCGCGACACCAAGATGAAGGCCGAGTTCTATCCGCGCATCGACAAGAGCCAGATTTTCGAGCTCGGCTATCTGTCGTCACGTTCGGCGCATTCGCGCGGCTCGACCGTCGATCTCGGCATCGCCCCCCTGGGCGCGGCCGTGCCGCGCTTCGACCAGGCCGCGAAGCTCACCTCATGCATCGGCGGAAAATCCGAACGCTACGCCGACGGCGCTCTCGACTTCGGCACGGGCTATGATTGCATGGACGAGTTTTCGTCCACCCTTCATCCCGGGATCGGCAAGGAGGCGCGCGCCAACCGCATCATGCTGCGCGACCTCATGGTGGCGGCGGGCTTCCGCCCCTACCGCCGCGAGTGGTGGCACTTCGAGCTGATCGACGAACCGTTCCCGCACCAGAGTTTCGATTTCCCCATCCGCGCCCGCAAGAAGCCTTGATATGATAACTATGCAGCCCGATCCCGGATCCGCCTCATGCTGAGGAGGCCGCGAAGCGGCCGTCTCGAAGCATGAGGCCGCCTCATCCTTCGAGACGCCCGCCTTCACACGACGTGTTTCGGCGGGCTCCTCAGGACAAGGCGGAGCCACACCTTGTACTCTCCGCGCCGGCAACGCATGATCCGGCCGTCCCGCCTGCCCCATCCATCCATGAGGAAACGCCATGAAGCTCGTCCGCTTTGGACCGGCCGGCAAAGAGAAGCCCGGCATCATCGACGCCCAAGGAAAAATCCGCGACCTGTCGAAAGTCGTCAAAGACATCGACGCCGAGGCGCTCTCCCCGTCCGGGCTCGCCAAGATCAAGAAGGCCAAGGTCGAGAAATTGCCGCTGGTCAAAGGCAACCCGCGGCTCGGGCCCTGCGTCGCGCGGCCCTCGAACTTCATCGCCATCGGGCTGAACTACGCCGACCACGCGGCCGAGGCCGGCCTCTCGGTGCCGCCGGAGCCGGTGATCTTCAACAAGGCGTCGAGCTGCATCTGCGGCCCGAACGACAACACCATCATCCCGAAGGGCTCGAGCAAGCTCGACTGGGAAGTCGAGCTTGGCATCGTGATCGGCAGCCGCGCGCGCTATCTGCCGTCGAAGGACAAGGCGATGAGCGTGATCGCCGGCTATTGCCTCGCCAACGACGTGTCCGAGCGCGTGTTCCAGATCGAGCGCGCCGGCCAATGGACCAAGGGCAAGGGCTGCGAGACCTTCGGCCCGCTCGGCCCCTGGATGGTCACCAGGGACGAGATCAAGGACCCGCAGAACCTCAACATGTGGCTGACCGTCAACGACCAGCCGCGCCAGAAGGGCAACACCCGCACCATGATTTTCGACTGCGCGCATGTCGTGTGGGCCTGCTCGCAATATTTCATTCTCGAAGCCGGCGACGTCATCATCACCGGCACGCCGCCCGGCGTCGGCCTCGGCATGAAACCGACGCCGCAGTTCCTGAAGGAAGGCGACGTGGTGCGCCTCGGCATCGACAAGCTCGGCGAACAGAAACAGAAGGTGGTGAAGGGGCGCTACTAAGCTCGCTCGCTGACGTCCGCTTCTCCCCCGATATGCGACATATTGCGACCGTCCCGTACGGTCGCGATGTGCCAGGAGCGGACATCAATGAGATTGCTGGTCTTGAGCGCCTAGGCATTTCGACAATACGCAAACATTTAAAAACATCTGACGAGCACGTTTTCGTGTTCGCCGAAAAAACGCACTTACAAATTGGCACTGCGTATCAGAACCGGAAATTCAAACCAGCGCGAACGATATCAAAGCTGTTGGTGATTTTGGCTGTCGCAAATCCATTGCCGGTAGCCGGGCTTTGCGCGGTTAGAGTGACGCTTTGGTCACCAAGGTCGATGTGAAGGTATTCAATCTTCAAGGTGGTTTTGCTCCACATCGCCCATTCGACGCCACCACCGGCCGTCCACCCAGTCGATATCTTTGAATTCGAACCTGCTATGCAAACCTGACTGGCGGGGCAATTGAGCGTGGTATTGAAAGCCTCGTTAATAAGCAAAGGGCGAAGGTTCGCGATATTGGCGTTCGCTTCGGTTCGACCATAGACCAGACCAGCTGTGCCAAACAGCAAGATCCGCTCGGTGACAAGCACGCCCAATCGTCCCCGCACCGTTCCGAACCAATTCAAACGTTGCTCCACGGACAATTGATATGAGATGCCCGGTACTGTGCCCGCTACGGCGAAGTCACCTCGCACCGCAGAATATTGGATGTCTGCTTCTAAACCTGCGACCCACGATCTTGCGAATTGCCAATTGTAGCCGAGTTGCCCGCCGCCGACGAACCCGTTGGCATCGAGCGACGGCGAATACGGCATAGCATTAGTGGAATTGATCCCAAAAGCTGTATTCAGAATGCGCGAACCGGCACCGGGTGAGGCGTCTCCCGTAAGGTCCACAGAATGGTTATTCCAGCCGTAACCGGCATTCACTCCGGCATAAAATCCAGTCCAATTGTAAAGCGTGGAAGCGGCTGAAGCGCTCTGCACACTGGCGCTAAGCGCCGTAAGAGTAAGCGCAGCAATGGCCGCAACGGCCAAAAAAAAGAAATGCGACGCATGGGAAACTCCGCATGCACACCGCATCTAATTATTAGTCTAAATAATCAGCGGGGGATGGCACAATAATCTGCAAACACGCCGAAGTTCTTCGGGGCAAATTCAAATCCATTGGTGCAAAAATATCACATTCAAACCCAGTCGTTCTCGCGAGCCCTTAGGCTCCTGCGACCCATGTCGCCTTTGGGTCATGAACGCCCGATTCCCCATGTCCGCCAATGGTCTGCTCTTCTTCCCATCGCGTCGAGATAGCGACTTGAAAGATTTCGGGCTGGGACGGAATCCCTGGCGATGTCCGTTATGCCTTCAACTGCTGCTATGCTGACCGCGAGTGAATCCGACGCGCAGTGCCAGGAGCAGACATCGAGCCTTGTCAGAATTAGAAAGCAAATTGAAGCTACTCAGGCAATCCAGCTTTTCTCAAACCATCTTCAAGTATCGCGCGGTCCTGCGGTCGAAATGGCACCCAATCTTTGATATACGAAACGCGCATCGCGGGAGCAAATTGGCGCAAAGACTGCATGATTCGATCTGCCTCGTCCGCGCGTCCGGCCAGCGCGTGACCTGCTGCAGCTGATGTGAGTCCTGGGAGAAAACTCGGCATTTCTCTCAGGGCCTTTTCTCCCCACATTGAGGCTTCGTCAAATCGCCTTGCGAATAAATGGTTCAGCGCTGTCACGCCTTGACTCCGAAAAGCCTCAGGATCGAGCGGGCTTAAGCGCATCGCTTGCGCGAGATGCTGTATGGCGAGCTCTGGGTCGCCGCAGTACATCCTCAAGGCGCCACTCAGATGCCAAGCGACCGCAAGGTTTGGATTGAGTGTCAGAGCCCTTTCAATACACTCAATGCCTGTTTCCACGTCGCCAGCAAGAACCGTGAGGGAGTGCGCTGCCCGTGCCAGGGCAACGGCATCCTGCTTACCTAATTCTATTGCTAGGCGTGCCAATCGTGCTCCTTCGGCAGCTTCCCGCGGACGATCGTTCACCCAGTCATTGATTTTGCGCCAAGTGTAGCATTGAGCCGCCATCCCGTAGGCCGCGGCATATTCCGGATCGATTTCGATCGCCTTGGAAAATTGCTGTATGGCTTCGGTCGTCGACTCCCGCGTTCGTCGATAAAAAATCGCCATGCCGCGCAGAAAGTAATCGTAAGCGTCAAGGCTTTCGGTCGGTTTGCTTCTGGCTCGTTCGATTTCAACTCGCTCCAAGGCCGGCGCAATGGCCCCAAGCACGCTTGTCGTCATTTGGTCCTGTAGCGCAAAGATATCTTCAAGCATCCCATCAAAACGCTCTGCCCACAGATGAGCGCCACTTGATGTGTCAATGAGCTGGCCTGCAATTCGCACCCGGTTCGTCGCTTTGCGCAAGCTGCCTTCCAGCACGTAGCGCACCCCGAGTTCGCGGCCCACCTGTCTTACGTCGACAGCGCGGCCCTTGTAGGTGAAGCTCGAATTGCGTGCGATTACGAATAGCCAGCGCATACGCGAGAGCGCTGTAATAATGTCTTCCACCACACCGTCAGCAAAATATTCCTGTTCTGGATCGCCGCTCAAGTTCTGGAAGGGGAGCACGGCGATCGACGGCTTGTCGGGCAGCGCTGACAACGAAGCAGCTTTTGATTGGTTCGATCCAACCGGGTCCGGTTTTGACGAACCTTGTGACTTAAGCTGCTCTTCCCGTACCTCGCCGACAAACCGGAATCCCTTACGCGGAACAGTGCGGATTAAACACTGCGCTTCTCCGGTATCACCAATAGCCTTGCGCACCGCGTTGATATGCGTGGTCAGTGTTGACTCGGAGACGATTCGACCATTCCAGACCGCCGCGAAAAGATCGTCCTTGCTGACCACGCGCTCGCGGTTTTGCAGCAGATATACCAGCAGGTCGAATACTTGAGGGCCGAGCGAAATCTGATCGCCATCCCGGCGCAATTCACGCCGGTCGGTATCCAGGGCATGGTCGCCAAACAGGAACTGCACGCTGGGCCCCGCAATTTGTCCTTATTCCAGGCCGTATAATGCCTTAAGGGCGTCTTTGGACGGATAATGAAGGTAATTTCAATACCATTTTAAGCCCTCTGCAAAGTCTTTTGCCCGGCTCCTCTGCATCCTTTCTCACATCGATCGCGATGATCGCGGTCCATACCAGACGGAGGATGCCATGTTCAAATGCCTGTCGATTTTCGCCGCGCTCGTGGTTCTCTCAACCGGTTCGGCCAATGCTCAGCAGCGCGAAGCGACCTTTCAAAAGATCGTGGTTCCCGGCTCAAGCTTTGACATTGTCGTTGCCACTCCCAAGCTGGGCAGTCCAACGGTTAATTACGCCAAGGAAATTGATCCGAACGTCTTCTACCTTGGCAACGGCCTTGTGACGGCGTACACGACAGAATTGGCTAAAATGTTGGATCTTGCGACGCTGATGCGTCCTGCACACATGACCATTGTTGGCACTCCCGTAGTCATCTACGTCGTTCCAAAGCGCACCGGGTCCGATGCGACTGCGATGCGATAGCCGGAAACCGTCCACTCTGAATCCACGCCGGTCATGTTTGCGCCCGCAGACATGGCCGGCTACTAGGATTTGTATGCGGAGATGTCCAAATCGGGTCATTTGCGCCCGAGATTCAGCGACGGACGACGTCTGCTTCTCACCTGATCGCGATCACAACATGGAGTGCGCCCCTTGGGCCGGACAGGTTGAGGTTCGTGATTTGACAGGGTGATCTGGGCTTTCAAAGGATGAAAGCCATGGCCAGACACCGTTCCCACAGCATCGAGTTCAAGCGGCAGGTTGCACAGGAGTTCGTGGCGGGGGAAACGCTATACGGGCTTTCCAAGCGACATGACCTCTCGCGTCAACTGATCCGTGTCTGGGTGCAGAAGTATGAAGCCGGTGCCTTGGATGAGGACGCCCAGGCGGCCGAGCTGCTGCAGGAATACGAAGCCAAGATCGCAGCGTTGGAGCGCATGGTTGGCCGACAGGCGCTGGAAATCGAGTTCCTAAAAGGGGCTCTGAGAAACGCACCACGACCGAGAAACGCGAATACATCCGTCACTGCCGGCCCAGCGGCCTCTCCATCGCAGAAGGATGCCGTCTGATGGGTCTCTCACGCTCCACCTACTACAACGCGCCGGCAGGCAAGGCCGATGACCCGCAGATCGTGATGAGCATGATGGCGATTTGCGAAGAATTCGAAGGCTATGGCTATCGCCGCGTTGACGCCGAGTTGCGCCATCGCGGCCTTGTCGTCAATTCCAAGAAGGTCCGCCGTCTGATGCGCGAGCATGATCTGCAACCCAAGCACCGGCGGCGTTTCGTGGCCACGACTGACAGTGACCACGATAATCCGGTCTTTCCGAACCTTGCATGCAAAAAGATCGTCGATGGGCCGAACCAGCTTTGGGTTGCGGATATCACCTATATCGCCATCGCAGTCGGCTTCGTTTATCTGGCAGTCATTCTTGATGCTTGGTCGCGTCGGGTGGTCGGGTACGCAATCAGTCGCTCCATCGACGCCCGCTTGACGATTGCGGCGCTGAAGGCCGCCATCCGAGCTCGGCAACCCCGGAGAGGCTGCATCCATCACTCGGATCGTGGCTCGCAATATGCCTGCGACGATTACCGCAAGCTGCTTGGCGAACATGGATTCATCGGCTCGATGGGTCGGCGCGGCAATCCTTATGACAACGCCAAAGCCGAGAGTTTTATGAAAACACTGAAGGTCGAAGCCGTCTACCTGATGAACTACGAAACCCTTGAGGATGTCAGAGCTGATCTTCCACGCTTCATTGATGAGGTTTACAACACTCGCAGACTTCACTCCGCGCTAGGCTACCTGAGCCCCGCGCAATACGAGGATCGTCACGCCCAGAAACCTGTCAAAACCGCCGCCTGAAACTGT
>DATJVR010000032.1:0-37526 GCA_035501735.1 Xanthobacteraceae bacterium | reverse complement strand
GTCGGCCGCGGATTCTAAAGCCGATCACGCTCCGAAAATTATTCCGTCACCCTTGTAAGTCACGCACGACCAAATCGGCTAGGTTGTCCGATGCGGTGGCGGACGGGAGACCGATTCACCGAAGGGCATTGAAGCCCGGACCTCAGCACGGCGCCCCGTCCGTCGTTCCATCGAACCCGAACAGTCGCTTGGGCCGCAAGGCGAGCCCGATTGCGCAAGGAGGGGTGAAGATGGACGCGATCTATGTTGGCATCGACGTGTCGAAGGATCGGCTGGATGTGCATGTGCGGCCCAGTCGGGAAGCTTTTGTGGTCGCGCGTGATGGTAAGGGCTTGGAGGAGTTGATTGAGCGGCTTCAGGCGCTTTCGCCGCGGTTGATCGCGATCGAGGCCACTGGCGGCTTTGAGACGATCGCGGCAGCGGCGATTGCGGGTGCCACGTTGCCGCTGGCCATCGTCAATCCGGCACAGGTTCGTCACTTCGCCCAGGCGGTCGGCAAGCGCGCCAAAACCGATCCGATCGATGCCGAAGTGATCGCCCGCTTTGCCGAAGCCGTAAAGCCCGAGCCGCGTCCGCTGCCCGATGAGCAGGCGCGCCTGCTCGCCGAATTGGTCGCCCGGCGCCGCCAGATCATCGAGATGATCGTGGCCGAACGCCAGCGCGAGAAGCGGGCCGAGAACGTGAGGGTGCGCAAGAGCCTGGCGCGCACCATCAAGACGCTTGAGAAAGAACTCCCCGAGATCGACGGTGACATCGATACGCTGGTGCGTGGTTCGCCGGCCTGGCGCGAAAAAGAAGACCTCCTGGTCAGCTTCCCGGGGGTGAGCAACATCCTGGCACGGATCTTCCTCGCCGAACTGCCCGAGCTCGGCAGGCTCAGCCGCCGTGAAATCGCAAGCCTCGCCGGTCTTGCGCCCTATACCCGTCAATCCGGCCGCTGGAAGGGTAAGAGCATGATCGGCGGCGGACGAGCAGCACTGCGTACCGCCCTCTACATGGCCGCACTCTCGGCGAGTCGCTGTAATCGGCCTTTGAAGGTCTTCTATCAACGCCTGCTCTCCGCCGGTAAGCCGAAAATGGTGGCGCTTATCGCCGTCGCCAGAAAGGTCCTCACCATCCTCAACGCCATGGTCAGAGACAAAAAAGAATGGCAAATCGCTTGACCAAGAACACAGTCGCTGAGGTGCGAGCGAAGCGAGCCTCGAAGGGCGACGGCGCGCCGCCAACTGCAACGGACGGGCCGTTCATCCTTCGAGGCCCGCCTTCGGCGGGCACCTCAGGATGACGGATCAGCAAGATAAGCGTCATGCTCATCGACTCCCACTGCCACGTCATTGCCACCGACACCAAGCGCTATCCGCTGAAACCCCTGTTCGGCAAACAATCGGATTGGTCGGCTGAGCATCCTCTCGACTACCAGGACATGGTCGCGGCCACCAAAGCGGCCGGCGTCGACAAGTCCGTGCTGGTGCAGGCCTCCTCCGCCTATGCGTTCGACAATTCGTATGTCGCCGATTCCGTCGCCGCGCACCCGGAACGCTTCACCGGCGTCTTTTCCATCGACGTGGTCGCGCCGGACGCGGTGCAGAAGATGAAATATTGGATGAGCAAGGGCCTCACCGGCATGCGCATCTTCACCTCCGGCTCCACCCATGCCGAGCAGGAAACCTTCTTCGCCGACGAGGCCGCCTATCCGGCTTGGACCTATGCCAGCGACACCGGTCTCTCGGTCTGCATGCAGATGCGCGTGAAGGGCCTGCCCCTGCTTGAAAAAGTCCTGCAGCGTTTTCCGAAGGCGCGCGTCATCATCGACCATTTCGCGCGCGCCGAAGCCGCCGACGGCCCGCCCTTCGCGGCCGCCGCGCCGCTGTTCGCGCTGGCGCGCCGTCCCAACGTCTATCTGAAGCTCACCCATCGTCCGATCGAAGCCTCGCTGATGGGCAATGCGACGCCGGAAAAATTCCTCGGCCGCGCGGTGCAGGAATTCGGCGCCAACCGCATCCTGTGGGGTTCGAATTTTCCGGCCGCCAAACCGCCGCTGCCCGAATTGATCGCGATGGCGCGAAACGCGCTTGCATTCCTCTCGCAATCCGATCAGGACTGGATATTCTACAAGACTGCGCAGACGCTCTATCCTGCGCTGGGGAAATGATCGTCCCTCCAACCAGGGACTGATGGGGACCACGTCGTGCTGACCAGACCGGACAAGCTGAAGCTGCATACGCTGCTCGGCAATTATCCCAACGTGATCGCGCTGAAGGACGGGCGGCTGAAATCCGACCTCGTCGAATTCGACTTCCCCGACTACCCGATCCCGAACCGCGGCTTCAAACCGCTCGTGCGCGAACACAAGTTCGACTTAGGCGAGCTCGCCATCGTCACCTACCTGCAAGGTAAGAGCTTCGGCCTGCCCTACCTGCTCTTGCCGGCCACCATGATGGGCCGCGGCCAGCTTCACACCGTCGCCTACAATTCCGAGCGCGGCACCATGAAGCCCGCCGACCTCAACGGCAAAAAATTCGGCGTGCGCGCCTATACCCAGACCACCGGCATCTGGGTGCGCGGCATTCTCGCCGAGGACTACGGCGTCGACTGGTCGAAGGTGACGATCATCACCATGGAAGATCCGCATGTCGCGCAATACAAGGATCCACCCTTCGTGCAGCGCGCGCCGGAGACCAAACAACTGCCGCAGATGCTGATCGACGGCGAGGTCGATGCCGCGTTGATCGGCGACAAGTTCCCCGACCCGCGCTTCAAGACATTGATTCCCGACGCCGAGGCCGCCAACAGGACATGGGCCGAGACGCACGGCGGCGTGCCGGTCAATCACATGCTGGTGGTGCGCGAACAGATCGCCAAACAGCGGCCGGATGTGATCAAGGAAGTCTTCCGCCTGTTCCGCGAGGCGCGCGCCGCCGACACCGCCTCCAAGGGCGCGCTCGATCCTTATCGTTTCGGCGTCGAGGCCAACCGCGCCTCGCTCGAGCGCATCATCGATTACTCCTATCGGCAGCAAATGATCCCGCGCAAATTCACCGTCGACGAATTGTTCAATGATCTGACGCGCGCGCTCGGCGCCTGATCCGTGTCCGATAGTCTCGTTGTGCGTAAACCCTAGGGCTGTAAGTGAGTATGAGTCGTATCGCAGCCAGAATGACGAGAACCGGATACGCGCTGGCTATTTTGGCGAGCGTCGTCCTCGCGGCCGCGGCACGTGCACAAATCAACCAAACCGCCAACGCCGACGACACCGCACGCTTCCTCGCCGGAATGCAGGTGTCGGCCACCTCGCCGCTCATCCCGCTGACCCAGGACCCGATCGCCAAACAACACGCCGCCAACTTTGACAACGCTTTTGGCAACCTTGAAAAAGTCCGGCTGGGAAAAATCCGCGCGTGGTCGGCCGAAAACCTGAAGTCGCCGAGCCCCGTCATGTTCTACATGTTCGGCGGGCCGGACTTCCTGTACGCGGACGCATTTTTTCCCAGTGCAGAGATATATGTCCTGAGCGGCTTGGAACCGGTCGGCCAGATTCCGGATCTCATGCGGATGCCGCGCTGGTCGGCGCTGCAGGGATTGCAGCATATCCAGGGATCGCTGCGTTCGGTCCTGAGTGTCAGCTATTTCATCACGGTCGACATGTTCCGGGATTTAAATTCCGGTCCCATCAGCGGAACGTTGCCGATCCTGTACGTGTTTCTCGCCCGCTCGGGCAAAGTGGTTCATGATGTGAGCCTGGTCCACCTCGACGAAAACGGCGTCCTGCAACCGGGCGCCGGGTTGCAGCCTTGGATGCCGGCGCGCGGGGCAAAGATCAGCTTTTCCGAGAACAACGGTCCGATGAAGACCCTCTACTACTTCAGCACCAATCTCGGAGACGATCGCAGCCGGAACAACCCGCTGCTGCAATTCTGCAAGTCGCTCGGCCGGGGAGACAGTTTCCTCAAGAGCGCGTCCTATCTCTTGCACATGCCGAACTTTTCCCAGACCCGAAACTTCCTCCTGGATCGCAGCGCGCTGATCCTTCAGGATGATTCCGGAATTCCGCTCACTTATTTCGACCCGGCGCGCTGGCAGCTGCGAGCCTACGGCCGCTACGTGACACCCATTTTTCCGGCGTACTATCAGACCAAGCTGGATGATTTCTATCGGCGAACCGAGCCCAGCCCGCTCGATTTTGGCGTTGGCTATCGATGGCGCCCAAACGAATCGAACCTGTTGCTCGCCATTCGAGACCCTAACGCACCGGAAACCACATCCTCGATCGCGCAGGAGCCGGCTCCTGCACCGCAGCCGCAATATCGCCCCCGACCGAAAGTCGAGGAGCCGCCATTTCCCTTTTTTCCATTTTTTCTGTTTGGCCCGCCGCCCTGATCTGAAATCGATCCATCCACCGATCTTGGCGATGTCGGCATAATCGACATAAATGCCACACACCGTAACACACATGTGAGTTCAAGCTGCGCGGAACCTGCGGCATGGATTCCCGTTTGATGCACGGGTAATTGGAGGGGCCATGCGCGCATTTCCATCATTTTTCCTTCCGATCATTCCGTGGATCTTTCTCGCATCGCCGGCCCCCTTGTCCGCCGCCGATGCCGAGCCGGACCTGAATGCGGCTTGCCGCATCCCCTTTGAGTCTCTCAAAGATTCAAAGACGGGGGAGCCCTTCCCGCTGTCCGCGGCCCTCAATGAGAACGCCAAACTGTCGGAGAACGCACGCCAGCGCTACATCGTCGCCGATTTGAACTCGACCGACGAGAACGGCAACTGCCGCGGCGTCGTGGAATATTTTTCGCGCGTCGACGACCTGAGCGAGTTTCCAAGACTGCGCGCGATCGCAACGACCCGAAACACCGATATTGCGGCGCTGGCGAAGCAAGACGCAACATCTCTCGCGCCCGAATTGAAGGGCGAAGACGCGGCTGCTCTCGCACGGGAGCTTGAGGATCTTCGCAACTATTTGGAACAGGTCGACCGTTTCAAGACCGAGCCGGTGTCCAAACCCGGCGTATTCAACGGTTACTGCGTGGGACAGACTCTGAATTTCTGCGAACTCGTCGATGGGCAGCCGAAGCTCGTGTACCGCTTCGTGACGTCATCGAGCCGGGCGCCACCGCCGCTCTATCGGTATTACGCCCCCATCAACGTCATCAACACGCGCAACTGGAGCGGCGACCGCGTTTACAGCACCGCCGATGCCAAACGTGACGCGCGGATGGGCGGCGGAGACGCCAGAATCATCCCCTTCCATAATGGCGGCAATCCGATCGCAATGCCGAACTTCATGCACTTCCTGCCCGCACCCGGCTACACCGGCGAAACCGGAAACGGCATCCATGAGATCGCCGGCGGACTCGATTCCGGCGGCACCTTCGGCGCTCCGGTCAGTCTCGGCTGCATCCGTCTCAACAAGTTCCAGGCCAAGCTCGCTCGCTGGTGGATACCGCGGCAGGCGAAGTTCTTCGTGTATTTCGAGCCAAATCGTTACCGCCACTTCGGCGACGCGGCCACCGGCAAAGCCAAGGGGTCCGACACTGACACCACCTCAACTTCTGTTTCAGCGGCCGATGGGGTCCGACCGGCCGAAGAATTCGACACTCGACGTCCGGAACGTTCGGCGTTTCCGGAGCTTCCGTTTTTCCCTTGGCTTGCGCTGACTCGGTGATCAACGGCTCTGACGCGGCGCGCGACCGACATCATCGCCTTTGCCGCAGCCCCATCCGCTCAAGCCGCGGCAGCACCTCGTCGCAGAAATACGGCAGCTCGTCGGCATAATTCACCAGCGACAGCGCGATCCCGCGCATGCCCGCCTTGTTCAGTTCCGCGATTTGCGCGGTGACCTGATCCGGATCGCCGACGATGCGTAATCCGCCCATGCCCATGGCATAGCCGCTGCGCTGCTTCTGGAATTCTTCCTCGGTTAGCTGCTCGCGCGGTTTGCCGCGCTTGCCGACGATCAGATCGACCGCCGCCCAGTCGGCGTTCTCGACCACGCAGTGGTGGAAATAGTCCTCCGCCTGCTTCTGCGTCGGTTTGCAGGTGACGACTCCGACCGTATAGACGTCGAGCTCGCGTCCATATTGCCGCGCCTCGTCCTTGGCCTCGCGCACGCGCCGCGCGACGTCTTCCGGGTCGGTCCGCGACGCGTGCGTGAAGAACGCATCGCAGTTGCGGATGGCGAAGCTGCGGCCGGTCGGCGACGCGCCCGCGTTCATGATCAGCGGCCGCGCGCCGCCATAGGGTTTCGGCTTCGCGCGCACGCCCTTGAGCTTGAGGAACCGGCCGTCGAAGTCGAAATCCTCTTTCTCCGACCAGATCATCTTCACCGCGTCGAGCCATTCCTGGCCGAATTCGTAACGCGCCTCGTGCTCGCGCTGGGTGACGCCGAACATCTGGAATTCGTCCTCGTTCCAGCCGACCACGAGATTGAGCCCGAACCGCCCCTCGCCGATGTGATCGGCGGTGACGAATTCCTTCGCTGCGCTGATCGGATTGAACAGCGGTGCGTGCACGGTGCCGAACACCACGAGCCGTTTGGTCGACGCCAGCAGGCCGCAGGCCCACGTCACGGTTTCGAGCGTCGCGCCCTGATAATCGGTGTCGCCGCCATAACCCTTCCAGCGTCCGATCGGCAGCATGAAATCGATGCCCGCCGCGTCCGCCATGCGGGCGAGCCGCAAGTTATCCTGCCACGTGCCCGACCATCGCTCCGGCACTTTGGTCACTGCCCGACCCGAGGAACAGTTCGCGCCGAACAGGCCGATCTTGAGCGCGTTGTCGTTGCCCATCGCCATGCGCTCGCGCATGGAGATCTGGCGCTCGGCTGGAAGCACCGCGGGCAATGCGATCATTGGTTAGCCCGTCGGAATGATTGGCAGCAGCAGATGCGAGGGCCGCGCACGGTCGTGATAGATGCGATGCACGACCGTCTTGCTCGAACAGATGTGATAAGGCACGTATTCGGCATTGGTCGCGCCGGCCACGCCGGTCGGCAGGTCGAGGCTCGTGATCTCCAGGCAAATGCGGTGGCCGCGGCGGAACAGATTCGCCGTCGACAGAATCTCGATCTGATACGGCTCGATTTCTCCCGGCTTCACGGCCTTCCGCGCCGCGCGCGTGAGCGGATGCCACGGCCTCCCCGGCGATGACCGCGTTGCATCGATTGCGCGATTGGAAGCCTTCAGCCAGCCCCGTGTCAGCTCGCGCTCCGGCAAATCTCTCGCAACCTCGCGCTCGCCCTCGCGCACGGTCTGCACCGACACGTCCGGCCCGACATCCTTCAGGATCACGATCCAGTTGGTATCGTCCTGATCGATCGCGGCGTAAAGTGTAAGTGCGATCGGCCCCGCCACCAGCACATCGGCCGGCAGCGGATCGGTCATGTAGCGCAATGTCTGGATCGTCTTGGTCTGGGTCGGCGGCATCTGCACGAACACGTCCGGCGCCTGCGTCTCGTCGGCGCTCGCGGGCTCGAGCGGCGTGGAGACGAGCCGCTCCCAGCTCGCAAGATAAAGCTTGGTCCATTGCGTTTCCGGCAGCGGCCAGTCGCTCGCCGCGCGCCATTCGTTCGCGCCCATGACCCAGAATTTCACCGGCGGCTCGTTCATCACCCCGGTGTCGATGCCCTTCAGCCAATGATCGTGCCAGCGCAGGATCTCGTTGTGGAAGGAATGGAAAGGCCGCTCGAGATGCGCCGGCCCCGCGAGCATGAGCTTCTTCTTCGCCTTGATGTTGCGGAACCAGTTCTGGCAGCCGTTGAGATGCGTCTTGTAGGTGTAGCCGTACCAGCCCGAGCCGGTGTAGGTCGGCACCTTGATCGCATCGAATTCCGCCTCGCTCTTCTTCACCGCCGCTTCGCTGTCGTACGGATCGATCAGCACGTTGAACAGGGGTGGCATGTGCTGACCCTTCTGCGCGATCAGATTGTAGACGTGCGGATAGATCTTGTAGTCCGGATTGCTCATCGCCTCCTGCCAGAGCTTTTCGCGCTCCGGCGGAAGCTGACCCGGCGCGCCGCGGTTCTGATGCATGGCAGAAAAATGCCCGACCAGATAGCGGAACAGATGAATGACCCCGCCCGGATATTCGTCGCGGAAGCCGCCGAGCTCGCCGTAGGCGCCGCGCGAGTCGAACGGGAAAATCGCCTTCAGATGCGGCGGCTGCTTCTTCGCCACCGCCAACTGCTCGGCGCCGAAACCGGAAATGCCGACCATGCCCACGTTGCCGTCGCACCACGGCTGCGCCGCGATCCATTCGATCAGGTCGTAGCAATCCCACTCGCGCGAGCCGCCGCCTTCCGATTTGCCGATACCGCGCGGCGAGCCGATCACATGCGCATAGCCGCGCGCGACGAAGAACTTCGTGTCGCCCGCCTCCATCGGCCCGGTCCACAGCGGCGTCCAGGCCGGCTGCGGCGGCACCGCGTCCGCCATGTCCGGCCCCTGGATGTCCTTGTTGTAGATCGCGAACGCCAGCAGCGCCGGAAATTTCTCCTTCGCCTCAGGCCGATAGACATCGACGCAAAGCTTCACCCCGTCGCGCATCGGCACCGTGACGTCGCGCTCCTTGATCATGCCCTGATAGGTCGGCGCGCGCGAATAGTCGCTCGGCGGACCTTCGCCCGACGAAACGAGCGGCGCTGTGCTGGTTTGTTTCACGACGCGGCACCACTTTTGAGCACATAGCGGCCGTTCTCGTTACGCGTCAGCCGATTGGCGGCGTAAAGCGCATCAAGCTCGCGTACGATCTCGCGGCCGTCGCGGCTGCCCGACGCCGCCATCAATTCGAGAAAGCTCGCAGGCTCGGCCGCAAGCGTATCGGCGACCGATTTGCTCCGCGCGCGCTTCGGCATCACCGGCGGCGCCGGAATCCCCCATTCCAGCGATGCCCGCTTGCCGAACGGAATGGTGCAGTCGAACCCGACCTTGGCGCCGGTGCGCGCGCCGCCGAGCGAAGGATCGAGCGGCACCACGCGAAAGCCGCCGGCCGTGATCAGGTCGCGGTCGCCCTGATAGCGCGTCGCCAGCGCCCAATCGACCTGCTCGTCGGAAAACACGTCGATGTCGTCGTCGAACACGAACACGTGCTTGGCTTCGGCCATCGAACCGAACACGGCCGCGATCGCATTGCGCGCCTCGCCCGGCACGCGCTGCCGCAGCGAAACGCGCACGTTGTACATGCCGCCGCTCGACGGCGTCGCGAACACCGCGACCGGCTCGCGCACCGCGGTGATCAATCCCGCCCACGCCGCCGACTCTGTCTTCACCGTCGTCACCTGCGCGGTATCGGTGCGCGCGAGATGACGCCCGCCGATGGTCACGGTCTGGAACAGCGCATCCTTGCGCCGCGTGATCGCGGTCAGATGAAACACCGGATTGCGCTTCACCACGCCGTAATAGCCGACATATTCGCCGAACGGCCCCTCCGGTTCGACGTGACCCTTGGCGTCGAGATGGCCCTCCAGCACGTATTCGGCATCCGCCGGCACCCACACATCGTTGCTGATGCATTTCACGATCGGCACCGGTGCGCCGCGCACCGCGCCGATCACCGCCAGCTCGTCCATCGGCGGCGTCGCGCTGACTGCCGCCATGAAATCCGCCGGATGCGAACCGACGGCAAACGCTATCGGCAGATTCTCTCCCCGCGACACCGCATCGAGATAGATCGCGCGCAGATCGCTCGGCGCGATCAAATCGATTCCGGCCGTGCGCGGCCCGCGCAGCATGATCCGCCGGCAGCCGACGTTGGTGAACCCGGTCGACGGCACCCGCGTAAAATCCAGGCTCGCGGAAATGTACGGCGCGCCATCCTCGCTGTGTTGCAGATGCACCGGCAGCGCGCAGAGATCAGCGTCCTTGCCGGTGAGCACGACCGCCTGCACCGGCGCCTCCTTGGCGGGCACCTTCACCGGCGCCTGCGGCTGCGACAACCGCTGCGCCAGCGTCGGCAGGAGGCCCGCTTCATCGGTGTCGAACGCGATCGCGAGCCGTCTGCGCGAACCCATCACATTGCCGACGAGCTCGGCCTTTTCCGGTCCGGCCGCCCGAAACAACGTGGCGCGCGAATTGCCATCCAGCACCGCGGCCACATCAACGAGATCGATGGGCTGGTCGCGGACCTCGCATTCGCCCGCTTCGATAAGGCGCTGCACAAACCGCCGCAGCCGGAATCGCTCGGTATCAACCATCAGCCAACTCCCATCGCCCGCCGCTGCTATGCCGCTGCGGCGAAAAGTGCCTGGTGATTTAGCAATGCGGGCGAGCGGATGTAAATTGGCCCTTCAGTAGCGATAAAATAGGGCCTCTTACGCGTCAAAACGCCGGTGACTCTTAGGATACAGAGGTCGGTGGAGTACCCCATGTGTGAAAACTCTCAATTGTCTTCAGACCCCACGCTTGTCCTTTCCGCCGTTCAGTCTCTGTCCATTCGATCGGCTCCCAATCGGGCGCAAGGATTAGTCTCGCACCCGCATTCGCCAGCTCGACACGATTGCCTGCAGGCTCCCAAACGTAAAGAAAAAATGTCTGCTGCACGGCGTGCTTATGTGGTCCGGTCTCGATATGTACGCCGTGCTCAAGAAAGATATCTGCAGCCTGGAGAATGTGCTCGCGCTGGTCGACCGCGAACGTCACATGATGAAACCGACCTCGGGCGCGCGCGAGGTCGCGCGTGTAGGCGAGATCATAAGATTTATTATTGCAGGTAAACCAGCAGCCGCCGAGCGTCCCGTCATCCAGTCGAATGAGTTCCGTAATGCGGCTGCCGAGTGCCTGCGGCACGAAATACCGAATAGCATCCACGTCCGTTGCCAGAAGGTTGATATGATCGAGACGGCGCGGCGCAATGGCTTTGTTGGGAGTGCGCTGCGCTTGATTTTTCAGCGCAGGCTGCTCTTCGGCAGACGGCTGGTAACGCCGGGTATCATAATAAATTTCAAACTCATGGCCATCCGGATCGTTAAAACAATAAGCGGCGCCATGGCCCAAGTCACCAGGATTCCAACCGAGCCCAACGCCGAGGGCCTCGATCGCCCGCACTCGCCGTTGAAGCGCTTGCGGGCTAGCGACGCGATAGGCGGCATGGCGGATGCCGGTAGTTTTCGCCGCAGTCAGCTTGAGTGAATGGAACTCGTAGTCATCGAAGGCGCGCAAGTACACGCTGTCGCCCTCGCGCCCACTTTCTATTAAGCCAAAGATGCGGGTGAAGAAGTCAAGACTGGCTTCGGGCTTGTTGGTCAGAATCTCGACGTGTCCGAGATGAGCGATGTCGTAGATAGGCTCCGCTTGCATGCCTCTCCTCCCAGCGGGCAAGCCCTGTGGAGCTTCTATACCGCGTAGCAGGGCCATTTTTACAAACACGGGAGCGCTGAAGACAAATGGAGGTTTTTGTCATATTCATGAATTGCATGCATGTAGTTGGTTGATAGTGATTTTGGAGTTTCTGCAATGCGCATCGATTTTTTAGGGCTGCAGGCGTTCCTCAGCATCGCCGAACGCGGCAGCTTTCAACGCGCGGCGGCTCATCTGAATCTGTCGCAGACCGCCATCAGTCACAGAATACGGAAGCTCGAGGATGAGCTCGGCTTGAAGCTCTTCGTGCGAACGACACGCGAAGTAACACTAACTCGATCTGGCATCGATCTGCTGCCCAGAGCACGGAAGGCCGTAGCCGACCTGGAACAGTCGTTTGATGAACTCAAGCAACAGGGCGCAAAACGGCGAGAAAGAGTCGACATCGCGTGTCTGCCTGCTTTTGCCGTCCAATATTTTCCACCAATTCTGAGCAAATTCCATCGGCTACACCCCGCCGTTGAAGTTCGAATTTTTGAAACACCGTCCGCAACGATTGCGGAACTGGTGCAATCGGGAGAGGCCGAGTTTGGCCTAAGCGTTGTTCAGACAAATCGCTGGGATCTTGAGGTTGACGCAATATCATCATCGCCGCTAACGCTGGCCTGTTCCGCGAAGCACGCGTTGGCAGCACGGCGTTCCATCGGCTGGGCGGAGCTACGCAGTCTGCCGCTCATCCGCGTCGGCGCAAAAACCGCAATCCGACCGATGATCGATGATACGCTGAGTGCCGCCCGTTTGACGCTCAATTGGCAATACGAAGTTCAGCACGTCGAGACGGCCGTCAAATTGGTTGCCGAAGGACTCGGTTTCGCAATCGTGCCCCGCATCGACGTCGCATTGCACCGCGGTCGAGGATTGGCTGGCATCTCGCTGCACGCACCGAAAGTCTCCTGCACCTACGGCCTTGTGACACGACGCGGGATGCCGCTCTCGCCGCCAGCGGTGACGTTGCGAGGCTTCATTATCGATCAACTGAAAGGCAACGGCGCTTAACATGAACTGAATTAATGAATATTGATATTATATTCATTTGATTGCTTCGAACGGCATCGGCATTTTTCCTCAATCGAGCGCAACCGTCTAATGAGACATCGCCATAAAAAAATCGGGGAAGCGGACGGATACCAAACGATGTTCGGATATATTACCAGGTGGTCGATAAGATGTCGCAGCCAGAAACGCTCGATATCGGACATCAAGCAACCACCACGGTCCATCGATGCCGGCTCAATGCAGCGAAAAGCATCAACGCCCCTAGCAACTTGGCCGAGCGCGTGTCGAGCCATTACACATCCAAGCAGCAGGAGTTCAGCGGCGTATTCCCGCAGTTGGCCGCGCGTCAGCTGAACCGAAAAAATTGACCTTGCGGCCACTCACCGTTACCGTTTAACCCGCAATCGCCTTGCCAACCACAGGGAGAATGTCATGAAGAATATAGTCGCCGGACTGGGCGCGTTCGCGCTGATTGCCATGCCCTCTGCGCATGCCCAGAGCGTCAAGATTGGCGTGGTCATGTCCTATTCCGGCCAATTCGCCGACACCGGCACCCAGATCGGAAACGGCATCAAGCTCTATATGAAACAGCACGGCGACACCGTCGCCGGAAAGAAGATCGAGATCATTTCAAAGGACAGCGGCGGAATCGCTCCGGATGTCGCCAAGCGGCTTTCGCAGGAAGCGATCGTGCGCGATGGCGCCGACATGCTCGCGGGCTACGACCTTACGCCCAACGCGTTGGCCGCCGCCGACGTGTCGGCACAGGCCAAGAAGTTCATGGTCAACATGAACGCGGCCACTTCGATCATCACGACGAAATCGCCCTACATGGTGCGCACCTCGTTCACCGTGTGGCAGGTCAACGAAGCGCTCGGCGCCTGGGCGTTCAAGAACGGCGTGAAGAAAGCCTACACGCTGGTCTCCGACTTCGGTCCGGGTTGGGATGGCGAAGCCGCTTTCCAAAAAGGCTTCAAGGACGCCGGCGGCGAGATCATCGGGTCCGCGCGCTACCCGACCAACAATCAGGATTTCGCGCCCTTCCTCCAGCGCGCCAAGGACACCAATCCCGACGGCATCTACATCTGGGTGCCTGGCGGCACGCAGCCGGCGTCGATCGGCAAGGCAATCGCCGAGCGCGGCATCGACACCTCCAAGGTCAAGATCATGGGCCAGGGCGAGTTGACCTTCGAGGAATCGCTCAAGGGCATGGGCGACGCCGGCCTCGGGATCATCACGGCGTTCCACTACGACTACAATCATCAATCGGCGATGAACAAGGCGTTCGTCACCGCGTATAACGCCGAATTCAAGCGCAACCCGGACATGTTCTCGGTCGGCGGCTATGACGGCATGCACGCGATCTACGAGTCGCTCAAGAAGACCAACGGCAACACCGACGGCGAAGCTCTCATCAACGCGGTCAAAGGCATGAAATGGGAAAGCCCGCGCGGGCCGATGATGATCGACCCCGAAACGCGCGACGTCGTTCAGACCGTCTACATCCGCAAGGTCGAAAAGGTCGGCGGACACTTGGTCAACGTCGAAATCGACAAGATCGAGAACGTGAAGGATCCGTTCAAGGCTCGGATGCCGAAATAGCGCCACGGCTCCGGCAACAAGCGGCGGGAGTGGGAAGCGGGGGCCACGGGAATGCTTGCCTCGGTGATCGGCGTCCTGTTTGACGGGTTCGCCTACGGGATGCTGCTGTTCCTGCTCGCGGTGGGGTTGTCGGTGACGCTGGGGATGATGAATTTCGTCAACCTAGCGCACTGCAGCTTTGCCATGATCGGCGGCTACGTCACCGTGACCCTCATGAGCGAAGCGGGCTGGTCGTTTTTCGCCAGCCTGCCCATGGCATTCTTGGGCGCGGCGGCGGTGAGCGTCGTGCTTGAACGGCTGCTCTACCGCCGCCTCTATCGCGCGACCGACCTGGACCAAAGCCTGCTGACCATCGGGATCGTGTTCGTGTCGATCGCGACGGCCGCCTATATCTACGGAACCGCGCAGTTGCCCGTGCAGGTCCCGGGCTACCTGCGCGGCTCGTTTTACGAGTTCGGCACGACCTTCGGTGTCTACCGGCTGTTTCTGATCGGCATCTCGCTCGTCATCTCGATCCTGCTCGTGATTACGCTCGAATACACGCGCTTCGGCGCCCAGGTGCGCGCGGCCGTCGACAATCAGCGCATGGCGCGCGGCCTCGGCATCGACGTCAACAGCGTATTCGCGATCACCTTTGCGCTCGGCTGCGGCCTGGCCGGCCTTGGCGGAGCGCTCGCGATCGAAATGGTCGGTCTCGATCCCAATTTCGCCTTCGCCTATCTGATCTATGTGCTGATCGTCGTTTCGGTCGGGGGCCTGGGCTCGATCGGCGGTACGTTTACCGCCGCCATGCTGCTCGGCATCAGCGATTCGGCCGGCAAATATTATTTTCCGCAATTCGGCGCGTTTCTCATCTATCTCGTCATGATCGCGATCCTGATGTGGCGTCCAGCCGGCTTGTTTGGGAGAAGGTAACCGATGGCCGTGATGTCCAACGCGGTCGTCACCCCGCGCCAATATCTGCACGCGCAAATCCGTTGGCATTGGATCGAAGTGGCGTTCTGGCTTGCCACGCTGCTGCCGATCATCGTGACCCCGAAATATCTGGTTCTGGCGAGCCAGGTCGCCATCACGGCGCTGTTTGCGCTCTCGCTTGATTTGATCCTCGGCTATGCCGGCATTGTGTCGCTGGGCCACGCGGCATTTTTCGGTTTTGGCGCCTATACCGCCGGCATCATCACCAAGCCCTGGACGATATCGCTGCCCCTGCCCGGCCGCGACCTCGAGATTGATCTGCCCGGCTGGGGCGAGCCGCTGACCGGCCTCCTGATTTCGGCCTTGGCCGCCGGTCTGCTCGGGTATCTGATGAGCTTCATCATTTCCCGATTCCGCCATCTCCCGCTGATCATGCTGACGCTCGGACTCGGCCTTCTGCTTTATGAGGTCGCCAACAAGGCGAGTTGGCTCACCGGCGGCGCCGATGGTCTGCAAGGCATTCACGTCTGGCCGCTGTTCGGAACACTGCACTTCGATCTCTATGGCTATACGTCATATCCCTATGCGCTCAGCGTATTGTTCCTGTTGTTTCTGGTCTGCCGGCGGTTGACGAACTCGCCGTTCGGTCTTTCCTTGCGCGGCATTCGCGAAAACATCACCCGCATGCGCGCGGTCGGCGCGGAAAGCCGCTCGCATTTGCGCATCGTCTATACCATTTCGGCGGCGATAGCCGGAACCGCCGGCGCCATTCTGACGCAAACGACCGAAACGGCGTCGCTTGGCGTCATTGAATTTCAACGCTCGGCTGATGTGCTGGTGATGCTCGTGCTCGGCGGCGTTGGCCGGCTCTACGGCGGGCTGATTGGCGCGATCATCTTCATGGTGGCGCGCGACCAGTTCTCCGGCATCAACCCGCAATTCTGGTATTTCCCGATCGGCGCCATGCTGATCTTCGTGGTGCTGTTCTTGCCGAACGGTATTCTGGGCGGCGTCGAGCGCCTGATGGCCGCATTCAGGAGTCGCTCCTCGTGAGCACGCCGGTTCTTGCGACGCGCGGCCTCGACAAGAGATTCGGCTCGCTCGTCGTTGCCAAGGATATCGAACTCGCATTGCCCAAGGGCGTGCGCTATGCGCTGATCGGCCCGAACGGCGCCGGCAAGACCACGCTGATCAATCTGATCACCGGCATGCTGCAGCCCGACGTCGGCCAGATTTTCCTCGGCGATGAGGAGATCACCCGCCTCGGGCCGGAGCAGCGCGTCCGCCGCGGCCTCGTGCGCACGTTCCAGATCAACAGCCTGTTCCCCAACCTCACCGCGCTCGAGGCCGTGACGCTCGCCGTGTGCGAGCGCCGTGGCAACGCCCGCGTCTGGTGGCGGCCGGTCGTTGCCTACGGCGATGCGGTCGACGAGGCTCACGCCATTCTCACCACCCTCATGCTCGCCCCCGTGTGCCATCGCCGCACCCGCGAGCTGGCCTATGGCCAGCAGCGGCTGCTCGAAATCGCGCTCGCGCTCGCCACCCGGCCGAAGGTGCTGCTGCTCGACGAACCCGCCGCCGGCGTGCCGCGCGACGAAAGCTCCGAGCTGTTTTCCGCCATCAACAGCCTGTCGGAGGACATCACCATCCTGTTCATCGAGCACGACATGAATCTGGTGTTCAAGCTCGCCAGCCGCATCATCGTCATGGTCGGCGGCCGCATCCTGATGGAAGGCACGCCCGACGAAATCTCAGCCGACCCGCGCGTGCGCGAGGTCTATCTCGGCGGAGCCCATCATGGCTGAGCCGCTGCTCGCGCTGAAGAATGTGCGCGCCGGTTACGGCGACGCCATCGTGCTCGACGATATTTCGCTCGATCTCGCCGAGAACGGCAGCCTCGCGGTGCTCGGACGCAACGGCGTCGGCAAAAGCACGCTGCTGCTCACCATCATGGGCTTCACCCGCGTGGCGCGCGGCACGATCGCCTGGCAAGGCCGCGACATCACCGCGCTGGCGCCGCATCTGCGCGCGCGCGGCGGCATCGGTTGGGTGGCGCAGGAGCGCGAAATTTTCCCGAACCTCACCGTGGAAGAAAACCTCACCGTGGCCTCGCGGCCCGGCCGCTGGGATTTGCGCGCGGTCTACGACCTCTTTCCGCGCATCAACGAGCGCAAGGCCAACAAGGGCAATCAGCTTTCCGGCGGCGAGCAGCAGATGCTCGCCATCGCGCGCGCACTCATGACCAATCCCGCCCTGCTCCTGCTCGATGAGCCGCTCGAAGGCCTCGCGCCGATCATCGTCGAGGAATTGAGCGGCGCCATCGCGCGGATGATGAAGGAACACGGCACCGCGCTGATTTTGGTGGAGCAGCACGCCGAGATTGCGCTGTCGCTCACCGAGCAGGCCGTGGTGTTCGAGCGCGGCGCCGTCGTTCACCGCGCCCGCTCGCGCGAATTGTTGGCCGATGCCAAAACGCTCGATCGCTTCATCGGCCTGCGCGTGGCGGAAGGCAGCGCCGCTTAAAATCCGACGACGTCGACCCTCCCCACCGCTTCACGGGGGGAGGGTCGAAGATCAGCGTGCCCTGATCACCGCGTCCTCGTACTTGCCCGAGCCCATGCCGGTGTCGGCGAAAATGCCGTGATCGGCGATCCACTTGAAGGTCTCGTCGTAGACCTCCTTGGTGTACGGCTCGAACACCAGCCGTTCGCCCGGACCCCAGCGCCGCGTATCCATCTTGGCGTGATAGCGCACCGGGAATTCCTTCTTGTAGTAATGCGTATAGAGATCCGGCCGGAGATCGATGTCGCGCTGCGCGCGCCGCAGCGCATTGAAGAACTTGCGCAGGTCCGACGGGTCCGGATCGCCGGTGATCATCGTGGCGATCATGAAGGTGCAGTCGATGATTTTGCGGTATCCGAGCTGCTCGGCCATGTAGTACGGGCCGGAAAACAGCGTCGATGCCTGCGACCGGCCTTCGAGCAGGTTGTCGAGCCGCGCGAACAGCATGCCGTCGGCGAACGTCAGATTGATCTTGTCCGCCGGCATATAGGGCTCGAGCGCCTGGATCGAGGCGTAATGGCTGCCCGACTGATAGCCGACCGAGATCGGTACGCCCGCGAGCTGCTCGGGCGATTTGATCGGCGAATTCGGCGGCACGAAAATGCCGCAGGGCGACACCGAATAGACTTCGCCGTACAGCCGGCCCTTGCCCTTGGAGGCGGCCACGCCCACGGTCCAATGGCAGGCGCAGCTCACGTCGCTGGTGCGGCCTTTCTCGAACGACTGCATGGCGCCGACGCGGTCGCCCTTGTCGTGGTGCTTGCCGTCGGTCGACTGCACCAGCTCCTGGAACACGTAGTCGAGCCCCTCATCCTTGAAGTAGCCCTTCTCCTCCGCCACCCATTCCTGCAGGCGGAAATGCGGCTCGATGACGAACTTGTCTTTGGCCATTGGCGTCCTCCGTTGATTAACTCAAGTATGAAAACTTCATTTCCGTTCGTCCCTGCGAAAGCGGGGACCCGGGCGCGCCTGGATTCCCGCCTAGGCGGAAATGAACGGTGATTCATTTCAGCAGCATTTCGAATCGAACCTTTTCTTCTTGTCGCGTTCCGCGACGCGCCGCGCACGGATCATCTTCACATGATCGTCCATCAGCCGCCGCGCCGCGGCGCCATCGCGTGCCTCGATCAGGGCCAGCAGCTCCTTGTGCACGTCGAGGATGTGCTGCGCCACTTGCGGCGTGAGCGTCGGATTGCGCGCCGGCCACGATACGTGGTCGAGCGAGATGAGCTGCACGATCAGCACCCGATTGTGCGAGGCCTCCGCCACCGCGTGGTGGAATTCGCGTCCGAGCTGGGTGAAGCGCGGCATGTCATCGATGGTCTCCTGCGCCTCGGCGATAAGCTGCCGCAGGCGGGCAAGATCCTCATCGGTCGCATTTTCGGCGGCAAGCTCGGCGGCCAGGCATTCGATGGCGCGTTGCGCGTCGAGAATCTCGGCCGCGCTCACGCCGGTGAGATCGAGCTGCACCGCCAGCGCCTCCGCGAACAGCCGCGGATTGCCGCGCGCGATCCGCGCGCCGCCGCCCTTGCCCATCTTGATTTCCACGATGCCCAGCGCTTCGAGCGTGCGCAGCGCATCGCGCGCAACGATGCGGCTCACGCCGTGGCGTTCCGCCAGATCGTTTTCCGTGCCGAGAAAATCGCCGGGCTTGAGCTTTTTATCGAACAGCGCCGCGCGCACCTCCGCGACGATCTGCGACGACAGCGAGGCCGAGCGGCCGGGGAAGAAAATGCGCCCCGGTATTTTCGCGGCGATGCTCGGTGCCGTGACGTCCATGCTGGCGGTGTCCCACAAGGCGCGATAGCGCGATTTTTATAATATACTAAAGATATCATCTTTTGGCGAGAGCCGAAATGTCTCGCTGACGAACGGTATTAATCCCTGAATAATCAAGGCGATCGTGAAGGCGTGGAGGCCCCGGCCCAGCGGCCGCCTGTCCGGCTTTAACCATGACCGGCGCCAATACGTGCAGCGTCCACAGGCTTGGGCGACACTGTTGCTGTCGGGGTGGCCACCAGACAAGATCGCGCGTCACTGCCGGGAATGGTCCCGGACGGATGTTCGGTTGCTTGATGTCGTTGGCCAAGATGTTCCGATTGTTTGGCATCGTTTCGTTCATGGCCTTCGGCCTCACCAGCGCGAACGCTGAACAAATCTATCGCGACGCCTCCGGCCGAACCCTGCGCATGTATTACTCGTGGGACGTCGCTCCGACCGGCGCGACCAAGCTGCAGGTGCAGCTCGTGAACTATTCGAGCGTCACCTGGGTCGACATCGTGTTGAAATGCGAGGTCATGAGTTTCACCGGCGTGCGGTCAGCCCCGAAGGAAATCCGGCTTGCCGCGCCTGTCTTCGATTACGAGCTGTCGAAAGACGTCAACAACATCGACATCGGCACGACCGAGCCCAAGGCCACGCTCAATTGCGCCATCGATAGGGCTGGTCACGGCGAAGCCACGCTGCGGCCGGCTTCGCGCTAGGGCACGATCCCGAAAAAGCGGAAACCGGTTTTCGGAAAAGATCCTGCGCCAATAAAAAGGCTATTTCCGCCCCACCAGCTCCATCGCCTTGGTCAGATGCGCGAATGAGCGCGTCGGCGCGCACATCAGGAAGCAATAGCCTTCCTTGATGATGCGTTCGGCATTGCCGGTTTCCACATGCGGATGGCCGACCACCACGTTGTGCTTCTTGCAGGTGTCGACGATGCGCTTCATCCACGCCAGCACTTCCTTGTGCTCGTATTGCCGCGGAAACCCGAGCTCCTGTGAAAGATCGCCCTCGCCGATCAGGATGGCGCCGATACCCGGCACCTCTTCGAGCATGGCGTCGAGGTTCTCCACGCCCTTGGTGTCCTCGATCTGCAGAATGACGAAGATCTCGCCGTGCTTGGCGAGCGGCCATACGTCGGCCTTCTGGTAATAATCCTGCTGCGTCAGTCCCCAGTAGCGCACGGCCGCCGTCGGCCCGTCGCCGCGAATGCCGGCCGGCTCGTACAGCGGCGCGTTCTTCAGCCGCGGATAGCGGCAGGCCGCCACCGCGTTATAGGCCTCCTGCACCGTCGAGATGTGCGGGAACACGATCCCGTAGCAGCCCATGTCCAGCGCCTGCTTGGCGTGCCATTGCGCCATCTCGACCCCGTTGACCGGCACCCGCACGAACGGCGCGACCGGCGGCACCACCGAGGCCGCCTTGGCGATCTGCGCGCGGTTGAGCATGTATTGCAGGCAATCGCGTAAGCGCAGCCCATCCCACGGATTGTGCTCCATCTCGAACACGCAGCCGTCGAACTTCGACGTGCTCATGGCCAGCGCGGAATCGATCTCCGCCGGCGAGAAACAGGTGAACGCATGCTGCCCGGATTCGAGCGCGCGAATTACACCATTCAGACGCGGTAAATCAGCCATTCCAACCTCCCTGCTGGCGCCACCTTACAAACCGTGATCAGGGTTTGACAACGCCTTGGCCGCATTCGTAGAACATCTTCAATCCCGCCAGTTCACCGCCGAACGGACCCCCATGATCATCGATTGCCACGGCCACTACACGACCGAACCGAAAGACCTGCACCGCTTCCGCAAGGAGCAGACCGCCGCCGCCAACGCCAAGAACAAGGCGGCCATGCCCTCGCGCGCGACGCTCAAGATGAGCGACGACGAAATCCGCGAAAGTCTGGAAGGCGCGCAGCTCAAGCTGCAGCGCGAACGCGGCACCGACCTCACCATCTTCTCGCCGCGCGCCTCCGGCATGGGCCACCATGTCGGCGACGAGAGCGTAAGCCTGGAATGGTCGCAGATCTGCAACGACCTGATTGCCCGCGTGGTCTCGCTCTATCCGAAGAATTTCATCGGCGTGTGCCAGTTGCCGCAATCGCCCGGCGTGCCGCCGAAGAATTCCATCGGCGAGCTCGAGCGCTGCGTGAAGATGGGCTTCGTCGGCTGCAACCTCAATCCCGATCCGTCCGGCGGCTATTTCAACGCGCCGCCGCTCACCGACAAGTGGTGGTATCCGTTCTACGAGAAGATGGTCGAGCTCGACGTGCCGGCCATGATCCACGTCTCCGGCTGCTGCAATCCGGCGCAGCACACCACCGGCTCTTATTACCTCAACGCCGACACCATGGCGTTCATGCAGCTCATCCTCTCCGACCTGTTCAAGGATTTTCCCACGCTCAAGCTGGTCATCCCGCACGGCGGCGGCGCGGTGCCGTTCCACTGGGGCCGTTTCCGCGGCATCGCGCTCAACAACAATCGCCCCGAGCTCGTGGAGATCATCAAGAACAACATCTTCTTCGACACCTGCGTCTATCATCAGCCCGGCATCGACCTGCTCACCGAGGTCGTGCCCGTCGACAATATCCTGTTCGCGTCGGAAATGGTCGGTGCGGTGAAGGGCAACGACCCGAAGACCGGCTTCGGTTTCGACGACACCAAGCGCTATATCGACAAGGCAACGATCTCGGAGGCCGACCGAAAGAAGATTTTCGAAGGCAACTCCTTCAAGGTCTATCCGCGGTTGAAGACCCAGATCGCCAAGCAGGCGGCCTAGCGTGTCGTGAAGTTCGGTCTCTTCGGCAGCGCGCAGGCCAAACGCGGCGGCCCTGATCTCGACAGCGGCCAGGGTTTTAAGGACTTCATCGAATACAACATCGAAGCCGAAGCGCTCGGCTACGCCAGCAGTTTTTTGGTTGAGCACCATTTCACCGGCCTCGGCCAGGTCTCCGCCAGCCTGAACCTGCTGACCTGGGTGGCGGCAAGAACCAGGACGCTGCGTCTCGGCACCGCCGTGGTCGTGCTGCCCTGGCACAATCCGGTGCTGCTCGCCGAACAGGCCGCCACCATCGATCTCTTGTCCGACGGCCGGCTCGAATTCGGCGTCGGCAAGGGCTACCGCCATAACGAGTTCGCCGGTTTCTGCATCCCGATGGAGGACGCCGATGCGCGTTTCGAGGAAAGCCTGAGCGTCATCCTGAAGGCTTGGACCTCCGAACAGCGCTTCTCCCATCACGGCAAATATTGGAAGTTCGACAACATCATCGTCGAACCGCCGACGCGGCAGAAACCGCATCCGCCGATCTGGATCGCGGCCGGCAGTCCGGATTCGATCCGCAAGGTCGCCCGGCGCGGCGCCAAATTGCTGCTCGATCAGCTCGCCTCGCCGGCGGCCGCGATCGAGCGTTTCCAGCTGTACAAATCCGAAGTCGAAGCCAGCGGCCGGCGCTTCGACCCGATGGATGTCGGTTTGGCGCGCGCCTTCCTCGTCGTCCGCAGCGCCGAGGACAAGGCCAAGGCCGTCGCGCAGCGGCTCGAGCACCAGCGCCGCATCGCCGCCTTGGCGAATGCGCCGGGCGAGACCGGCAAGTCGAGCCTGTCCTTCGCCGATACGCTTGAGGCCTCCGAGGAAAGCACGTTGTTCGGCACGCCCGACGAGATCGCCAAGAAGCTGAGCGTGCTGCGCGCCGGCGGCATCGAGCATGTGCTGCTCAACGGTCCGGCCGGCTCGCGCGACAATCTGCGCAGCTTCGCCCGCGACATCATGCCGGCATTTGTGCGTTAGCCGAAGGCGTAACCCCACCATCTTGGTGCATCGAAGTTGGCGCATCACGCTTCACTGATCCTCCATACGCGCTACCTGTGGGAGACAACTACAATCTTGCGGACGTTTGCCGCGCATGCCTTTCAGTCTGGATTGAATTGTACAAAGCTAGTTGGCGCGCAATCGAGCGAGTACAGAAGTGATGATTTCAGACTTCTCGTCGTACGCTACCTAGTTGCACTTGCGGTCAGTGCACGAAAAGAATTTGCTTGCAGAGAATTAGGTCGGTCGCGCAAATAGCCCATGCCGAAAATCACCTACATCGATCCGGATGGCGAAACATACGTCGTCGAAGCCGAAATCGGCGCGACCGTGATGGAGACCGCCATGCGGAACGATGTGCCCGGCATCATCGCGTCCTGCGGCGGCTCCTGCGCCTGCGCCACCTGCCACGTGCACGTCGACGCAGCCTGGCTGCCGCGCGTGGGCGAACGCTCGCTCGAGGAAGAGGACATGCTCGATTCCGCCGTCGACGTGGATGCGACCTCGCGGCTGTCCTGCCAGATCAAGGTGGTGGAAGAACTCGACGGCCTCAAAGTCACGATCGCGGCACGGCAGATTTAAGCCGCTCTCCTGTCGAGCAATCGCGACAACTCTGCGACATTCTGCTCGGGTGTCCGCCCGCTCGTGTTGATCGTGGCGTCAGCTTTGGCATAAAGCGGCTCGCGGCTTCTGAGGATTGCCACAAGATCGGCCATCGCGCGCGTTGAGTCGCCCATGGGCCGTAAATCGCCCTGCGCGATCACCCGTTGCATATGTTCGTTCGGCTCGGCACGTATCCAGACGGTGAAGCACGACGAGAGCAACCGCTCGAAAGTCGCAGGTTCGGTGACGATGCTGCCGCTGGTGGCCAGCACGAATTCTTTGTTCTGCGAGAGAACCTTCTCCAACGCCTCGCGCTCCAGGCGGCGGAACTGTTCCTGCCCGAACATTTCGAAAATCTCGCTTAAGCTCGAACCGCTCAACCGTTCGACCTCGCGGTCGAGCTCGATGAAGGAGATACCGCGCTTGCGCGCGAGCAATTGCCCGAGCGTGGACTTGCCCCCGCCGCGTAGGCCGATCAGCGCGATCCGGTTGTCCTTGTGCTCGCTCAAGGCGGCTGCAAACCGCTGCTGCAACAAATGCCGCGCCTCTTCGATCGTCTCCGGCGGCAACCGTTCGACCAGTTGCGCAAGCAGCGCGGCTTCGACCGGACGATCCGGCCGGTCGTACACGAGATCCTCAAGGCGCAGCCCAAGCGCCTGCGCAATCCGCCGCAGCAGAACGATCGAGCAATTGCCCTGCCCGCATTCGAGCTGCGCCATGTAACGCTCCGAAACACGCGCCTGCTGCGCGAGCGCTTTGCGCACCATGCCCCGCCGATTGCGCATGGTACGCACGCGTTCGCCCAGCCGGCGCAGATACGGCGCGGATTCCGCATGGGCGGCCAGAGGCTTGGCGCGTTTGCCGGTACTTTTCATCGCCATGGCTGTATGGAAATATAATGCATGATCAGACTGGAGAAAATACCATATTTTAATTGTATGCCGAGAAGGCAGATGCTAACATATGAATAATAATGCACAAGCCTTTCGGCGGCAACGGTCATTGTTCAGCCGGCCGTCAACGACCCAACGTCCGCCGATGACCGCGATCGATTTCCAGACCGAACCGTCCCGCTACCGCCATTGGCGGATCGAGCGCGACGGCGATGTTGCCTATCTCGTGATGGACGTCGATCCGAATGCGCCGTTGATGGGCGACTACGAGCTGAAGCTCAATTCCTACGACCTCGGCGTCGACATCGAGCTCAATGATGCCGTGCAGCGGCTCCGCTTCGAGCATCCCGAAGTGCGCGCGGTGGTGATCAAATCCGGCAAGGACAACGTGTTCTGCGCCGGCGCCAACATCCGCATGCTCGGCAAGGCCACCCACGGCCACAAGGTGAACTTCTGCAAATTCACCAACGAGACGCGGCTGTCCATCGAGGACGCCACGGAAAATTCCGGCCAGTATTACCTCTGCGCCATCAAGGGCAATGCCGCCGGCGGCGGCTACGAGCTCGCGCTCGCCGCCGATCACATCATGCTGGTCGACGACCGCCGCTCCGCCGTGGCGCTGCCCGAGACGCCGCTGCTCGCGGTGCTGCCCGGCACCGGCGGCCTCACCCGCGTCACCGACAAGCGCAAGGTCCGTCGCGACCGCGCCGATGTGTTCTGCTCGATCGAGGAAGGCATCCGCGGTGACAAGGCGGTCGAATGGCGTCTCGTGGATGAAGTGGTGCCGAATTCGAAATGGAACGAGAAGGTCGCCGAACGCGCGCACGCCTGCGCGGCGCGCTCCGACCGCCCGCGGGACGGTGCGGGCATCAAGCTGACGCCGCTCGCGCGCAAGATCAAAGGCGACCGCATCGACTATTCGCACGTCGAGGTCGAGATCGACCGCGCGCGCGAGCTTGCCACCGTCACCGTGCAGGCCCCTTCGCAGCCCGTGCCGTTGTCGCCATCGGCCGCGCAAGCGCTCGGCGCCGCTTTCTGGCCGCTCACTGTCGCGCGCGAACTTGAGGACGCGATCCTCCATCTGCGTTTCAACGAGCCGAAGATCGGCGTGCTGCTCCTGCGCACCGAAGGCAGCGCCAAGGCCGTGCTCGAGCACGACGCATTCTTGCTCAATGCCAACGGCGATTGGCTGATGCGCGAAATCCGCCACTATCTCAAGCGGGCCCTCAAGCGCGTCGACGTGACCGCCAAGAGTCTGATCGCACTGATCGAGCCGGGTTCATGCTTTGCCGGCACGCTCGCCGAACTCGCCTTCGCCGCCGACCGCTCAGCCATGCTGATCGGCACGCGCGAAGGCGACAACCGTCCGCCCGCCGCCATCGTGCTTGGCCCGGCGAATTTCGGCGCCTACCCGATGGGCAACGGCCTCACCCGCTTGCAGACGCGTTTTCTCGGCGAGCCGCAAACGCTCGATCGCGCCAAGGAAAAAATCGGCTCTCCGCTCGAGGCCAGGGAAGCCGCCGAACTCGGCCTCATCACCCAGGCCTACGAAGACTTCGATTGGGACGACGAGCTGCGCATCATGCTGGAGGAGCGCGCGAGTTTTTCGCCGGACGCCATGACCGGCATGGAGGCGAACCTGCGCTTCGCCGGCCCCGAGACCATGGAGACCAAGATTTTCGGCCGCCTCTCCGCCTGGCAAAACTGGATCTTCCAGCGCCCCAACGCCATCGGCGAAAAGGGCGCGCTCAAGCTCTACGGCAGCGGCGTGCAGCCGACCTTCGACAAAGATAGGGTGTGATGCAGGCGCGCGATAATTTTTTGGCTGTCATGCGCGGGCTTGACCCGCGCATCCATGATGAAGGGCGACGAATGCATTTCTTGCGTCTAAAGGTGCGGCACGTCCTCATGGATGGCCGGGTCAAACCCGGCAATGACAAAGCAAGGAACAAGGTAGCGTCATGACCACCACCGCAATCGATTACAACGGCCTGATACCCAACAACGTCGATCTCGGCACCGACGTCCGCGTCAAGCGCGCGCTCGAAAGCTGGCACCCGGGCTACATCAACTGGTGGCAGGACATGGGGCCGGAAGGCTTTCAGCAATCGCTCGTCTACCTGCGCACCGCCGTGAGCGTCGACGCCAAAGGCTGGGCGAAGTTCGATTACATCAAGATGCCGGAATATCGCTGGGGCATCCTGCTTGCGCCGCCGGTGGAGGGGCGCAAAATCCCGTTCGGCGCCCATCGCGGCGAGCCGGCCTGGCAGGACGTGCCGGGCGAATACCGCGCCATGCTCCGCCGCCTCATCGTGATCCAGGGCGACACCGAGCCGGCGTCCGTCGAGCAGCAGCGCCATCTCGGCAAGACCGCGCCCTCGCTCTACGACATGCGCAATCTGTTTCAGGTCAACGTCGAGGAAGGCCGCCACCTGTGGGCCATGGTCTATCTCTTGCAGAAATATTTCGGCACCGACGGCCGCGAGGAGGCCGAAGCGCTGCTGCAGCGCCGCTCCGGCGACCCCGACACGCCGCGCATGCTCGGCGCCTTCAACGAGAAGACGCCCGACTGGCTGTCGTTCTTCATGTTCACCTTCTTCACCGACCGCGACGGCAAGATGCAGCTCGAATCGCTGTCGCAATCCGGTTTCGACCCGCTCTCGCGCACCTGCCGCTTCATGCTGACCGAGGAGGCCCACCACATGTTCGTGGGCGAGACCGGCGTCACGCGCGTGATCCAGCGCACCTGCGAGGCGATGAAAGCGGCCGGCATCGATGACCCTTACGACAAGGAAGCGGTGCGCAAGCTCGGCGTCATCGACCTGCCCACCATCCAGAAGAAGGCGAACCTGCACTTCTCGCTCACGCTCGATCTGTTCGGCAGCGAAATCTCCACCAACGCCGCCAACGCCTTCCACGCCGGGCTGAAGGGCCGCTTCCGCGAGGAGAAACTGCAAGACGATCACGTGTTGGAGCACGCGACCTATCCCGTGCTGCGTCTGCTCGACGGCAGGATCCAGAACGAGGACGCCCCCGCCCTCTCCGCATTGAACATGCGTCTGCGTGACGATTACCTCGGCGACTGCGAGAACGGCATGGGCCGCTGGAACAAGCTGATCGAGAAGATCGGCATTCCGTTCCGGGTGAAGCTGCCGCACGTCGCGTTCCACCGCCACATCGGCGAGTTCGCCGACATCAACGCCGATGTCGACGGCAACATCCTGAGCGACGCGGAATGGGAGAAGCGCCAGGACGAATTCCTTCCCTCCAATGACGACCGCGTTTTCATCGAAAGCCTGATGCGGCCGGAGGTGCAGCCCGGAAAATTCGCCTCGTGGATCGCGCCGCCAAAGGTCGGCATCGACAACAAACCGGGCGAATTCGAATACGTCAAAATCGTCTGACTTCCGGCCGATTCGCCGCATTCAGTTTCGTGTAAGCCTTCTCAGGTAGATGAAAGCGTTGCCCGAGAACAACACCCTGCGGGCATTGAAGAATTTGCTAGAGAATTTGAACGGATTAGCGGCGGTAACGCCAAAATCACGCTCGCCAATGCACAATGCCAGTGGCAAGAATGCCGATCTAAAACTTGTTCAGTTCGGTTGTCACTGCGTTGGGCACGTTCAGCAAATGTCTTCCCGGGCGCCGTGCGCGGGCCTGTGCCGGTATGGGGGATCGGCATGAGGGCAGCTTGCGCGCACGGGCGACCCATACGCTAGGGACCGTGATACTCACGACGATGCTGACAAGTTGCGCCGTAGGACCTGATTTCAAGACGCCGGATGCGCCCGATGTCACGGGCTATCTCGGGCGCGGCAATTCTGTTGCCGTTCCCGGCCAGGCCATGGTGCGCGCCGCCGATATCCCGCAGCGCTGGTGGGAGCTTTTCCATTCTCGCCACCTGAACGCGCTGGTCGAACGCGGCATCGCCAAGAACGCCGACCTCGAAGCGGCCGAAGCCGCAGTGCGCGTCGCCCAGGCCAATGCGCTTGCCCAGCGTGGCGTGCTGTTCCCACAAATCGCCGGCGAGTTCAACCCGACGCGGCAGAAGGTGGCGACCCAAGCGCTCACGTCGAACGCCGTTGATTCGTCGAACATCTACGACCTGCACACCGCGCAGGTGACCGTGACTTTCGTGGCCGACGTGTTCGGCGGGCTGCGCCGCCAGGTCGAAAGCGCTGAAGCGCAGGCCGAAGCGCAGGCCTTCCAGTACGAGGGCGTTTATCTCACCCTCACATCAAACATTGCGCTGGCGGCCATCGAGGAAGCTTCGCTGCGTGGCCAGATCGCGGCCACGCGCCATCTGATCGAGCTGCAGACCCAAGTGCTTGAGATCTTGCGCCGGCAGAACAGCGCCGGCCAGATCGCGCTGCCCGACGTGGTGTTGCAGGAAACCGCCGTCGCGCAGGCGCGCCTGCTGTTGCCGCCGCTCGAGCGCCAGCTCAGCCAGCAGCGCAATCTGCTCGCTGTCCTCACCGGCGTATTCCCGAGCGAAAACACCGAGGCCGCGTTCCAGCTTGGTTCGTTCCGGCTGCCGCGGCGGCTCCCGCTCAGCCTGCCCGCCGACTTGGTGCGCCAGCGGCCCGACGTGCGCGTGGCGGAAGCCAACCTGCACGCCGCCAATGCACAGATCGGCGTGGCCATCGCCAACCGCCTGCCGCAGATCACGCTCTCCGGCAATCTCGGCAGCGCGTCGAATTCGATGTCGAAATTGTTCTCGCCCGACACCGGCTTCTGGACGCTTGCCGCCGACGTCGTGCAGCCCGTGCTCAACGGCGAATCGCTCGCCAACAAGCAGAAGGCGGCCGAAGCCTTGGCCGCCCAAACCGCCGCGCAGTATCGCGGCACCGTGCTTGTGGCCTTTCAGAATGTCGCCGACACGCTGCGCGCGCTGCAAGCGGACGCGCGCACCCTCGACGCCGCGATCGCGGCGGAGCAATCCGCCAGTCGCAGCATTGATCTCGTGCGGCGGCAGGTCGAACGGGGCCAAGTGAGCCTGCCGGCGCTGCTCAATGCCCAGCAGGCCTATTTGCAGACATCGCTCGCTCGTGTGCAGGCCGAAGCCGCGCGGCTCGCCGACACCGTAGCGCTGTTCCAGGCGCTCGGCGGCGGATGGTGGAACCGGCCCAAAACAACCGAAAAGCCAGAGCAACTGCCGCAATGAAATTGTTGCTAGATGGTCCTGCGTTCGGGCCCGGTCGCCCCGCGGCGCATTATCTGCGCGCCGGCGCGGCGCTGCTGTTCGCCCTGCTGCTCGCAAGCTGCTGGCCGTTTTCCAGCAAGCAAGCCGAGGAGGAACCGGCAAAATCCAAGGACACCATCCGCATCACCGAGGACCAGACGCATCAGCTCAGCGTCATCCAGGCGGAGCCTCATCTCTTCCGCGATCTGAAGCCGGCGATCGGACAGATCGCCTTCAACGAGGACGCCAGCACGGTCGTGCTCTCGCCGTTCTCCGGTCGGGTCACCCGGCTGATCGCCAAGATCGGCAACGAGGTCAAGCGCGGCGACCCGCTGTTCGAGATCGACAGTCCCGAAGTCGTGCAGGCTCAGACCGACCTGATCGCGGCCGTGCAAGGTCTCGAAAAGGCGAAATCGCAGCTCGGGCAGGCAAAACGCGTCCTCGACCGCCAGACGGCCCTGCTCGCCGATCATGCCACCGCACAGCGCGAATACGAGCAGGCACAGAACGACCAAGTGCTGGCGCAGTCGGATTTCACCACCGCACAGGGAACCCTGATGGCCGCGCGCAATCGTCTGCGCGTCATCATCGGCCGCGATCCCGACGAGATCGAGCGCGTGGAACGCGAGCGGTTGATCAATCCGCTGATCACGGTCAATGCGCCGATCGACGGCACCGTCATCGCGCGCAAGGTCGGCCCGGGACAATATGTCCGCAGCGACGCGGCCGATCCGCTTTATACAATAGCCGACCTGTCGACCATGTGGCTCAAAGCCTTCGTACCGGAAAGCGACATCGTCTACGTGCGGCTCGCCCAGGAGATTGAGGTCAAAGTGACGGCACTGCCCGACCGCGTCTTCAAGGCGCGCATCACCGCCATCGGCGCGGCATCCGATGCCGCGACACGCCGCGTGGTCGTGCGCTCCGAAATTCCGAACCCCGATGGCGTGCTCAAGTCCGAAATGTTCGCGAGCTTCAAGATCGCGACCTCCGAAGGCGAGACCTCGCCCGCCGTGCCGATCGAGTCGGTCATCCGGGAAGGCGACGACGCGGCCGTATGGGTGGAACGCGAGCCGCTGGTGTTCCAGCGTCGCCCGGTCAAAATCGGGTTGGAGCAGGACGGCCTGCTCCAGATCCGCGAGGGTCTCAAGGCGGGCGAACGCGTCATCGGACGCGGCGCCATATTCGTGGACAACCAATGGCACCAGTGAAGACTTGAGGCGAATGGAGCGACGATGCTGCGTAATCTGATCGCATCTTGCCTGTCGCGGCGGCCTCTGGTGCTGGTCATTTTCGCGCTGTTTCTCGGCTTGGGATTTGCCGCCTTCAGCCGGCTGAACATCGAGGCCTATCCCGACCCCGCCCCGCCGATCATCGAGATCATCGCCCAATACCCCGGCCAATCCGCCGAGGAGGTCGAACGCTATGTCACGATCCCGCTCGAGATCGCGCTCGCGAGCACGCCGGGACTGACCTACATCCGTTCGACGACGCTCTATGCGCTCGGCTTCCTGCGCCTGCAGTTCGAATACGGCCGCGACTACTATTTCGTCCGCCAGCAGGTGACCAATCGGCTGAAAGACGCCGAGATTCCCGCAAGCGTAACCCCGGTGATCTCGCCTGCCGGCGGCATCAGCGAGATCATGCGCTACGAGATCAAGGCGCCGCCCAGCTACGACATGATGCAGCTCAAGACGCTGCAGGATTGGGTGGTGGAACGCAAGCTGCGGCTGGTGCCGGGCGTTGCCGACGTCGCCGTGCTCGGCGGCAAGACCAAGGAATACCAGGCCGAGATCGATCTCAATCGGATGATGGCCTACGGCCTGACCTTGCCGCAGATCATCCAGGCCATATCGGCCAGCAACGCCAACGTGGGCGGTCGCACGATCTCCATGGGTGAGCAGTCGGCCAACGTTCGCGGCCTCGGCGTTCTGCGCTCCGTTGACGACATCAAAAACATCGTTCTGACCCAGCAGGGCGGTTCGCCGGTGCTGTTGTCGGATGTCGCCAAAGTCCAGATCGGCGCCACGCCGCGCCTCGGCATCGCCGGCCGCGACGACAGGACCGACGCAATGTTCGGCATCGTTCTGATGCAGAAACTCGAGCGCACGATGGACGTCGTGCAGCGCGTGCACGCGGCGATCCAACGAATGAATAGCGACGGCTCATTGCCCCCCGGCGTGCGGGTCGAGCCGTTCTATGACCGCGGCGAGCTGGTCGCGATCACGGTACGGACCGTCATCCATAATATGCTGTTCGGTATCGCCCTGATCATCCTGATCCAGTGGATATTCCTCGGCGACCTTCGCTGCGCGCTCATCGTGGCGGCGACCATCCCGGTTGCGCTGTTTCTGGCCGTGATTATCACCGTCCTACGCGGTGAATCCGCCAACCTGCTGTCCATCGGCGCCATCGATCTCGGCATCATCGTCGACGCGACCGTCATCATGGTGGAGAACGTCTTTCGCCATCTTGCCCATCATGCGGCGCGCCGCCCGGGCGAAGGGCCGGTGCGCATGGCCGACCGGTTGCACCGCATCCTCACCGCCGCGGTCGAAGTCGACCAGCCGATATTCTTTTCGGTCGCGATCACGATCGCGGCCTTCCTGCCGCTGTTCACCATGCAGGGTGTCGAGGGCCAGATTTTCGGCCCGATGTCGCGCACCTATGCCTATGCGCTGGTTGGCGCCATCATCGCCACGTTCACGGTCACCCCGGTGATGTCTTCGATTCTGCTGCCCGACAAGGTGAAGGAGGTCGAAACCCTCGTCGTGCGCAAGCTCCGGACGACCTATGAGAAATATTTGCGCATCGCGGTCACGCAGCCGCGCCGTGCCGTGACTTATGGCGCGATCTTCCTCGTGGTCTGTGGCCTGCTCGGCCTGCGGCTCGGTACCGAATTCCTGCCCAAGCTCGAGGAAGGCAACATGTGGATACGCGCGTTGCTCCCGCCGACCATCACGCTCGAAGCCGGCGAGCAGACCGTCACGCGCATTCGCAACGTCATCAAGAGCTTCGCCCCGGTGCGCACGGTGGTGTCCGAGCAGGGCCGCGGCGAGGATGCGACCGACCCGGACGGCTTCTTCGTTGCCGAATTCTTCGTCCCGCTGAAGCCGTTCGATCAATGGCCGAGCGGGCTGACCAAGGAGAAGCTGGTCAAGCAGATCAACGATCGTCTCAACCGCGAGTTCATCGGCATCGATTTCAATTTCTCGCAATACATCGAGGACAATATCGAGGAGGCGTTGTCCGGCGTGAAAGGCGAGAACTCGGTCAAGATTTTCGGCCGCGATCTCGCCGATCTCGAACGCCTGTCAAAGCAAGTGCGCGACGAAATCTCCGAGGTGCCAGGCGTCAAGGACGCCGGCGGATTCAAGCTGCTCGGCCAGCCCAATCTCGTCATGCTGATCGACCGGGCCAAGGCGGCGCGCTACGGCTTTTCCGTCGGCGACATCAATGCCGTCGTGCAGGCGGCGATCGGCGGGCAGGAGATCACCCGCGTCTACGAGGGCGAGATGAATTTCGCGCTCACCGTGCGGCTCGCGCCGGAATACCGGCTCAACGTCGACGCCATCCGCTCCATCCCGGTCGCGCTCCCGAACAACGATCCCAAATCGCCCACGGCCTACATTTCCCTGGGAGATCTCGGCGATGTCAGGCTTGAGACCGGCGCCGCCTATATTTATCGCGAGAACGGCCAGCGCTACATGCCGTTGAAATACAGCGTGCGCGACCGCGACCTCGGCTCGACCGTCGCCGAGGCGCAGGCGCGCACCGCGCAGAAGGTGCCGTTGCCGCAGGGTTACCGCCTGGAATGGTCGGGCGAGTTCGGCGCGCTGCAGGAAGCCAAGAAGCGGCTCACCGTCATCGTGCCGCTGAGCCTGCTCCTGATCATGATGCTGCTCTACAGCCTGTTCAATTCCGTGCGCGAGAGTTTGCTCGCGCTCTCCGGAATTCCGTTTGCCGTGTGCGGAGGAATTCTCGGCCTCTACGTGGCGGGGCTCAACTTCAGCGTCTCGGCTGCGGTCGGCTTCATCTCGCTGTTCGGCGTCTCCGCCATGGACGGCATATTGCTCGTGTCCTACATCCGCCGCGACATGGACGAGGGCATGGGCAGCGAGGAGGCGGTCACCCGCGCCGCGCAGACCCGCATGCGGCAGATCTTCATGACTGGTTTTTCGGCCTGCATCGGCCTCGTTCCCGCGGCGATTTCGACCGGAATCGGCTCGCAGGTTCAGCAGCCGCTCGCCTGCGTGATTGTCGGCGGCATGATGATCTCGCCCTTCTGCAGCCTGCTGATGATTCCCACGCTGGCGCGGCTGTTTCTGCCGGCGGTGCCGCGCGTCGGCCACGGCCACGAGACTCCGACCATTCCGACCCCGGCGGAATAGCCGGGCAAGTGCGCGATCGCCCAAACGATCATGGCCGGATTTGATCCGGCCATGACATGCGCGCAAGGATGAAGCCGAAGGGCGATTATTTCATGCCCAGTTTCTGATGCGCCTGTTCGACGAACTTGTTGGTGAAGGTCTTCGACAAATCGATCTTGGCATTCTTCACCTCGGGCGACGATTGGCTGAACACGTCGAGCACCGCCTGCGCGCCCTTCGGGTCCATCTTGCCGGTGGTTGAATACATCGGAATCGTGTTCTTGAGCGCCGCGAGATAAAGCTCCTTGTTCGGCCCGACCAGGTTGTCCGGCATCTTCGCCATGATCTCCTCGGGGCTGTGCGAATGGATCCATTTCAGCGTCGTCACGATGGCGTTGGTGAGCGCCTGCGTCTCGTTCGGATGCTTGGCGATCCAGTCGCTCTTGGTATAGAGCGCGCCGCCCGGATATTCGCCGCCGAACACCGCAAGCGTGTCCTTCTGCGTGCGCGTGTCGCTCAGGATTTTGAGGTCCTTGTGCTTGCTCTGCAGCAGCGTCACCGAAGGATCGAGCATGACGGCGGCGTCCACCGAGCCTTGCTCCATGGCCGCGATCGCCGTGCCGGTCAGCCCGATGCCGACCACGCCGACCGAATTGGGATCGACCCCGTTCTTGCTCAGCAGGTATTTTAGGAAGAAATCGGTGGATGAGCCCGGCGCGCTTACGCCCACCTTCTTGTTGGCGAGGTCCTTGACCGAGTTGATCTTGCCGGTCTGCTGCGGCGCCACCACCAGGGCGAGGCCCGGATACCGGTCATAGACCACGAACGCTTCGAGCGCCTGGTTCTTGGCCGCCAGATTGACGCAATGGTCGAAATAGCCCGACACCACGTCGGCACTGCCGCCGAGCACGGCGGTGAGCGACTGCGAGCCGCCCTTGAAATCCACGATCTCGACGTTGAGGCCGGCCTTTTTGTATTCGCCGAGCTGCTCGGCCAGCATGGTCGGCAGATAGCACAGACACCCTGCCCCGCCGACCGCGATGGTGACTTTCATCTGCGCCGCTGCGACGCCGGACATCAAGACCAGCGTGCCGAGCGCAGCCAGCGTGCGCCGGACCAAATTCCCTTTCATGGCGTTCTCCCTGTTTGGATTTTCACGGCACAATAGGGCAGAAGGCCATTTCTGCCTAGCCATCACGGGCTTACGTCCGCGTCTCGGCCGCAACCGGCCGCCACACCAGCAATCGCCGCTCGACCAGCGTCACGATCCCGTCGATCACGACCACGAACGCGGCCAAGACGAACATGCCGGCAAACACGCCGGCCACGTCGAACACGCCCTCGGCCTGCTGGATGAGATAACCCAAACCCGCGGCCGAACCGAGATATTCGCCGACCACCGCGCCCACCACCGCGAACCCCACCGACGTGTGCAGCGAGGAAAACATCCACGACAGCGCCGACGGCCAATAGACGTGGCGCATGAGCGCCCGCTTGCTCATGCCGAGCATGCGGGCATTGGCGAGCACGGTCGGGCTGACTTCCTTGACGCCCTGATAGACGTTGAAGAACACGATGAAGAATACGAGCGTCACGCCGAGCGCGACCTTCGACCAGATGCCGAGCCCGAACCACAGCGTGAAGATCGGCGCCAGCACCACGCGCGGCAGTGCGTTGATCATTTTCACATAGGGGTCGAACACCGCCGCAAGGCGAGGCTGCTGCGCGAACCAGAATCCGACCAGCACACCCGCGACTGACCCGAGCACGAACGCAAGCATGGCTTCAAGCAACGTGATCCAGAGGTGCTTCCAGATCACGCCGGTCACAAACCATTTGAGGATTTGCGCCGCCACATCGTAGGGCGTCGAAAAGAAGAACGGCGGCAGCAGTTCGACGCCGAAATATTTGTTCGTCGTGCAAACGTGCCAGATCAGCACTCCGACGACACCGACAAGCGCCTGCAACAGAAGAAGCCCGATCCTGGACACGATCAGGCCCCTTCCGTTGGCGTTCCCAATGGCCGCGCGTCAGAGCGGATTTTTGAACAGCCCGACAAGGCCAGCAGCGCCCTTCACGTGTCCGTGGAGCTTTTCGAGCAGCTCGTTCCTGGTCAGACCCGGCGGTAGCGCCTTGGGATCGAGATCGGTGGCAATCATCACGAAGGTGTAATGATGCGGCGTGGTTCCGGGCGGCGTGCAGGGACCCATGTAGTGGGCCTGCTTCGCGGTTCCGATGCCGCCGACGTATTTTTCCGACGGCTTGCTCACTTCGTTTTCGTCGAAGCTCGTGACCGAGGCTGGGATGCCGTAGGCAATCCAGTGATCGACGCCAAGCCCCGCACGGCCTTCGGGATCGATCATCATGAGCGCATAGCTGACCGTGCCGGCCGGCGCATTTGTCCAAGCCAGCGGCGGCGAAACGTTTTCGCCCACGCAATTCGGATTGGCCTTGCTGGCGCCTGCGTTCTTTTTCGCAAGCATCGTGCCGTCCTTGAAGGCCGATGACGTCAGGCTGAATGGTTCGGCCGCCGACGCTGCGCATGCCGACACAAGCGCAAAACCGCCGGCCAACGCGATAGTCCCAAGATAACGCCTCACAGGCATTTAACTCCTCCCTGATTTTCTATTTGAGCATTGTCGCTCGGTTTGGAAATTAACACGATCCCCTCAGCTTCCGCCAGTCTGCGCATAGCCTTTCAGCACTTCGGACTTGAGCGTCTGCCAGATTTCGCGGTGCAGTTCGTGGAACGCATGGTCAAGTTTTACCTCCGCGATGTCGCGCGGGCGCGCGAGCGGCACGCGCCAATCCCCGATGATGTGCGCCGCCGGCCCGGCCGACATGATCACCACCCGGTCGGACAGCGCGATCGCCTCCTCCAGATCGTGGGTGACGAACAGCACCGCTTTGCGGTCGGCGTTCCACAGATCGAGCAGCAGGTTGCCCATGATCTGCCGCGTCTGCGCATCGAGCGGGCCGAACGGCTCGTCCATCAGCAAGATCTTGGGGTCGCGGATCAGCACCTGCGCGAGACCGACGCGTTTGCGTTGGCCGCCGGAGAGCATGTGCGGGTAGCGGTCGGCGAAGCCGGCGAGCCCCACGCGCTTGAGCCAGTCGCGCCCGCGGGGCCGCGCCTCGCCCGGCGGGGTGCCCGCTGTCTCGAGCCCGATGGCGACGTTCTCCAGCGCCGTCTTCCACGGAAACAATGCGTCCGCCTGGAACAGATACCCGGCCTGGCGATTGAGCGCCCCGAGCCGTTGACCGAAAATATCGACGCGGCCGGCGGCCGGCGCCAACAAGCCGGCGGCGATGTTGAGCAACGTGGACTTTCCGCACCCGGTCGGACCGACGATGGCGACGAACTCGCCGTCGGAGACGGTGAGGCTCGCGCGCGTCGGCCTCGGCAGTTTCGGGCGGCGCTATCCGCACATGCTTTCGGGCGGGCAGAGGAAGCGCGTGGGTCTCGCGC
>DATJVR010000031.1:0-163096 GCA_035501735.1 Xanthobacteraceae bacterium | reverse complement strand
AAGCGCTGCAAGGCGCTGGAACGATCGAGCCCGACAAAGTCGCGGTCGAGCACATCCTCGAAGGCGATCTTGGCGCGCTTGGCCAGGGCATGATCGCGCGCCACCACCAGCACGAAGCGGTCGCGGCGGAACGGATAGGTTTCGAGCGCACCGGCATCGACCGTGCCGGCGACGACGCCGAGGTCGGCGACGCCTTCGGCGATGAGGCCAACGATCTCGTCGCTCAGCCGCTCCTCGAGATCGACGCTGACGTTCGGATGCGCGGCGAGAAACGAACTCAGCGCCTCGGGCAGAAACTCGGTCAGCGCATTGGTGTTCGACAGCACGCGGATCTGGCCGGCGAGCCCGCCGCCATAGGCGCCGAGGTCTTCATGCAGGCGCTCAGCCTGGCGCAGGATGGCGCGGGCGTGCTGCAAGAGCGTGCGGCCGGCTTGGGTCGGCGTCACGCCCGCCCGGCCGCGCGTCAACAGCGCGACGCCGAGCGCGTCTTCCATGTTGCGGATGCGGGTTGAGGCGGCGGCGAGCGCCAGATGCGCGCGGTCGGCGCCATGCGTAATGCTGCCGGCCTCGACGACATGGCGGAACAAGCTGAGATCTGCCAGGTCGAATCGCATCGGAGCAATCCAGCCTTCGCATTATACGAAGTCAGACTTTAGATAATGCCGATTGTATTTCGATTTTTCAACGCTAATCTTTCGTGGAACGCGAAATGACGCGCGTCGACGCGCATCGTTGCATTGCGGCATGCGCGTGGATTGGCTAGGAACACCGTCAAGCTTGGCGCTGCCGCGTTAAGCGAATTCGGAAGCGCAAAATGGCCGACACCAGAGCCCCCGCTGCGCGGCCGCTCTCGCCGCACCTGCAAATCTACCGGCCGATGCTGACGATGATGATGTCGATCGTGCATCGCATGACCGGCTTTGTCCTGTATTTCGGCACGCTCATTCTGGCGTGGTGGTTCCTCGCCGCCGGCGGACCGAACGGCTACGCCCGCTTCACCTGGTTCGCCGGTTCATGGATCGGCCGCCTCATCCTGCTGGGCTACACCTGGGCGCTGATCCATCACATGCTGGGCGGCATCCGCCACCTGATCTGGGACACCGGACGCGGCCTCGGCCCGACCGAGCGCGAATGGCTGGTCGCCGCCAATCTGATCGGCTCGATCGTCATCACGCTGATCCTCTGGGTCGTCGGCCTGCTGGCGCTCGGAGGCACGCCATGAGCGCCAATCCGCATATCCGCACGCCGCTCGCCCGGGTGCGCGGCTTCGGCAGCGCCAAATCCGGTACCGAGCACTTCTGGCATCAGCGCGTCACGGCGATCGCCAACGTTCCGCTGACCATCGCCGCGGTGACGATTTTGATCATGCTGCTGGGCCGCAACCAGGCCGCCGTGGTGCAAATCCTCGGCTCGCCGACCATCGCCATCATCATGCTGCTGTTCGTCGCTTCGATCACCATCCACATGCGGATCGGCATGGCGGTGATCATCGAGGACTACGTGCACGACGAGACGTTCAAGCTCGTCGCGCTGATGGCCAACACCTTCTTCACCATCGTCGTCGGCCTCACCGCGGCCTTCGGCATCTTGCGGCTTTCCTTCGGATTGTGAGCATGGCGGACAACGCGACGAACGGAAAAGGTACGGCGCCGGCCGTCAACGGCCACGCCTATCCGATCGAGGATCACGCCTACGACGTCGTCGTGATCGGCGCCGGCGGCTCGGGACTGCGCGCCGTGGTCGGCTGCAGCGAGGCGGGCTTGCGCACCGCCTGCATCACCAAGGTGTTCCCGACCCGCTCGCACACCGTCGCGGCCCAGGGCGGCATCGCCGCGGCGCTCGGCAACATGGGCGAGGACGACTGGCGCTGGCACATGTACGACACCGTCAAGGGCTCGGACTGGCTCGGCGACCAAGACGCCATCGAGTATCTGTGCCGCAACGCGCCGGAAGCGGTTTACGAACTCGAGCATTGGGGCCTGCCGTTCTCGCGCCGCGAGGAAGACGGCAAGATCTATCAGCGGCCGTTCGGCGGCATGACCACCCATTACGGCAAGGGCACCGCGCAGCGCACCTGTGCCGCCGCCGACCGCACCGGCCACGCCATGCTGCACACCATGTACGGCCAGGCGCTGCGCCATTCGGCGGAATTCTTCGTCGAGTATTTTGCCATCGACCTGATCATGGACGACGACGGCCGTTGCCGCGGCGTGGTCGCGATCAATCTCGACGACGGCTCGATCCACCGTTTCTCGGCGCAGATGACGATCATCGCGACCGGCGGCTACGGCCGGGTCTATGCCTCATGCACCGGCGCCCACACCCAGACCGGCGACGGCAACGCCATGGTGCTGCGCGCCGGGCTGCCGCTCGAGGACATGGAATTCGTGCAATTCCATCCGACCGGCGTCTATGGCGCCGGCGTGCTGATCACCGAAGGCGCCCGCGGCGAAGGCGCGTATCTGGTCAATGCCCAGGGCGAGCGCTTCATGGAGCGCTACGCGCCGTCGGCCAAGGATCTCGCCTCGCGCGACGTCGTCTCCCGCGCCATGACCATCGAGATCCGCGAGGGCCGCGGCGTCGGCCCGAAGAGGGATCACATCTTCCTGCATCTCGACCATCTCGACCCGAAGATTCTCGCCGAGCGGCTGCCCGGCATCACCGAATCGGCGCGCATCTTCGCCGGCGTCGATCTGACCCGCGAGCCGGTGCCGATCGTGCCGACGGTGCACTACAACATGGGCGGCATCGCCACGAACTATCACGGCGAGGCGCTGATCAAGAAAGACGGCAATCCCGACTACGTCGTGCCCGGCCTGATGGCGCTCGGCGAGGCGGCCTGCGTCTCGGTGCATGGCGCCAACCGGCTCGGCTCCAATTCGCTCATTGATCTTGTCGTGTTCGGCCGGGCCGCGGCGCTACGCTGCGCCGAGATATTGACGCCGAACGACAAGCATCCGGAGCTGCCGAAGGATTCCGCCGAAAGGGCCCTTTCGCGGCTCGACAAGTACCGCAACGCCAACGGCTCGACCCCGACGGCGCAGCTGCGCAGCAAGATGCAGCATGTCATGCAGACCAACTGCGCGGTGTTCCGCACCGGCGAGGTGCTGCAGGAAGGCTCCAAGCTCATTCACGAAATTCTCGCCGGCGCAGACGACATCAAGGTCACCGACCGCTCGCTGATCTGGAACTCCGACCTGATCGAAACACTCGAATTCGCCAACCTTATCGAGCAGGCCGTGGTCACCGTCGATGCCGCCGTCAATCGCACCGAAAGCCGCGGCGCCCACGCGCGCGAGGACTTCCCCGACCGCGACGACAAGAACTGGATGAAGCACACGCTGACCTGGCTCGATCCGAAGACCGGCAAGGTCACCATCGATTACCGGCCGGTGCACACCTACACGCTGACCAACGACGTGTCCTACATCGAGCCGAAAGCGCGCGTGTACTGAAACTTAAGGATTACCGAAAGCGAACAGGCAATGGTCCAATTCACGCTGCCGAAGAATTCCAAGATCACCGAGGGCAAGGTGTGGCCGCGTTTGCCCAACGCCAAGGCCGAGCGCGAATACCGCGTCTATCGCTGGAACCCGGATGACGGCGCCAATCCGCGCCTCGACACCTATTACGTCGACACCGGCGATTGCGGGCCGATGATTCTCGACGCGCTTATCTGGATCAAGAACACCGTCGATCCCACGCTGACCTTCCGCCGCTCCTGCCGCGAAGGCATCTGCGGCTCCTGCGCCATGAACATCGACGGCACCAATACGCTCGCCTGCACCAAGGCGATGAGCGAGGTCAAAGGTGCGGTGCGCGTCTACCCGCTGCCGCACATGCCGGTGGTGAAGGATCTGGTGCCAGACCTCACCAACTTCTACGCCCAGCACGCCTCGATCGAGCCATGGCTGCAGACGATGTCGCCCACGCCGCAGAAGGAATGGAAGCAGAGCCACGAGGACCGGCAGAAACTCGACGGGCTCTACGAGTGCATCCTGTGCGCCTGCTGCTCCACCTCGTGCCCCAGCTATTGGTGGAATTCGGACCGCTATCTCGGCCCCGCCGCGCTCCTGCAGGCGCAACGCTGGATCGTCGATTCGCGCGACGAGGCGACCGGCGAGCGGCTCGACAATCTGGAAGACCCGTTCCGCCTCTACCGCTGCCACACCATCATGAACTGCGCAAAGGCCTGCCCAAAGCATCTCAATCCGGCGAAGGCCATCGCCGAGATCAAGCGCATGATGGTCGAGCGGCAGGTGTAAGCCGTTATTCCGGGGCCGCGCGCCAGCGCGGAGCCCGGAATCCATATTCGCTGACCCGTGATTATGGATTCCGGACTTGCCGCTGCGCGGCAATCCGGAATGACGCTTACAATTTCAGCTTCCGCTTCCGTTGTCCGAGCGTGCGCAGCCGGAGCGCATTGAGCCGGATGAAGCCCGCAGCGTCGCGCTGGTCGTAGGCGACCTTGCCTTCCTCGAAGGTCACGAGGTCCTGGCTGTACAGCGAATACGGACTCTCGCGCGACACCACGCCGACATTGCCCTTGAACAGCTTGAGCCGCACGCGGCCGCTGACGAAGTCCTGGCTCTTGTCGATCGCCGCCTGCAGCATTTCGCGCTCGGGCGAGAACCAGAAGCCGTAATAGATCGCTTCCGCATATTTCGGCATCAGTTCGTCTTTCAGGTGTGCGGCGCCGCGGTCAAGCGTGATCGATTCGATGCCGCGGTGCGCGGCCAGCAGAATAGTGCCGCCCGGCGTCTCGTACATGCCGCGCGACTTCATGCCGACGAAGCGATTCTCCACGAGATCAAGCCGGCCGATGCCGTTCTCGCGGCCGAGCTCGTTGAGCCGCGCCAGCAATTTGGCGGGCGAGAGCTTCTTGCCGTCGACGGCGACCGCATCGCCGCGCTCGAATTCCACCGTGACGTAAGTGGGCTTGTCGGGCGCGTTCTCCGGATCGAGGGTGCGCGAATAGACATAATCCGGCACCTCCTGGGCGGGGTCCTCCAGGACTTTACCTTCGGACGAGGCGTGCAGCAGATTGGCGTCGACGGAGAACGGCGCCTCGCCGCGTTTGTCTTTGGCAATCGGGATCTGGTGCTGCTCGGCGAATTCAATAAGCTTGCTGCGCGAGGTCAGATTCCATTCGCGCCAGGGCGCGATCACCTTCACATCGGGCTTGAGCGCGTAATAGCTGAGCTCGAAGCGTACCTGGTCGTTGCCCTTGCCGGTCGCGCCATGGGCGACCGCGTCGGCGCCGACCTTCTCGGCGATCTCGATCTGCTTCTTGGCGATAAGCGGCCGCGCGATCGACGTGCCGAGCAGATACTGACCTTCGTACAGCGCGTTGGCGCGGAACATCGGGAACACGTAGTCGCGCACGAATTCCTCGCGCAGGTCCGCGATGAAAATGTTCTTGTCCTTGATGCCGAGCAATTGCGCCTTCTTGCGCGCGGGCTCGAGCTCCTCGCCCTGGCCGAGGTCGGCCGTGAACGTCACCACCTCGCAGCCGTAGGTGGTCTGCAGCCATTTCAAGATGATGGAGGTGTCGAGCCCGCCCGAATAGGCGAGCACCACCTTCTTTACGTCGCCCTTGGGCATCGGGTTTGGTCGCTCGTTGCAAAAGTCGCGCGGACTATAGGCGGAACGCCCTATCGCGCAAGGTGCTTCAGGACTTGCCGCGGCGAAACAGGGCATTGACGGCGTTATAGGGCGGCAAGGCGATGCGCTCGATCAGCCGTTCCACGGCTTCATCGGAGAAACGTGTCGGTCGCCAGCGATAGATGAAGCCGTGCGTCAGCCAGATGATCAAAAACGTGAACACGCCGGCGAAGACGATATCGGTGAAAAAATGCGCGCCAAAAGCCATGCGCAAGAGGCTCACGCTCGCACCGAAGAGCAGCGCCGCGCCATAGGCCGCGGGCCGCCAGACCGGCGGGCTCAAAGCGGCAGGCGCCAACGTCCAAAATGCGCCCGAAGCCTCGCCTCCGACGAACGAGCAGTTCTTCGGGCAGCCGCCGTGCGGGTCCCACCAGGCCGTGAAGCGCTCGTCGCCGTTGAACTGCGGAACATCGATCGGCCGCGAGCGCGGCCAATAGTCCTTGAGCACGACGTTGGTGACGAGACCCGGCGCCAGCGCCAGCGTGGCGATGAGAAATACCAGCGCGCGGCCGGCGATCAGCAGACGCGACCGCGGCCGCAGCAATTTGATTGCGAGCGCAATGAAAGCAGGCGCCGCGATCGCCGCCACAATCCACATGGCCAGGCCGCGAACGAATCCGGCGGTGGGGGACAGGCGCAGAATGAAGTCTTTCTTGGCGGGATCAAACAGCAGGGCAGCAATGCGCAAATCGAGATCGGGATAGAGACCAAAGGGAAGCCCAACCACGACGGCAACGGCCAGCGCGACGATCAATCCGGTGCGGTTCATACGTTCCGTCTAACGCACGCGCGGCGCGATGGAAAGCTATACCGGCGCGGGCGGCGGTGGAGGAGGCGGCGGTGCGGAAAAAACGGGCTTCCAGAAGCCTGCCGTCCAGCCGGCGATCGTCCAATAGGTCAGGCCGGCGACAATACCGGCCGCAATGACGGCCGTCGGCTCCTTGTAGAATTCGAAGTCCTTGAGGAAGTCCTGCATCACGACCCAGCCAAGCCAGGCCGCGAGGGCGCCGTTCGAGGCGTGAAAGAGAAGTGAGCGTATCGCAAAGATCTCCGAAATAACGACCCCGATCGTGGCCGGCAGGAGCATCGCAAAGGCCCCGACCGACATGATCGCGAGCAGAGCGGGACCAATGAAAATCAGTGCCAGCATGGCGTTGGCGGGGGCTTGCGGATCGGCCGCGACAAGCTTGAGGAATTGGGCCCAATTCACCGAGCAAACGACAATGGTCGCCATCATGGCTGCCAAAAATCCACCCATCGGAACCAGCAGAAAGCGCAGCAGGAAACGGATCAGAATCATGCCTAATCGGTCATTGCCATGGCGCGGAGCGCGAGGCGTTCGCGCGCGGAGAGTTTTTCCGTCGCGCTCTTGAGCTGGCCGCAGGCGGCCAGAATGTCGCGGCCGCGCGGCGTGCGCACCGGCGAGGCATAGCCGGCGTTGAAGATGATTTCGGAGAATTTCTCGATCTGCTGCCAGTCCGAGCATTCGTATTTCGTGCCCGGCCAAGGATTGAAGGGGATGAGGTTGATCTTTGCCGGGATGCCGGCCAACAGGCGCACCAGGGCTTTGGCATCGGCGGCGGAATCATTGACGCCCTTGAGCATGACGTACTCGAAAGTGATGCGGCGCGCATTGGACAGGCCGGGATAGTTGCGACAGGCATCAAGCAATTGCTCGATCGGATATTTGCGGTTGAGCGGCACGAGCTGATCGCGCAGCTCGTTGCGCACGGCATGCAGCGAAACCGCCAGCATCGTACCGATCTCGGCGCCGGCGCGCGCAATCATCGGCACCACGCCGGAGGTCGACAACGTGATGCGGCGCTTGGAAATGCCGAGACCGTCGCCATCGGAGACGACGAGGAGCGCATCGCGCACGGCCTCGAAATTGTAGAGCGGCTCGCCCATTCCCATCATGACCACGTTGGTGATCAGCCGTTCGCCTTCGGTCGGCAGGCCGGGGCCCTTGGCGCGCTCCGTGTCGAGCCACTCGCCCAGCCGATCGCGCGCGATCATGATCTGGCCGACGATCTCGCCTGCGGTGAGGTTGCGCACGAGGCGCTGCGTGCCAGTGTGACAGAAGCTGCAGTTGAGCGTGCAGCCGACCTGGCTCGACACACACAGCGTGCCGCGGTCGACCTCCGGGATGTAGACGCATTCGACTTCGTGCGGAAGGTCGCCCGCCTGCTCGCCGGGAAGCCGCAACAACCACTTGCGCGTGCCATCAACCGACACCTGCTCGGCCACGATCTCGGGACGCGCCAAGGTGAAATTCGCGGCGAGCGTCGCGCGCAGCGGCTTCGACACGCTGGTCATCTGCTCGAATTCGGTGGCACCTCGCACGTAAAGCCAGTGCCACAGCTGTTGCACGCGCATCTTCTGTTGCGACGGCTCGACACCGATCGCTCCAAGCGCCTGGGCGAGCGCCGCGCGTGACAGACCGACCAGCGAGGGTTTCTCCGGCACCACGAAGCGTTCGAGCGCCGTCTTTTCGATGGCCGGTTCGGTCGGCGCTTGTGTCGTGTTATCAAGTACGATGGTCATGGCTCGACAGTGGTCGCGCTTCGCTTCTCGGCGCAGAGTTTAGCATGAAGCATGGGCTGCGTTAGGACCGTGAAGGCAATCAGATCCGGGCCTACTTGCACTCGCGCGCAACGCGATCGAGCGCCTGCGCAAGGCCTTTCATCGAAAACGTATCGGTGCTCTGCAATCCGCGATCGGTGGTGGCCTTGAGCACGAGATCACCGCCCTTGCGCATGGCCTCGACCAGTTTGGTTTCGTCGGTTTGATTCTTGATCCAGACGCCGTCGGAGCGGGTGGACATGGCGTATTGCTTTCCGCCGATCACGGCCGTGGCATCCGCGTTGTTTTTGAGCGGGAAGCTGACGATGGCGGAAACCTCGTCCTTGACCTTGTCCTGCGGGCGCGAGGTGATGAACAGGTAGGACGGATTGCGCCCGCGCGTGGTCTGCACGCCACTGGGCCGCGCCGCGGCAAAGCAAACCTTGCGGCCATTGGGCGCGGCCATATAGGCCCCCCAGTTGTCATACTGACCGAGCAAGGTCGGTGTCGAACTGATCGCCGTGGCCTTGGCGGGCGTGGGCTCCGGCGTAGACGGCTTCGGAGCGGGCTTGGCGGCGGTTGCGGCGGCCTTTGTTTCTGCGGAAGCGGCTGGCTGCTTGGGGGATTTCACCTGCGGGGGGGCCGTCGTGGTCCCCGGCTTTTGACGCGCGGTTTCCGCCTGCGCCGACGTGACGGCCAGCGACACCGCCATGGCGGTCGCCACGAGCAGCAAAAGGACGCAGGAACGATCAGCGTTCATCGGGTCTCGCACGTCGGACTTCATGGTTCCACGTCATTCGTAAAGAGCGAAATAATGCGTAAATCGGAAAATCGGAAGTCCCAATCGCCGGCCGCAAAGCCTGTGTGCAACGCCTTGGCGCAGCGCACAAATTCATGTGGCACAATTGTGTCAGCGAGGTCCCGGCCATGACTGATTACGTCTAGGAGCCAGCCAGCCGATCCATGGTTTCGGCGAGTTTGATGTCAAGATTCGTCACGCCGCCGGCATCATGGGTCGATAGCGTCACCTCGACAGTTTTATACACATTGAACCATTCCGGGTGATGGTCGAGTTTCTCCGCGACCAGCGCCACCCGCGTCATGAACCCGAAGGCGGCGTTGAAATCCTGGAAGACGAATTTCTTAGTAATGGCGTCGCGGCCGGAAACCTCGCTCCAGCCACTCAGTTTGCCCAAAGCCGCCTTGCGCGCCGAACCGGTCAGTTTCTGCGGCATAATGGCCTCCTTCTGGCGGTGATCCTGCCTCAGAAGGTCAATTCATTACAACGGCGTGGATACGAGGTTCGGGGTTCATCCTGTGGGTGGCGCCGAAATGGGGCGCAATTGGCCCATGGAGTCGGCCGGCCGGGGCATGATACGAATCCGAAACTATGCGTCCGTCGCTCCGCCGCCTCGCAGTCACGTCCGTCGTCATGAAGAATGACCGAACAGGACAATCGGCAAAGCTCGATTGGAGCCGCCGCCTCCGAATGTTGATGCGGCATACTTGGCTGCTGGCAACCGCCGCGCTGCTGATGCTGTCGGGTACTGTCGCGGTGGCCTATTACATCATGTCGCTGCCGACGCATCTGAAGATCGCGGTCGGGCCACCCGACAGCGACGACCTTCACGCGGTCGAGGCCATCGCCAATCAGATCAAACGCGAACGCGGCAATTTCCGTCTGCATATTTCCACCGTAGCCGGGCCGGCCGAAGCGGCACGCGCCATCGATCACGGCGATGCCGATCTCGCGGTGGTACGGCGCGATCTCGGCATGGCGGTAGACGGCGCCGCGATCGCAATCCTGCGCAGGAACGTCGTGGTGTTCATCGTGCCTCCGGCGCAGCCGGAAACAGCCAAGGAAAAGGTCAAGACGGAGAAGCCGAAGGCGAAAAAAACCACCAAGAGCAAGGCCGCCAAGAAGACCAGGGAGGCAAAAGACGACGACGATGAAGAAGACAAACCTGGCAAGATTGAAAAGATTGCGGACCTGACGGGCAAGCGGATCGGCGTGATCGGGCGAAGCCAGGCCAATCTCGATCTGCTCAAGGTCATCTTGAGGCAGTACGGAATTTCTTCGGATGTCGTCGTCGATCTCAAACCGGAAGAAGATCCGAAACAAATCCCCACCCCGCCGGACAAGATAACCGTCATTCATTTCGATCCCTTCAACGTCGCTGCCGGCATCCGGGACAACAAAGTCGACGCCATCCTTGCGGTCGGGCCGGTCAGCAGTCCGATCACCGCGGCGGCGATTGCCGCCGTGACACGCGGCAAGGAGAGCCCGACGTTTCTCTCGATCGGCGCGGCCGAGGCGATCGCGCAGCGGCAGCCAATTTATGAGGCAGCGGAGATCAAAGCCGGCTCGCTCGGCGGCTCGCCGCCAAAGCCCGAGGAGGACACCGACACGATCAGCGTCTCGCACTACATTGTGGTGCGCAAATCATTTGACGATCAGATGGTGGGAGATTTCACCAAGCTCTTGTTCTCGATCCGACAAAGCCTCGTGGCGGAAATGACCTCCGACAAAGGCGAGATAACTGCGGCACTGAAAATCGAGGCGCCGTCAACCGACAAGGATTCTTCCGTCGCGGTTCATCCCGGAGCCTCGGCCTATTTCACCGGCGATCAGAAGACCTTCTTCGACCGTTACAGCGACCTGCTCTATTGGGGACTGATGCTGTTCTCGTTCTCCGGTTCCGCGATCGCGGGACTGGTCGGTTTCGCCAAGGTCGACGACCGGGTGCGCAGGCTGAAGGTGCTCGAGCGGCTGCTTGAGATGACCAAGACGGCGCGCAACGCCGCCAGCGTCGAAGCGCTGGAAAAGCTGCAGACCGAAACCGACCAGATTTTGGCCGAGATGATTCAACAGGTCGAAAACGATACGCTCGACGAGGCTGCAATGATGGCGTTCTCGGTCTCGCTCGAGCAAGCGCAGATTGCGATTTCAGATCGGCGCGCTGCGCTTTCGGGCAAACCGGCAAGAACGCGGCCGGCCGTTGCCGACATCAAGGATCGAGCGTGATCTCACGCTTCCTCGAACTCACGGAAATTGCAGGTGACGCGATCATGACCGCCTTCAGGCGCGATACCGCGCTGACATGGGGGCCGCGGACGTTCTTTGGCGGCGTCGAGCACGATCTCGCCCAGCTTTGCATCGCCGCGCGTTAACTTGCCATTCGACCATTCGTGACTATATTCCGGCGCGAGAGGCGCGGGCCAGAAAGGCCCGCGTCGGCTTTTCGGACCATTCATGAAGCTCCGCAACGTCGCCATCATCGCTCACGTCGACCACGGCAAGACCACGCTGGTCGACCGTCTCCTGCAGCAGTCGGGCGCGTTCCGCGAGAACCAGCGCGTGCAGGAGCGGGCCTTGGATTCCAACGATCTGGAGCGCGAGCGCGGAATTACGATCCTGGCCAAGGTGACGTCGATCCATTGGCAGGACACGCGCATCAATATCGTCGACACGCCGGGGCACGCGGATTTCGGCGGCGAGGTCGAGCGCATCCTCAACATGGTCGACGGCGCGCTGGTGCTGGTCGACGCCGCCGAAGGGCCGCTGCCGCAAACCAAATTCGTGGTCTCCAAGGCGCTCCGCATGGGGCTGAAGCCGATCGTCGTGATCAACAAGGTCGACCGCGCCGATGCGCGGCCGACGCAGGTGCTGAACGAAGTGTTCGATTTGTTCGCGGCGCTCGATGCAACCGAAGAGCAGCTCGACTTTCCAATCCTGTTCGGATCATCGAAGGAAGGCTGGATGGCGGACAAGCCGGAAGGTCCGAAGACGGACGGCATGCGACCGCTGTTCGATCTCATCCTTCGCCACGTGGCGCCGCCCAAGATCGAACAAGGGCCGTTTCGTCTGCTCGGCACCATCCTCGAAGCCAATCCGTATCTCGGCCGCATCGTGACGGGCCGCATCACCTCGGGCACGATCAGACCCAATCAGATCGTGAAAGTGCTCGACCGCGACGGCAAGCTGATCGAAGAGGACCGCGTCACCAAGGTGCTGGCGTTTCGCGGTCTGGAACGCAGCGCGGTCGATGAGGCCGAGGCGGGCGACATCGTCGCCATCGCAGGCCTGCCGCTCGCGACGGTATCGCACACGATCTGCGCGCCGGAAGTGAGCGAGCCACTGCCGGCGCAGCCGATCGATCCGCCGACCATCTCGATGACGTTCCGCATCAATGATTCGCCGCTCGCCGGCACGGAAGGCGACAAGGTGCAAAGCCGGGTGATCCGCGAGCGGCTGTTGCGCGAGGCGGAAGGCAATGTCGCACTCAAAATCACCGAATCGCGCGAAAAGGATTCGATGGAAGTGGCCGGGCGCGGCGAGCTGCAACTCGGCATTCTCATAGAGACCATGCGGCGGGAGGGTTTCGAACTTTCGGTGTCACGGCCGCGCGTGCTGCTCGAAAACGACCCCAAGACCGGCGCGTTGCTGGAGCCGATCGAGGAAGTGGTGATCGACGTCGACGAGGAACATTCCGGGATCGTGGTGCAGAAATTGTCGGAACGCAAAGGCGAGATGATCGAAATGCGGCCGTCGGGCGGCGGCCGCGTACGGCTGGTGTTCTATGCGCCGACCCGCGGGCTTATCGGCTATCAGGGCGAACTGCTCACCGACACCCGTGGCACGGCGGTAATGAACCGGCTGTTTCACGGCTATGCGGCGCACAAGGGCGAGATCGAAGGACGCCGCAACGGCGTGCTGATTTCGAACGAATCCGGCGATGCGGTGGCCTATGCGCTGTGGAACCTGGAAGCGCGCGGACCGATGATGATCGAGCCCGGCTGGAAGGTCTATCCGGGCATGATCGTGGGCGAACACACGCGCGGCAATGATCTCGTGGTGAACGTGCTCAAGGGCAAGAAGCTCACCAATATCCGCACCACCGCCAAGGACGAGATGGTCCGCCTGACGCCGCCGATAAAAATGACGCTGGAGAAGGCGCTGGCCTATATCAACGATGACGAACTGGTCGAGGTGACGCCGAAATCGATTCGCCTGCGCAAGAAGCTGCTCGATCCGCACGAGCGCAAGCGCGACGAACGGCGAAAGGAGACCGTGGGGGTCTGAAACGCGCGGTGAGTCGCGCATTATTTACAATCGTTATTATGGATTATGGCGGCACTGAAACGAGGATCGGACACCAGCGGTTGTCCGGACCGGCGCACGAGCAAGACAGGAAATCAGTTTCCGGCGCGAGCGTGTCGCCGGTGCCACACATCGAATTAGCGCCAATCCATCGCGGATTTTCTCACGCCGACCGGCTCCGGAACGCCTTAATCGGCCGCATTAATCCACACCGTTAACTTTTGATTTCACGCCATACTTGAAGGCCGCCGGGCCGCTTGCTTCTATCGTGGCATGAGCACCGTCCTGATCGAAATCCGCCGCGCCAAGCTGTCCGATGCGATGGCGGTTGCGGAGACGCATGACGAAGCTTGGCGCGCGGCCTATCAGGGCATCATTCCGGGCGTCGAGCTCGACAAGCTGATCGGCCGCCGCGGGCCGGAGTGGTGGGACAGCGCCATCCGCAAGGGCAGCCGCGTTGCGGTGCTGGCGTTCGGCGAGGAAATCGCGGGCTATGCCAATTACGGCCGCAACCGCGCGCGCAGCCTGTATTACGACGGGGAAATCTACGAGCTTTATCTGCGCCCGGAATATCAGGGTCTCGGCTTCGGCCGCAGGCTGTTCACGTCGGCGCGGCGCGACCTCGCGCAAAGCGGGATGAAGAGTCTCGTGATCTGGGCGCTTTCGGAAAACGACCCGGCGGTGGAATTCTATCGCGCGCTGGGCGGCCGCGCCGTCGCGCGCTCGTCCGAGCGCTTCGGCACGCGGACCCTCGACAAGGTCGCGTTCGCCTGGAACGGCTGAGATCCGGATTTCCTCGAAAACAAATTCTCACAAGGTCGGGGCGGGAAGGCCGGCGATCCCGCAAGCCGCGTGCAATGTGTTGACCAGGAGGCAGGCGATGGTCATGGGTCCAACGCCGCCCGGCACCGGCGTGATCGCGCTCGCCACCTGAACCGCTTCGGCGTAGGCCACATCGCCGACGATCCGTGTCCTGCCGTCGCCCGCCACACGGTTGATGCCGACGTCGATCACGACTGCGCCCGGTTTGATCCAGTTGCCGCGTATCGTTTCCGCGCGGCCGATCGCGGCAAACAGCACATCGCCGCGGCGGCAGACCGACGGCAAATCCGCGGTCTTGGAATGCGCCACCGTCACGGTCGCGTTCTCCTTCAGCAAGAGTTGAACGAGCGGCTTGCCGACGATGTTGGAGCGGCCGACCACGACGGCGTCGAGTCCTTCGAGCGACGGCAGCACGCTCTTGGCCAGCACTACGCAACCGAGCGGCGTGCACGGCACGAGCGCCGGAAGGCCGGTCGCGAGCCGGCCGGCGTTGACCGGATGGAAGCCGTCCACATCCTTGGCCGGATCGATGGCGGCGATGATCTTCTGCGTGTCGATGTGCCTGGGCAGAGGCAATTGCACCAGGATGCCGCTGACGCTCGGATCGGAGTTGAGGCGGCCGATCAACGTCAGCAGCTCGGCCTCGCTCGTGCGCTCCGCCAGCGCGTGGTCGAATGACTTCATGCCGCCCGCCACGGTCATCTTCTTCTTGCTACCGACGTAGATCTGGCTTGCCGGATTGTCGCCGACCAGCACCACCGCAAGGCCCGGAACGATGCCGCGATCGCGCGCCAGGCGATGCACCGCGTCGGCCACCTTGCCGCGCAACTCGGCCGCGATCATCTTGCCGTCAATGATCTTCGCGGTCATGCTCCCCTCGCCCCGACAATCCGCTCCAGCGCAGCCGCAAGCTCGTTGGCATCGCCTGCGATCATCACGCGTTTGACGCGCGCTGTTGCGCCGGCCAGCAAGCTCACGCTGCGAGGCGGAATATCGAGTTCGCTCGCCAGCAGCCGGATGAGCGCCTCGTTCGCCTCGCCTTCGCTGGCTGCCGCCCGCACGCGCGCCTTGAGCACAGGCCTGCCGTCTCCGAGTTGCTCAATACCGTCAATCGCGTCGCGGCCGCCTTTCGGCGTCAAACGAACCACAACAATGACCCCGCCCGCAACCGGAGACCACGGACGCACCGCGGGCCGCAAGGTTTTAGAATACGCTCGGATAGATGTAGAGCAGGATCACCCGCTCAATGAAAATGATAATGAGAAAGAGGATGACCGGCGAAATGTCGATGCCGCCAAGATTGGGCAGAAGTTGCCGGATCGGCCGCAACGCCGGCTCGGTGATGCGGTAGAGAAACTCGCTGACGGTTGCGACCAGCTGGTTGCGCGTGTTCACCACGTTGAAGGCGATCAGCCACGACAGAATGGCCGCGGCGATCACGAGCCACATATAGAGCTGAAGGGCGATCAGGATGACATCGAGCAGCGCGCGCATGGATGAATCTTTGGCAAATCCGAAAGGCGTGAAAGCGGGGCGAAGGTAGCCGGTCAATTGCCGCCAAACAAGCCGACATTGCCACGATGTTAATTGGTTCGCGGCGGCATGCCTGACGCCATTCTTGACTTCGCGGACCGGGCGCCCGTAAATGTCCATAGCTCGCTGAATGTTGCGCAGGGTTTTTGAGCCACTGCGCTTTGGCGGGGCCGTAGCTCAGCTGGGAGAGCGCCTCGTTCGCAATGAGGAGGTCAGGGGTTCAAATCCCCTCGGCTCCACCAATCGCCACCAGATCTGGGATATCATCACGCAGTGACAACGAACGTCGAGATGACCGCATCGCTCACGCGTCATCAGCCGTTCGTGTCGTTCTGGCTGGCCCGAATCGCAACCACCGTCGCGCTGCAGATGCAGGCGGTCGCGGTCAGCTGGCAGATGTACGACCTGACCGGCAATCCGCTCGATTTGGGACTCGTCGGGCTCACCCAATTCATCCCGGCGGCGCTGTTCGTCCTGGTCGCCGGACATCTCGCCGACCGCCATGACCGGCGCCTGATCGTGCGGACCTGCCAGTTTGTCGCCGGTGTGGCGGTCGCAACGCTTGCCGCAGGCACGGCCGGCCATTGGCTCTCGCGCAACGCGATCCTGGCCATTGTGTTCGTGATCGGGTCCGCGCGGGCGTTTGAGGCAACGACCATGCAGACGCTGCTGCCGGCGATCGTGCCATTGCCGATGCTGGCGCGCGCGACCGCGGCATCGTCGACCGCAACGCAGCTTGCGGTCATCGCCGGACCGGCGGTCGGCGGGCTGATTTATGCCGTGAACCCGATCCTGGTCTACGCGCTGTGCTGCGCGCTCTATCTCTCGGCCAGCGTGCTGATGAGCCTGATCCGGATCGAGCGGGCGCCAGCCACCCGCGAACCGATCAGCTTCGCGGTGCTGTTCGCCGGATTCAAATTCATCCGGCACAATCCAATCATTCTGGGCGCGATCACGCTCGACCTGTTCGCCGTCGTGCTTGGCGGCGCGACCGCGCTGCTGCCGGTGTTCGCACGCGACGTCTTCAACGCCGGACCGTCGGCGCTCGGGATGCTACGCGCCTCACCCGGCGCGGGCGCGCTGATCATGGCGCTGGTGATGACGCGCTGGCCGCCGCGGCGCCATGTGGGCCGAACCATGTTCGGCGCTGTGGCGGTATTCGGCGCGGCGATCCTGGTGTTCTCGCAGTCCAGGTCGCTGGAATTGTCGATGGCCGTGCTGTGCGTGCTCGGCGCGGCCGACATGGTCAGCGTGGTGATCCGCATGACGATCGTTCAGCTCGAAACGCCGGACGCCACGCGCGGCCGGGTGAGCGCAGTGAATTCGCTGTTCGTGCAGACGTCGAACCAGCTCGGCGAGTTCCGCGCCGGCTTGATGGCCTCGTGGTTCGGCGCGATTCCGACCGTGGTGATCGGCGGGATCGGGACGCTGCTGGTTGTGGCGATCGGGCGGAAAGTCTTCTCCGAGCTCTATCGGGTCGACACTTTCGAGCCGGTGCGCGGATAACGACGCAACCGGCATCAATCCTTCGCCTTTGACTGCGATCCTTCAAGCCAATGATCGAGGAAAGTATTGAGCCAAGCGCGACAGCCGGAGTCATGCAACAGGCGGCCCTCGAAATGCGCGGCGCGCGGCTTGGCGTTCGGCAATTCCATGCGCGCATGGCCGCGGGTGGTCCAACGGCACATCATGGCGTGCGTGACATCGACGTGGAACTGCAACGCATAGGCCGCGCCGTTGTAACGGAAGGCCTGCACCGGAAAGGTGTCGCCTTCCGCCAGCAGCGTGGCATCGCGCGGCAGGTCGAAGCCTTCGCGATGCCATTGATAGACGTGGTCGGGCCAAGGCTGACACATCTTGAGACCGGCCGCGGTCGGACGGATCGGATAGTAACCCACCTCGGCGTGGCCTTGCGGGTGCGGGTAGACGCGCGCGCCAAGCTGCTGCGCCAGCATCTGCGCGCCGAGGCAAATACCGAGGAACGGCTTGCTCTCCTTCAGCGGCACCGCGATCCAATCAATCTCACGACGGACGAAATCTTCGCGGTCGTTGGCGCTTTGCGGCCCGCCAAAGATCACGACGCCGGAATGATCTTTAAGGGTCTTGGGCAGCGGATCGTCGTAGCGCGGCCGGCGGATATCAAGCGCGTAACCGCGGCTCTTGAGACCATGGCCGATGCGACCGGGTGTCGAATGCTCCTGATGCAGAACAATAAGGACCGGCAAGCTCATGGCATTGGACCAAGACATTCGAATCCAAAATACTATCAAAGCACACGCCGGTTAACACGCGACTGCAGGCGGACTCTGCCGAGCCGCTATGTGCGCGGCGCGGGGCTCGACAAACGGCGCCTCTGCCGCGCCGCGACGCCCGCAAGCAGCAACGACCGCGGCACGATGCGCGTGATGAACGGAACAAGCTTGTTGGCGGTGCCGGGGACGATCACGCGTTTGCCGGCCAGCAGACCGCGATAGCCCTCCTCCGCCACATAGGCGGCGGATTGGGTCAGCAGGTTCGGAGGCGCCCGCTCGATGGCGCCCGCGCGGGCGGCAAATTCGGTCGGCACCGGACCGGGGCAGAGGCAGCTGACCCGCACGCCGCGCGATTTGAGCTCGTGGTGCAGCGCTTCGCTGAACGAGAGCACGTAGGCCTTGGTGGCGTAGTAGACCGCCATGCCGGGCCCCGGCAGAAAGCTTGCAAGCGAGGCCACGTTGAGCAGGCCGCCTTGCTGGCGCGCAAGACTATCGACGAAAGCGAGCGACAGCTCGGTCAGCGCGCGGATGTTGAGGTCGATCATGTTCGCCTGCGCGGCGCGGTCGAGCGCGGCGGCCGGACCGATCAAGCCGAAGCCGGCATTATTGACGATGTATTGCGGCTCAAGCCCGCGCGCGGCGAGCGCGTCGCTGAGGCGCGCGAGCGCACCGGGCGCCGTCAGGTCGAGTGGCAGCACCATCGGGGCATGCCGCCCTTCGGCTGCGATTTCGGCGGCGAGCGTGTTCAAGCGGTCGGCGCGGCGCGCGATCAGCACCAGGGCATGGCGATTGCGGGCAAACACCCGCGCAAGCTCGGTGCCGATGCCCGCGGAAGCGCCGGTGATAATGGTGACGGCCGTCATGCGCCGCGCGTCGAAGTGCCGGTGACGCGCTGACGCAGCGCAATGCGTTCGCGTGAAGAAATGCCAAGCAGATCGGCGGCGCGCCAAATCAGATTTTCGGAAAACTCGGTGATGCGGCCATCGGCAAAAGCGATCTGCCACAGCATCTCGATCAAGCGGATGCGGCCAGCCTCGTCAAGCGAGCGATTGAGCACATGCGTGAAATGATAAAGATCGACCGCCTCATGTTCGGCGGCGGTGGCGGCTTCCATCAGCTTGTCGGTCGAGGAATCGTCGAGTTCAAAGCGCTGTTTCAGCAACGCGTGCAGCATCTTGAGCTCGGCGTCCGAGATGTTGCCATCGATCGCGGCGGCATGAACAAGGAGCGCGGCGGCCGCCAGGCGGTTGTCGTTTTCATCGAACCCGCTCGGGTGTTTATCCCCGCTGGTGAGGTCGGCAACGAAATTCTTGAACGCTTCGAACATGCGCTCCTCCGTCGCCTGATATGTGGTTGACACGGCACTTGCGCAAAGTCCAGCACGCAAATCCAGATGTCTTGGTGGCCAATGCCGCTTTGGTGATATTGGAAGAGACTGGCGAATTGCCCGCCGACCTGCCGGCCGACCGCTAGTTGATCCCTTTGGCGTTACGCTGGGTTTCGGCGAGCAGTTCCAGGTTGGTCTTGATGAAGGGGTTTTCGGGACTCTTCGCCTTTGCCGCCAGCAGGGTTGCGCGGGCACGACGGTAATCGCCGCGCAGCAGGTAAGAGTAGCCCTGGTTGTTGAGGACCTCGGGCGTCGGACCTATGAGCGCGATGACGCGCTTGTAGGCGCGATCGGCAAGATCGAAACGGCGCAAGCGGTCATAGGACGCCGCAAGCCCTACCCAGGCCTCGGCATCGCGCGGATGCAGCTCTACGGCCCGACGGAAATAGCGTTCGGCGAGGCCGAACCCGCCTTGACGGAAATATTGCTTGGCGATGCTGAGCTCGTCCTTCGGATCGCTGCCGAGGACATCGGGCGCGGCGGCGGACGGCTGTGCCGGCGCGGCGACCGTTCCGGTTGTGTCCGCGGTATTATCCGGCACCGAGGAGGTCGTCTGCACGTCGCCGCCGGGCGGCGGCGTTTCGGCGAGATTCGATCCGGTGACGCAGCCCGCCAGTCCCACCAAGCACGCGGCCAGGACAAGGACAACTTGGGGCTTACCGACTCGCATACGCGCACTCCAAGAAAACGCGAAGCTAGGCGAGGATGGTTAAGAAATTGCTCGCGGGCGTGCGGGCTACTGCGTAAGCCACTGATTTATTTTCGGAATAAGGCGCGGGAGCGCGTCAATACATGCCGAGATGCAGGCGGACGAAGACCGGCAACATGATGACAACGAAGATCACCGGGAAGATGCAGATCATCATCGGCAACGAGAGCTTGGCGGGGAGGCTGTAGGCCTTCTCCTCCGCGCGCGAGAGCCGCTTGTGGCGCATGTCGTCGCTGTAGACGCGGAGCGCGTCGGTAATGCTCGAGCCGAGTTCCTCGGACTGCTGAATGAGGGTAGCGAACGAACGCGCCTCCTCCAGGCCGAGACGTTCGCTGAGATGATCAAGCGCGTCGCTCATGGTGCGGCCGGCGCGGATTTCCAGATTGGCCATATGGATGTTGGCGGTCAGCGACGGATAGCTGTCGCCGAGCTCGCGACCGACGCGATCGAGGGACGCTTCCATGCTGAGCCCGGAATCCGCGCAGACCACCAGCAGATCCATGAAATCCGGGAAGCCGGCCTGGTGTTCCATCTTGCGCGATTTTATCCGACGGTCGATGTACATGCTGGGGCCGACGTAGCCGACGATTCCACCCACGATCACCAAGAACCAAATCGCCCCGCTGTTTTCGGATACGGGGGCGAAAAAGAACATGCCCGCCGCGAGCGCGATCGCGAGCGCTGTTCGGCCGACGAAGAAGTAACCGACCGCGCGCGGATCGAAGATGCCGGCCTTGATCAGCCTGCTGCGCAGCACCTTGGTGTCATCCTGGTTGCTGGAGGCGTAATGCTTGGTTGCATGTTCGAGCAGGCGTTGCGCGAGCTTGAAACTGGAATACCGCAGCGAACGCGGGCGATCGACGTATTCGATGGTGCTTGACAGGCCGGCTGCACGGCGCTTGACCGATCCGCGTATCTGCATCGCCGCCATGACGCAGAATGCCAGCGTCGCGGCGGCCAGGAACACCAGCACAGTCAGCATCATGCTGTCGCTGTCGCCCAACATGTTCGCGATGAGGTCGGCTGCGTTCATGGTCAGATCCTGAAATTCACCATCTGATACATGATGAAATTGCCGACAGCCATCCAGCCGCCCGCTACGGCCAGGATGATCTTGGTGATGTCCTCTCCCCAAACGCTGCCGTAAAAATCAGGCGCGACGAGCTGGACGATCATGAACATGACGATGGGCAGCGATGAGAGTATCAGCGCCGAAGCCCGCCCTTCGGCGGCGAGTGCGCGGATCTTGCGGCGCATCTTGAAGCGCTGGCGAATGACCGCGGACAGGTTCTCGAGGATTTCGCCCAAATTGCCGCCGGTCGATCCTTGGATCGCAACCGCGGTGACGAACAGCGGCAAATCGTCCTGACCGATGCGGAAGTACAGGTTTCGCATCGCGGTTTCGAGATCGGCGCCATAGGTGATCTCGTCGGCGACTATGCCGAATTCGGTGCCGATCGGATCGGCCGACTCGCGCGCCACCATGGTTATCGCGATCGGAACCGGATGGCCGGCGCGAAGGCTGCGCACGATGATGTCGAGCGCGTCGGGAAATTGCGCACCGAAGGCCTTCTGCCGGCGGCTGCGCATGATGTGCAAAACCAGCAGCGGCAATACAAAGCCACAGAACACTGCGGCCAGGAAAGCCTCGACCCATTGTCCGCGGATCACCAGGACCGTTCCGAAAGCCACCAAGGCCACGATTGCGACGATGAACACGAGCTTGGTCAGATCGATCGACAGGCCGGATTGCAGGATCAGCCGATTGAGCTTGATCAAGGGAAGCCGAAAATCGCCGCCACTGGTGAGACCGCGCTCGCGCCGCAGCTGGATCAGCATGATTTCGCGATTGGGTTCGTCGGACATGAGAACCAGCCGACGATTGATGTTCCTGCGGTACGAGCGCGACCTGAAGAACAACAGATAGATCGCCTCGGCAAACAGCCCGGCCGAGGCTGCCACCAGCACGTAAACCAGATGAATTGAATCGAACTCAAACGGCATGACGTTTACAGCGGTTTGCTCGGGTCGAAGTAAGTGCTGGGAATCTTGATGCCGCGCGCGGTCAACTCGCTGAGAAAGCGCGGCCGCACGCCGGTCGCGACGAAATGGCCCTCGACCGCGCCATCTTCGGTGGTCGAGGTACGGACGAATTTGTAGATTTCCTGCATCTGCACGATGTCGCCTTCCAGACCGGTGATTTCGGCGATGCTGGTGACTCGGCGTTTGCCGTCGGACAGACGCTGCAGCTGAACGATCATGCGAATGGCGGCGGCGATTTGCCCGCGGATCGAGGCAATCGTCATGGGCAGGCCGGCCATGCCGATCATCTGCTCCAGGCGCGAAATCGCCTCGCGCGGATTGTTGGCGTGGATCGTCGCCATCGAGCCTTCATGGCCGGTGTTCATGGCCTGCAACATGTCGAAGGCTTCCTCGCCGCGGCACTCGCCGAGGATGATGCGTTCGGGCCGCATGCGGAGCGCGTTCTTGACGAGCTCGCGCTGGCGGATTTCGCCCTTGCCCTCAATATTCGGCGGACGGGTCTCCATGCGGGCGACGTGCGGCTGCTGCAGCTGAAGCTCGGCCGCGTCCTCGATGGTGATCAGGCGTTCCTTCTCGGAAATGAAGGCAGAGAGCGCGTTGAGCATCGTGGTCTTGCCGGAGCCGGTGCCGCCGGAAATGATGGTCGTGATGCGGGCCTTCACGGAGCCGGCGAGCAGTTCGGCCATTTGCGGCTTCAGCGCGCCGATCTCGACCAGCTTGTTCAGATTGAACGGCTTCTTGGAGAATTTGCGGATCGAGACCAATGGGCCGTCGACGCCGATCGGGCGCACGGCGACGTTGACGCGCGAACCGTCGAGCAAGCGAGCGTCGCAGAGCGGATGCGATTCATCCACGCGCCGGCCGACCGCGGAAACGATCTTGTTGATGATGCGCAGAAGGTGCGCCTCGTCCTTGAAGCGGCAGGCCACGGGTTCGAGGATGCCGGCGCGCTCGACATAGGTGCATTCGTGGCCGTTGATCAGAATGTCGTTGATCGAGGGATCCTTGAGCAGCGGCTCGAGCGGGCCAAGACCCGTCATCTCGTTGAGGATTTCGTTGACGAATTCGGCCAATTCCTGCGCGTTGAGCGCCAGCCGCTCCACCATGATGTATTGCGTGACGAGCTGCTGGATCTGCTGTCGCATCTCCTCTTCGGGGAGCTTCTCCAGTGCCGAGAGATTGATCTCTTCGATCAGCCGGCGATGGAGACGCACCTTGGCATCGAGCAACTTGTCGCTCAGCAGCGGATTGGACGAATCGGCCGGCGGTTGCTCGCGCGCCGAATCCGGCTCGGGATGCGTCGTCCATGTCATGCCGGCGGTTGCCGATGCGTCGGCTAAAGGCGCCGGGCTCTCGGGCGCCACAGAACGACGCGTGGTGAAACGGCTAATCATTGCTTTCTGCCTCGGTCACCGCGACCCGGCTGCGGGTCTTTTTGCAGGACTCGTCTCTTGCGCGGGGGCTGCTTTCGCGCCGACCGGCAAAATGATCAGCTTCTTGAGCTCAGCCGTGATCTTGTTGCCCGGCTTGACCTCATCGAGCGGAATGCCGCGATCGATCGCCTCGCGCACGATGCGATAGTTATTCGGAATCGCACCGACGAAATCGTCGCCCAGCGCCTGCTTGATGTCGGCGCGGGTCAACCCGGTCGCGAACAGCGGCTGCTCGAAACGATTGACGATGACTTTTGGCTGCGGCTCGTCGCCGAGACGTTCGCGAATAGCGGCGACGAGCTGCTTGGCCTGACGCAGGCTCGGAACGGTCATTTCACTGACGATGAACAATCGATTGGAGCCAAGCAGCACATTGTCGGTCCAGGAGAACCACGTGCGCGGCATGTCGATCACCACGTAGTCGAAGTTCGATGAAACGAGATCGAGCAGCCGAGTCACCATGTCGGGATCGAACGAGCGCATTTCCGCCGGGCGGTTCGGCGCGGCCACGACGGCCAGGCCCGATTTGTGGTGCGACAGCATGACTTCGAGCAGCTGGCGGTCGAGCCGTTCCGGCCGCGGTTCGATCTCCTTCAAATCCAGCCGCGGCTCGAGGTCGAGATAGTCGGCGCAAGCGCCGTGTTGGAAGTCGAGGTCGACGAGGCAGGTCGAGGTCCGCCCGCGCTGACCGCTGCTGAGCAGCAAAAGTGCCGACTGAATCGCCAGCGTGGTCACGCCGGCGCCGCCAACGGCCGGCAAGAAAGTGGTGATTTGCGCTTCGGTGGTCTCCTTGGTGGCGGGCGCGGCCGCGACGCGCGCGCAGGTGCGTACCAGCTCGACCGGCTGCACCGGTTTGACCATGAAATCGGCAACGCGCATCTGCAGCAGGCGACGCGCGACCGCTTCATCGAACGATTTCGTGATCACAACAATCGGCGGCCAGGCGCCAATGCGCGACATCAGCCGGCCGAGCGCCTGGATCTCTTCCTCACGACCGGCATCGAGGTCGATCACCGCGACGGTGATGCCGTCGGCATCAAAGGATTCGGCAGCACCGGCGAGCGTGTCGGAGATCATGCGCAGATCGATCTGGGGGCTTGCGCCAAAGGTCGAGCGCGCCACCTGCTCGACCTCGGGGTCCCTGGTCAGTAACGCTATGCCGGTCTTAGTCGCCGCGGTCGTTGTCCGACTCATCAGCATCGATCTGCACTCATGGTTGGCGTCATGCCTTCTGTTGTCGCCCCGTGATTTCGGTTATTTGATCGGCGTGCTGGACGGCGCCGACGACGCCTGGGTGCTGGCGGCGGATTGCGCCGCCTGCGCGGCCTGGGAATAGGTCAGCGAGCTCGTGGTTGCGTTCACCGGCGGGATCACGCGACCCATGCGGTAGCGCTCGGATGCGGTCTGCATCTTCTCGCCATTGTAGGCGAAGTCGTTGTTCGCGCTTGCCCGCGGCCAGGGGTCGACCATTTGCGCGGCGCGATTGACGTTCAAGGCGTCACCGGCCAGCGGCGAAATCGTCTCGCGGCGATCGACATAGAGGTCGGTGCAGCCGGCGAGGGCCGATCCCAGCAGGACAGCCGCGACGACAAGTTTGCCGCAATCAATTTTTGATCGAGACATTGGTGGCTCCTTTGGGCAAATCGAGCACGTGGCCGGCGAATTCTCGGGTTGGAACCGCGTCCAGCGCGCGGGTTTGAGCGCGCGGCATTTCGATCTGTCCCATCAAGAACAGGTCGATGTCGTTCACGGGCTGCGAACCATCGAGCGGCGTTCCGATGACGTCGCCGGGACGGGTCGGACGCACAAGCCGCGGCGTGACGATGATGGCGAGATCGGTTTCGTTCTTTTGGTAAGACGTGCTGCGGAACAACGCGCCAAGAACGGGGACATCGCCAACCCAAGGCAGTTGCGACAGCGAATTCTGCCCATCGCTCTGCAGCAGCCCGCCGATCACGAAACTCTGCCCGTCGCGCAGTTCCACCGTGGTCTGGGCGCGGCGGACGATCAGCGGCGGCACGGAAATACCCGCCACCTGCACCGGGTGGCTGGGATCGAGCTGGCTGACCTCGGGTTCGATCTTGAGATTGATCAGGCCCTCGCTCAGCACCGTCGGCGTGAACGCAAGGCCGACGCCGTAGCGCTTGTATTCGATCGATACCTGACCGAGCGTGCCGGGAACCGGAACCGGATACTCGCCGCCGGCGAGGAAACTTGCGGTGTCGCCCGAGAGCGCGACCAGATTGGGTTCAGCCAGACTGCGGGCGAGGCCCTTTTGTTCAAGCGCGTTGATGATGACGTCGGTCTGAAGGCCGGCCCTGACCATCTGGCCGACCATCACGCCGAACGGGGCGGTGCCGGACAGCACGCCGGCAACCGCCATCGGCGAGATCGTAGCCGCCGACGCCTGAACGTTGGGACCTCCGACCAGCCCGGTCGGGTTGGTGGTCGGCTGCGAAAATGTCGTGGTGCCGCCGCCCAGGATGTCTCGGCCCACACCGCCGGCAGGCGTCACCGGCAATTGCGAAGTCGGCAGCCGGTTGCCGATATTGGCGAGCGTGTTCTGACCGAACACGTTCCATTGCACGCCGAGCTCGCGGCTCGCCTGGCGCGAGGCCTCGACGAAGCGGACCTCCAGAACGACTTGTTGTGGTTGTGACACGCTCACCGAGTTGATGACGTCGGGGCCGAACGCCTTCGCAAGCATCACGGCCTTGTCGACGGTCGGGCCGTCGGGCGCAGTGCCTGAAAGCAAGATGCGGCTATTGATTGCCGTGACCTTAAACTTGGCATAGGGAAAGCGGCGCCGCAGTTCGGACGAGAGCATCGAGGTGTCGTAACGGACCTCGACGTCAAAGACGCCGATCAGCTTCTTGCCCTCGCCATAAACCGAAACGCGGGACGTGCCGATCTTCTTGCCGAGGATCGAGAGCGAGCGATCGGTCAAGGGATTGACGTCGGCCACTTCGGGATCGCCGATGACAATTTCGGCGAAACTCGTATCGGTGCGCACGTCTTCGGATTTTCCGACATAGACGGGGACCGTCGCGGTGCGTTTGCCGCCGCCGATCTCGATCTGACGCTGCGCCGACGCATCGTTGACATGCATCAGCATTCCGGCTGCGAATAGCAGCGAAACCGTCAGCGCGCGAAAGAATGGGCGGCAGCGCAAGCGCTGCCGCCGAGCGGTCATTACAACCTCATTGCTCCGGTCCATTTGCCGATCACCGGCCATGAATCGAGACGCTTCCCACTTGTTCACGTGATCCTCCCCACCTTTGGTTGGATATTCCCCAATACTCAGTTGCCCACGGCCCGCGACTCCCCAATTTCGGCCGCGGTCCGAGGTTCGCTAAATTCAGATGAATGCAGCTTGGTATCATTCGCCTTGGTTTCAGATTTCGTGTCGGGCTTTGTGCGGTCGCTCTTCACGCTCTCCGTTGGCACGCTGTATTCCTGTCGATTGACGCCTCTGACGACTTCGACGGTGGAGACTCCGCTTGCTCCCTTGCGCTCCGGTGCAACCGGCGCGCTGGTCGTCGTTAGATCCGAAATGGTGATGCGGCGCGTCGTCCCGGCATCCGCCTCACCGGCTTTGCGCAACATCAGCGAAAGCGTGCCGATCGATGCGGCCAGCGACAATTTCTGCGCGCCGACCGTGTCGACCTCGAGCGTCACCGCCTTGACAACCGCCGGCTTGTCGGACCGCTCATCCGCGATCTGATCGATGGCGAGAACCCGCGTGTTCTGCAAAACGACGTCGGTCGAGGCGGAATTCTTGTCGACCTGGCGCGTCAGCATGACATCGACGCGATCGCCCGGCAGCACAAAGCCGCCAACGCCCTCGACGTCATTGACGCGCACAGTCACGGCCCGCAATCCGTCCCGGATCACGGCCGAGAGCGTGGCGCGCTGACCGGGGCCGGTGATCTTCGAACTCAAGATCGGCTCGTTTTGTTCGATGGCCGTGAGCACGACGCGGCGGCCGCCATTTACGATTTCATCAATGGTGGCAAACGCGCCGCCCGGGAGCGCATCCTCGGGCCAGCCAATTTCACGCAGCGTTTGCTTGGAGAGTTCGGTGCCAAAACGCAGCGGCTTGCTGGCAACGACGATCGTACGTGTGGTGACGGGCTTCGACGCGGTCTCGAAATTCCGCATCCGCAACGCCGCCTGATTGTTGAGCCAAGACTGCGCGACAAAAACGGCGAGCAGGCCGAACACGACGGCAAAGGCAATCATGATGATTGTACTGGCGCGCACCGTTGCTTCCTTAAAATGATAGCCGCACTGTTATGGCTGTATCGTGCGGCCAATATCGAGGCCGTATAGTATTGATTTGGTGAAGTGCGTACGTGTTCTTCAGGTATGCTGAAGTTTGATTGAAGTCGTATTCTTTACAAATGGTGACGCGATTGCTTCAACTTTGCCGTAACCTTGAATGACCGACGAAGGAATGATAAACCTTAACCAGTCGTACCGTTCATAACGTGCGGTGTTAGAAATAAGAGACGGTATCGGAGGAAACAAAATGCCCGCCGAAAAGCCTCGCATCAGCTACGTCGATCCGGCCAACATCAAGGATCCGGCCATGCTCGCGGAACTCGAGCGCTGCCGCGTCGAGGGCACGCCGCGGCCGGAGAGCCAAGCGGTGCGCGCGCATGTGCCGGCGGTGTTCTGGGCATTCGCCAATTCGTGGCGCGACATTTTCAAGAACGGCGTCGCCGATCACAGCATCAAGGAGCTGTGCCGTATCTATGTGTCGCGCTCGGTGAAGTGCGAATATTGCGGCAATCAGCGGTCGATGAAGGCGGCGCGGCAAGGGTTGATCGAAGACGATTACATGGACCTGATCAATTTCGAGACATCGACGCGCTACAATGACAAGCAAAAGGCGGCGCTGGCTTATGCCGAGGCGATCACCTGGGATCTGCAGACCGACGACGCCTTCTGGGCGCGGCTGCACAAGCATTTCAGCGAAGCGGAACTGGTCGAGATCGGTAATTTCGTCGCCTTGACCATGGGCCAGCAACGCTGGCTGCGCACGCTCAACATCGAGCATCATCAAATTCTTGCCGGCACGTCGGCATCGATGGCGCCCGGCTTCGAAACCGAGCAAGCGCTCAAGCGCTCCAAACAATCGGCCGATTACTGGGCGAGAAGCAATTCCAAAGTTCAGGCGGCCGAGTGATTGATGCAGGTACAGGCGAGCGTCACGGCGAGTGAGGCCGATCAGACAAGTCGGCAAGATCAAACAGCCGCTCGCATCCGCGTGCGGGGACTGGGCAAGCGTTACGGCTCGCTGGAAGTTTTTCGCGACATCAATTTTTCAATCGGGGCGCATGAAATCGTCACGCTGGTCGGCCCGTCCGGGTGCGGCAAAACGACACTGCTGCGCTGCATCGACGGGCTGATCGAGGTCGACGCAGGCGAAATTTGGGTCGACGCGAACCGCGTGACCCGCCCGATCCCGGGCGTCGCGATGGTGTTTCAGCACTTTGGCCTGTTCCCGTGGAAGACGGTGTACGACAACGTGGCCTATGGGCTGCGCATGGCGGGGGTTTCCAAGGAGGAGATCGCGTCCCGCGTCCCGGCGTTCATCAATCTGGTCGGGCTTGCCGGCTTCGATCACGCATATCCCTATCAAATGTCAGGCGGAATGCAGCAGCGCTGCGGACTTGCGCGGGCGCTCGCGGTTGCGCCGAGCGTGTTGCTGATGGACGAGCCGTTCGCGGCGGTCGATGCGCAGACCCGGGAAATCCTGCAATTCGAACTGCTGCGAATCTGGGAGCAGCGGCCGATGGCGATGCTGTTCGTCACCCATTCGATCGAAGAAGCCGTGCTCATGGGCGACCGGGTCGTGGTGCTCAAGGGACGGCCGAGCAAAATCGAGGAAACCATTACCGTCGATTTGCCGCGCCCACGTACCCGCGACACTTTGCGCGAGCCGCGTTTTGCCGAACTACGCGAGCGGGTTTGGGGTACTCTGATGAGCGAGGCCCGAAAGGCCGAATTCACGCTTGGCGACCCGCATGACGCCCGGACATGATAAAACCTATCCAAGGAGGAACCGATGATCCGCAAGAGCCCGCTGATCGGATGTGCCGCCATCCTCGCCGCCGCACTGGCCACTGCGCCGATAAATCCAGCCATGGCGCAGGGCAAGAAGATCGTGATCGCGGCACCCGGCATACCGCCGGTGTTCGCATCCACGATTCTGTACGTTGCTGAAAAGCAGGGCATGTTCAAGAAATACGGCGTCGACGTCGAGATTAAGCCTTTCGACACCGGCGCCACGGCATCGCGCGCCGTCATTGCCGGCGATATCGAGATTTCGCTCTCGCCGTCGGCGCTGCTGATCAACCAGATTTCCAACACGGGTGCGCCGGTGGTAGCGATCTACGGCATCACCAACACCGATTTCCTACTGGCCACCACCGAGGCGAGCAAAACGTGCAAGGATGCGGCCGGACAAGGAGTTGGGGTCGATACCGTTGGCGGAGCCCGCTCGATCGCGCTTCGGATCATGCTGGCGAACGGCTGCCCGGGGTTGACCATCGACAATGTGCAACAGGTCGCGCTCAGCTCGAATGTCGGTGCAGCCATGCTCGCGGGCCGGCTGCAATTCGGCGTGCTTCATCTTGATGACGTGGCGACGCTCGAGTTGCAGGGCAAGAAGGTCAACACGCTTCTCACCGTCAACAAGACAAGCCCGAACAACCATTACCTGGTCTGGATCGTGCGCCAAGACAAGCTCAAGGAAAATCGCGACGCATACGTGCGCGTCATGGCGGCGCTGCACGAGGCGGCGATATTCATCCACGACCCGAAAAACTGGGACAAGGTCGCCGAGGACGCGGCACCGACCGGCCTCGACAAGGCTGTCGCCAAGGCGACGATCAAGCCGCTGCTCGATATCGACTACTGGCCGGTGAACGACAACGGCCTCGACCGCAAACGCCTCGAAGCGCTGACTCAAGTGCTGAAGAAGACCGGCGGCATCAAGGCCGACAAGGAACCGGTGACCTACGACCGCCTCGTCGACGCCAGCGTGTGGAATGATGCGGTCGCAATGACGAAGAAATAGCGCGGGCGGCCAAATACCGACGCGAGGAAGCATGAAGGATCTGCAACACCGCCTCGAACGGCATGTGCCGTTCCTCATCAGCCTCGCCGTCGGCGCCGTGGCCTGGGAAGTCGTCGGGCGCAACACCAGCCCGGCGTTCATGGTGCCGCTTTCCGAAACGCTGCTGCGGCTATGGCAGCTCGTGACCGAGGGTCATTTCCTTGCGCAGTTTCTGGACTCGGCGATCCTGTTCCTGACCGGCATGGTGATCGCGCTCGTGGTCGGCATGCCGCTCGGGCTGGTGCTGGCGCGCGTGCCGGCCGCGCGCGTGGCATTCGAGCCCTACATCATGATCCTCTACGCCACCCCGATGGTGGCGCTGATACCGTTTATCCTGTCGCTGATGGGATTCGGTTTCGTGCCGAAGGTGCTGGTGGTGTTTTTGTTCGCGGTGTTTCCGATCCTCTACAACACCGTCGAAGGCGCGCGCAGCATCAAACCGGAGATGATCGAGGTCGCGCGCTCGTTCCGCTCCGGCGAATGGGCGCTGTGGCGCGAGGTGATGCTGCCGTACACGTTGCCCTTCACCATGACCGGCGTGCGCCAGGCGATCGGCCGCGGGCTCGTCGGCATGGTGGCGGCGGAGTTCTTCCTCAGCTCCAACGGGCTCGGCCAGATCATCATGATGGCATCGCAGAGCTTCGACACCGCCGGCGTGTTCGCCATGATTTTGGTGATCAGCCTGATCGGTATCGGCCTGATGCGCGTCGGACTGATGATCGAGCAGCATTTCGCGCGCTGGCGGCAGTGACCATGGCCGACCTCGCACTCCATACGCTCACGCGACCACGCCCGGCGATCCTCGGAACGCTGGCACCGCGGCTTGCGGCCGGTCTCGCGATCCTGTTGGTGTGGGAAGGCGTCGTGCGTGCTTTTGCGCCGCCCTTCGTGGCGAAACCGAGCGGCATCCTCGTCGCAATTCCAAAAGTGATCGTCGATGCGGCATTTCTCGAAGCAACCGGCGCAACGCTGCTAGCCGTGGCCGAAGGCCTGGCGATCGCGCTTGTCGTCGGCACCGTGATCGGCCTCGCGATGGGGCGCAGCGTGATCGTCGAGCGGGCGCTGCGGCATTATATCAACGGCTTCTATGCGATGCCGATGATCATCATTCTGCCGCTGGTGTCGCTGTGGTTCGGCTATACCGGCGCGGCGCGGCTTGCGACCGTCGTATTCGCCGCAATGTTCTCCATCATCGTCAACGTCGCCGACGGCGCCAAATCGGTGCCGCGCGAATATCTTGAAGTGGCGCGCTCGTTCCGCTCCGGTCGCCTGAGGGCGATGATCGACATCGTGGTGCCGGCAGCGACGCCGTATTTCCTTGCCGGCTTCCGGCTTGCGGCGGGGCGCGCGCTGATCGGCGCAGTGGTGGCGGAATTCTTCACCGCCATCGGCGGGCTCGGCTACTTCATTCTCTATCAGTCGCGCACTTACCACCACAACGAAGCGTTCGTCGGCGTGCTGTTGCTCGCCGCCTTCGGGGTCGCATTCGAGGGGCTGGTCAACGGGGGCACGCGGCGATTCCTGCCCTGGTATCGGCGCGACGAAGTCGCCGACTGAACTCAGCCCACGCGCAGAAAGCCGCGCGGAAATGCGTGCAGCGATTCAATTCCATCCTTGGTGATGACGACGAGCTCGCCGGTCTGCACACCGGCGGCATGATCGCGCGTCACGACATTGGGCTGGATGACGACAGTCTGGCCGGCCTCAAACGGCTCCTGTGGGATCGCGCCCGCCGGGCGGCTCTCCGAGCCGAGGATCGGGGACAGATAGCCGCCGCCGTAACCGTGCAGCAGATCGTCGATGATGGTGAAGCCTCGATCCTCGATGACACGCGAAGCCGCGATCACCTGCGCGGGCGTTGCGCCCGCCTTCAGCACGCCCGCGATGGCGTCGAAAGCCGCATTGGCGGCGTCATGCAGCGCGCGATAGAGCGGCGTCGGCTCTTCTCCGACCGTGAAGCTGCGCAGGACTTGTCCGCCGTAGTCGAAAAAATGTGCCGTGATCTCGGCCACCACCGCGTCCCCCTTCGCAATGCGCCGCGTTGAAGGAAATTGCCGCGGCACCGCCAGTTGCGAATCGTGCATGGAAGTCGTGCCGATGAAATGAATCCCGGTGGCGCCCCCCTTGCCGACATAGGCGCGCTCGATCGCATCGCCGAGTTGGCGTTCGTCCACGCCGGGCCGGATGGCGTCGCGCAGGCCCGCCATGCCGGCATCGCTGAAGGCCGCGCCGATGCGCAGCCAATCGAGTTCCTCGGCGGATTTGACGCGGCGCAACCTGACGTAAACGCGGTTGAGATTGATGACCTTGCCGAATCTTGCCGACAGTGCGGCGTACTGCTCGAAATGCAGCGGTCCGACGACGGCGACGCGATCCGCTTTGGCGGCGCGCTTGTCCAGCACGGCGATTGCCTTGCTGATCGACGACTCGCCGCCCCATTCCACGGTTTCCGCCTGATCGGCGATGCGGCGGGCGAGCGGCGCATGATTGACGTATTGCACAAACAGCGCATCGGGCTTGCCGGGCGAAAACACGCCAATGGCTTCGGTGGTCACCGGCCATTGCGTGAGCCATTGCACCGCCGAGCCAGCGCGATTGTAGCCGCAGAACACCAGATGCTCGGCGCCAGCTTCTGCCAGCGCCGCTTCAACCGCAGCACGACGGCGCGCCATCTCGGCCGCCGAAAACTTCGGATATTCGGCCGCGAGCAGGTCCTGCAGATGAGAAGGGAGTCGGTTCATACGTGTTCGGTCTCGATCCGTCATCCTGAGGTGCGAGGGTCGCGCGCCTCGAAGGAAGAACGGCCCGGCCGTCGCCCTTCAAGCGCCGCGCATAGCGCGGCCAGCTCAGGGTGACGGTGATAGCCAAGTATTAGCCGCGCGCAATCATTTGGCGGCCGATTTCGGCAAGGCAACGATCATGTCGAGCTCGACGCGGGCACCGGGGGAACTCAGCTGATTGATGCATACGGTGGTGCTCGCCGGCAGCCAGTCGCCGAAATAGGCGTGCATGGTCTTGTGCATGGCATCGGCGTCGCGGAAGTCGGTGAGATATTTCGTCACCTTCACCACGTCGCGCCAGGTCGCGCCGACGTCATCGAGAATCGATTGGATGGCGTTCATCGCATTCTTAGTCTGCTCCTCGATGGAATGCGGATGGACATGCTCGTGATCTTGATGCGGGTGATCGTGGTAGAGCGGCGACGAGGTCGCACCGGACAGAAACATCAGATCGCAGGCGCCGACGATCCGGATCGCGGGCGCGTACGGCATCTTGTGGGCCTGCGAGGGGTCGGGATGGACGGCTTCGAGCTTGAAGGTCGATTGCGGCTTGGTCATCGCGGTCATGGCGTGCTCCCGGATTGTCTGCGAGAGACGGTAGCAACCGCGAGGCTGGGCAGCAACTTTGCTATTCCGCGGCGATGGGTTTTTCCGCCGCGCGTTCGCGCACGAGCTTGGCGACCGCGACCAGATCGACCTTGCCGGAGCCGAGCAGCGGAAGCTTCGGCACAATCATGAATTCGGATGGGATCATCAGATCGGATGCGCCGTGCGTCTTAGCATAAGTCTGGAATTCGGCGCGCGTCGCCTTCTCGTTCTGCGTCACGAGCACGAGCCGCTCGCCCTTGCGCGCATCCGGCGCGGCGACCACCGCGGTTGGCATGTCCGGCCAGAGTTCGGCGGCGAGCGCCTCCACCGACGCAAGCGAAATCATCTCGCCGCCGATCTTGGCGAAGCGTTTGGCGCGGCCCTTGATGGTCACGAAACCCTGATTGTCGATCGAGACGATGTCGCCAGTGTCGTGCCAGCCATCCAACGGCGGATCGAGCACACCCGGATTTTCGGCGCGCAGGTAGCCGAGCATCACGTTCGGCCCCTTCACGAACAGGCGGCCGCCATCCTCGACGCCGGGAACCTTTTCGAGCCGCACCTCCATGCCCGGCAGCATGCGGCCGACTGTGCCGAACTTGTTGAACATGGGCGTGTTGAGCGCGAGCGCCGGCGCGGTCTCGGTGACGCCGTAACCTTCGAGAATGCGCAGGCCGAATTTTTCCAAATAGGTCTTGCGCGTGGATTCCTTCACCGGCTCGGCGCCGGCGAGGACGTAGCGCAGCGAACGGAAATCATAGGCGTGGGCGGCACGCGCATAGCCGTTGAGGAACGTGTCGGTACCAAAGAGGATCGTCGCATTCACGCCGTAGATCAGTTCGGGCACGGTGCGGTAGTGCAGCGGCGAAGGATAAAGATAGATGCGGACACCGGAGACAAGCGGGAGCACGAGGCCGACCGTCAAGCCGAACGAGTGAAACACCGGCAGCACATTGAACACCTTGTCCTGCCGGCCAAAATCGATGCGGGCCGCGGCCTGTGCGGCATTGGCCAGCATGTTGCGATGGGACAAGACAACGCCCTTGGGCACGCCTTCCGATCCGGAGGTGAACAGGATAACCGCCCAGTCGTCGGCGTGGCGCTCAACGAGCGGTTTCTTGGCATCGAAGAAGCCTTTGAGCTTGTCGCCGAAGGTCACGGTCGCGCGGATGTCCTCGAGGTAGACGATGCGAACCGTGCGCGCGAGGGCGGAGACGAGTCCGTCGAGCCGGCCACGCTCGACGAAGCCGCGCGAGGTGATGATGGTGTCGAGCTCGGCGGCCTTGCAGGCGGCGAGGATATTGGATTCGCCCGAGCTGAAATTGATCATGGCCGGCACGCGGCCCGCGGACATCAGCGCAATCAAGGTGACCGCGGCACCATTGGCGTTGGGCAGCATCACGCCGATCGCCTTGCTCTCCTGCGCAAACGGCATGAGTTTGCGTCCGAGGATGGCTGCGCCGGTCAGCAGCCTGCGATAGCTGAGCGCGCCAGTGACCGGATCCTCGACGGCGATGCGGCCGAGCCCGTGAACATGCGCGGCCTCGATCAGCGCTTCCACCACGGTGCGGTCGGTCGAGGTCGTACGGAAAACGAGGTTCGACATGATTTCATAGAGCGCCGCACCTGCCGCCTGCCGCCGGTGCTTGCCGCGCAACGCCGGATCGATCGTAAGCTTGATCGGATCGAGGATGGTCACCTTGACCTTGGGGAACCAACGCTGCCTCACCTGGCCGCGGGAAAGGCGGCTGAACGGCGTCTGCTCGAGACCCTCGATGCGCACCGGCACGACCAAGGCATTCGACTTGTCGGCGATGAGCCCGGCACCGTCGTAAACCTTCATCAGGCTGCCGGTGACGGTGATGCGCCCCTCGGGGAAAATGATCAGCGGCTCGCCGCCCTTCACCGCATTGATCAGCGTGCGGGTTGCCATCGGCTTGGCGGGATCGAGCGGCATGGCGCGGGTCAAGCTTAAGAACGGCCGCGCCCACCAGCGCTTGGCGATTCCGCTGTCGATGGCGAACACCGGCTCCTTGCCGAGCAGCGACAAAGCCAGCGGCGCGTCGAGGAAGCTCACGTGATTGAGAGCGATGATCGGGTTCGGACCGGCATTGAGGAGATTTTCGGTGCCTTTGATCTCGATGCGATAGAAGGCCCGAAACACGATCGACAGGAAATCGCTGAAGGCGTTCGCCGGCATGGTACGCCCAATGGCGACGGCGACACCAATCGTCATGACGCCCATGATGAGGAACAGCATCGGCGTACTCACCGACAGCCACGCCTGCAACAAGGCCGCCGTCAACGAACCGGCGACCATGAAGGCGGCGTTGAGCACGTTGACGGCAGCGATGACGCGCGCGCGTCGATCGGCACCGGCCCAAGATTGCACGGCGGCGAATACCGGCACGATGTAGAGACCGCCGGCGATCGCAAGACCGGCAAGACTGATCATGACGCGATAGCCTTGGATCGAGGAGAACACATCATTGACGCCGAGGGGCGCGGCAGCCGGCAGCACACCGTAGGTGGCCCAGCCGAGGTCGAGCGAGAATACCGCCAGCAGAACGGCGCCGATGAGGGTCGGCAAAAGCACGATGCGGCCGCTGGCGAGCCAGGCCGCCAGACCCGAGCCAACGGCGACCGCGACCGAGAAGATTGCGAGAAAGGCGGTGACGACTTCCTCGTTGCCGCCGAGCACCGATTTCACCAGCGGCGGCAGCAGCGACAGCACGACCACGCCCACAAGCCAAAACCAGCTGGTGACGAGCGCGCCCCACCACAGGCGATCGTCGGAGCGCAGATGCGAGAGCAAATCAAAGGTCGAAGCAAAGATATTGCGCGAGACTTTCAACTCCGGAGCGGCCTCGCCGGTGCGCGGGATGAAGAGGCTCGCGCTCCAGCAGGCAAGCGCAAAGATCATCATCAGGCCCGCGAAGGATGCCGGGTCGCCGCCGCCCTTGGCGGCCAACCCACCGACGATGGTGCCGAGCAGGATCGCCATGAAGGTTGCGCCTTCGACCAGCGCGTTTCCGGCCGGCAATTCGGAGCGCGCGAGATGATCGGGCAGGATGCCGTATTTGATCGGTCCGAACAGCGAGCCGATGACCCCGAACAAGAACAGCGCGACGAACAGCAGCGTGATCAAATGGAACACAAAGCCGGTGACGGCGATGATCGCCACGCCGACTTCGGCAAGCTTGAGGCGCTGCGCGATCAAGGCCTTGTCGTAGCGGTCGGCAACCTCGCCGCCGAGCGCCGACAAAAAGAAATACGGCGCGATGAATATCGCCGCCGCAATATTGATGAGCGCCTCGCCGGTCTTGCCGCCGATATGAAACAGGATCAGGAAGACCAGTGCGTTCTTGAGAAAGTTGTCGCTGAATGCCGAGAAGAACTGGCACCAGAACAGCGGAGCAAAACGCCGCGACAACAAAAGAGGATTCGGTTTATCCATCGGCCTTAAGGACCCGAACGAAGCCTAATGTGTCTATCATCCGTGGGCGTGGCAAGCCATAATCGGCAGCAATCCTATACCGCTATTGTGTCAGCTTTCTTGAAACCCTCTTCGCGCTTGCTGCGGATAGCCGGCAAGGCGACGATAAACAACAGCACCAGTGTGGCGATCAAAAGGCCCAGGCCGATGGACCGCTGAGCGAAAATCATCAGGTCGCCGTGAGCGGCAGCGGCGCCGGTTCGCATTCGAGCTTGATGGACACCAAACCGAGCACGCCGAAAACCGCAGTGAGCGCCACAAACTGCTGGCCGAGACAATTCTTCAGCTGTTCGCCGAAGATGCGCGCCGTGTTATCGGTGCACCGCACGGCGCATAAGGCACGACAGCCTCTGTTGTCCTTAGGATTTCTCAAGCCGCCTTGATGCCGTGCAGACCGTGTGACGCGTCCTTCACGGTAAAGAACACCACGTCGGCGTCCTTGGTGGCCTGGCCGGAATGAACCATGTTGGACGGAATGTAGAGCACCGTACCGGGCTTGGCCTCGAACGGCTTGCCGCCGACTTCGCCTTTGAAGGTGCCTTCGAGGATATAGATCCACTGCTCATTCGGATGGGAATGAGGCGCCGCACCGGTGCCGGCCGGCATTCGCATCAACCCGACGATCATGCGGTCGCCTTCCACGCAGGCGCCGTTGGCGGTGGAATAGTCCGGGCCGCCCAGGATGTGATTGACCTTGCTGAGATCAAAAACATGCTCACCGGGACCTGCGCGCTTGGCGCCGGGCGTGCGGCTCGCGGACTGGCTGGCGGTTGGGCTGGCCATTGGGACCTCCGCTGTTTTCAAGTCCTGATCGCGATTTTCGCTCCAATAAAATTGATTTTGGCATGGCGGTTCATGTGGGGCAATGAATTGTCACCGGCCGGTCGGGGGCGGCATTACGACACTGGGGCTGCAAAAGCCCACGGGCGGTCGGTTATGATCGGGTAACAGGAGGAAGCGATGTCCTTTTCAGCGAAGTCCTCGTTTGCGATGTCCCGGCGCGCGCTGCTCATATTGCCCTGGCTGTTTGCGGCAGGAAGTGCCATGGCGCAGACAGCGGAAGACGCGTCCGCCATCTATCTCTACCAGGGCGCCGACCGTGAAACGCGGATGGTGGCCAAGGCGCGCGAAGAAGGAACGCTGCTGCTTTATACCTCGATGGCGCCGTCCGAATCCGGACAGCTCGGGCAGGCTTTCGAGAAGAAATACGGCGTCAAGGTGCAGATCTGGCGCAACTTGAGCGAAGCGGTGCTGCAACGCGCGCTCTCGGAGGCGCAGGCGAAGCGCCACAGCGTGGATGTAGTCGAAACAAATGGTCCCGAGATCGACGCGCTCGCCAAGGAAGGCGTTGTGGCTGAATATTTCAGCCCGTACGTGGCGAACTTGCGGCCGTTTGCTGTAGCGCCGCAGCGCAAATGGATCAGCGACCGGGTTAACCTGTTTGTCGTGGGCTACAACACAACAAAAGTGAAGCGAGAGGAAATCCCCGCCACCTACGAGGGCTTTCTCGATCCGAAATGGAAGGGCAAGCTGGCGATCGAGGCGACCGACCAGGAATGGCTCGGCGCGCTGATCAAATATTGGGGCGAGAAACGCGGCATGGAGTTTTTCCAGAAACTTGCGGCGCAGAAGCCCGATCTGCGCAAGGGGCATGTGCTGCTGGCTCAATTGATCGCGGCCGGAGAAATCCCGGTCGGGCTCTCGGCCTACAGCGCGAATATGGATTCGATCAAAGCAAAAGGCGGGCCGGTCGATTGGGCCGCGGTCGAACCGCTGGTCGGACGGCCGCAAGGATTGGCCGTCGCCAAATACGCGCCGCATCCCTACGCGGCGTTGCTGTTTGCCGATTTCGTGCTCTCACCGGAGGGCATGGCGCTGCTCGGCGCGATGGGTCGCGTCCCGACGAGCAAGAACGTGAAGACGCCGCTCGACAGCACGAAATACATCATGCTCGACGTCGCCGCGGTCAATGAAGAGCAGGACAAGTGGCAGAAGATTTGGAATGAATTGTTTTTGAAGTAAGACGCGATCATTCGCGGGAGGGACATGAAATGCCGGCTTATATTATCGCGGAACATAAGATCACCGACGCGGCGAAGTTCGAAGAATACCGGACCAAAGTGGCTCCCATGATCGCTCGCCACGGCGGCCGCTACATCACGCGTGGTGGCAGCCACAAGATTCTGGAGAAAGGATATTGGCAGCCGGAGCGCGTGGTCATCATCGAGTTCCCCGATATGGCGGCGCTCGATGCGTGGTACAATTCGCCGGAGTATCAACCGCTCATCGAGCTTCGCCAGCAGTCCGCCATCGACATGCTCATCACGCTTGAGGGGGCTTAAGGCGCGAGATTGTCTCGAGTAGAGGCGAGTTTGCAGGCACGGCGGCGGGTGATACGGTCAGATCGCATAGTGGAACAACGTTCCATATAGAAGAACGAAGCCCAGAGGATCCGATGAACGCTGCCGTGCTGGATGCGCCGGCCGCACCACGGCCGAGCGTCCGCATCGATGCGAAGTGGTTGATGATCGGCGGCGCCGTTGCGCTGGTGGCGTGGCTCACGCTGCTGCCGCTCGGATTCCTGCTGTGGCAGAGTTTTCTCACGCCGCAGACGGCGACCACACCGGCCGCGTTCACGCTGCAAAATTATATCGAGGCTTATACCGGCTTTGAGACCTTTCGGTTGTTGTTCAATTCGCTGCGGTTCGCGACCGGCGCGGCGCTGGTCTCGTTCACGCTCGGGACTTTCTTTGCCTGGGTCAACGAACGCACCAATACGCCATGCAAAGCATTGTTCTTCTCGCTCTCGATCATACCACTGATCATCCCCGGCATCCTGTTCACCGTGTCGTGGATCCTGCTCGCGAGTCCGAAGATCGGGATCATCAACACGCTGCTGCAAAACTCGTTCGACACCGATTTCGTCTTCGTCAACATCTATTCGATGACCGGAATGATCTGGGTCGACGGGTTGCATTATTCGCCGATGGCGTTCCTGCTCATGACGGCGGCGTTCCGCGCGATGGATCCGGCGCTGGAGGAATCAGCGCAGATGAGTGGCGCGAGCGTGCCGCAGGTTTTCACGCGCGTGACGCTGAGGCTCGCCTGGCCGGCGGTGCTGGCTTCGCTGCTCATCCTGTTCGTGCGCGCGGTGGAATCGTTCGAGGTCCCAGCGCTGCTCGGCCTGCCGGTCGGCATCGAAGTCTACACCTCCGCAATCTATCAGGCGATTCACCGCTATCCGAGCCAGATTGGGCTGGCCTCGACCTACGCGGTGACGCTGCTCGTGATCACATCGTTCGGCATCTATTTCCAGTCGCGGTTGTCAGCGCAGAGCAACCGGTTTTCGACGGTGACCGGCAAGGGATTCCGTCCGCGCACCATGGACCTCGGCAGCTGGCGCTATCTCACGGCCGGCCTGTTCATTCTCTATTTCTTCGTGGTCGTGGCGCTGCCCTTTTGCGTACTGCTGTGGTCGTCGCTGCAGAAATACTACAGCGCACCGTCGTGGGCCGCGCTGCAGAATCTGTCGCTGAGCGCCTATGGCTCGGTGCTGGCGGAACCCGCGTTCGGCACCGCCGTGTGGAACAGTCTTGCGTTATCGCTCGGCAGCGCGACGCTGATCATGCTGGTCACCGCCGTGATCGCCTGGATCGTGACGCGGACGCGGCTGCCCGGCCGCTGGCTGATCGACAATCTCGCCTCGATGCCGCTGGTGTTTCCGGGCCTGGTGCTCGGGCTTGCGATCATGATCTGCTATCTGTACGTGCCGATCGGTATCTACGGCACGCTCTGGATCATGCTGATCGCCTATGTGACGCGCTTTTTGCCCTACGGCATGCGCTATTGCTCGACCTCGATGCTGCAGATTCACAAGGAGCTCGAGGAATCGGCGGCGATGAGCGGCGCGTCCTGGACCATGACGTTCCGGCGCATCGTGCTGCCACTGCTCAAGCCCGGTCTGCTCGCCGGCTGGATCTATATCGTGATCGTATCGATCCGCGAACTGTCGAGCTCGATCCTGCTGTACAGCCCCGGTACCGAGGTGATGTCGATCATGATCTGGGAGCTGTGGCAGAACGGGCAATATGTCGAGCTGTCCGCGCTCGGCGTGATGTTGATCGCGGCTCTGTTCTGCTTCGTGATGCTCGCGCAGTTCGTGGCCAAGAAATATGGAGTGGCGGAAGCCTGACCATGCTCAGCGTCAAGGCACTCTATACCGAATATCCCGGCCCGGGCGGCCAGGCGATCAAGGCCGCGCAGGACGTGAGCTTCGATGTGCCGGAGGGCAAGCTGTTCACGCTGCTCGGCCCGAGCGGCTGCGGCAAGACCACGACGCTGCGCTCGATCGCGGGGCTTGAGCGGCCGCGCGCCGGCGAGATTTTGGTGGGCGGGCGCGTGATGTTCTCGGCGGACGACGGAATTTTCGTTCCGCCCAACCAACGCAATTTCGGCATGGTGTTTCAGTCCTACGCGATCTGGCCGCATATGAACGTGTTCCAGAACGCGGCGTTTCCGCTGCAGGTGCGGAAGCGGAAGCTCAGCCGGAAGGACATCGACGAGCGAGTCATGCGCGTGCTGCGTGCGGTCGCGCTCGAACAGCTTGCGGATCGCGATGCGACCAAGCTTTCGGGCGGACAGCAGCAGCGCCTGGCGCTGGCACGGGCGCTGGTGATGGAACCGCAATTGCTGCTGCTCGACGAGCCGCTGTCCAACCTCGACGCCAAGCTGCGCGAGCGCATGCGGTTCGAGCTCAAGCGGCTGCAACGCGAGCTGAAACTGACTACCGTTTATGTCACGCACGACCAGAGCGAGGCACTGGCGCTGTCGCACGAGATCGCGGTGATGAACGAAGGCCGTATCGTGCAGATCGGGTCGCCGCGCGACATCTATGAACGGCCGCGCAACCGGTTCGTGGCGGATTTCGTCGGGACCACGAATTTCCTCGATGCCACGGTCATGTCGGCGCACAGCGGCAACGGCCGCTGCCAGGTGACGACGAAATTCGGCGCACTCGACGTGCAATGCGACGACATGGTTCGCAAGAACGATGCCGTTGTCATCTCGGTGCGGCCGGAGGATGTGGAACTTTCCGAGCAGCCGCAGAACCACGAGGATGGTTATAATGTCTGCGCCGGCACGGTCGCGGCAAAGGCCTTTCTTGGCGAGTATTTGGATTTTCAGGTCAACGTCGGCGATTGCGTGCTGCTGGCGCGCGCGCATCCGTCGCTGCGCACGCCGGTCGGCGATCCGATCCACATCCGGATGAAAGCCGAAAAGTGCATCGCCATTCCGAACAGCATGAATTGATGCAATGCAGGAGATGAAAATGGCCAAGGACGCCGTCGTTTCGGAAGAGCTGGCAAAGAAGTTCGCCACCGAAAAGGAAACGCCCTATACGCGCTGGGTGAAGAGCGAGGGACTCGACATCATCAGCTCGCTCTATGTGCCCAATCTGCATACGGTCGAGCTGAAACCGTGGGCGCGGCGCGGCGGCTTCGGCGTGTTCATGAACCACGAGGCATCGCGCACATCGAACGATTGCTATGTGTGCGAAATCCCGCCCGGCAAGAAGCTCGAACCGCAGCGGCAGCTGTTCGAGGAAACGATCATGATCCTCGACGGACGCGGCTCAACCACCGTATGGAACGATGCCGGCCAGCGCATCACGTTCGAATGGAAGGCGGGCGCGCTGTTCGCGATCCCGCTCAACTGCTGGCATCAGCACTTCAACGGCTCCGGGCGCGAGCCGGCACGTTACGTGGCGGTGACCAATGCGCCGGTGGTGATCAACCTTTACGAGGACATCGATTTCATCTTCAACACAAAATACGACTTCAAAGGTCGCTTCTCGGGCGAGCCGGATTATTTCGCCGCCAAAAACGAACACAAGGGTTTTCTGCTCGCGACCAATTTCGTGCCGGACGCAGTCAACCTGCCGCTGATCACCGCGAAGGAGCGCGGCGCCGGCGGCGGACATATCCGATTCAATTTCGCCAAGAGCTCGCTCAACAGCCACATCTCGCAGTTTCCGATCGGCACATACAAGAAGGCGCACGCGCACGGCCCCGGCGCGCACGTCATCATCCTGTCGGGCGAAGGCTTTTCGCTGATGTGGCCGGAAGGCGATGCACCACGGCGCTACGAGTGGCACGTCGGCACCATGATCGTGCCGCCGAACATGTGGTTCCATCAGCATTTCAACACCGGCACGACATCCGCACGCTATCTGGCGTTCAAGCACGAGGGCGTCGCGATCCGCAACGCGCAAGGCGTCCCGAAAGCCTGGATCAGCAAGCGTACGGGCGGCGACCAGATCGATTACGCCGACGAGAATCCGGCGACGCGTCAGTTGTTCGCCAAGGAATTGGCCAAGCACGGGCTGACATCACAGATGGACAAGGCCTATGCGGCGGAAAAAGCCGATCTGCCGTCGGCAAAATCCGCAGACGAAGAGGAGAAGGCCCATGCATGATGTTCCGGGCCAGGTGCACTGGCACGAGCCGACCGCCGGCCAGCGCGCGGGATTCGGCAAGTTCGGCCGGCCGAAGACGCCATACGACATTTTCATGGAATCGGAAGGCATCCCGGTGTTCCGCGACATCGGCGTGAGCAAGGTGCAAAACCTGCCCCTCGCGCCGTGGAAGCGCACGGGCGGTCGCGGCACCTACATTCAGCTTCACGGCACCGAAGGCAAATGGGGCTGCTACGTGATCGAGGTGCCGGGCGCGGGCGCGATCAACGCGGAGAAGCATCTTTATGAGGAAATCTTCTTCGTGGTCGAAGGTCGCGGCACCACGGAGGTATGGCTCGACAACGATTCCAAGCGCCATGTGTTCGAATGGCAGAAGGGCTCGCTGTTCTCGATCCCGGTGAATGCTTGGCACCGCCTGGTGAATGCCAGCTCGGCGCCGGCACTGCTCCTGTCGGGCACCACCGCACCGAACTTGATGAATCTCATCAACAATGTGGGTGCGATCTTCGACTGCCCTTATCAATTCCGCGACCGCTTTTCGGGCGCAGACGATTTCTACAAATACAAGGACGACATCGAGCCCGATCCGGTACGCGGGCTTGCGATGCGGCGCACGAATTTCGTCCCGGACATCGTGAACTGCGATCTGCCGCTCGACAACCGCCGCTCGCCCGGTTTTCGCCGCATCGAGCCGTTCATGACCGGCAACACGTTCTATCTCTGGGTCGGACAGCACGAGAACGGTCGTTATTCCAAGGCGCACGCGCACACCTCGGCCGCGGTGCTGATCTGCATCAAGGGCAAGGGCTATACCTATACGTGGCCGGAACGGAACGGCGTCACGCCGTGGAAGGACGGCAAGGCGGACGAGATCAAACGCGTCGATTACGAACCGGTCGGCATGGTGTCGGCGGCGCCGGGCGGTGCGCGCTGGTTCCACCAGCACTTCGGCGCATCGAAGGAGCCGTTGCGGTTGACCGCGTGGTTCGGGCCGCACAATCCCGGCCGCGAACCGGGACCGCCGGGCGAGAGGCACATCGACTACACGGCGATGGACATTCCGGAAGGCGGCAGCGCGATTCCGTATTGGATGGAGGATCCCTTCATCAAGAAGGAATACGACGCGAAACTCGCCCAGGAAGGCGTCGAGAACCGGATGAAGCCGGAATACTACGACAAGAACTACAAGGGCGAGCTGCCGAAGGAATGATGCTTGCCTTAATGAATCCGGCCGAGCCGCGGCAATCCAATGCGATAGCTTGAGCAACCAATCAGGAGGACAATGTTGATGCGTGTCGTCGCACTTGAAGAGCATTTCACGGTACCGGCCCTGGTCCAGCGGATCGACAAGGCCGCCATCAGCCGCCGCGGCTTCAAGCCGAGGAAGCCGCCAACCAACCGGCCCAATCCGATGGAGATGCTGCCTGACATAGGCGAGCGCCGACTCAAATCGATGGACGAGAACGGCATCACGGTGCAGGTGCTCTCCAATACCGGCCCCGGTCCCGATCTTGTGCCCGGCGCCGACGGCGTCGCCATGGCGCGCGAGATGAACGACTATCTGGCGGCGGCCTGCGCACGCCATCCCGACCGCTTCAAGGGCTTCGCGGTGCTGCCGATGCAGAGTCCCGATGCCTGCGCCGCCGAACTGGTGCGGGCGGTGAAGGAATTGCGCTTCCTCGGCGGATTGATCAACGGCACGACCGAAGGCCGCTTCCTCGACGATCCGAGCTATGACGGAGTGCTGGCCGCGGCCGTTCAGCTCGATGTGCCGATCTATATTCATCCGCATCTGCCGCCCGAGCCGGTGCGGCAGGCTTATTATTCAGGCCTCAAAGAGGGCGCCGGCCGCGTGCTGGAAAGCGCCGCCTGGGGCTGGCACTCCGAAACGGCAATCCACGTGCTGCGCATGGTGCTGGCCGGCACGCTCGACAAGCACCCGAAGCTCAAGCTCATCATCGGCCATATGGGCGAAATGCTGCCGGTGATGCTGGTTCGGATCGACGAGACTTCGGTGCTGGACGTCGATCACCTCAAGCGGGCGCCGAGCCGGCAGATCCTCGACCAGGTCTGGATCACCACCAGCGGCATCTTCAGCCAGCCGCCGTTTATCGCGGCGCTGCAGACGTTCGGCATCGACCGACTGATGTTCTCCGTCGACTATCCTTATGCGCTCAATGAAAAAGGCCGCGAATTCCTCGACGGCGTCGCACTCTCTCCAGCCGACATGGCCAAGCTCACGCACGGCAATGCGGACGCGCTGCTGAAGCTGAAGGCCACCTGACGCGATGAGCGCTGGCGAAGACCAAGGTGGCCGCGTTTTCTTCTCCAGTACGGGGCGATCGCTCGGGGAGGACGACGAGATCTGTTTGCTCAGCGTCGGCGTCGACATCGGCTCGTCGACGTCGCATCTGGTGTTTTCGCGCATTCTGTTGGAGCGGCTGGACGCGCGCTACGTGGTCACCGCGCGCGAGACGTTTTATCAATCCGATATTCTGCTCACGCCGTATTCGGCCGAAGAAACAATCGACGCCGATGCGCTCGGCGCCTTCATCGCCAGGCAATACAAGGATGCCCAGGTCGAACCGGATGAGATTGACACCGGCGCGCTGATTCTTACCGGCGTCGCGGTGCGACGGCGCAATGCGCGCGCGATCGGCGAGCTTTTTGCCCGCGAGGCCGGGAAGCTCGTTGCGGTCAGCGCCGGCGACAGCCTGGAAACCGTTATGGCCGCGTATGGCTCGGGCGCGGCCGCGCGTTCGATCCGCGAACAGGCGGCGGTGATGAACGTCGACGTCGGCGGCGGCACGTCGAAAATCGCGATCTGCGCGGACGGCAAGGTAGTCGATCTCACGGCGCTCGATGTCGGTGCGCGGCTGATCTGCCTCGATGCCGCCGGCCGCATCACGCGCGTCGAGGAAGCCGGACGGCATTTTGCGAAGGATCTCGGCATCAACGTCACGCCCGGTGTTACGCTCAAGCCGGACGCGGCACGCGCGCTCGCGGCGCGAATGGCCGACTGCCTGTTCGAGGCCATGCGTGGCGGTGTTCCCAAGGCCAACGGCGTGAGCCTGCTTCGTCTTGACCCGCTGACTTCTCGCCTGCCGATCGCCCAGGTCACTTTTTCCGGCGGCGTGGCCGAATTCATCTACGGCCGCGAAACCGCGGCCTTCGGCGATCTGGGCGCGCAGCTTGCCGACGAAATCCGCGCCCGCGTGGGGGCTGCCGGCGTGCGGCTCGAGCCCTCGAACGAAGGCATCCGCGCCACCGTGATCGGCGCATCGCAATACACAATCCAGCTCAGCGGCAGCACCATCTATGTCTCGCCGCTCGATGCGCTGCCGCTGCGCAACGTGCCGGTGATCGCGCCGGCCTTGCCGCTTGATCAGGATACGATCGACCAGGCCGCGGTCGCGCGCGCGATTGCCGGCATGCTCAAGCGGCTCGATCTGGCGGAGGGCGAGAGCCCGGTGGCCGTATTCGTGCCGTGGCGCGGCTCGGCCACGTACCAGCGGCTCGATGCGTTCTGCCGGGGCATCGTCGAGGGGCTGAGGAGCGTGCTCGCGCGCGGTCATCCGCTCCTGCTCGCGGGCGACGGCGATGTAGGCGGCCTGCTCGGCATCCATCTGCGCGAGGACATGCGGATCAAAAATCCGATCGTATCGATCGATGGATTAGAGCTGAAAGAATTCGACTACATCGACATCGGCGCCATGCTGGAAAGCTCAGGCGCCGTGCCTGTCGTCATCAAGTCGCTGATTTTTCCAGGCCCTCAGGCAGTCAGCAGCAGAACCGCGCCGGTCACGGCGATGGCCGCACCTGCGGCGCGCGCGCCGTAGCGCATGGGAATCCGATTTGCCAGCAGGCCGATCGCAATTCCGATCATATGCAGCGTGAGCGTCGCCGCGACAAAACCCGCGCCGTAGGTCAGTCCGGAGGCATCAGTGGGCAGTTCGACACCGTGGCTATAGCCGTGCAGCAATGCGAACAGCGCGATGAGGGCGGCACTTGCCGCCAGCGAAGGCCGGTAGGCGAACGCGATTGCGGCGCCGAGTGCGACCACCGAGCCGGCGACACCGATCTCGACCCAGGGCATCTCGCTGCCGCTCATGCCGACTGCGGCCCCGATCGCCATGACGACGGGAAAGGTCGCCGGCAGCAGCCAGACTGCTGGCCGACCGAGCTGCGCCGCCCACAAGCCCACGGCCACCATCGCCAGCACGTGGTCGAGCCCGGTGAACGGATGCGCGAGGCCTTCGGCGAAGCTCATATGCGAATGGTCGCCGACATGGGCGAGCGCCGCAGAATTGAGCCCGGTCATTGCGAGTGTGACGACAGCGGCGAATAGTGAAATTTGGGCAACGGGACGACGTGGCATGATGTTCCTCATGGCAGAACGGAAGCGGTATGCGCTTTTACGATTTATTGCTTACGGCGAAAAAGGATTCAATCCACTTCGATGAATACTTTTCCGCCCTCGACGACCGTCAGGTAGGTCTTGATCGGGATCATGCAGGGCGGCGACACCACCTCGCCGGTCCTGATGTTGAACTGGCCGTTGTGGAAGTTGCATTCGATCACGTCGCCATCGATGAAGCCCTCCGACAGCGAGCCCGGACCATGGGTGCAGGCGTCATCGGTGACGAAGAACTCACCGTCGAGATTGAAGACCGCGAGCGTGAGGCCGGCCGCTTCCACTTTCAGTGCATTGCCGGCGGCGATTTGCTCAACCTTGCAGAGCTCTACACGTGTCGGCACGGCTTCTCTTGGGGCGCGGGGGCAGGTAGGATTGATGTCGGAACGATGTTCCGTATAGAAGAACTTCGCGATCCATCATAGACCACGGGCTTTGATCCAGGTCAACGCCGGCCAGCCGGAAAGGCTTGAGCAATCGAGATGGACGACGTTACATAAAGTAGAACGACCTACAAGATATCCCGGAGCCTGACGATGCTCAGGAAAGAACAGAACGATCTGCTGACGCAAACCGCTCCCGGCACGCCGATGGGTGAGATGTTCAGGCGGCACTGGCTGCCGGCGTTGCTCAGCGAGGAATTGCCGGAAGCCGAATGCCCGCCGGTGCGCGTGAAGCTTTTATCCGAACGCCTGCTGGCCTGGCGCGACACGCAAGGCCGCTATGCGCTGACCGACGAATTCTGCGCGCACCGTGGCGTGTCGCTGTGGTTCGGCCGCAACGAGGAAAACGGACTGCGCTGCCCCTATCACGGCTGGAAATACGACCACACCGGTCAGTGCATCGAAGTGCCGTCGGAGCCGGAGGAAAGCGGCTACTGCAAGAAGATCAAGCTGAAATCCTATCCGCTGGTCGAGCGCGGCGGCGTGCTGTGGGCCTACATGGGGCCGCCCGACAAAAAGCCGCCGTTGCCGGAATGGGAATTCGCCATGGTGCCGGCCGACCGCACCTTCACCTCCAAGCGCCTGCAGGAGTGCAACTGGCTGCAAGCGCTGGAAGGCGGCATCGACTCGAGCCACGTATCGTTTCTGCATTCGGGCGAGCTCAACAAGGATCCCTTGTTCAAGGGCTCGAAGGGCAATCAATACAATCTCGGCGACATGAAGCCGGTGTTCGAAGTGGTGGAAAGCCCCGGCGGCCTTTACATCGGCGCGCGGCGCAACGCGGAAAACGGCAATTACTACTGGCGCGTCACGCAATGGGTGATGCCTTCGTTCACCATGATTCCGCCGCGCGCGGATCATCCGGTGCACGGGCATTTCTGGGTACCGATCGATGACGACAATTGCTGGACGTGGAGCTTCGATTACAAGGTCACGCGACCGCTGACCAAGGAGGAAGTCCAGGCCATGCGCGATGGCAAGGGCGTGCATGTCCAATACACGCCCGGCAGCTATCGACCGCTTGCCAACAAGGATAACGACTACCTGATGGACCGCACCGCGCAAAAAGCGGGCAAGACCTACAGCGGCGTCGAAGGCATCGCGATGCAGGACGCATCGTTGCAGGAGAGCATGGGTCCGATCGTCGACCGCAGCAAAGAGAACCTGGTCTCCACCGACAACGGCATCATCATGGCGCGGCATCGGCTGCTGCGCGCGCTGAAGGCCATGGAAAAAGGCGAAACGCCGCCGGGACTCGATCTTGCGCACCAGCGCGTGCGTTCGGCCGCCGTCGTGCTGCCGCCCGACAAGCCCTACAAGGATGCGGCGAAGGAAGCGTTGATCGTGCAGCCCGGCAAGGCGCACGTCTCGGTCTAGAGGTCCACAATGGAAAGCGAAAGCACTCGGATGAGCAGCGCGCAGGAGGCGCGTTTTCGCATCAATGCGCCGAATTCTCTGCCGCGCGCAGTCAAGGTGATCGCGCTCGATCAGCCGAGCGAGAGCGTGGTCAAGCGTCTGTCGAAGTCGCGCTGGAACGGCGCGACATTCTTCACCGCTACCGCTTTCGGCGCGATCCCGCGCAAAGGCGAAAGTTTTTCGGGCTGGCTCAGCGATCTGGCCGGCCGCACCAAGAACCTCGTCGACGAAGTCAACGCAGCCGACCTCGTGGTCATGATTGCGACGGCGGGCGAAGACGCACCGGCCGCTTCCTTGATCGGCGAGGCCTGCAGCCTCAAACGGGTGATGACGACCGCGTTGATCGTCGGCTCCGCCGGCAAATCGGACGCGACGCTGTCGAAAACCTTGGCGCAGCTGCGGCCCTGGTCGCTGATGCTGGTGATCGCCAACGCCGAGGAATACATCGAGGACATGCTGCTGGCGCTGCGGGCGTAGCTGATTTGCCTCTCCCCGCGGAACCGGGAGAAGCAACACAACGTCCGTCAGGCGTCACTCAATTGCTCGGCGCGAGATTGATCTCCTTTGCGAGCTTGACGGTCGCCGCGATATCGTTACGCGCGAACTTGGCAAAATCGTCAACGCTCATCAGCTGGATCTCGACGCCCTGCTTGGAGAGATTTTCCTTCACCGACGGCGCGGTCAGGGCCTTTTCTATCTCGGCGTGCAGCTTATCGATGATCGGGCGCGGCAGTTTCGCCGGCCCGACGATGCCGCCCCAGAACAAATACTGGGCGCTGGGATAACCGGCCTCGATGATGGTCGGCACGTCAGGCAGCAGGGCCGCCCGCTTGGGCGTGCTCACGGCGAGCGCGACCAGCTTGCCATCCTTGATGTGCGGCAGCGCCGGAGCAATCGGCAGGTAGTAATAATCGATGTTCCCGGCGATCAGCTGCGTAAAGGCCTCGGTTGGTCCGCGAAACGGAATGTGCTGAACGTTGATCTTCGCGGCAAGGCGGAACTGCTCGGCCGCCATATGTGACGCGGCGCCGATGCCGGCGGAGGCGAAATTCAGTTTGCCAGGATTCGCTTTGGCGGCGGCGACCAGTTCCGCGACCGTCTTGTAGCCTTTCTGCGGTGTGGTGACCAGCACGCTCGGTTGAAAGCCGAACAGGGCGATGGGAGCAAAATCGCGCGCCGGATCGTATGGCAGCGACTTGTGCAGCACGACCTGAGAACTCAGCGTGGATGAATTGAGCAGGAGCTTGTAGCCGTCCGGATCCGCTTTTGCGACTTCACCAACGCCGATCGTTCCGCCCGCGCCGGGCCGGTTCTCGATAACGTACGACCCGTTCATCTGCCGGAACGCCTGATCAAGCACGATGCGCGCGACGATGTCGTTCGCGTTGCCCGCGGCAAACATGCTGATGACCTGAACGTTGCGCGTCGGCCAGTCTTCGGCGACCGAGGCCGAGGCGCTGGCGATGAGAATGGCGCCGGCAATGCCCGCGCACAGATTACGAAATGTTCCCATAGAATTCTCCCCCTGGATGCGCCGGTCGAGCATATTTTGATTGACGCAAGCATGATCGGTTTCGATGTGGCTTGCAATGGCGAACGCGCGCCAAGTCTGCGGTAGCACGTCGCAGCAACGTACGCGGAATATTTGAAAGGCCGTCAACCAACAGCGCGCGCGCGAAACCCGAGCCTGGTCGAAATCGCCGCCGACGTCTCGATCACGTGCGGGATGAATGAAGCAAGGGCCTTCTTCGTGAGCCGCGACACCGGACCGGCAAGTCCGATGGCCGCGATAACCGCGCCGGTGTCGTCCCGGATCGGCGCCGCGATGCAGCGCATGCCGATCTCGCTTTCCTCGTCCTCGATGGCGCAGCCGCGCTGGCGGACACTGTCAAGCGCCTTTCGGAGCGCGGCCGGATCGGTGATGGTCTGCGGCGTGCGCGCCGGCAATCCAGAACGGATCACGCGGTCGGTCACCTCGGGCGGCTGAAACGCGAGCATGACCTGGCCCTCGGCCGTGCAATAGGCGGGCTTACGCACGCCAATGTCGGAGCGCATGCGGATCGCCTGCGTGCTTTCAAGATTGTAGACGTACATGATTTCGGAACCGTCGAGCACGGCGAGGTGCACGGTTTCGTTCGCCTTTTCGCGCAACTCGCGCAACAGGTGACGCGCCTCGATCGACACGTCCATGCGGTGGCGCACGAGCGCCCCGAGGCGGAACAATGCGAGTCCAAGGCGGTATTTTCCGCTCTCGGGGTTTTGCTCGAGCATGCCCTCGGAGACGAGCGTCACCGCCAGCCGATGAACCGTGCTCTTGGCAACGCCAAGGCGCTTGGCAAGGTCGCTGATGCCGATCTCGACCTCCTGTTCGGAAAATGCCTTCAGCAGCCGCATGGCGGTTGCCACGGAGGACAGGCGGCCTTGCGTGATAGGCGCGCGAGCAGTCGGTGGATTTGGAAGCGGCGGCACGGTAATGTTCCGCTACGTGGACCGGCGTTCCGCAAACTCTAGGCGGGCGGGTGTCGGGGTGTCAATCAACGGCTGCGGCGGCCGCCGGATGCGGGAATCATGGCGACAAACATCGTGGTGATCGGCGGCGGGCCGGCCGGTGTCTGGGCCGCGATCGAAGCCAAACGGCGCGATGCTACGGCAGAAGTCGTGCTCGTCACCGACGAGGCCTGCGAGCCCTACGAGAAACCGCCGCTGTCGAAGACGGTGCTGCTCGGCAAGGCGAGGCCGGAAGACGCGCCGATCGCGGGAAAAAGCGGGCTCGCCGCGCATCATGTCGTGCTCAAGACCAACGCGCGGTGCAACGCAATCGACCGCGCGGGCCGCAAGGTCGTCACCGATGCAGGCGCCCTGCCCTACGACGCGCTCGTGATCGCGACCGGCTCGCTGATGCGCGAGATGCCGCTGCTGCCGATCGGAATGAAGCGCGTACATTACCTGCGCACAGATGTGGACGCGCTTGCGCTCAAAGCCGATCTCGCGACTTGCAAGCATCTCGTGGTGATTGGCGCCGGTCTGATCGGACTCGAGGTCGCAGCGTCGGCGCTCGCGCTTGGCGTCAAGCCGACCGTGATCGAGCTTGCGCCGCGCGTCATGGCGCGCATGTGCGACGAGGAGACCGGTGCCTTCGTGCAGTCGGAGCACCAACGCCGCGGCGTGGACATTCGCCTCAACACCGCGATCACGCAGGTTGCGCCGCAAACGGACGGACGGATCGCACTCAAGACCAGTGCGGGCGACGAATTGTCCGCCGATCTGGTCGTGGTCGGCACCGGTGTGAAGCCGAACGACGCGCTCGCCGCCGCCGGTCTCACAGTGCAGGACGGCATCGTCGTGGACGAGCAATGCCGCACGTCCGATCCGGCGATCTTCGCGGCCGGCGACGTCACGCGGTTTCCCGGACCCCATGGCCTGGCGCGCCTGGAGAACTGGCGGCATGGGCAGGACCATGGCGCGATCGCGGGCCGCAATGCGGCGGGGGCAAACGATGCCTATCGCGCGGTGCCGTCGTGCTGGACCGAACAGTACGATCTTTACATCCAGGCGGTCGGCTGGATGGTGGATATGCCGCAGCGCGTGAAACGACCAATGGCGGGTAAAAGCATGCTGTCGCTTGAACTGGATGGGGCGCTTCTGTCTTATGCGGTCGGCGTGAATGCGCAGAAGGATCTGGCCGCAGTCCGGCGGCTGATCGAACGGCGCATTCCGGTCGACGCGTCGGCGCTTGCCGATCCGAATGTGCCATTTGCCGCGATGCTGAAAGCGAAAGCGTGAAAGTCACCGTCGAAATGCTGCAGCACATGAAGAGCGACGGCAAGAAATCCGTCGGCGTCGTGGCATGGGACACCCCGCTTGCATCGATCGCCGACCGTGCAGGCGTGGATTTCGTGTCGGTCGGCGACTCGGTCGGCGTCAATCTCTATGGCCGCGACGATCCGCTCGACATCACGATGGACGAGATGCTGGTGGTGTGCAAAGCGGTGCGGCGCGGGGTCGCGCGCGCTTTGGTCAGTTGCGATTTTCCATACGGCCCATTGCAGCAAGGTGTCGAAATCGCGCTCGCCGCGGCGCGGCGGCTCGTCAAAGAGGGCGGCGCCGACATGGTGAAGCTCGACGCGGCGGCGGATTTCCCCGACGCAGTGCGCGCGATCGTGGCGGCCGGCATTCCGGTGTTCGCGCAATTCGGCATCACGCCACAGACCGCCGCGCAACACGGCATTCCCTATGCCGCGCAGAATGCGCCCGGCGCGCAGGTTTCTCCGGCGATGACTGCAAAGCTCGTCGAACAGGCGAAGCTCTTGGAAAGTTGCGGCGCTGCCTTGCTCGATTTCACCAATTCAGGGCCGGTGGCGGGGGCGGCGGTGGTGGCGGCGGTGAAAATCCCGGTGATCGGCGGTTTCGGCGGCGGCCCTTGGCTCGACGGGCGCGTGCGGCTCGCGCATACGGCCATCGGTTACGGCACGAAATGGCTCGACAGCAAGACCGAGACCTACAGCAACACCGCAAAGGCGAGCCTTGCGGCCTTCGGCGCGCTCGTCGACGACGTGCGCGCGGGTCGGCAGATCAAAGGCTGACGCATGGCGTTCACGGTGATCGACGGCATCAATACGCGCTACGAGGTGATCGGCGACGGGCCGCCGCTCCTGATGTACGCGCCGGCTGGATTCAACGCGACGATCGAAACCTGGCGTACGCAGGGCGTCTACGCGAAAATCAAGCTGCTCGATCACTTGCCGAAGAAATTCACCTGCATCGTGTTCGACCGCCGCGAATGCGGGCAATCGGGCGGACGGGTCGAGGCGCTGACCTGGGCCCATTACGTGGCGCAGGGCAAGGGGTTGCTGGAGCATCTGAGGATCAAGCGCGCGCATCTGCTGGGCGGCTGCATGGGCTGCTGCCCGGTGGCGGCCTTTGCGGTGGCGCATCCCGAAATGGTCGCCAGCCTGGTGCTGTACTGGCCGGTGGGCGGCGCGAAATATCGCATCAGCACGCACGCGCGCTTTTCGGAGCATTTGCATTTTGTCACGCGCGACGGACTCAAGGCCGTGGCGGCGCTGGTCGAGAAGGAGGGCAAACCGTTCGGCGCCGATCCGCGCGGCGGTCCGTGGGCCTCCGTGCTGAGGCACGACCGGGCATTTGCGGAAGCCTATGTGAAGCAGGACGTGGTGCGCTACAAGGCCATCGTCGAAACCATGGCGCGCACGCTGTTCGACCGCGACACCGCGCCGGGCGCGGAGCCCGAAGATCTGTTCCGCGTCGACATTCCGGCACTGATCGTGCCCGGGCAGGATGCGTCGCACGCAACGTCGGCGGCGCGCTATCTGCAGGAGTGCCTGCCGCGCGCGGATTATTTCGACGTGCCGGCCGAGCAGCAGACGGAAGCGAATATTCCGGCGCGCGTGATCGAGTTCCTTGAGAAGGCGAAGGCCTGATCAGCGCCGCTCAGCCCTGCCGGCCGTAATTGTCGACGGTCTCCTGCTGATTGAAACGCGTGGTCGCGCCCTCGCGATAGGCCAAGGCCGAAGTCTGCTGGAACGCGTTGAGAGCAAATCCCGCGCCGACGGCCAACAGGACGGCGACGACAACCGCAATGCTGAATGCGCGCATGACAAGTTCCTTTCTCGGCCCCTTTCGGCCACATAGGCACGCGCGCCCGCGTTCTCAAGCGCGCGTCGCGTCATGAAGCGGCACGCTTCTCCGCGTATTGTTTTTCCGGCGCAGTTCCTGTCGCCGCGCCATGCATCGGTAAGCAAGTCAAGTTTCCGTAAGGTCCTATTGATTGGCCCTTCTGATCCGGCAATCCTGTGTGCCGCCAGCGCATGAGCGAACTCAGAACAATCACCACCGCCCCCGGCCTCGTCTTCGACGTCATGGTGGCCGGCGAGACGGATGCGCCGCTGGTGCTGCTGCTGCACGGGTTCGCGGAATCGTTCCATATGTGGCGGGCGCAACTGCCGGCGCTCGCCGCCGCCGGCTATCGCGCGGTGGCGCCGAGCCAGCGCGGCTATTCTCCCGGCGCGCGGCCGGATACGCGCGAGCCGGCCAATTACGCGTTTGACCATCTGCTAACAGACGCGCTCGCCATTGCGGCCGCGTGCGGCAACACCCATCGCCGTTTCCACGTCGTCGGTCACGACTGGGGCGGCAGCATCGCTTGGGGCATCGCCGATCGTCATCCGGAGCGGCTTGCCTCGCTCACGGTATTGTCGCGACCGCATCCCAACGCATTCAACCGCGCGCTTGCGGCGCCTGACGGCGAGCAGAAGCGCCGCTCGGCGCACCACTGGTTCTTCCTCGAAGCCGATGCCGCGTCGCGCGTGTTGGCGGACGATGCGCGCTGGCTGCGCGAGCGGCTGGCCGCGAATAACGTGCCGGCGGCGGCGATCGCCGAATATGTCGGCGTGCTCGGCAGCCCGGCGGCGATGGAAGCGGCGCTGACGTGGTACCGCGCGCGCGGCGCGATCCGCGCGCCGATCGGGACAATTCGCGTGCCGACGCTGTTCATCTGGGGCGATGCCGACGACACGGTCGGGCGGGCGGCGGCCGAGGGGACCGTCGATTTCATCACCGGCCCGTATCGGTTCGAGGTGCTGCCGGGCGTCGGCCACTTCGCCGCCGATCAGACGCCGGATCAGGTCAATGCGCTTTTGCTCGCCCATCTCGCCGCCCATCCGGCCTAGACAGGATGCGCGCGATGCCGCGCGTATCGGGCTGGCGCAGCACGGCGTTTAGTGCTTGGTACGGACCGCCGCCGGCTCCTGCACGCGCGAGGTCACATGCCAAGGCCACAATCGATCCGGAACGTGGGTCTGACCGCGCTGCTGCTGGGGCTGATCTTCCTGGCCGCGAACCTCTATTTCAGCCTTGGCACCACCGGCCATTCGAAGCTGGCGAATGTGTGCTTCGCGTTCGCGATCATCTGCAACACGGCGTTCGCGGTGTCTGCCGTGCTCTGGGTCCTGACATCGGCGTGGGTGCGCGAGCCGGAACGAAAGTCCAGCATGATGCCGGGTCCGCCCGGCGCCGGCGTCAAAATGATGGGTGGTCCGATGCCAATCCCGGGCGCTGCCGCCGCCGACAAGAAGCCGCCGACGGCCCAAGGATAAAGGCGATTCATCCCACGAGCGCGCGCGTTGCCGGCGCGAACAATTCTTCCGGCGTCACCGGCTTCGTGATGATGCCTTGCGACAGCGCGTGGCCGATCAGCTCGTCGAGAACCTTGCGGTTGGGAGCGATCCCGTAAGGCAACGGATCGCCGGTGATTTCCATCACGCGCTGGTGGACCTTGTCGACGGCGGTCGGCTTTTCGATCTTGCCGGCCTTCAGGCGCTCGACATAAAGCCGTTTGGCCTCGGCAAAGGCGTTGAACACGTCCGCAGCGAGCGCGGAATTTTGCGCGAGCACATCGTCCTTGATCACCACGAGATGGTTGATCGGATAGTGGCCACGCGTGCGCAACGCCTGCAATCCGGCTTCGAGCGCATTGGGGATGAGCGGCTTGACATCGGGATGATCGATCTCGACGCCGATTGCGGCGGCGAGTTCGCCCGAAATCAGCATGTCGGCCATCTGCTTGCCGGACGCGATCGGCACCACATTGGCGGGCGGGCGGTATTCGGCCACGTGCTCGTCGCCCGACAGCACCCAGGTGATTTTCTTCAGATCAACGCCATGCTCGGAGGCGAGCACGCCGCGCGCCCAGACGCCGGTGGTCACGGTGTAGCCGCGGTTGACGCCGACGCGCTTGCCTTCAAGCTCCTTCGGCTTGGCGATGCCGGCCTTGGTGTTGACCAGAATGGCGCCGTGGTGAAAGGCGCGCACCAGAAATACCGGCACCGCCGTCATGCGTTTGCCATAGGCGCGGGCGCAGATGTAGGTGGTGATTGCCATCTCGCAGACGTCGTATTCGAGCCCACGCACCATGCGGCGGAAGGCGGCGATGAGCGGATCGACCTCGACGAAATCGAAGGCGAAGGATTTCGGCTTCACGGAGCCGTCTTTCAGCGCCTGGTTGTTGCCTTGGGTGCGGGTGACGGTTTTCAGTTTTTGCTCGGGCATGGGACGGGCCTTGGGGCGGGGGCGGAAAGCCTAGCGCACTACCGCGAGGCGTCCAACTGCGGTTGCAGGCCACTGGCCGCGAATCGGGAGTTGCTCTATACGACGAGCGGCGAGTCAGTTGACGTTGCAAGTCAGGACAAGGGACGAAATGCCATGCCCGCAGATCCAAAGAGGGTCAGCCGTATCCTCGTGATGAAAATCAAGCTGCCCGCGCCGGAAGCCATCAAATCGATCTCGCTGATGATGAAATCGTCGGCGCCGTTCTACGAGGCCTCGCACGACGCCAAGATGCGGCTCCTGCGCAACGTCGATGCGCCGACCGAGTTGATCCAGATCGTCGAATACCAGACCGAGCAGGCGCTTGAACTCAACCGGCAGCGGCTGGCGAGCGACCCGATGACGCGGAACTTCGTGCAGGCGTGGCGGACGCTGTTCCCGGGCGGCGTCGAGATCGATGTGTATGAAGATGTAACCCAGAGCGCGTGACGCAATTCAGCAGCAGTCGCAGACGAAATCGGGCGGCACGGAGAGCGATTCCTTCTGCCAGGCATAGGGCAGATCGTCGGCAGTGAGTTCCGCGACCGGCTTGAAAACCTTGAAATGGTAGCGCTGCCCGCCTTCCCAGAACGCGATCACGGTCTCGAGCGGCGGGCAGCCGGGCAGCACGCAGGCCACCTCGGAGACCAGGATCGCGGTGTCTTCGGCGAGCGTGAAACGCGCGCGCGTCCAGTCCCGCACCCGGCCGATGGCCGCCATGTGCTCAGGACCGCGCTTTCTGAAGCCACGCTCTTGGATGCGCATGGGCAACACTCTACATTCGCGCCGGGCAAATGTGGATGAGGCGATCGTGGCAGAGACAGTGTTGGCGGCCGTGCGGGTGGGCCCAAGCAGAACAGAAATCCGCGAATTCCCGATGCCGGATATCCCGGCGGATGCCGCATTGATGAAGATGGAGGTCGCCGGCATCTGCGGCACCGACGTGAAGCTCTACAAGACGCCGCCGTCGAACGCGCCGGTGATCATGGGGCACGAGAACATCGGCGTGATCTCCAAGGCGGGCCGCGAGTTCACGGCGCGCAAAGGCTTCAAGGAGGGCGACCTGGTGTTTGTCGAGCACTACGTGATGTGCGGCAAGTGCGAATGGTGCCATGCCGGACAATACCGGCACTGCGAGAACACCGACTGGCGCTACAACCCCGACGGCATTCGCTACGGCTACACGTCGGCGGAGCGCGCGCCGCACCTGTGGGGCGGGTTTGCGCAATACGTCTATCTGCCGTGGAACGCGGTGGTGCATCACGTGCCGAAGGGCGTGACGCCGGAACTCGCCGGGCTGGTCACGCCGATGGCGAACGGCGTCGAGTGGTCGCTGTTCGAGGGCGGCGTCGGTTACGATTCAACGGTGCTGATCCAGGGGCCGGGACAGCAGGGGCTGTCGCAGACGGTGATCTGCCGGCAGGCGGGCGCGTCGCTGATCATCGTCACCGGCACCACGAAGGACAAGGCGCGCATGGAGGTGGCGAAAAAACTCGGCGCGGATTTCGTCATCGACGTGCAGAAGGAAGACCCGCTGGCGCGCATCAAGGAGATCACCGCTGGACGCGGCGTCGACGTGGTGCTCGACTGCACGGCGGGCGCCGGCACCATGCCGGTGCTGCTCGGCATCGAGGCGCTCAAGCGCAAGGCCGGCACGATCGTGGTGCAGGGCGAAATGACGGATTTTCCGAATTTCCCGATCGGGCGGATGACGGTGAAATACATCACGGTGAAGAGCGCCCGCGGGCATAGTTACAAGGCGTGCGAGCTGGCGCTGGCGCAACTTGCGTCGAAACGTTTCCCGCTCGAACTGATCACCACGCACCGCTTCGGCTTGAAGGACGTCGATCTGGCGATCAAATCGGTCGGCGGCCAGGGCGTGCCGGACGTGATCCATGCCTCGCTGATGCCGTGGGAGTGATGGGCGGGAAACCAAAAATCGCCATCGCCACCGGGGACCCGGCCGGCATCGGACCGGAGATCAGCCTAAAAGCGGCGCTCGATCCAAAGGTACGCGCAGTGTGCGACCCGATCGTGGTGAGCGACCTGCGTGTGCTTGATCGGCATGCGAAGGCGTGCGGGATCAAGGTGGAGCTGCGCGGCGTCAAGCGCATCGGCGAGGCGCAGTGGTCGGGCGCCCAGATAAACGTGCTCGATTGCGCCCTGCCCTACGCCGCCGCGATCGATCTCGGCACCAACAGCGCCGACGCCGGGCGGGCGATCATCGCGTTTGCGGGCGCGGCGGTGAAGGCAGCACGCGCGGGCGAGGTCGACGCGGTGGCGGCGGCGCCGCAAAACGAGACGTCGATCGCGCTCGCAGGAATTCCCTTCGATGGGCATCCGTCGTTCGTCGCGCGCGAGACCGGCACCGATGTGGACGACGTGTATCTCATGCTCTGTTTCGGCGAGCGGCGCATCGTGCATGCCACGCTGCACACGAGCGTGCGCGAGGCGATCGGCATGATCACGCGAGAGCGGGTCATCAAGGTGATCCACACCGCCGACCGGGCATTGCGACAGCTCGGCATCGCGCGGCCAAGAATTGGCGTGAGCGGACTCAATCCGCATGCCGGCGAGGACGGATTGTTCGGTCGCGAGGAAATCGAGATCATCCGGCCGGCGATCGATACGGCGGCAGCCGAAGGTATTGCCGTCAGCGGCCCGATCGGGGCCGACATCTTGTTCCACAAGCAAGGGTACGATGCCTTTGTCGTCATGTTGCACGACCAGGGCCATATCGCCGCCAAGCTCGTGGCGCCGAATGCCACGGCCGCCATGACCATCGGTACGCCCATCCTCTTCGCGTCCGTTGCGCACGGCAGCGCGCACGACATTGCCGGCAAGGGCATTGCGAACCCGGCTGCGATGATCGAGGCGATCATGCAATTGGCGAAGGCGCGGCGCGGCTAGTGCTCTTTGGGCGTTGCCGATTTGCGCCGGAGATTGAGGAGATCGCGGATCAAGAAAACGACGCCCCCCAAAGCAAGCAGACCGGGCAAGCCGGTGAACACCGTCGCCAAGACCACGACCATGCCAAAGCTCGCGAGGCTTTCGTAGAACGGGTTCGTGCAGGCAATGTCGCCTTCGTCGAGTCTCGGGCAGACATCCATCGTGCTCACGAATACGAGGCTCGCGATCCCGGCAAGAACCGCCAGCAGCGCCAGGTAACAGATCAGTTTGAAGACGAGCAGACCGAGGCGTGCCATCGTTGCGCAAGATCACGGACCATCCACGCGCGGCTCGATCATCCTCGGCCTTCGATCTACGGACGAGTTTGATCGTGCTGTCGTGCGGAATTGAGTTCTATATCGGTTTTTGGTTCGACGACTTCGGTCGTTTGTTCGATCGGCGCCGTGGCGACCGTGGTTTCGGACTTTTCGCCGCCGCCTTCGAAGGCCGGCCGCGGCCGCGGTAACGGCGTGCTCCGGCCGGCGATCACCGGATCGATTTCGCGCGGAATCAGGATGGTGAATTGCGCGGGGTGGCGGAACCTCCCGGCAACGTGGGCGGCGCCATCGCCGGCGCCGAAATAAAGATCGGCGCGGGCCGGCCCGCGGATGGCGCTGCCGGTGTCCTGCGACACCATCAAGTGTTGAAAGAAATTCTCCGAACGCTCGTTGTCGAGCGGGAGTTCAGCCTCGATGAAAAACGGCGTGCCGTAGACGTGGAGCGATTTGTCGGTTGCGATCGAGCGTCTGGGCGTGAGCGAAACGCCTTCAGCGCCGACCGGCTCCTCATAGTCGCCGAGATTGGTCTCGCGGAAGAAGACATACGACTTATTGCGGCGGCGAAGTTCCTTGCCCTCCTTCGGGTTGGCCTCGATCCATTCGCGAATCCGGTCCATCGACATTTCTTCCTTGGGAACGATTTCTCGCTCGATCAGAATGCGGCCGATGGGCGTATAGGGCCACCCGTTATGGCTGTCGTAGTTGAGGCGCAACACCTTGCCGTCCTCGAGTCTGACCCGCGCCGAGCCCTGGATTTGCGCAAAGAACAAATCGGTCGGATCCTTGAGCCAGCAGATTTCGAGCTTGCGGTTCTTGAGCGCGCCTTCTTCGATAGCGGTGCGATCAAAGTAATGGCCCGACTCGTGGTCGGCGAGGTCGCGCGGCGTGCGGTAAAGCGGCACGTTGAATTCCGCGCTTGGGACGCGCGAGCCCTCGATGATCGGCTCGTAGTAGCCGGTGACAAATCCATTGGTCTCGCCGAGCGGCGCGATGCGCATCGGGCGAAAATTTCGCTCGAAGAAAATTCTTGCGGCAGCGGAATTCCGCGGGCTTGCCTTCAAGGCGCGGCGGCAAGCGGATTGCAGCGCGACATAGAACGGCTGGCTCGCATGGCGAGACGGTGCGCCGCGTACCATCACCTTGCAACTGTTCAGAAAGGTCGCAAAGGCGGCGGCGTGATTGTCCTCGGCCCATCCGCTGATCTTGCTCCAGCTTGTTGTTTCGAGCTGCACATTCGGCATGCTGAACGGGTACGACAGAAGTTGCGCAGAGAACTCAAGCGTGTCGCGATCGGGCACGGGCGCGGGAGGATCCACGGGCTTGAACGCCCCGGGTAGCGCCGCTATGCCGGGGGCAGCGATCGTTCTCACCTGCGCTTGAACGCTCGAGCCGGCGGCAAGCAAGACGGCAATGAAAAAGAGACCTCGCACGACGCCCCTCCTCAGGCCGCATGCGTAATCCAAACGAACATCAAAGTGCGGCTTGGGTCTATTGACAACGCGCAGCGTGGATAACCGGCAAGATTAAAGGATCATTTCCTAGCGGGTGTAGTGGATTTGCCACAATTCAGGGCCTTGCACGCATCACTTTTGCTTGTGCCCGGTCCAGGGCGGCGGGTTCGTCGCCTTGATGCGGCGGGCGTCTTTGACCAGCTCGCGCACGGCGCCGGTAACCGGCAGCGTCAGCCCGGCCTTGTCGGCCATGCGCGAGACGATCTGCATATCCTTCAGCGCCCAGGTGAACGAGATCATGTCCCAGTCGTTGAGCGCGGCGGAGGCGCCCGAGCTCATTTGCAGCGCATCGCGCAATTTGACGAGATCGATGCCGGTGGTTTCCGCGAGACGGCCTGCCTCGATCAGGCCGACGGCGTTGATCCACAGCAGCAGGTTGTTCATGGCCTTGCCGACCTGGCCATGGCCGACATCGCCCAAGTGCGCAATGTCGGAACAGAATGCCTGGTAGATCGGCCGCGCTCGCTCGACGACATCGGGCTTGCCACCGACGAGCGCGAGCAGCGTACCCTTGTCCGCCGCCCAACGGCCGCGGCAGATCGGGGCGTCGAGCACATCGATGCCCTTTACGCGCGCGCGTTCGTTGATCGCCTTCACGGTGTCGGGCGCAGTGGTCGACGACACGGCGATGATCGCGCCCGCCCGCATGGTGGTCAGCAAGCCGCTGGCGCCAAGGACGACTTCATTCACCTCGTCATCGTAACCGACGCCGACGATGATGAAGTCCGATATGCTGCCGAGCTCGGCAGGGGTCGCGGCAATGCCGGCGCCGGCGGAGCGGGCGGCGGCGCATTGTTTCTCGTCGAGGTCACAGGCGGTGACGGCATAACCGTGCCTGACGAGGTGCTTGAGCATGGCGAGGCCCATGCGGCCGACGCCGACGATGCCAACGCGTTCCGTCTTTGCATTCATAGAAAAGTCAGCGCTTGCCGCCGTTCGTAACCGCGGCGTCGTAGCCCGGCGCGTTTTCGACCTGGTCGAACCAGTCGAAACCCATTTCCTTGACAATGCGGTTCGACATCACGATCAACCGCACATCCTCGTGGTCGCCGGCGACGTGCTGGTGGATGGTGAAGGGCGGCACGTAAATGTAATCGCCGCGCTTCCAGCTATAGGCCTTCGGCTCCGCCGCCCATTCCCACTTGAAGGCGTCGAGGCAATCAAACTTCATGTCCCAGTGCAGATCATAGCCCGAGCCCTCCACCACGAAGATCACTTCTTCCCACATGTGGCGGTGCTTGCCGGATTTCTCGCCGGGCTTGAGAAACTGCATATAGGCCTCGACGCACATCTCGCGCGTGTTGAGCTTGTGGTGCACGAGGTGCTTGATCAGTCCGTCGGCGGAATTCTCCCACGGCATGTCCTCGGCATGCACGACATTGAGCTTGCTTTCGTAGGCCTTGCGAAATTCAGCCGCGGCCTTGACGTCATCAGCGCGGAAGGTGGCGGTCTTCTTGCCGGAATGGGCGGGATCGCGCTCAGTGAACAGCGGCATGCGGCGCTCCTCAAATTTCCGACGGGGGCTTGTAGTTCTCCTGCCCCTTCGGCGGCGTCTTGGGCGGCCATTCGACGATTTTCTGAAACAACAGATGCATGAACAGGAACAGCGGCTTGGCTTTGAACACCAAGAGGATCGCTTCTTCGTCCTGACTGTCGTTGAAATGCTGATGCACGCAGCCGTTCTCGACGATCATCACGTCGCCGGCCTTCCACGGGATGTGACGGCCGTCGTGAATGTCGTGGCCGCGGCCCTTGAGCACATAGAACACCGCGCTGTTGAGATGGCCGTGCTTCTGGCCGAAGGCGCCGGGGGCGTAAGCCTCGATGTGGGATTCGATCGATTGCGTCACTGCCACGGCCTGCGGAGAAATGACGCTCTTGCCGTAGTGGCCGGGGCCGCCTTTCCAGGGCACATCCTTCGATGAATAGACGCGCGGCTCTTCGGTCAGTGATTTATATAGATGGCTGTAGGTGCCTTCGAGGGCGCGCACGAAGGTCCGTTTCTTGGCCCAGCGTTCCCAGTGTTGGTGCTCCTTCTCGGCCGCGTCCTCCGGCGGCTTGTTATGCCCCTGTCCCGGAATACCATCGATCAGACCCGTCATCCACATACTCCGTCATCAGCGGCCGCTGTCTTTAACGTTCCGCAGAGCCGAACGCCGACATGCTGAAGCGTACAACAGTGGCTATACGTGGATGTCCTTCAAATCAAGCCGGTTGCCGAGCGCAACGCCGGATATAGCTCGCCGAGCAGCGATTGCGGCCAGTGCACCCGGAGCGCCCAGTCGAACACGACCCAGCAGACCATGGTAGTGGCGGCGGCATAACCTGCGGCGGCGAACGGCGGTTCGCGAAAGCCGAGCCACATATTGGCCAGTATGAAAATCGCAATGGCCGGAATAAACCCGATCAGCCAGACCATTAAAATAAATGCCGCCATCCAGAGAAAGAACAGGGCGGCGCGGCGGCGAATCTCGTCAACCGGCACGTTGAGCTCGTGAGCGGCATTGCCAGGATTTACGTGGACACCGCCCTCGATACCGGCGGCCACCGCATCTTGTTTGCGGCCGAACAATTCGTTGATGAAATTGAGCGCTGCCGCCGCGAGCGCCATGCCGGCGGCGGTGAACGGAACCACCTTGGCTTGCGGCGGCCAATTCCGCCCCGAGACTATGGCGGCAATCAGCACCAGCATGACAACGGCGGTGAACGTCGCGGAGGCGCTCAGCCGCCATTTGTGCGTGCCGACATTGCGGAATTCCTTCACCAGATCGATGACGATCTGCGACAGCGGCCGGTAAAGCGCCCACGCCACGCAGACGAGGATTGCAAGCACGGGCGGTCGCAGCAGCCAGCCCCAGCCGTACAGCTCGGTCGAGATAAAAAGATAGCGCTCGAAAATGCCGCCGATGACCAGACCAAGCACGAGCGGCGGCCGCGGCCAGCCGAGCCGCTTCATGATCCAGCCGAGAACTCCGAATAAGAACAGCGAGAATAGATCGCCCCAATCGTGCGAGCCCTCATAGGCCGCGACGAACACCAGCGCGATGATGATGGGGAGCAATATCTCCGGACGGATGCGCGAGATCTGCGCGAGCCAGCGGCTGCCCGTGAGGCAAATGATCGCGCCGATGACATGAGCGAGCGTCAGACTCCAGACGATGGTGTAGGTGACGTCGAGGTGCTTGGTCAGCATCTCGGGACCCGGCGTAAGACCATGCATGAGAAAGGCACCGAGCAGGATCGCCATCGAGGCGCCGGCCGGGACGCCGAAGGCAATGGTCGGCACCAGATGGCCGCCTTCCTTGGCGTTGTTGGAACTCTCCGGCGCGATCACGCCGCGCACGTCGCCGGTGCCGAAGGTGTGCGCGTTCTTCTCGGTGCGCTGGGCATAGCCGTAGGCGATCCAGTCGATCACCGCGGAGCCGATGCCGGGGATCGCGCCGAGCGCGGTGCCGAGCGCGCCGCAGCGCAGCACCAGCCACCAGTGCGTAAAGCAGTCGCGCACGCCCTGCCATTGGTCGGATAGATTGATGTCGCCGTGGTTGTCGCCGGCGATGCGTTTGCGCGCCACCGCAAGCTCGCACAACTCGGGCAGCGCAAAGATACCGAGCGTCGCCGGAACCAATGGCACGCCGTCCCAGAGATAAAGGGTATCGAAGGTCCAGCGCAGCGTGCCGGTCTGCGAGCGCGAGCCGATCATCGAGATCATCAGACCGATACCGGCGGCGGTCAGGCCCTTGAGCGGGGCACGGCCGGAGAGCGTCGCCACCATCGACATGCCGAACAGCGTGAAGCCGAGCAGTTCGGGCGAGCCGATCGCAAGCATCACCGGGCGCAAAATCGGAATGCTGACCGCCAGCATGATGGCGCCGACGATGCCGCCGAGCAGCGAAGCCATGAAACCGGCGCCGAAGGCGCGACCGGCCTCGCCGTTCCGCGCCATGGCGTGGCCGTCGATGACGGTGGCGGCGGCGCCGACATGACCCGGCACTCCGAACAATACCGCGGTGACGAAATCGGACGAGGTGATCACCGCCGCCATGCCGAGCAGAAGCGCGAAGGCGGTGTAATGATCCATACCGTAAGTGAACGGGATCAGCATCGCCATGCCGACGATGCCGCTCAAGCCCGGCAGAACACCGATGGCGAGGCCGATCAGCACGCCGAGGGTCAGGATCGCCAAGCGCGTCGGCTCGAGCAAAAGCACGAGCGCGTGCCACGCCATCGACAACATGTCCGGCTGCATCGATGCCCTACGCGCCTCCCCTCGGCGCACCTTTCATGACAACGCCGCGCTCATGAACGCGCGGGGGGTCTGTTGCAACGATGAAATTTTGTTTATTTGGCCCCAAGATGCGATCAAGATACGATCAATAACACGATCTCGATTCATTCTTGGCCGTCGCCCTGAACCGAAATACTGTCAGCCGAAATCAGCAGCAGGGTCAAGACCATCCGGGGTCAAAGCCAGGGTCGTGCGACAATAATGCCCAGAACGGGTAAGACCCGAGCGGTCAAACTGGTTTCGCGGAGAGGAACAGCCATGCTCATCACAACACGCGCCCGCATAATCACCCTCGCCACGCTTGCGATGCTTTCGGCGTCATCGGTCCCGAGCCGGGCGCAGGATCCGGCGGCCTTCTACAAGGGCAAGACGGTCGATGTTTACATCGGATACAGCACGGGCGGCGGTTACGATCTCTATGCGCGGGTGATCGCCCGGCACATCGGTAAATACATTCCAGGCAATCCAACGGTGGTGCCGAAGAACATGGAGGGCGCAGGCAGCTTGCGGCTCGCCAATTGGCTCTACAACGCCGCTCCCAAGGACGGCACCGCAATCGCCACGATCGGCCGCGGCACGGGCTTCGACCCGTTGCTCGGCAATCGCGCCGCGCAGTTCGACGGCACCAAATATTCCTGGATCGGGAGCGCCAACAACGAGGTCAGCATCTGCGTGGCGTGGAATACCTCCGGAATCACCAAGTTCGAGGATCTGCTGACCAAGGAACTGACCGTCGGCGGCACGAGTTCGTCGGCCGACACCGATCAGTTTCCGAAAATCGTCAATGGCGTGCTCGGCACAAAAATGAAAGTGGTGACCGGCTATCCGGGCGGTAACGACATCGGGCTTGCTATGGAACGCGGCGAAGTGAAGGGCCGTTGCGGCTGGTCGTGGTCGAGCGTGAAGTCAACCCACATGGCGTGGTATCAGCAGAAGAAATTCGTCATCCTGGTGCAGCTCGCGCTGCACAAGCATCCGGAATTGCCGGACGTGCCGCTGATCACCGACCTCGCCAAGACCGACGAGCAGCGGCAAATCCTGAAACTCATCTTCGCGCGCCAAGTCATGGGACGGCCATTCTTGGCACCCCCCGGCGTATCGGCGGACCGCGTCGCGGCGCTACGCAAAGCCTTCATGGATACGATGGCGGACAAGGATTTCCTGGCGGAAGCCGAGAAGGCGCGAATGGAAATCACGCCGGTGCCGGGCGATCAGATCGAGCAGCTGGTGAAGGAAGTCTACGCCACGCCGCCGGACATCGCGCAGAAGGCCGCGGCGATCATTGCGAAATAGCGAAGCCGGGAATTGGTGGCAATGGAAGCCAAGGTCAAGAACTACACGCGCTGGCAATCGGACGTCATCGTCGACCTGATCAAGCGCTACGAATTCCCCTATATCACCCTCAATCCGGGCGCGAGCTTCCGCGGCCTGCACGACTCGCTCGTCAACTACGGCGGCAACGAGCCGCCGATGATGCTGTGCCAGCACGAAGAGATCGCGGTGCAGATCGCGCATGGCTACGCCAAGGCGTCCGGCAAGCCGATGGCGGTGATCCTGCACGACGTGGTCGGGCTGCTGCACGCGACCATGGCGATCTATTACGCTTATCTCGACCGCGTGCCGATTTTCATCATGGGCGCAACCGGCCCGATGGACGAAGGAAAACGGCGGCCGCACATCGACTGGACGCATTCGGCGTTGGTGCAGGGCAATGCGGTGCGCGATTACGTCAAATGGGATTACCAGCCCACCGCGATCGAAGGCGTGCCGGAATCCTTTGCGCGCGCCTATTCGGTGATGATGACCGAGCCGAAGGGCCCGGTCTACATGTGCTACGACGCCATGCTGCAAGAGGAGCCGCTCACCGCCGCGGTGACGCTGCCGCCGGCGAACGCGGCGGCGGTACCGTCGCCGAGCATGCCCGATCCGCGTGCGCTCGCCGCGATCGCGGACCGGCTGCTCGCGGCCGAGCACCCGATGCTGCTCGCCGAATACGCCGGGCGGCGCGCGGGCGGTTTCGAGAGCATCGTCGAATTGGCGGAGACGACCGGCGCGGCGGTGTGGGACGTCAACAATGCACTGAACTTCCCGAACCAACATCCGCTCTGTCTTTCGATGGACAAGGAGTCGCTCAAGCATACCGATCTGGTGGTCGGGCTCGATGTGCGCGACTGGGAAAAGCAGTTCTCCGATCTCAACAACGCCAAGCGGATCGTGACCGATCTACTGCCGGCGACTTGCGATTGCGTGGAGATCGGATTCGCCGAGGTCGGCATCAGCAAATGGGCAATGGACTATTGCCGCATGCGGCCGTGCTCGATTCGCGTGCTGGGCGACACCGCGCTCGGCATTCCGGAGCTGACTCGGCTCTGCAAACAGCGGATCGACCGCGACAGCAAGCTGAAGAGCCGCATCGCGGCGCGCAAGGCAGCGATCGGCAAACGCCACGATCAGATATGGGCGAAATGGCAGGAGGAGGCGCGGCAGGACTGGGACGCCTCGCCCATTACGTTTGCGCGCCTTGCGCTGGAAATCTGGGACGTGATCAAGAACGAGGACTGGGTGCTGACCGCCAACGAGCTCAAGCACCAAGTGCGCAAACTGTGGGACTTCGACAAGCCGTATCGTCATCCCGGTGTCGAGCTCGGCACCGCAACGCAGATCGGCATTTCGATCGGGGTGGCGCTGGCGCACAAGGGAACCGGCCGCGTGGTGGTCGACATCCAGCCCGACGGCGATCTGATGTTCGATGCCGGCGCGTTGTGGACGCTCGCCAAGTACGAAATCCCGATGCTGATCGTGATGCACAACAACCGCGCCTATTACAACGACTGGGCGCACCAAATCCGCATGGCGCAGCTGCGCGGCACGGATGAAGCGAAAGCGCATATCGGCATGGATCTGTTCGGGCCGGCGCCGGATTTCGGCGCGCTCGCGCGCGCTATGGGCTGCTACGGCGAGGGCCCGATCGAAAAGCCGGCGGACATCCGGCCGGCGCTGGCGCGCGCGCTGGCGGAGGTGAAAAAGGGGCGGCCGGCGCTGGTCGATACGATCACGCGGCACAAGTGAAGGCTGAAATTTCCAACCTCTATACTCGCTTGCGATCCATTCTAACTTCCTGATTACATTTCGCTTTATTTCCTAGTTGCAAATGGCTTGCAATTGCATATTCGATTTGTCATGCTGCGCATGCAATCTGCGGCTAAACAGTCTCGTCGGGCTTTCATTCGTCATCAGATCTTTCGGTCCCTCGCGTACGCAAGCGCCGCTTGCGGATAGGCATCGTGTCGAAGCCATGTGCCCTTCGTATTTTCGCACCTTGCTGTCCGCGGTCGGGGCTGCGCTGTTCAATTTCAGCAGCGGGATTGCGGCCGACGGACCGGAGATCAAGCCGGTCAATATTTCTGCGCCATTCGATTGGAGCGGTATCTATGCCGGCGGGCACGTCGGTTACTCACGTGGACGCGCCAGCACGACGCTTTCCGATCCGGCGCCTTTCGGTGCGAGCAACTCCTTCGGCAGCCTCTTCGGCGGCGTGCAGCTCGGCTGGAATTATATGCTTACTCCGCGCACGCTGCTCGGCGTCGAAGTCGACATTTCGTTTCCGAATTATCTTTCCGCGGATAATGTCGCATCCTCGCGCACGACGGCGATAACCGATGTCGCGCACGAGATCGATTATATCGGGACGCTGCGCGGCCGTTTCGGTTATGCGGGCGACCGCTGGCTGATCTACGGGACCGGTGGTTTCGCCTTCACGCAGGGACGATTCCTGCAGACGCCCGGGGCCGCAGACGATCAGGACAAGATCCTCCGCATGTTGACCGGCTGGACCCTGGGCGGCGGCATCGAGGCTGCGATCGCGCCGCGCTGGACCGCGCGAATCGAATATCTCTACGCCAATTTCGGGACCGCCAACGTGACGTTCCCGTCGGGCACGCAATATTCTTCGACCTTCGACATACACACGCTGCGATTCGGGCTCAACCGAAAACTCGATTCGTCCGTAAAAGAAACGGTGGGAGCCAAGACGGACGAATCGGGATTCGATTTCCGCAATTGGGAGCTGCACGGACAGACCACCTTCATCGAGCAAGGATACGGCGCGTTTCGCTCCCCCTATCTCGGCACCAACAGTTTTACGTCTTGGGCGCAAGCACGGGAAACGTGGACCACCACGGCCTACACGGGGGCACGGCTCTGGCATGGCGGCGAGGTCTATTTCGCACCGGAACTGTTGCAGGGCTTCGGCCTGCACGACACCACGGGCGCGGGCGGCTTTCCGAACGGCGAGGCGCAGAAGTCGAGCTTTGCCTATCCGCGCTATCACACGTCGCGACTGTTCCTGCGCCAGACATTCGGCTTCGGCGGCGAGCAGGAGAAACTCGAAAGCGGACCAACCCAGCTTTCCGACAAGGCGGATGTCTCGCGGCTCACCCTGCAGGTCGGAAAGTTCCCGGTTACGGATTTCTTCGACGGCAATGCCTATGCTCGCGACCCGCGCAAGGATTTCATAAACTGGTCGATCTGGGCGGCGGGCGCTTTCGACTATGGAGCAGACCAGGTCGGACTGACATACGGGGCGGTTGCCGATTTTAATCAGAGAAATTTCGCGCTGCGGACGGGCTACTTTCTGGTGCCCGACCAGTCGAACAGCGCCGAATTCGACATGCACCTATTCCGGCGCGGCAACTATGTGGTTGAGCTCGAGACGCGGTATGAACTGTTCTCGCGCCCCGGCAAGCTGCGCACGATCGGCTGGCTCAACAGCGTGTTCGCCGGCAGCTACCGCGAGACGCTCGACAATCCGAGCCTCAATCTAGACATCACTCAGACGCGACAGGGCCGCATCAAATACGGCTACGTGTTCAACGTCGAGCAAGCGCTGACCGACGATATTGGGCTGTTTGGACGCTGGAGCTGGAACGACGGCCGGAACGAGATCATTGCATTCACCGACATCGACCAGAGTCTTTCGTTCGGCACCTCGATCAAGGGCAAGGCGTGGGGGCGGCCAGACGATGTGATCGGCATTGCGGCAGCTTTCAACGGGCTGTCGCGCGACCACCGCGATTTCCTCGCGGCCGGCGGGCTGGGGATCCTGATCGGCGACGGGCAGCTCAATTATCAGCAGGAGCGGGTGCTGGAGACCTATTACGCTCTCAGCGTTGCGAAGGGTGTTTCGCTGACGCTCGATTATCAGCTCCTTGTCAACCCGGCGTACAACGCCGACCGCGGGCCGATTTCATTTTTTGCCGGGCGCCTGCATGGCGAGTTTTAAGCCGCCGAAAAAATAGGCCGGCGATCTTGCGCGCGCCGGCCCCAGTCATCGTCTCGTCAAGCAACGAGAGCCCTAGTCGACCTTTCTCGCCTCGGCGTTCGGACCGCTCTTGGCGAAGATTTCGGTGATATTCGGCTTGATCGCCTTGGCGGCTTCGATGTCGGTGTTGCCGGCACTGTCGCCGCGCGCGAGCTTGGCCATGCCGCGCCCGTAGAGCGAGCCCGGATTTTTCGGATTGAGCTTGAGGGCTGCGTCGTAGTCGGCGATGGCCTGTTCGAGCTGATTGAGCTTGAGATACGCCAGGCCGCGATTGTCGAGGGCGGTGCCGTTGTTGGCCTTGAGCTTGATCGCTTCGTTACAATCGGTGACCGCGGCCTGCAAGTCGCCGCCGAGCGCACGAGCCCCGCAACGATTGGTCCAGGCGTCGGCGTTGGCTGGCTGGCGCTGGATCACATCATCATATTGCTTCACCGCGCCGTTGTAGTCGCGAGCGGCGAGCAGGATGTTGCCGCGGTTGTACGCCGCGACCGCCTGCGCCGGATTGATCTTGATCGCCTGGTCGACCTCTTGGATCACGCGGTTGTCCTCGCGTTTGCCCTCGTAGGACGAGCCCTGCTTGTTGAAGGCAATCGGGTAGTTGGGAAGAACCCTGATCGCCATATCGGTCTCAGGGATGGACGGGTCGAAGCGATGCTTGTCGTAGTAGATGATGCCGCGATCGTGGAAGGTCGCGCCGTAGTTCGGGTTGATCTTGATCGCCTGATTGATGTCGGCCTGCGCGCGCTCGAAGTCGCGCTTCTCGTAGTAGGCCATGCCGCGGTTGTAATAGGCGAGCGCGTATTCCGGCTTGAGCTTGATCGCCTGGATGTAGTCCTGGATGGCGCGATCGGTCTCGCCGTTGTTGCGGTACGCGAAGCCGCGGTTGTTGAAGTAGTACGGATTGGTCGCGTTGAGCTTGATCGCCTGATCGAAGTCCTTGATCGCGGCCGCGTACTCGCGTTTCTCGTCGAGCGAGAGACCGCGGTGGTTGTAGGCGGTGGCGTAGTTCGGGTTGATCTTGATCGCCTGCTCGTAGTCTGAAATCGCGCGATCGAATTCCTTCTTGCTGTAATACATGTCGCCGCGGTTGACGAAGGCGATCGAGTACGACGGATTGAGCTTGATGGCGCGATCGAAGTCGGCGATGGACTTGTCGTTGTCACCCTTGATGCGCCAGGCGAAGCCGCGGTTGTTGTAGGCGCGCGGATCTTCGGAGTCGAACTTCAGCGCCAGATCGAAGTCGGCGATGGCCTTGTCGACGTCGTTCTTGAGGCCGAAGGCAATGCCGCGGTTGTAGTAGGCGATGGCGAAATTCGGGTTGATCTTCAGCGCCTCGTTCAGATCGGCGATGGCGCGGTCGACTTCGCCCTTCTCGCGATAGGCCAGACCGCGGTTGTTCAACGCGAAGGCGTTGCGCGGATCAAGCTTGATGGCCGCGTCGAAGTTCCGAATGGCGTTGTCGTAATCGTGCTTGTCGCGATAGGCCAGACCGCGATTGTAGTAGGCGATGGCGTAGTTGCCGTTGAGCGTGATCGCCTGGTCGAAATTCTGGATGGCGCGGTCGTAGTCGCGGTTTTCGTAATAGGCGTTGCCGCGGTTGTAGTAAGCGAGGTCATAGGACGGATTGAGCTTGATCGCCTGGTCGTAGTTGGCGATGGCACGATCGTTGTCGCCCTTGTTGCGGAACGCGAAGCCGCGGTTGTTGTAAGCCTGCGGATCCTTGGGATCGAGCTTGATCGCCTGATCGAAATCGGCGATGGCGCGGTCGAAGTTGCCCTTCGAGCCGTAGGCAATCGCGCGGTCGTAGTAGGCCAGCGTGTAGTTCGGATTGAGCTTGATCGCCTGATCGAGATCGGCAATCGCCTTGTCGAAGTCGCGCTTGCTCTCGTAGGCGTCGCCACGGGCGAAGTACGCCACGGTATAACCGGCGTTGAGCTTGATCGCCTGATCGTAGTCAGAAATGGCGCGATCGGTTTCGCCCTTGTTGCGGTAGGCGAGCCCGCGATTGTAGAAGCTCAGCGCGCTCCTGGGGTCGAGCTTGATGGCCTGATCGAAATCGGCAATGGCGCGGTCGAGCTCACCCTTGGCGCCGTAGGCGGTGCCGCGGTCGTTGAAGGCGATCGAGCTGTTGGATTTGAGCTTGATGGACTGGCTCAGGTCGGCGATGGCCTGATCGTAGTTGCGCTTGTTTGAATAGGCGCTGCCGCGGTTATGGAACGCCAGCGGGTCGTTCGGATTGAGCTTGATCGCCTCGTCGTAGTCGGCGATCGCCTTGTCGAAGTCGAACTTGTCGAAATAGGCGTTGCCGCGATTGTAGAAGGCGGAGGCGTAGCCGGCGTTGAGCTTGATCGCCTGATCGAAGTCCTGGATGGCGCGATCGGTCTGGCCCTTGGTGGCAAAGGCAACGCCGCGGTTGGTGAAGGCGGGCGAGAGCTTGCCGTCGAGCTTGATGGCCTGATCGAAATCCTGGATGGCGCGATCGACTTGACCCTTGGCGCCGTAAGCGAGACCGCGGTCGTTGAAGGCGACGGCGTAGTTCGCATTCAGCTTGATCGACTGGTCGATGTCCTCGATGGCCTTGTCGAATTCGCGCTTGCGCGCCAATGAATTGCCGCGGTTGTGATAGGCGAGCGCAATCTTGGGATCGATCTCGATAGACTTGTTGAGATCGGCGATGGCGCGGTCGAAATCGTTCTTGCCGTAATAGGCGATGCCGCGATTGTAATAGGCAAGCGCATCCTTGGGATCGATGCGCACGACCTGATCGAAATCGGAGATGGCCTGGTCGTAGTTGTGGCGGTTGTAGTAGGTCACGCCGCGATCGAAATAGATCGCTGCGCCGCGCGGATTGAGCTTGATCGCCTGGTCAAAGTCGCGGATCGCCTTGTCGGAATCCTTCTTCTCATAATACGCATTGCCGCGATTGTGGAACGCGACGGCGAAGCCGGGATTGATCTTGGTGGCCTGGTCGAAGTCGGCGATGGCGCGATCGTAGTCGCCCTTGGCGGCAAACGAGATGCCGCGGTCGTTGAAGGCGAGCGCGTAGATCGGGTTGAGCGCGAACTGCGCCGGCTGATTGGTGACCGATCGCTCGAAGCCGCGTTGCAGATCGACCACGCTGCCGCGCGCGTTGACGGCAACCGTGTAATTGGCGCGAAGTTTCACGATCTGATCGAAGTCGGCGATCGCCCGATCGAAGTCGTACTTCTCGTAGTAGGCGAGGCCGCGGTCGTGATAGGCGGCGACGAACGCCGGATTGACCTTGATCACCTGATCGAAATTCTGGATCGCACGGTCGATGTCCATGCGCTCGAGATAGGCGATGCCGCGGTTGTAGTACGCGACGGCGTAATTCGGATTGAGCTTGACCGCCTCGTCGAAGTCGGCAACGGCATGGTCGTAATCGCCGCGGTTGCGGTAGGCGTAGCCGCGGTTGTTGTAGGCCACGGCATTCTTCGGATCGAGCTTGATGACCTGCTCGAAGTCCTTGATCGCGCGCTCGCTGTCGCCCTTGGAGCCATAGGCAACGCCGCGCTCGTTGAGCGCGATGGCATCGTCAGGCGTCAGTCGGACGCTCTGGCTCAGATCCTGCACGGAGCGGTCGAAGTCGCGCTTGTCGTAGTACGCGATGCCGCGGTTGCGGTAAGCAAGCGCGAAGCTTGCGTTGATGCGGATCGCCTGGTCGAGATCCTGGATGGCGCGGTCGACCTCGCCCTTGTTGCGGTAGGCATAGCCGCGGTTGTTGAAAGCGATGTCGTAGGTCGGATTGATGCGGATCGCCTGGTCGAAATCGCGAATGGCGAGATCAACCCGGCCGGTCGCGATATAGGCGCTGCCGCGCTCGTTATACGCCAACGCATAGTTCGGATTGAGCTTGATGGCCTGATCGAAATCCTGGATGGCGCGCTCGTAATCGTGCTTGCCGGAGGCGAAAGCGTTGCCGCGATTGTAGAAGCTATAGGCGTCGTTGCCGCTGATCTTGATCGCTTGATCGTAGTCGCGAATCGCGCGGTCGACCTCGCCTTTGGTTTCATAGGCAAGGCCGCGGTTGTTGAAGGCCCCCGAGTAACCGGGATTGACCTTGATGGCGTCGCCGAAATTCCTGATCGCGGTGTCGATCTCGCCCTTGGTGCGATAGGCGAGACCGCGGTTGTTGAGCGCGATGTCGTAATTGGGATTGATCTTGATCGCCTGATCGAAGTCCTGAATGGCGCGATCGGTCTCGCCGCGCTGCTGATAGGCAAGGCCGCGGTTGTTATATGCGGTGTCGAAGTGCGGATTGTTGCGGATGGCGGCGTCGAAATCCTGGATGGCCGCTTCGGTCTGGCCCTTCGCCCCTTTGGACAGGCCGCGATCGTTATAGGCAACGGCGAAACGGGGATCGAGCTTGATGGCCTGATCGAAATCCTGGATGGCGCGATCGAAATTGCGCTTTTCGTGATAGGCGAGGCCGCGGTCGTCATAGGCGACAGCGAACTTCGGATTCAAACGGATCGCCTGGTCGAAATCCTGGATCGCGCGATCGAAATCGCGCTTGTCACGGAAGGCAAGTCCACGGTCGTGCCACACCTCGGCATTGGTCGGCGTGATGCGGATCGACTGGTCGAAATTCTGGATGGCCTTGTCGTAATCGCGTTTGTCGGCATAGGCGAGGCCGCGATTGTAATAAGCCGGCGCATAGTTGGGATTGAGCTTGATCGCCTGGTCGAAGTCGGCGATGGCGCGGTCGGGCTCGCCCTTGTTGCGGTAGGAGAAGCCGCGATTGTTGAAGGCAAGCGCGTTCTTGGGATCGAGCTTGATCGCCTGGGTGAAATCCTGAATGGCGAGATCGAACTCGCGGCGCTCGCGATAGGCGCTGCCGCGATTGAAATAGGCGATGTCGTAGGCCGGATTATATTTGATCGCCTGGTCGAAATCGGCGATGGCGCGATCGAAATCCTTCTTGTTCTGATAGGCTTCGCCGCGGTTGTTGTAGGCCACCGAGTATTTCGCGTCGATGCGAATCGCTTGGTCGAAGTCCTGGATGGCGCGATCGATGTCGCCCTTGCCCGCGTACGACAGGCCGCGAATGTTGAAGGCGACCGTGTAGCTCGGCCGGATGTTAATGGCTTGGTTCAAGTCCTGGATGGCCGGGTCGTAGTCGCGCTTGTCGTAATAGGCAAGGCCGCGGCCGTAATAGGCCGGAGCGTAGTTCGGGTTGGCGCGAATCGCCTGATCGAAATCGGCGATGGCGCGTTCGAGCTCGCGGCGGTCGTAATAGGCAAGGCCGCGGTTGTAGAAGGCCAGCCCGTTCTTGGGATCGAGTTTGATCGCCTGGCTGAAATCGTTGACCGCGCGCTCGGGCTCGCCCTGGTCGCGCAAGGCCAGGCCGCGGTTGAAGTACGGCAGCGCATTCTTGGGATCGAGTTTGATCGCCTGGTCATAATCGGCAACGGCACGAACGATATCGCCCATGGCGCGATAGGTCAGGCCGCGGTTGAACACCGCCAGCGCGTCCTTGGGGTCTAGCTTGATCGCCTGGTTGAGATCCTGGATGGCGCGCTCATATTCGCGGCGGTCGTAATAGATGATGCCGCGGTCGTAGTAGGCGAGCGCGTAATTCGGGTTGATCTTGATCGCCTTGTTGTAATCCTGAATCGCGGTGTCGTAGTCGCGCTTGTCGTAATAAGCGTTGCCGCGATTGTAATAAGCGACGGCGAGATTGGGATTGAGTTCGATCGCCTGATCGTAGTCGTTGATCGCGCTGTCGATCAGACCCTTGTTGCGATAGGCCATGCCGCGGTTGTTATAGAGCAGCGCGGCTTTCGGATCCTTTGGATCGGTGACCTTGATCGCCGCCTCGAAATCCTCGATCGCTTTGTCGGAATCGCCCTTGGCGGTGTAAGCGACGCCGCGGTCGACGTACATGGCCGAGTTCTTCGGATCGAGCTTGATGGCTTGCGTGAAATCCTGGATCGCCTTGTCGTAGTCGCGCAGGTCGCGGTACGAGAGCGCCCGGTTGTAATAGGCAGCAGCGTCATTCGGGGTGAGCTTGATGGCCTGATCGAAATCCGGCACCGCGCGCTCGGGCTCGCCGTTGGCGCGGTAGGCCATGCCGCGATTGAACAGCGACAGAGCGTGGCGCGGATTGAGCCGGAGCGCCTGATTCAAGTCGTTGATGGCGCGGCTGTAATCGTGCTTGCTGCCATAGGCGAAAGCGCGCGAATTCCAGGCCGAGGCGTTGCGCGGATCGAGCTGGATCGCCTGGTCGTAGTCGGCAATCGCGCGATCGACATCGCCCTTGGCGAAGCGGCTCAAGCCGCGATTGTAATAAGCCTGCGCGTTGCGGCCGTCGATTTGAATGGCCTGGTCATAGGCTTCGATCGCCTGATCGTTGTCGCCCTTTTCACGCGCGGCGTTGCCGACGACGGTGTGCGCTTGGGAAAGAATGCTCGGCTGATCGCGGCCGGCTTCGATGATGGCATTGCAGGCGGCAAGTTGCGCGGCCGGAGCGGCGGCTTCCCTACCCGTGCAGATGTTGCGCTGTTGGATTGTTTGCGCGAACGAGTTCGTCGATGTGAGAACGGCTAGCAGCAGACTCGCTGTCGCAAATGCGAAACGACTCAGAACGTACCACGGACTCCAACTCATGCCCCGCCTCTTTCAGCCGGTGGCAGCACCCACGCTACCCAGACCTATTCCTAATTGCCCAAACTCTAACTCAATAGTGAATGGATTTCTACTGAACCTTTAGGCGTATGACAGAATCTTGGAAGCGGAATTGTCGAGTAATATTAATGGGGACGGGCCAAGCGGCGTCATGAGCGCTTCATATTCGCCGCTCATCCGCAGAGGTTGCTCGTTGACCTTAATCAGAACTGCGAGGAAGAACCTTCAAGCACATTGTCTTGCGTTGCTTCGCCCGCTGCAGCTCGCTCATTCGTCTCCGAGCTCGGTCATAATCACGACTTCCGATCCGAATCCGCGCGATGTTCACCAAGCCCGCCAAAAAATTCACGCAGCCGGCTCGTAAGTTTACCGACATCGGGCAAGCGTCCCGATCACAATCCGCACGTTGGAGGTTCGCGTGAGAGTCCCTCGACCGTCCCTCGGTCTTGTTCTCGATAGCGCGTCGCTTGGTCGCGCAAGGCCGGCGGATTGTTGTTAAATCAAGTAAACCCGCACTGTGCGCTTGCAAGCGCCGAGCATGTAGTTAATACTAACACAATCAAACCGATATGCAACGGCCGATGTTCTTGGCGCCGGCTGCAAAATCGGACTACAAATTCGACTGATAAACTTCAGATGCGGCCCAATCCAAAGCGATGGTCGGGCGATAGTTGAAAGTCGGCAGGAGCGGCGCCGGCGAGTGTCGTAGGATCATGGCGTGAGTCCACATGTAGCGCGATGAACTTGATCCTCGTTAAAATGTTCGCCACCGCGCTCGCGTTGAGTCAGGTTACGACTCGGCCGGACGCAGTGAGAACCGAATTCGATCCGGTGCACGACCAAGGCGAGGTCGTGCAAATTCTACGCGATGGTTGCGCGCATATCCGCAAAGAATTCGACGTCGAAGATTTCAATCTCGATGATCTGATCAATACCGCGATGGCGGATCCCGCCAGCGTCACCGGCGAAATGCGGGCGTTCCGCGGAATCAATTTCGACGAGCTGCTCGTCGCCTACAAAATGTTCTGCAGCAAGGAGCAGGTCGACAGCAATCAGTTCGACATGGCGCAGGTGATCGAGTTCTACAACAAGGCCGCCTCGAATCTTCCCGACCATATGCGAATAAAAGGACTCAAACTGCCCGGCACCAGCGTGGTGCTCGATGGCAAGGGTGACAAGTTCGCGGAACTGTTCGAATCGGATCATCGGCGCGTGTGGGTTTCGCTCAGCGAGCTACCCGATTACGTGCAGAAATCGTTCATCGCGGCGGAAGACAAGCGCTTCTATCAGCACCACGGCGTCGACGAGCGCGGATTGATCCGCGCGTTCATCGCCAACATGGCGCAACCGGGACGGCCGCAGGGCGGATCGACGATCACGCAGCAGGTCGCCAAGAACCTCCTCGTCGGGGATGACGTGAGCTACGAGCGCAAGATCCGTGAGATGATCGTCGCGGTGCGCATCGACCACGATATTTCGAAGAACGAAATCCTCGAAGTCTACATCAACTCGATCTATCTCGGCCGCGGCTCGTGGGGCATCGACATGGCCGCGCGCAGCTATTTCAAGAAACCGGCATCGGCGTTGACGATTGCCGAAGCGGCGCTGCTCGCCGGGCTTGCCAAGGGCCCGGCCTATTTCAATCCAGACCGCTATCCCGGTCGCGCGCGCGAGCGGCAATCCTACGTGCTCAAGCGACTCGAAGAAGACAAGTTCATCAGCCAGGATCAAACGGCCTCCGCGCAAGCCGCAGGATTCCATATCGTTCCGTACGAGCGTCCGAGGCGCTCCGAGGGCTTCTATTTCACCGACCATGTCGTGCACGAGGCCAAGAACCTGGTCGGGATGCAGTCGCTCACGGTGGAATCGTACACGGTGCACTCGACCATCAATGCCAAACTGCAATCGGCGGCGGAGGCGGCGCTGCAGGAAGGCCTCGCCAAATACGAAATCGCCTCGCATCGAACCCAGTTCCAAGGACCGGAAACCAATATTTCCGAACTGATCACCAAGATCGACGCGGAGCAGAAGACCCACGCGCAGCGACGGGGCAAGCTCAATCAGCCGCTCTGGCAGATGGCCATGCATGCCATGCGGCTGCCGCTCTATGACGTGCATTGGACGCCCGCCGTGGTGCTGGAGAAGAAATCCGGCGGCGAGGGCGGCCTGTCGATCAAGGTCGGGCTGGCAGATGGCCGGACTATGCCGCTGATCATCCCCGACGGCATCAATCGCCGCGCACTCGGCATCTACGACGTCATCTATACCAAGGTTACCGAAGGCAAGACCAAGGCCGACGCGCGCGCGGAATTGCGCGTGCGGCCGAAGGTGCAGGGCGCGGCAGTGGTGCTCGAGAACAAGAGCGGGCGGATCCTCGCCATGGTCGGCGGCTTCTCCTATCCGCTCAGCCAGCTCAATCGCGTGACGCAGTCCTATCGCCAGCCCGGATCATCGGTCAAACCGCTGACCTATCTCACCGCGCTGCATCGCAAGCTGCAACCGAATACGCTCGTGATGGACGCGGCCGTGACGCTGCCGCCGATCCCGGGTTCTTCCACGCATTATTGGTCACCCAAGAACTACGACCGCGTCGGCTGGGGTGCGATCACGCTGCGGCGCGCGCTGGAAAACTCCAAGAATCTGGTCACCGCGCGTCTGTTGGACGGCGGCATCGACAAGGATCCGCTGAAGAGCCTCGACGAGGTGTGCGCGACGGCGTTGGAAGCCAAGGTTTATCGCGAATGCATGCGCAACTATCCGTTCGTGCTCGGCGCGCAAGCGGTGCGCATGATCGATCTCGCGCCGCTCTATGCGGCGATCGAGAGCGAAGGCGCGCGCTTTACGCCTTACGCCATCGACTCGATCGAAGCGAACGGATTGCTGGTCTATCGCCGGCCGCCGGCGCAACCGATCATGCTCGCCGGCGGAGATCGCGTCGCCGCCTATCAGCTCAGGACCCTGCTGGAAGGCGTGGTGGCGCGCGGGACTGCCGTGGCGCTCAAGCAATACACCGGCTTCCTCGGCGGCAAGACCGGCACCACCGAGAACGAAAACGACGGTTGGTTCACCGCCTTCACCAGCGACGTGACGATCTGCGTCTGGATCGGTTACGACAACGCCAATAGCCGGCGCACGCTGGGCGGCGGCTTCACCGGCGGCCGCACCGCATTGCCGATCGTGGAGCAGATCGCGCTGGCGTCCTGGCAATTTGTGGCGCCGAAGACGCCGCTGCCGCTGCCGTCGGCCGAAATCGCGCGACGCATGAAGGCCTATCCGATCGACGTGGCCAACGCCCCGCGGCAACCCGGCGCGCAAGGTGGGGCGTTCACGGACTACTTGAGACTCGATGACCGCGGTCGTCCCTACGACATGCAGCACGCGCTGGTCAGCCGGCACGCCGTCACGCTGCCGAACGAAACACGCGCCAGCGCCGACGAGCGCGAGGAATCGGCCGCTCCCCGATCGAGTTCCCGATTCAATATCTTTAACCTTGTGAGATGAACGAAAATGCCGCAGTTCGCGGTCCGGCCGGGCGAGAGAGGCGGTCGTCGAAAGGTCTTATTTGTTGGGTAACTGGTTTTTGTTAGGTAGCTACCGTGCGTTATGAGTCAGGGATAAAAATCATGTGGAAGCGCTACACAATCGCTGCGCTGCTTGGGCTAGCAGCCGTCACCAGCGAAAGCGCCGGAGCGGCGGAATTCAAAGTGGTGCAGAAGCCGCAAGTGATCGGCCTCCCCCTCGACCAGATCGAACCCTATACCATCGTCTTCAACGATCAGCGGCCAGACGAAACCTCCGCCAACGGCTTCGTCCGCTACGATGATTGGTCGCGCCTGAAACCACTTCAAAAGCAATACCTTGCGCTCTACCCGAGCTATGTCGAGCCGACCGTCCATAAGATGATCGACGGCGTGACCAAGACCTACAAAGACGAGATGCAATTGTACGTGGTCGAGGCACGATTCAAACTGTCGCGGCCGTCGGCGTCGATCGACCTCAAGCGCTACGCCACGCTCAAGTTCATCGAGAACCTCGACCCGATGATCAAGCACGAGGCGATCAACGCGTCCCAGACCACGGCGCTGACCGACGAGAAATTCGTGAACAACGCGAATCCGGACCGCAAGTGGTGCGAAGGCCCGTCAGTCGCGATCTGCGTGCACTCCAAGTACAAACTCGAAGGCAAGCTGCCGATGGGCATCGCGCTCGCCAACAAGATCCGGGAAGGCGAAAAGAAGATCTCGCCGGTGATAGAATTCGAGAGCGAGATGCGCGTGCTGACACCGAACGACGAAGATTCGGCCGGATTGAAGAAATTGACCGCTCTGGATGCGCCGATCGCCGGCGTGCTCGAACAGAACATGTTCTATGTCAACGAGGTCATGCGGTTCGGCAAATTCCTGGCGATCTTCCAGCCTAATCCGGGCGATGCCAATTCAACGGTGGCGACGGTGATGATCGCGCTCGCGGTCAGCTCGAATACGCTCGAGCAGAAGAAGAAATATGCCGACGTGCCGGTGCTCCGCAATCTCGTGCCGGTGCAGGTGCTGATGGGCAACAGCTCGTTCAACACCGGCACTTCAATCAGCGCCGGATTGCCGACCTACGTGCGCAACCAGCTCAAATCGATGGCGGGCATCCTCGACCACGAATGAGCGGCCGATCGCAATCGGCATCAATCAATCGGAGCGGCGCCCTTGGGACGCCGCTGTTATTTTATGCGGAGATTCCTTGGAGAAAAAACTTGAGCGGCGCTTTTGGTCGCCGCTCATAGAATGCTTAACGTTGAGAATGTTTAACGTTGAATTCCGAACGCCCGATTACTTCTGGGCGGCGATGATCGCGTTCAACGTCTCCGGTTTCACCTTCTCCATGTTCGGCGGCATGAAGTAGCCAAGCACCTTGGCTTTCGGATAGACGCTCTCGGCGACCTTGTGCCCGTGGTTGCCGGAAATCACGATCGGATTGCCGTCGCCGTCGGTGCCGCGCACGATGCCGACATGGCCGCTTTGGCCGTTGTTGCCGCGGGTGAATACCACGATGGCGCCGACCCGCGGACCATCGACTTGCTTGCCGTATTTGAGGAAGGAGCGCGCGGCGCGTGAGCCGGTGCCGTTTTGGCCGGTCTGGCTCAGGATGAAGTTCATGAAATCGGCGCACCAGAGATCATCGGGCACACCTACCTGCGAGGAATTGGCGCCTCGCCAGCGCAGGGCCTCGAGCAGCGGATTGGTTTCGCCGGATTTCGGAGCGCTGGCCACGTTGGTCCTGCCGACGCTGTTGAGGACCAGCTTGCTGACACTGCTGGTGGTGATGCGGCCGAGACTCGCGTTCGAATCGACCGTGTTGCTGATGGTCGGTCGTACGTTTTCGGCGGCACTTTGCGGGATGAGCAGCGCGGCAGCATCGCTGCGCTGAATGGCTTCCACGGGCTGGACCGGAGTTACTCGCTTGGCTTGGGCGAGATTCTCCGGGATTTGCTCAACGGAGCTTGCTCCCGTGAAGCGCTCGTTCAATGGTGATGCGGCAACTTGTGAAACCGCGATCGCGGCATACGCAACCCCGGCAAGCAACAGTACTGGACTCTGCATGGCTCACTTCCGTCCCTAAGAACCGAACCAGAGATTATTTTACCTCCTCACTTCCCTTTGCCGCCGCACGAAGGGAAACGGATCAATTGTCTATTCTTTTGATGGTATTGGCCGCAAGATTAATGCGGTCTCCCCATCACCCTCGCAGGTATTATGATTAACCCCGGAACGCTATGCAATAGTCAATGTCGCTATGCACAGCATGTGGGTGCTGGAGGGAACATTTTCGCAGCGCAATAACTTGCGATTACTACGTGCGGACTTTGTCAAATTCGGAGTTCGGCCAATGAATGCTGCTTGCCCGGCTCGCGACGGTTTCAGATTTAATGGTCAGAGGAAACCTTAACGGACGCGGTCCGGGAGGCCGGTTTCAAACGCAACCTTTTCCCCGGAAGCGCAGTTCGAACAATCCGCTCGGCCGGCAGGCGGTGAAAAACGAGTGAAAAAATCTGCGATCCGCACTCGTGATCGGCCGCTGACAGAAAATTTGGGCAATGGCGGCGCGCGCAATGCACATCACGGCAAAACTCGCAACCGCGTCGGCGTTGCGAAGATCGTTGATGACTGTTCGGCTGATGCAGACCCGCATCTTATGCCTGCTGTTATTTGAACGAATGCAATGCGCGTTCGGCGAATCGGCCCGGCGACACATTCATTAACATTGCCGTTTCATCAATATTTTCGTGCGGCTATGGTCAGCGATGTTGTCGTGATCGCCGCAAAACAGGAAATCGGGCAATGGTTTGCGCCACTCCCACGGTTCCTTGCGAAAGTTTAAGTTGGGGCACCAGGCGACGTAACCTATCCTGCAACAGAAGGCTGGCGCGCGTTCAAAGCACCCACGAAGGCATCGGGCAGCATGGCAACAGATCCAAAGATGGAAGCCGCGTCTGCGCTGCACCGTTACGGCTTCGGACCAAAGGCCGGCTCGATCGCGGCGATCGCCTCCGATCCGCGCGGTGCGCTGCTTGCGGAACTCGAGCGGGCCGGCGGCGGGCGTATTGCCGGTTCCGACCTGCTCAGCAGTGCAAGCGCCGCACGGGAAGCTTTCAATTTTCAGCAGCAGCGCAGAGCGGCCCGGCTCGCGCAACGCAGCGACGCCAATGCCAATCCTTCGGTCCGGACATTGCCGCAAAATCCGGCGCGGCCGTCGCCGACCGAAAACGGGATGGAGCCGAAGGACGGCGCGATGGAACAGCGGCCGCCGCAGGTGGTGAGGCCGAACGGCAGCGGCACAGTCACGAACAATACGGCAGCCACCGCGCAACCCGTGCCGCGCAATCAGGGACCGGGCGTTCCGCAGCAAATTTATCTCGAGGAAGCGAAGGCGCATGTCGATGCCGCGCTGAATGCCGAGATCGGTTTCGTCGAGCGCCTAGTGTGGTTCTGGTCGAACCATTTCTGCGTTTCCGCCGACAAGGGTCCGGTGCGCGCGCTGTGCGGAGCCTACGAGCGCGAGGCGATCAGGCCGCATGTGCTCGGGCGTTTCGCCGACATGCTGATGGCGGTGGAAAGCCATCCGGCCATGCTCCTCTATCTCGACAACGCGCGTTCGATCGGACCGAATTCGATAGCCGGGATCAATCGCGGCCGCGGCCTGAACGAAAACCTGGCGCGTGAAATTCTCGAACTCCATACGCTCGGCGTTCGCACCGTCTATACACAGGATGACGTCACGCGCTTCGCCAACGTCATCACCGGCTGGACGATCATCCCGCCGCGAATGGATCCAACGCGCGGCGGCGAGTTCACCTTCAATCCGCGCATGCATGAGCCGGGCCCGCAGAAGGTGGTCAACCGGACCTATATGGACAATGGATTCGACCAGGGCCGGGCGGTGCTGGCCGATCTGGCACGCCATCCGGCGACGGCACGGCACATTTCCGAAAAGCTCGCGCGCCATTTCATCGCCGATCAGCCGCCGCCTGCGCTGGTGGAGCGGCTCACCAAGCGTTTTCTCGATACCGACGGCAATCTCAAGGAGATGGCGAAGGACCTCATCAGGTCGGAGGAGGCGTGGACGAGCCCGCGCACGAAAATCAAACGGCCAGGCGAGTGGATCATCGGCGCGCTGCGCGCCACCGGAGCGATGCCGCCCGATGTACGGCCCGTGATCCAGGCGCAGAACCTGCTCGGCGAGCCGCTGTGGCGGCCGAGCGCGCCGAAGGGCTTTGCCGACGAGAACGCCGCATGGATCGATGGGCTCGCGCAGCGCTTGGATATTGCCAACCAGATGGCACGTCGTGTCGCGTTGCTCGCCGATCCCAACGAGATCGCGGAAACCACACTCGGGCCGCTGGCGAGCGCCGAAACGCGGCAAGCCATTGCGCGCGCCGACAGCCGGCCGCAGGCGCTCGCGCTGCTGCTGATGGCGCCTGAATTTCAGCGGAGGTGATAATGCCGATGCTTCATGCTTCCACCCGCCGCGAGTTCCTGCTCGGTACCGGTGCACTGTTCGCATGGGCGCATGTGCCCAGGATTGCGCGCGCGGAAGGACGCGATCCGCGCTTTCTGGTGATCGTGCTGCGCGGAGCGTTGGATGGACTGGCGGCGGTGGCGCCGGTCGGCGATCCGGACTGGATCGGGTTGCGCGGCGACAAGGCGCTGACGCTCGCCGGCACGACGCCGGGCCTCAAGCTCGATTCGTTTTTCGCGCTCAACCCGTCGATGCCGAACGTGCACCGGCTCTATCAGGCGGGCCAGGTCAGTTTCGTTCATGCCGCAGCCACGCCCTACCGCGAACGTTCGCATTTCGACGGCCAGGACGTGCTCGAAAGCGGATTTGGACGGCCGGGCTTGACCGAGTCCGGGTGGCTCAATCGCGCGCTTGCCGCGCTTGAGCCCGCGGGCCGCGTCGACGGCGGACGCAAAGTCTTCGCCACCGGTCCGGTGACGCCGCTGGTGGTGCGGGGCGCGGCGCCGGTGCTGTCCTGGACGCCGCCGCGGCTGCCGCCGGCGAGCGACGACACGCTGATGCGGCTGCTCGATCTCTATCGTCATACCGATCCGGCGCTGGCGCGCGTGCTCGAGGAGCGCATCGGCCTCGCGGAGATTGCCCGCGGCGGTGGCATGGATGCATTACCGGCGCCCGGCCAGATGCAGGGGCAAAACAATCAACCGCGCCCGATCGGCGCGCAGCTACAGGCTTATTTCGCCGAGACCGCCGGCGCGGCGGCGAAATTCCTCGCCCGACCGGACGGGCCGCGCATCGGCGCGCTGGCCTTCAACGGCTGGGATACGCATGCCGACGAAGGGCCGATCACGGGCAGGCTTGCGATTTTACTCGGGGCGCTCGACGGCGCTATCGCGGCGATCGAGAAGGAAATGGGCGCGAGCTGGCGCGAAACCGCCGTCGCGGTCATCACCGAATTCGGCCGCACGGCACGCATCAACGGCACGCAAGGCACCGACCACGGCACCGCGACGATCGCGTTGCTTGCGGGCGGCGCGCTCAAGGGCGGTCGGGTGATCGCCGACTGGCCGGGGCTCAGGCAGGCCCAGTTGCACGAGGGACGCGATCTCAAGCCGACCACCGACCTGCGCGCGGTGCTCAAAGGCGTGCTGCGGGATCACGTGCGCATCAGCGAGCAGGCGCTCGCGACCAGCGTGTTCCCCGACAGCGCTGCGCTGAAGCCGATGACCGGGCTGCTGGCGTGACGGAAACGGCGCGGCGAAACGTCGCGCCGAACTCAATGTGTCGGATTGCAAGCTTGGCGATCGCTACTTGTGCGACGAAAATTGCACGCCAACCCTCGACATAAAACGGTAACCATGCGGGTTCGATTAAAGTTGATCAGAATTCGTTAAGCGTGTTCGGCGCGCGGCATCGTATTATTTTTGCAAGCTGAATTTTCCATCCGCTTCGTCGCGCATCAAAAAACTTCGACGAGAGAAGCAGCGAGTCGCGGATCGCGTTAAAGCCTTATTGCCTATATGACATCACGAGCATTCCCATTAAGGCCATTGAAACGCAAGAGAAATAAGCTTTTCTAAATTCATAAGGGTGTGGGTGTGTTGAGAGTGTTGCATATTCTGCAATTACCGAAACTCGTTGCCGAGCGGCGCAGCTCCGCCATCTTCGGCGTCGTGATCATCGCGATGCTGTGGGCGGGCGTGGTGTTGAAGTATTTCGACGACGTTCAGAGCGATAAGCGTGACGCCGAGCGCGCAAACCAGAACTTCGCAATGGTGTTCGAAGAGAACGTGCTTCGCTCGATCGGCGAGATCGACAAGGCGCTGCTGTATCTTCGGCGCAGCATCGAGTCGCGCAAAGCTACCACCGATTATTCGACGATCGCCAACACGACCGACGTCCTGAGCGAGATCATCATTCAGGTCGCGATCATCGATGCCAACGGCATCATGCGGGCGTCGAATGCCGGCCCGCAACCGGCGCCGCCGGTGGACCTGAGCGACCGCGAGCACTATCTGGTGCACGTCCACAGCAAGACCGATTTTCTTTTCATCAGCAAACCTGTCGTCGGCCGCGTGAGCGGAAAATGGTCGGTGCAGTTCACGCGGCGCTTCCTTAACGCCGACGGCTCGTTCGCGGGCGTGGTGGTGGCTTCGCTCGATCCGGAGCATCTGACGAAATTCTACGACAAGATCGATTTCGGATCGCCGGTGTCGATTTCGCTGATCGGAGACGACGGCGTGATCCGCTCGAGCGGCGGCAGCGCGGGCGGCTACTCGCTCGGCCAGGACCTCTCCAACACGGAACTGTACAAGCGCATCCAGGCAGGCAGCAACGCCACTTTCGAAGATGACCATTTCGCCGACAGCCAACCGCAATTGGTGACGATCCGAAAGGTCAAGGGTCATCCGTTGTGGGTGAGTGTCAGCAGCAGCAAGAGCGAAATCTACAAGGATTCATTGTCGACGCTCAAATTGAATGCGCTCGTGGCCGGCCTACTGACGCTGATCATGCTTGCAGCGGTTGAAAGCATTCTGCGCAGCGAGACGCGCGCGCGATTGAAGGCGCAGCAGCTCCAGCTCACGCTCGAAAATATGAGCCAGGGCATCATGCTGGTCACCAAGGATCTGCAGATCCCGATCATCAATGGACGTTGCGGCGAGCTCCTGGATCTGCCGCCGGAATTCATCGAGAAGCCGCCGCGATTCGACCAACTCATCGACTACCAGACGCAGCACGGCAAGTTCCACAATGCCGCGACCTCGAACGGCCGCGAGTTCTTCGATCATCCGGCCGCGACCGCCGGCTCCAATCAGCTTGCCGTCTGCGAGCGCCTGATGCCGAACGGAACTGTCATCGAGGTGCGCAGCGGCCACCTGCCAGACGGCAGCTTCGTGCAGACCTTCACCGATATCACCAAGCGCTGGGAAGCGGAAGCGCATGTGGCACGTTTGGCGTCGGAGGATCCGCTTACCGGCCTGCCGAACCGGCGCGTATTCCGTGCGACTTTGGACCAAATGAGCCGGTTGTCGATTCCGATCCCCGGCAGCAATCAGCCGAGAAACGAATTTGCCGTGCTGTTCCTCGATCTCGACCGATTCAAGGTGATCAACGATACGCTCGGGCATCGGATCGGCGACATGCTGCTGCAAGAGGTGGCGAAACGCCTCAGGCTGGCGCTGCGGGCGACCGACATCCTGGCGCGGCTCGGCGGCGACGAATTCGCGATCGTGGTGCCGTCGTTCATTTCGCGCGCAGCGCTGGAAGTGCTGGCGAGCGGGCTGATCGTCGCAGTCTCGCAGCCTTATGAGATCGACGGTTATCGCATTCGCTCCAATGTGAGCGTCGGCATCGCGATCGGGCCGCAGGACGGCGAAAGCGTCGACGATCTGTTGATGGCGGCCGATCTTGCGCTCTATTCGGTCAAGGCGGGCAGCCGCGGGACCTACAAATTCTACGACAAGTCGATGAACAAGGAACTCAACGACCGCCGGCAGATGGAGGTCGATCTGCGCGAGGCGATCGAGAAGAACGAGCTGGAGCTGCATTACCAGCCGATCATCAATCTGCAGCGCAATGTCATTACCGGTTTCGAGGCGCTGGCGCGCTGGCGCCATCCCACCAAAGGCATGGTGCCGCCCGCACTGTTCATCCCGGTCGCGGAAGACAGCGGCCTGATCTTGCCGCTCGGCGAATGGGCGCTGAAAGAAGCATGCCGCCAGGCGGTGAAATGGCCGAACCAGCTCACGATCTCGGTCAACCTTTCGCCGATCCAGTTTTCGGCGCCGAATTTGTATCACCTGATCAAGGACGCGCTGGATGAAACCGGCCTGACACCGAACAGGCTCGAGCTCGAAATCACCGAGCGCATCTTCATGGAAAACAACGAAAACACGTTGTCCACCTTGCGGCGGCTCAAGGAGCTCGGGGTGCGCATTTCGCTCGACGACTTCGGCACGGGCTATTCGTCGCTCAGCTATCTGCGCAGCTTCCCGTTCGACAAAATCAAGGTCGACCGCGCATTCGTGTCGGATTTGAAAGAGAGCAACGATCACATGGTGATCGTGCAGGCGGTGGTGAGCATCGCGCGCGCGCTCGGCATGACCACCACGGCGGAAGGCGTCGAGACGGAAGAGCAGCAGAAATTCCTCGCCACGCTCGGGTGCGACGAGGTGCAGGGCTATCTCTACAGCGCGCCGGTGCCGATCGAGAATGTTTCCGAAATCATCGCCAAGTGGGCGACACGGAAAACGATGGCGGCCTAAAGAACGATCCGGCGCGGCAGCCCGGGTTTCATTTTCAGACTTGTCGGCAGTGAAGGAGCAAAGGCCGCCTTGGCGTCGGCGGCCTTGAGCTGGGCCTCATGCCACAGCAAGAACAGGCCGGACGCCACGACGATACTGGAACCGATCAGAAGCGCGAGCGTCGGAATCTCGCCCCAGACGACGAAATCTATCACCAGCGCCCACACCAGGAGAAAATAATAAAACGGCGACACCGCCGTGGTCGGCGCCATGTGCAGCGCGCGCGTCCAGCAATATTGCGCGCCCACGTTGGCAAAGCCGCTGCCGACGAGCAGCACCGCATCCGCGGGCGCCGGCCACTTGAAGCCGAAGAGCAGCAAGAATGTGTGGAAGAATGCGACGGTTGCGAGTTGCCACATCAGCAGCGTGTTGGCGGATTCGGTCTTCGACATGCCGCGTACCGCAACGGTGACACTGCCGTACATCACGGCGTTGGCGAGCGCGAACAGCGCGCCGATTTGCAGCGAATCCGCGCCCGGATTGGTGACGACAAGCACTCCGAAAAATCCGATCAGCAGCGCCGCCCAGCGCACCGGGCCGGCGCGTTCCTTTAAGAAAATGATCGACACCAGCGCGGCAAACAAAGGTGCGGAGAAATTGATGGCGACCGCGCCGGCAAGCGGCATCAGCCACAGCGCGATCACGGTGAAGGTCTGCGAGATCGATTGCGACAGGCCGCGGGCAATATGGTCGCGCGGGCGCTTGGTGGCGAACACCTTGAAACCGGTGAAGGGCAAAACGAAAATGGCGCAGATGAGCAGCGAAGAAAACGAGCGGAAGAACATCACCTCGCCGACGGGATAAAGCGCCACCACCCATTTGGCGATCGCGCTTGAGGCCGCGAACAGCAGGCTCGCCACGATCATGAACAGGATACCGCGCGGCACATCGTCCTTGCGCGCCTGCTGCGTGCGCATCTTATCGATCCGCGCAAGCTGCTTAAGCTCGGCGAGCGGCAGGACGATGTCGGTGGGGTTGCGCGCGGGGGCCTCGCTCATGCCACCCTGCCTTGCTCATCGATCTTTCCGTCGATGATGCCGCTGATCAGGTTGTTGTCGAACAGCCGCGGCGCAACGTCGGTCGCTTCCGGTACGAGCGGGACGATCCTGTCCTCGATGGTCTCGATTTCGGCGAGCATCTGGCGGCGCGCCTCGACCGCGGTCTCGATGCTCACCGGCTCAAAGCTCAGTTTCGCGCCGATCGGCAGCCGGCCGAGCGCCGGCAGGTCGGCCGATATGACGGTCGCGATTTTCGGATAGCCGCCGGTGGTCTGGCGATCGGCGAGCAACACGATCGGCTTACCGTTGCCGGGCACCTGGATCGAACCGGGCGCAATCGCGTCGGAGGTGATGTTGTAGCCGCGCAAGTGCTCGATTTTCGGTCCGTCGAGCCGCATGCCCATGCGGTCGGAGCCGACGATGGTGTATTCGCCGCCGAAAAATTTCGCGCGAGCGGTTTCGGAAAAATAGTCGGATTGCGGACCGGCGATGACGCGGAATCGTTTGGGCAAGCCGAGATCGAGTCCGTCGAGCCGATATTCATCGCGTTCGGTCGCGGAGTTGCGGACGAGCGGCAGCCGATCGCCGGACGCAAGCGCGCGGCCAGCAAATCCCCCGAGACCGCCGCGGATATAGGTCGATACGCTGCCGAGCGCGGGCGCAACGTCGAAGCCGCCTTCGACCGCAACATAGAGCGTGGTCGCGTTCCGGAGCGCGCCGATGCGCACAATGTCGCCGCGGCGCAGACGAATGCTTTCGTTCGATCCAATCAACGTGCCGGCCGACGCCGTGACGTCGGGGAGGATTTCGATCGCGGCCTGGGCGCCGACAAAGGCCATGCGTACCTCGTCGGCATCGATTGCGAGCGTCGGCCCGACCACGGCGATCTCGAGCGCGCCGGAGCCGAGCGGATTGCCGACGAGCGCGTTGGCGGCGCGCAGGCTCATCGGATCGAGCGCGCCGCTCACCGGAATGCCCAAATGCTGGTAGCCCTCCCGGCCGAGATCCTGCAGCGTGGTCAGCAGACCCGGCGACAGAACGCGCAGGGCGGGAGTCTTTGCCTCCTTCATGCGGCGGCTCCGAGGCCTTCGGTCGGCAGAATTTTCAGCGTACCTTCGATGGCCTTGACCAGCAGGTTTTCATATTCGCGCATCGACACCGGCGTGAAGGTCACGCGATCACCGGGCGCGAGCAGCGCACCGCCAGGGCCATGCGCGTCCCAAAGCGGAATCGGCGAACGGCCAATCAGATGCCAGCCGCAGGGCGTTACCAGCGGAAAAATGCAGGTCATCGCCATGGCGATGGCGAGTGAGCCTGCCGGAATTCGCGGCCGCGGCGTTTCGTGGCGCGCGAGGTTCAGCTCGCGCGGCACATCGCCCATGTAGGCCTGTCCCGGCAGGAAGCCGAGCATATAGACGTGGTAGTCGACCGCGCTGTGTCGCTCGACCACTTGCGCTACCGAAAGTCCGGTGCGGGCCGCGACGTCTTCGAGATCGGGGGCAAGCGCGGCGTCGTAGCAGACCGGCAGACGCCACGCGCGGCCGGCGACCTCGGCCAAACGCAGGCCCCGTATCGATTCATCGATACGGGCAGCGAGCGACTGCGGCGGCAGGACGAGCGGATCGTAATAGACCATCAACGAGCGGAACGTCGGGACGGTCTCGATGATGCCGCCGATACCGGCCGCATTCAGGCTCCGCGCCAACGCGAGAACCCGCTGGCTGATTTTCCGGTCGATGCCTTCGCCAAATTCAACGATAAGAGCCGTGTCTCCCGCAGGAAGCACCTTGTAATCGGGCATATCGGCGTTTCTCCCAATGACGATTGGGTAATCAAGGCGGAGAGGCGGTTTCCTTCGTGCTCGCGAGACATTGGCAGGACGTTGCATCGCAGGGTTGGGCCTCGGCCGGTAGGAACCAAGGTTTCACGCCAACCCCGCGCTGCAACGAATACATGTAGAAAATCGGCAGCCGTTTCGGGAACAGAATGCGGAACTTGCTGGAATTGAAGGTGGCGAAGATCGCGTTGGGAAACGCGAGTTCCACCGCGCGCTTCTCGACCATGTTCATATTGAAATACTTGATCGCACCTTCTTCAGGGGATCCGCTGCCGTGGTACCATTTCATGGCGCTGGAAAAGAGTTTTTCGCGCATGTCGTCGGGCAAATGATCGGCAAGCTGATCGTCCTCGGCTGTCGCCATCGTCACGGCGATGAGTTCGCTCAACCGAAAGCATTCAAATCCGCGCCGGTGCGCTTCGGCTTCGATCTCGGAGTAGTAGGTGCAGATCGCAATCGGCGAATAGCCGTTAAGCTCCGCATGGGTGTTGGTGCAGATCAGCCGCAAGGCCGTGCCGGGCGGGTAAACCGCCGAGATGCGATGCGCCATGGCCTCGATATAGTCGAGGCACTTGATGTCGTGTTCGTCGATGTGGCAGCGCGGGCCCTTGCCCCAGTAGAACAGAAACGGCAGCGGTGCGTTGCGCGATACCGCATCGGTGATCACCCTGAGCAGCAATTGCGGATCGGACGGCTGTTCGCGCTTGAATGCCCAGGTATTGAAGGCGCGCAGGATCTTCTCAGCGATCGTCGTCGGTGCTGTGTTGTCGGAGGCTTGGTTGTGCGAGCGCCCGGAATGCAGCGCGGCGGCCTTGCTCTCGAGGCGACGAGGCGAAGCACCTTTTGAAATCTTGTCGCCGTGACCGCGTCCCTGTGCAGTCGGAATCGTCGCTTCGCCAGCGAGCAAACGGAACTCAGACATGCCGCACCAAACTGAAAATTTACGAGTTGTTAATAACCGTTAAAAATAACTTAACGTCAATTTTTTGTTCATCCGAATTCGCGCACAAAAAGAATTAAGGTTAATCGCGTCACATTTTTTTCATCAGGATTTTGCGCAATCGTTACAATTCGGCGCCGCAATTGAGAATCATATTCTCTTTTATCGCGTAAGAGCGCGTCGGCGCGAATAGCTGTCCAATAATGGTACACATCGGGGCGGACATCATGCCGATGCGACGGACAAGGTTCGTGCAAATTTTTTTCGCGGCCTTGAGTGGTTTCAGCCGCGTGCGACGCTCGAAGCGGGCGCGGCCGTCACGATCACGAAGCGCCGGCCTCTTCACTGTCGCCAATGAAACAATCGTCACTTCAAATGGCCGGCACCGGCCCGCATTCACTTCCACTCTCTTTCACTTCTTATCCTTTTATCCTTGCGCAGATCGTTGGTGCCGCTCGCGCCTTTCAGAGCACTGTCAGCAGGTCTTACCGCTGATGAATTTATAGTTTAGAATGAATTTAATCTGTGACTTTACCGGGAAACACGCGTCTTTCACGGCCGGATCGCGGCGCGCGATTTGATGAGAATCCCAATGAGGCTTCGAGGCTGCACGCCGCTCGCGGCGATGGTTCTCATAGCGACCGCGGGCGCGGCGCGGGCCGTCGACGAGATCCAGGTTTACAACGCCGAGATCGCCAAGGTCGATCAGTGGACGCTGCAACTGCATCTCAACTACGCCTTCAATGGCCGCAAGCAGCCGGATTTCCCGGGCGGCCTCGTTGCTCATCGCGCGCTCAACGGCACGCCCGAGCTGGCCTACGGCATCACGGATTGGTGGGAATTGGGGTTCTACGCGCCGTTTGCGATAGACCAGAACGGAACGCCGTATTCGAACGCGGGCAAGATCAGGCAGCTCTTTGTGGTTCCCAACGCGGCAGAGCGGGCGTTCTTCTATGGCGTCAATTTCGAGTTCAGCTATGCGATGCCGCAATTTTCCGACACCCAATGGAACGTGGAGGTGCGGCCGATCGTCGGCGTGCGCAAAGGCGACTACGAATTCATCGTCAACCCGATCGTCGATATCGGGTTCGGACAAAACGGCGATGCGGTGTTTGCGCCCGCGGCCCGCTTTGCGCGCAAGCTGACGGAAACGCTTTCGATCGGGATCGAGTACTATAGCGAACTTGGACCGTTGAACGGCTTCATGCCGTTCAACGAACAACAGCACAACATTTACGGCGTGGTCGATTTCAAGATCGGGCGCTTCGACGTGAACGCCGGCATCGGATATGGGCTGACGCCCGGCTCCGATCGCGTGATCGCCAAGATGATCATCGGCACCGACCTCACGCCGGGTGAATCAGGCCGTTCGATGCAGGGCACCAAATTGCTCCGCAAGGCCGACAACGGCCCAATCGGTTTGTTTCGGCCTTGATCCCGCAGGAATCCTGGTCGCCTGGCAAAGGCGTCTCGACCCTGAGCGGCCCGAGGTTGTCACCCATGTCTTAGGTACGTTCTGTCACCCATGTCTCCGGGCTGGACAAGCTAAGTGCTGGTGCCGCAAGAGGGACTCGAACCCCCGACCCCATCATTACGAATGATGTGCTCTACCAACTGAGCTATTGCGGCATTGACTTAAAAGACTTCAGACGACGAGCAAGACAGCCAGAAACGACGAGTCAGATAGCCAGGACGCAAAGGCTTGGCAAGAATAAGGCTCGGCAGAACAAGCCGTCCAAGACGCGGGCCATAAGCGCACAAATTGCTTGAACAGTCGTATACGGCCGTCCTCGGCACCAATTGGTTGAACGCAAACGACTTACCGGCGCGCCCGGCTCGACCCGCATGGTCCGTGCCGGTCACCTAAAGAAGCGTATGCGCCACCATGTGTCGGGGGCGGCAGGCTCGGGGCTCGCCTCAGGTTCGATGGTCGAATCGGGGCCGGGATCATCGGGCGCGTGCACGAGCGGAATCACGGCCTCGACCGGGATGTCGGACGACAGGGCGGAACCCGCGCGCGCCGTAACGCCGGTGGCGGCGGGCCGAGCGGCCGGCTCCTGTGCCTGCGCATCGGCCGGCGGCATCGCCTTCGGCAGCATCGCGTCATCGAAAGCGGCGCGGCCGTCGGCTTCGATGGTGGCGGCGGCTTGGCTGCCGAGCGCGGCGAGCGGAACTTTCCATTCGAAGGCGTCAATGCGGCCGTTCACCGGCGAGACCGGCAGCCAACGGTCGGAGACGAACCCGTCGGCGGTCCAGGCGGCGTCGCGCGGAGCGCGGAGAGCGCGCGCCATCCATTCGCGCGTGCGACCTTCGTTGCCGCTTTCGGCGTGTTCGAGTTCGGCCATCAATTCGGCGACGCGCTGGGTCGGCTTGTCGAGCAGCGGCGCGAGCGCCGTGCGCGCTACGCTGAATTCATGCGCGTCGATGGCCGCGCGCGCGACCGCAATCGCGCTTTCGATATGGCCGGGCGCCATTTGCGCCAAGGCCTGGACGCGTGAGAGCCGGTCGCGGGCGGCGTCGCCGAAGCGCAAATAGGCATAGACCTGCGCGAGATCGGGATGCGGATTGGCAGTCCAGGCCTTCTCGATGATGCGACCGGCGCGGCGCAGCTTGCGCGTTTCGGCGAGCATCCGGCCGGCAAGCTCGGCGGCCGGCACCAGCGTGGGCGCGAGCTTGACCGCCTCCAGCGCCAATTCGCGCGTGCGATCGCGATCGGTCTCCTCGACCGCGAGTGCGGCGGCGGTCAGCAGCACCGCGCGTTGGCGGCGATAGGTCGCCTTGTCGATCAGCTTGTTCTGCATGTTCCGCTCGAGCGCGGCGAGCGCGCCATCCCAATCGCCGGACACGCAACGGAACTCAAGCGCGGCCTGCCCGGCCCAGGCAAGATCGGGGGCCGTGCGCGCGGCCTCCTCGGCATAGCTGCGCGCGGCGGCGAGATCGTCGCGGCGGCGCGCCTCGACGAAGAGGCCGCGCAGGCCGAGCAACTTGGTGTCGGCGCGTCCCGCCATGGTGCGAAAAGCGGTGTCGGCCGCCGACCGGTCGCCGGACAGCTGCGCGGTCTGGGCATTGAGCAGGAGCGCGAGCGGCTCGCTTCCACGCAGACGGCCGGCTTCGACGGAAAACTTGCGCGCGCTGCGCAGATCGCCGGCGCCCACCGCTATCAGGCCGCGCGAAATGGCGCGGTCGCCACGCGCGAGGCGGCGGAGACGCAGGAAGTTCGCGAACGCGTGCGGTGAAGACCAGATCGCATGAACGAGCGACCACGCCAGCACCGCGAGCATGACCACGATCATGAGCGCCACGGCCGCGACCAGGACCGAAGTCTCGAGGCGCCAGCCGAGCCAGGTGACAGCCACGTCGCCCGGACGATCGGCGACCCAGACAGCACCGAGCGCCAGGATGGAGGCCAGCGCGAGAAAGATAACGATGCGGATCATGTTTCAGGGGCTCGCGTTTCCGAGCGCGCTGATGGCGGCAGCGGCTATCTTCCGGCTCTCCTCGACGGCCGCGATGCGCGCCTGCGCCTTGTCGATCCAGGCTTGCGCCGGCGCGCGCACCGGCGCGGGGAGCTTCGCAAGCTCGACCAGCGCACCCGAGACGTCAGCATTCGCGGCCTTGAGATCGATGCGCGTGATGACGGCGGCCGGATCGTCGCCGGGCACCTCGTCGGCACGGCGAATGCGCACGAGCCGTCCGGCGTTCGCCTTCAGGCGGTCAAAAAATCCGCCCTCGGGCGGAACCGAGTCGGCGGCGCGGCGAAGCGCGGGTACGAGCGCGGACAATTCCTGGGCGAGCACGGCATTGCCCGGCACGCCCGACGCCGCGAACGGTTCGAGACCGGAGAGCGCGTTCTCCGGCGCGAGCGGCCGCGCGGCGGCAAGCTCGACGGTGAACGGATCGCCGCGTTCAACGGCCGTGCGCAGCGCCGCGGTCGCCAACGCGTAGCGCATGGCGCGGTCGCTCGCAACGGTCGCGCGCTTGGCGAGATCGGCCTCGATCGCGGCGGCTGTTTTTTCCAGCGCGGCGATGCGGGCGGCCAAGGCCTCGACCTCGCTCTTGTCGACAGGCGTCACGTTGCGCAGTTCGCGCACGGCAGCGGCGAGATCATCGACACGGCTGTTGAGGCTGCCGATATTGTCGGCGAAAGCCTTCGTGGCGTTTTCCGCCGAGGCGAGACGATTGGCAAGCGCGGGATCGCTCAGCGGCGGCGGGGGCGGCGAGAATGTCGATTTTTCCAGGCGGCCGATGCGGGTCGAAAGATCTTCGAGCACGTGTTGATCGGCGCGATCGGCTGGACGCAGCGCAAGCTCGCGCAGCCGCGACTCGATGGCGGACAGCCGGTCGCCGTAGCCGGCCGAACCGTTGCCGATCACGCCGCTGAACCATAGTACGCTTATCAAGATCAGCATGGAGACGGCGCCCATGCCGGCGGCGCCGAGCAGCGACGGTCTGCCTGACGGCAGCCACGTGATCCCCTCGTGCTTGGGCGCTTCGGTATAGGGCGGCTCGTTATCGTCGGACGGGTCGGGCGCAGCGGAGGTGGAAGCGCCGGGAGACTGAGACGGCGTTTCGCTTGCGACTTCAGTGGCCTCGAGGTCGATGGTCGATGGCTTGCGCGGCGGGCGCGCGGACGACCCCGCCGGATCGGACGGATTGCGCTTGCTCGCCATGAATGCCTCCGAAGGGACCGCTCAAACGGGATGCTGCGTCTAGACGAACCGGAATAATGCGAACCCGATGTGACGGCAACGTGGCCGTCAGCGTGTTGCGACCAAATCGAGCAAGGCCGCCTCGTCCGGGCGCGCCGCAATCCTGATGTCCGCCGCGCCCGCGAGCGCCCCCGCCACGCGCGGCGAGAGACAATAATGGAAAAGCGCCAGCGCCTTGTCGAGTAGGCCCGCCGCCTTGGTGCAGGCCACGAAGGCCTCCGCGCTGCGGAGGGAAAAATGCAGCACGCCATCGAGATTGCCGGCCAAAAGGGCATCGCGCACATTCGGCGGCAAGGCGGCAATCTTGACCGCGCGATAAACCACGACGGTGCGAACCGGTACGTTGGGCAGGTCATCGGCCAGATCGCGGGCGCGTTCGTCGCCCGTGAGATAGAGCAACGGCGCTCGGCTGCCCGAAAAGCGGGCGGCGGCAAGCCTGCCCAAATCGCGCGCGTTGCCGTCGGCCGATTGCACATCCAAAAATCCCGCCGTGCGGGCTGCCCTGGCGGTGCTGGCACCGACCGCGAGCACCGGCCGCGTCATCAGATCGCGCATGCGCGGATGCGGAGCTATGGCGCGCGCGGCATTGGCGCTGCTCATCAGGATGGCGGCGTAGTCTGTCGCGCCAAGGTCGACATCGGCGATCGGCTCTATGCGCAGAAGCGGCGCGAGCAGCACCTGGTGACCACGCGCGCGCAACGCCGCCGCGCTGCGTTCGCCGTCTTCCGCTGGCCGGGTGATGAGGAGACGCACGTCATACTCGTTTTTTGAGCGTGATCATTTCCGAAAAACGGCTCCCGCTTTTCGGGATCATGCTCCGGTGAAAAAGTCGGCGCCGGCGCGCGCCTTGAGATCGCGGCCGGCTGCGGTGCCGACGGCTTCCGCATCGGTCAGCGGACCGTCGCAGGTAATGTCGTAAAACTGGCTGCCGTCCGGTTTTAAAATCTGGCCGCGCATCTGCACGCGGCCGGCGATGATCATGGCGTGGCCGGCAATCGGCGTACGGCAGGTGCCGTCGAGCACCGCGAGATAGGCGCGTTCGGCGGCAAGCGCAAGCGCGGTGTCGGGATCGTTGATCGAGGCGAGCAGGTCGCGCGTCTTTGCATCGTCTTCGCGCGTCTCGACCGCGATGGCGCCCTGGCCGACCGCCGGCAGGAATTCGACGATGTCGAAAACGGAGTTCGCCGTCGATTCCAATCCGAGGCGTTTCAATCCGGCGAACGCCAGAACGGTCGCGTCCGCCTCGCCCTGCTCGATCTTGCGCAGGCGCGTGTCGACGTTGCCGCGCAACGGAGCGACATGCAGATCGGGCCGCAGGCGCCTGACCATGGCGTGGCGGCGCGGCGAAGCGGTGCCGACGACAGCTCCGGGAGCGAGCGCGGCAAGCGAGTTCGCCTTGCGGCTGACGAAGGCGTCGCGCGCATCCTCACGTGGAAGAAAAGCAGCGAGCGCGAGTCCCGCCGGCAGCACGGTCGGCATGTCTTTCGCTGAATGAACCGCGAGGTCGATGCGGCCGGCGGCGAGCGCCTCCTCGATCTCCTTGGTGAACACGCCTTTGCCGCCGACGTCGGCCAGCACACGGTCCTGCACCTGGTCGCCGGTGGTGCGAATCACTTCGATCGCGATCCGCGCGGGATCAAGCCCGTGCGCCGCCGCGAGCCGCTGCTGCACCAGGCGCGCCTGGTAGAGCGCAAGCGGGCTGCCGCGCGTGCCAAGACGGATATTAGCGGTTGCGCTCAAGGATTGCGGCACTGGACCTCGCAATGCTACGCCCTGTTCGAGCATGATCTTAGCCGATAACCGGTTCCCACTTTTCGGGATCATGCTCAAGGAGCCTGCATGGTTGTACTGGGAATCGAGACAACATGCGACGAGACCGCGGCGGCCGTGGTCGAACGGGTGGACGACAAGCGGCCGGGCCGGATCCTGTCCAATGTAGTGCTCTCACAGGTCAACGAGCACGCCGCCTTCGGCGGCGTGGTGCCGGAGATCGCGGCGCGCGCACATGTGGAGGCGCTCGACCACGTCATCAGCAAGGCGATGGCGGATGCCGGGCGCACATTCGACGCGATCGACGGCGTGGCGGCCGCGGCCGGTCCGGGACTGATCGGCGGGGTCATCGTCGGGCTCACCACCGCCAAGGCGATCGCGCTCGTGAACGACAGGCCGTTGATCGCGGTCAATCATCTGGAGGCGCATGCGCTCACGGCGCGTCTGACGGACGGCACGCCGTTTCCCTATTGCCTGTTCCTGGCATCGGGCGGGCATACGCAGATCGTCGCGGTGCGCGGGGTTGCGGATTACGTGCTGATCGGAACGACCATCGACGACGCCATCGGCGAGGCATTCGACAAGACCGCGAAGCTTCTGGGCCTCGGCTATCCGGGCGGGCCGCAGGTCGAAAAAGAAGCCGTGCGCGGCCATCCGGACCGGTTCCATCTGCCGCGGCCGATGATCGGGCGGCCCGAGCCGGATTTCTCGCTCTCGGGTTTGAAGACCGCATTGCGGCTCGAAGCCGAAAAGATCGCCCCGCTCAGCGATCAGGACGTCGCCAATCTTTGCGCCTCGTTCCAGCAGGCGGTCGTGGAGATGATCGAGGATCGCATCCGCACCGGCCTGCAGCTGTTCAACGCACGCTACGGCGCGCCGACGGCGCTGGTCGCCGCCGGCGGGGTTGCCGCCAATCAGGTGATCCGCAAGGCGCTGCATCGCATCGCCTACGAGGCGAAGACCATTCTGGTGGTGCCGCCACCCGTACTCTGCACCGACAACGGCGCGATGATCGCCTGGGCCGGCGCCGAGCGGCTCGCGCATGGTTTCGTCGATGGCCTCGACACCGCACCGCGTGCGCGCTGGCCGCTCAGCGAGGTGAATCGCTTACGGCCGCAAGTCTCGTATCGGGCGCGTCAGTGAAAAAGAAGGTGCGAGGCGCAGCAAATGGCATTTGATCGTATCGCGGTGCTCGGAGCCGGCGCCTGGGGAACCGCGCTCGCCAATGTCGTGACGCGGGCCGGGCGCGCGGTGACATTGTGGGCGCGCGATCCGGCAATCGCCGCGTCACTCGCCAAGCAGCGGACAAATCCACGGTTGCCGGGCGTTACGCTCGACGAAAACGTCGTGGTTACCGAAGACATCGCCTGCGCGGGACAGGCCGATGCGGTGCTGATCGTGGTGCCGGCGCAAACCCTGCGCACGGTTGCGCGGGCGATCGATCAGGTCACCCGGCCCGCCACACCTGTCGTCGCCTGCGCCAAAGGCATCGAGCGCGGCAGCCGCAAATTCATGACCGAAGTCATCACGGAATGCGCACCGCGCGCCGCGCCCGCGATCCTGTCCGGTCCGAGCTTCGCCGCCGACGTGGCGCGCGGTCTTCCCACGGCGGTAACGCTTGCGATGCGTGACGAAAAGCGCGTCGGGCAGCTTGCCGGCGCGCTCGGCTCGGCCACGTTCCGGCTCTATCATTCGACCGACGTGCGCGGGGTCGAGATCGGCGGCGCCGCCAAGAACGTGCTGGCGATCGCGGCCGGCATCGTGGCCGGGCGCAAGCTCGGTGCGAGCGCCGCCGCCGCGCTCACCACGCGCGGATTTGCCGAATTGTTCCGGTTCGGCAAGGCGTTCGGCGCGCGACCCGAAACATTGACCGGCCTCTCGGGCCTGGGCGATCTCATTCTCACCTGTTCGAGCCCGCAATCGCGCAACTTCTCGCTCGGCATCGCGTTGGGCCAAGGACGCGCGATTGGCGAAATGCAAAGCCATCAGCTCGCCGAAGGAATCGATACCGCGCCGGTGCTGGTGGAACTCGCGATGTCAAAGAAAATCGACATGCCGATCGCGAGCGCGATCGCGGCCGTGCTCGGCAGGCAAATGAGCGTCGATCAGGCGATCGACTCGTTGCTCACACGGCCGTTTCGAGCGGAGCATTGACTTCCTTATTGTCATTCCGGCCGAGCGCAGCGAGAGCCGGAATCCATAATCCCGGGGTTGCGAATTGATCGAGATTTGGTGGTTATGAATTCCATACGGAGACCGCGATGGCCTATTGGTTGTTGAAGACCGAACCGGAAGAATTCTCCTGGGACGATCAGGTCAAGCGTGGCGCCAAGGGCGAGGTCTGGAGCGGGGTGCGCAATTTCCGCGCCCGCAGCAACTTGAAGGCGATGAAGAAAGGCGACCTGGCGTTCTTCTATCACACCGGCAAAGAGAAGCAGGTGGTCGGCATCGCCGAGATCATCCGCGAGCATTTCCCCGATCCGACCGCCGGCAAGGGCGAGCCCTGGGTCGTGGTGCAGACCAAGGCGATCGAGCCGCTGTCAAAACCTGTGACGCTCGCGGCGGTCAAAGCCGAGCCGAAGCTCAAGGACATGGCGCTGGCGAAATACGCGCGGCTTTCGGTTCAGCCGGTCACGGCGGAGGAATGGAAGATCGTGTGCCGTATGGGCGGGCTGAAATGAGGAGGCGCGGATGCATGTCCTGAATGTCAATTTTGTCGCGATTGTGCTTGCCGCCGTGGCGGCGTGGCTGTTCGGCGCGGGCTACTACGGCACACTGGGCAAAACCTGGGTCGCGGCGCTCGGCACCACGATGGAGACGATGAAAGTGCAGAACGCCGGCAAGAGCGCGACGGCCAAGGCGACACCGTTCGTGCTTTCGTTCATCGCCGAATTGGTCATGGCCTTCGTGCTCTACGGGATCGTCTTCCACGTCGGCATCTGGTCGATCCGTGCCGGCATTATCTCGGGCGTGGTGTGCTGGCTTGGGTTCGTCGTCACGACGACCGCGACCAACAATGCCTATCCGGGCCGCAGCTACAAGCTGACCGCGATCGACAGCGGGCATTGGCTCGGCGTGCTCGTGATCATGGGGGCGATCCTCGGCGGCTTCGGGCCGCGGTAGACCGGCGCTTTTCGACGAAAGTGCAGGGTTTCGCGCCTTGTCGCTTGGCGGGGCGCTGAATAATATTCGAAAAAAGCGGCGGTCGCGCTCAAACATGCGCGGAAATCACGCTCGGCGTGGAGGAAGCAAAATGTCCGACAAGATCTACGAGGTACCGGCCGAATGGGCCCAGCGCGGGTTCATCAACGACGCCAAGTACCGCGACCTCTACGCGCGCTCGCTCAAGGACCCGAACGGATTCTGGTCCGAGCAGGCCAAACGCCTCGACTGGATCAAGCCGTTTTCCAAGGTGAAAAACGCCAGCTACGGGCCGGGCAATGTTTCGATCAAATGGTACGAGGACGGCACACTGAACGTCTGCCACAACTGCGTGGACCGGCATCTCGCCAAACGCGGCGATCAGGTCGCGATCCTCTGGGAAGGCGACGACCCGAAGGACGACAAGAAGATCACCTATAGGCAGCTGCATGCGGACGTGCAGAAATTCGCCAATGTGCTGAAAGCGCGCGGCGTCAAGAAAGGCGATCGCGTCACCATCTATCTGCCGATGATCCCGGAGGCGTGCATGGCCATGCTCGCCTGCGCGCGCATCGGCGCGATCCATTCGGTCGTGTTCGGCGGATTCTCGCCCGACTCGCTCGCCGGCCGCATCGAGGACTGCAAGTCGAACGTGATCATCACCGCGGACGAGGGCGTACGCGGAGGGCGGAAGATTCCGTTGAAGGCCAACTCCGATGCGGCCGCCGACAAGGCCGGCGGAGTCACCACGATCCTCGTGATCAAGCGCACCGGCGCGCCGGTCGCGATGAAAAGCGGGCGCGATCTCTATTACGACGACATCGCCAAAATCGTACCGGCCGAATGCCCCTGCGAGGAAATGAGCGCGGAGGATCCGCTGTTCATCCTGTACACCTCAGGCTCGACCGGTAAACCGAAGGGCGTGCTGCACACCACGGGCGGCTATCTCGTCTATACCTCGCTCACGCACCAATACGTGTTCGACTATCACGACGGCGACATCTACTGGTGCACCGCGGACGTCGGCTGGGTCACCGGCCACAGCTACATCGTCTACGGTCCGCTTGCGAACGGCGCCACCACGATGATCTTCGAAGGGGTGCCGAACTATCCAAGCATGTCGCGCTTCTGGGAAGTGTGCGACAAGCACAAGATCAACATCATCTACACGGCACCGACGGCGATCCGCGCGCTGATGCAGGCGGGCGACGCGCCAGTGAAGAAAACCTCGCGCGCGAGCTTAAGACTGCTCGGCACGGTCGGCGAGCCGATCAATCCGGAAGCGTGGGAATGGTATTATCGCGTGGTGGGCGACAGCCGCTGCCCGATCGTCGATACGTGGTGGCAGACCGAGACCGGCGGAATCCTGATCACGCCGCTGCCGGGCGCGACGAAACTGAAGCCCGGCTCGGCGACACGACCGTTCTTCGGCATCGTGCCGGAAATCGTCGACGCCGAGGGCAAGGTGCAAACGGGCGCGACCAGCGGCAATCTCTGCATTGCCGAATCCTGGCCCGGGCAGATGCGCACGGTCTACGGGGACCATCAGCGTTTCGTCGATACGTATTTCAAAACCTATCCGGGAAAATATTTCACCGGCGACGGCTGCCGGCGCGACGAGGACGGCTATTACTGGATCACCGGCCGCGTCGACGACGTGATCAACGTGGCCGGGCATCGCCTCGGCACGGCCGAAGTCGAAAGCGCGCTGGTCGCGCATCCGAAAGTTTCGGAGGCGGCCGTGGTCGGCTATCCGCACAACATCAAGGGCCAGGGCATCTATGCCTATGTGACGCTGATGACAGGCGAGCAGCCGAGCGAAGAACTGCGCAAGGAATTGGTGCAATGGGTGCGCAAGGAGATCGGGCCGATCGCCTCGCCCGACTTGATACAATTCTCGCCGGGACTGCCGAAGACGCGCTCCGGCAAGATCATGCGGCGCATCCTGCGCAAGATCGCCGAGGACGAATACGGCAACCTCGGCGATACCTCGACGCTCGCCGATCCGGCGGTGGTTGATGACCTCGTCAATAACCGTCAGAACCGGAAGGATGCGCCGAAGGCGGCGGGAAAAGGATAGCGCCCGCCATCAGAAATCGGACGCCAGACCCTTGTTTTCCCAATCGCCATAGCGGGTCGGTTCGGGCCCTTTCGGGCCGCCAACCTCCTTGGGTCGCTCGGTGTTCTTGCGATCCATCTCGGCGCGGCGCGCGGCGGCTTCGGCCAATGCGCGTTCGGCGGCAGGGGTCAGCGGCTTGCGCGGTGGCGAGCTTTGCAAACCTTCTTTTGTACTCATGGACGCACCCTATGCGCTGCGTGGCGTAGCCATCAAGTCACGCGCGCAGGAGGCCGCGATTGTAAGACCATTTTATGATTGGACAGAATTGCTGCCGATAAATCCGCGGCGGTTAATCGACCGACTCGTTCGGGTAGACGCCCCAGAGTTTGTCCTGCGGGATCCAGCCGTCGAAGCCCTCGCCCGCGAAGCGGCACCAGCCGGAGGTGCAGCGCTTGACCGTGCCGAGCACGCCGGATTGCAGCTGCGCCACGATGGCGCTCGCAGGGTTGGGTTTGGCGCGCAGCGGCAGCAGTTCATCCTTGGCGCGCAGCGTCACCACGCCGGTGCGGCGGCCGGAGAGCAGCGAACCATAGACCCAGCCTTCGGCGCCGTCGGCGTCGCGGATGCGGCGCCAGTTCTCATATTCACCCGTGATCTCCACCGGCAAGCCCGCGCGCTGGTAGCGCCACTTGATCTCGTAATTCTTGGCCGGGCCCACGTGCATGTTGACCTTGTCGGCCTTCAGACTGACGTAGCGCGGTACCCGCAGGCCGCTAGACTGGCCGATGCCCGATCCGATCTGGCCGACAGGGCCGATCCCCTGGGTATTGCCTTGAGTGTTTCCGAGGCCGTTCAATAATCCGATCTGCTCGCTCGGGGCTTGCGCCGCGACCGCTCCGGCGATCGCCACCAACACCAGCCCAAACGCATATACGCGGAACCGTTTCATCGTGACCGGATTTGAAAACATCCGCTGATTGCGCGGCGCACCCGTTGCGCCAGCCCCCAAATCAGCCGTCACAATGTTGTCGGGTTCGGGTTAACGCGACCTAAACAAACCCTACGCATGCGCAGATAAATCGTGGATTTTCGGGTGCTCGCCGTTGAGCGGATTTGACGGGTCCCAGGCGTAGCGCACGGTCTCAAAGCGCATGGAACGCGTATCCAGCATCAGCAGCCGGCCGATCAGGCCTTCGCCGAAGCCGACGATTTCGCGGATGACCTCGAGCGCCATCAGCGATCCGACCACGCCGGTCAGCGCGCCGAGGATGCCGGCTTCGGAGCAGGCCGGTACCGTGCCGGCGGGCGGCGGCTCGGGAAACAGGCAGCGGTAGGTCGGGTTCGGCTTGCCGTCGGGTCCGCGTTCGTGGGCGCGAATGGTGGTGAGCGTGCCGTCGAAGGTTCCGACCGCGGCCGTCACCAGCGGTTTCTTCGCCAGATAACAGGCATCGGAGACCAGATAGCGGGTAGGGAAATTATCCGAACCGTCGGCTACGATGTCATAAGCGTTAATGAGCGCGAGCGCATTGGCAGCGGTCAGTCGCTCGTCATGGGTCTTCACCTCGACATGCGGGTTGAGTTTTTGGATCGCCGCAGCGGCGGTCTTCACCTTCGGCTCGCCAATATCGGGCGTGCCATGGATGATTTGGCGCTGCAAATTCGACAGCGAGACCTTGTCGTTGTCCACGACGCCGAGCGTGCCAACGCCGGCAGCCGCCAGGTAAAGCAGTGCCGGCGCGCCGAGCCCGCCGGCACCGATTACCAGCACGCGGGACGCCTTCAACCGCGCCTGACCGGGTCCGCCGACCTCGCGCAGGACTATATGCCGGGCGTAACGCTCGATTTCGTCGGCCGAATGCATCGCAGCGATTTTCCCTTTCGATTCAACGTCAGCAAGGGGTTACCGTAGCGCATAGCCGCACCCAAGGGCCATCAATCACATTTCCTCCGCGGCCCGGTTCGGGTAGGTTTGACCAGCGAACAAGGGGTTTCTGGGGATTCTGGATGCGACTTCTCGGCGCGAGTTTCGCCGTGGCGCTTGGGCTGACGGGGCTGGTCCCGGCAGTCGCCCAGGACAGTTTGGATACGACCGGATCGCTGCAGAGCTGGACGCCGGAGCCAAAGCGCGTCCCGCAGCCCGTACGATCCTTGCGCGATTCCTATGCCGCAATCCCGCTCGCCAAGCGGCTGGCGATCCAGTCCGATCTGGTCTGGGCCGGCCTCTATAACGGTCCGGTCAATGGCGAGTTCAGCGATCAGTTCGTCAACGCGGTGAGAGCGTTCCAGCGCCAAAACAAGACCCGGCAAACCGGCGTACTCAATCCGGCGGAGCGGGATGCGCTGAGCGATTTCGTGCGCCCGCTGCAGGAGCAGGTCGGCTGGCGCATGGTCAACGACCCGATCACCGGGGCGCGCGTCGGCCTGCCGATGAAACTGGTGCCCAAAGCGGGACCCGGCAAAGCCGGAAGCCTCTGGAGCTCGGCGCAAGGGCAGGTGCGGATCGAAACCTTCCGCATCGTTGCGTCCGACGGAAATCTGGCAACGCTCTTCGAGCAACAGAAAAACCAGCCCGAGCGCAAGATCGAGCAGGAGGCGCTGCGGGCGGATTCGTTCACGCTCATCGGCATGCAAGGCTTGAAGAAGATGCAGGTGCACGCCTTCGCGCGTGACGGCGAAATCCGCGGCATCACCATTCTCTACGATCAGGCCGTGGACGGCACCCTGGACCCGCTGATGCTTCCGATGCGGAGCGCGTTTCAGCCGTTCGCGAGCGCCATGAAAAATGCGCAAGACAACGCATCGCCGCGGAGCAACGTCGAATACGGCACCGGCCTCGTGGTCAGCAAGGTCGGCCATATCGTGACGGACCTGCAGGTAATTAATGGCTGCCAGACCGTGATCGTGCCCGGACTCGGCCGTGCCGAGCGTCTCGCCGACAACGCGGATGCCAGCCTTGCGCTGCTGCGGGTGTACGGCGCGGACGATCTTGTGCCGCTCGCGCTGCTCGGCGAGCCGGCGAAGGGCAACGAGCTCACGCTGGTCGGCATTGCCGATCCGAAATCGCAAGCCGGAAGCGCGGCGATCTCGACCGCGAACACGCGACTGATCGCCGTCGGTTCGGCCAGCGGCACGTTGGGCATCCTGAGCCAACCGCCGTCGCCGGGATTTTCCGGCGCGGCCGCGCTCGATAAAAGCGGGCGCTTCGTCGGCATGGTCGGGCTGAAGGTGCCGGTGGTTGCCGGTCCGGCGGCAGCGGCGCCGAAGGCGACCATCGTGCCGGCGGAAATCATTCGCAGTTTCATCGAGGCCAATTACGTTGCGCCCACATCGGGGGACGCCGGCGTCGACCACGCCAAGGCCTCGGTCGTGCGGGTGATCTGCGTGCGGAAGTAGATCTACTTGTTCTTAAACTTCGGCGGGCGCTTTTCGACGAAGGCCTTCATTCCTTCCTTCTGATCTTCCGTGGCGAATAGCGCATGGAAGATACGGCGTTCGAATTTCACGCCTTCGGCCAATGATGTCTCGAATGCGCGGTTGATGGCCTCTTTCGCGGCCAGGACCGAAGGCAGCGACATGGACGCGATCACTTCGGCGACCTTCATGGTCTCCTCCATGAGCTGCGCCGCCGGTACCACGCGCGCCACGAGACCGGAGCGCTCGGCCTCGGCGGCGTCCATCATGCGGCCGGTCAGGATCAGGTCCATCGCTTTCGACTTGCCGACCGCACGCGTAAGCCGCTGGGTGCCGCCGATACCGGGAATGACGCCGAGCTTGATCTCGGGCTGGCCGAATTTCGCGTTGTCGGCGGCGATGATGAGATCGCACTGCATGGCAAGCTCGCAGCCGCCGCCGAGTGCATAGCCGGCGACTGCCGCGATAACGGGCTTGCGCGCATGGGCGGCGCGGTCCCAATTGCCGGCGAAATTGCCCATATAGACGTCGATGAAGGATTTGTCCGCCATCTCCTTGATGTCGGCGCCGGCCGCGAAGGCTTTGTCCGAGCCGGTGATGACGATGCAGGCGATATCGGCGGCGGCCTCGAATGTATCGAGCGCGGCGGCAAGCTCGGCCTTGAGTTTGGCGTTGAGCGCGTTGAGCGCCTGCGGGCGGTTGAGACGGATGATGCCGACCTTGCCGCGGGTTTCGACCAGGATGTTTTCGTAGCTCATCGGATGGTCTCCCGTTTGCATTCTTGGTTTTAAGGCCTAGCCAAGTCCCCGGCCGCGCGCAATGCTATCATTGCGCCGCGCGTCGCTTTGCGCATTCCTTGGAGCACGACATGCCGTCGAACGTCGCCTGGTTCGAGAGACTCATGTTCCTCGACGTTGCCCTCAGCGCCGTGGCTACGATTCTTCAGTTCCCCGGCTCCATCGAAGGGTTGGAGGGTGTCGAAAGCGAATCGCCGGTTTTGGATCCGGCCTTCATCGGCACGATCTCGCTGCTCATCCTGGTCTTGATCCTGATACTCATCTGGCTGACGGTGCGACAGCGAAAAAATTGGGCGCGCTGGGTGCTGCTCGCGTGGTTCGTAATTGCCGACCTGTCGCTGCTGTACGATTTTTTGTCAGATCAAGCGTTCCGCGACGGCGTGTTTGCCTTCCTGCTGAACATCATAATGCTCGGGCTCGAGATCACCGCATTCTATCTGATCTTCACCGGCAACGCGCGCGATTGGTTCAAGACACCGGCAACAACCTGACGCACCATTATTTCTGGCACACCGGACAGAAGAAGGTCGAGCGGCCGGTCTGAACGATGCGTTTGACCGTCCCGCTGCAGCCGGGGGTCGGGCAAGGATTGCCCTCGCGATCGTAGACGCGGAAACTGTGCTGGAAATCGCCGAGCGCGCCGTCGGTGCGGCGGTGATCGCGCAAGGACGAACCGCCGGCCTTGATCGCGTCGTTAAGCACGGCCTTGATGGCATCAACGAGTTTTTCGGCGCGCTCGTTCGGCGCACCCGAGCTGGTGGCGATGGTGGACGCCATGCGTTTGGGCGAAAGCCGCGCGCGATTAAGCGCCTCGCAGACATAGATGTTGCCAAGACCGGCGACGACTGTCTGATCGGAGAGCGCGGCCTTCAGGCTCGTCTTCTTGCCCTTGCAGGCGCGCGCCAGCATGGCGGCATCGAACTCATTGCCGAGCGGCTCGGGGCCGAGCGCACGCAAGAGCGGCTCTTGGTCAAGCTTGGCGCGGGGCACGAGCTTCATCAAGCCGAATCGGCGCGGATCGTTGAAAGTCACGACGGCGCCGGACGACATGTGAAATACTACATGATCGTGCGCCGTGCTTTTTGAGCGCTCGTGATAATAGACGCCGGGCCGCGCATCCTTGCCGACGCGGAACGAGCCGGACATGCCGAGATGCATGAGCAGCACATCGCCCGACGAAAGATCGGCGAGCAGATATTTCGCGCGGCGGCCGAGGCCGGTGACGGTCTTGCCCTCGAGCGCGCGGACGAAATCCTTCGGCAGCGGCCAGCGCAGATCGCGCCGGCGCACCTCGACCCGCTCAAAACGTGCGTCCTCCATGGCAGGCGCCAGCCCGCGGCGGACGGTTTCGACTTCCGGCAGTTCAGGCACTCGCAATACCTCATCGTGAAAAGCTCGCCATCGCGCCTCCTCACCATGAGGACGACGGTTTGCGCCACTCCCACATAGCGCCCCTGCCCGCCTCGCGCTATGGTCCGGCCGAGGAGGACTTGATGCAGAAATCCGAGCGCCGGACCAGGCACGGCCGGAACGCCGATTTCGGCTTCCGCAAGGTGCCGCTCGACCACAAGCAGGCGATGGTCGACGACGTGTTCCGCTCGGTGGCGGGGCGCTACGACCTGATGAATGATCTGATGTCGGGCGGGCTGCATCGTGCCTGGAAAGACATGCTGGTCACCGCAATCAATCCGCCGCGCAACAAGCGGGCATTTTCGCTGCTCGACATTGCCGGCGGCACCGGCGATATCGCGCTGCGGGTCGTGGAGGCGGGCGGCGCCGGCACGCGCGCCACCGTGGTCGATATCAATTCCGAAATGCTCGCAGTGGGACGCGAGCGCGCGCGCAGGACCGGTGCCGCTGTGACTTTCACGGAGGGCAATGCCGAGGCGCTGCCGTTTCCCGATCGCGCGTTCGATGCAGTGAGCGTCGCGTTCGGCATCCGCAACGTGCCGCGGATCGAGACGGCGCTGGCGCAAGCGTTGCGCGTGCTGAAAACCGGCGGGCATTTTCTGTGTTTGGAATTCTCCTCCGTCGACGTGCCCGGCTTCGACAAGCTCTACGATCTCTACTCGTTCAACGTGATCCCGGCGCTCGGCCGGTTGGTCGCCAATGACGAGGAGGCCTACCGCTATCTGGTGGAATCGATACGCCGTTTTCCGCGCCCGGAGCTTTTCGCGGATATGATGCGGGGTGCCGGTTTCCGCCGCGTGTCGTTCAAGCCGTTGAGCGGCGGCATCGTGGCGCTGCATTCCGGCTGGCGGCTTTAATTCGTGCTTTCCGCGCTTGCTCATCTTGTTCGTCTTGGCCGTGCCGGTTACGTGCTGGCGCGCGAAGGCGTGTTCGGGCTGATCGATCCGACACCTTTGCCGCTGCCGGCGCGGATCGGCGTGCGCCTGGCGCGGCTGATCGAGCGGCCGACCAGCGCGGTCGCGGAACATCGGCTGGCTACAGCGCTGACGCGGTTGGGCCCTTCGTACGTGAAGCTCGGCCAGTTCCTTGCTACGCGGCCGGACGTGGTGGGCGTCGCGCTCGCGCGCGATCTGGAAAGTCTGCAGGACAAAATGGCGCCGTTCCCGCAGTACGAGGCAGTGGCGGAAATCGAGGCCGCGTTCGAGAAGCCGATCGGTGATATTTTCACGCATTTCGGCGAGGCGGTGGCGGCTGCATCGATCGCGCAGGTCCATCGTGCCGAGGTGGCGAGCGCGAATGGCGCGCGCGCGGTCGCGGTCAAGGTGTTGCGGCCGGGCATTGCGGGGAAGTTCCGCAGCGATCTCGATGCGTTTGCGTTCGCGGCACGCAAGGCGGAAGCGCTTTCGGCCGAGGCGCGGCGGCTGCGTCTCATCGAAGTGGTGGCCACGCTCGAACGGACGGTCGCGGTCGAAATGGATTTGCGGCTCGAGGCTGCCGCACTTTCGGAAATGGCGGAGAATACCAAGGCCGATCCGGATTTCCGCGTGCCGACGGTCGATTGGGACCGCACCGCGAAAAATGTGCTCACGCTGGAATGGATCGAGGGCACGCCGCTGTCCGACCGTGCCGCGTTATCCGCCAAGGGATATGATCTGCCGTACCTCGGCCATGCCGTAATCCAGAGCTTTCTGCGGCACGCGCTGCGCGACGGCTTTTTCCATGCCGACATGCATCCGGGAAATCTGTTCGTCGATGCCGATGGACGGCTGGTTGCCGTCGATTTCGGAATCATGGGGCGGTTACGGCCGAAGGAGCGGCGGTTCCTGGCGGAAATCCTATACGGTTTCATCACGCGCAATTACCAACGCACGGCGGAAGTGCATTTCGAAGCCGGCTACGTGCCGCCGCAGCATTCGGTAGAGAGTTTCGCACAGGCCATCCGCGCCATCGGCGAGCCGATTCACAACCGAACCGCCGAAGACATTTCGATGGCGAAGCTGCTGATGCTGCTGTTCGAGGTCACCGGCCTGTTCGACATGCGCACGCGGCCGGAACTGCTGCTGCTGCAAAAGACCATGGTGGTGGTCGAGGGCGTGGCGCGCTCACTCGATCCCAAGCTCGACATGTGGAAAGTGTCCGAACCGATCGTGCGCGAGTGGATCGAACGGCATCTCGGACCGGTCGGAAAGATCGCGCATGCCGCCGAGGGCGCCGCGGAGGTGGGGCGGTTCCTGTCCGATGTGCCGGCGCTGATGTCGCGCGGAGCGGCGGTGGTCGAGCATCTCGACGAGATCACGCGCGACGGTCTTGTGCTCGCACCCGAGACGGTGGATGCGATCGGGGCGGCCGAAGGCCGCCGCAACCGCTGGATCGCGGTGGCGCTATGGGTAATTGCCGGGCTCTTGGCGTGGGGGGTGTGGCGGCTGGTTTGATTGCATTGATTGCAATGCAATCATATGCTAGACAGGCTCGATATTCCTTGTCCGGAGAGCCCGCTTGGCCAGCCTCACGGTCCGCCAACTCGCAGACAGCGTGAAGACGCGGCTCAGGTTGCGTGCTGCCCAACACGGCCGCTCGATGGAGGATGAGGTCCGCACCATCTTGGGCCGCGCCGCCGACGAAGCCGGGTTCGCCGCGACGGATCGAAGCAACCCTGCCAGTCCGCCTGGAGCCGCGGCCGAATCGACGACGGCGCAGCCATCGCGCGAACCGGCCCGCGGGACGGCCGTCCGTGTGCTGCTGATCATCGGCGGCGGGATCGCGGCCTATAAATCGCTCGACCTGATCCGGCGCCTGAAGGAGCGCGGCATCGCGGTGCGCGTCGTCATGACCGCGGCGGCGCAGGAATTCGTCACGCCGCTATCGGCCGGCGCGCTCTCCGGCGAAAAGGTTTTCACCAATCTGTTCGACGAGACCAGCGAATTCGACATCGGCCATATCCGGCTCGCCCACGAGACCGACGTGATCGTGGTGGCGCCGGCGACCGCTGACCTCATGGCCAAAATGGCGGGCGGGCATGCGGACGATCTGGCGTCTACGGTGCTGCTTGCGACCGACAGGAAGATTTTGCTCGCGCCGGCAATGAATCCGCGGATGTGGCAGAATCCGGCCACGCGGCGCAATTTCGCGCAGCTCGTTGCCGACGGCGTTGCGCTCATCGGTCCGAACGCGGGCGAAATGGCGGAAGCCGGCGAGGCGGGAATCGGCCGCGTGGCCGAACCGCTCGAGATCGTGGCGGCAGTTGAAAGCTTGAGTGGAAAAACGCGTTCGCTTGCCGGCAAGCGCGTGATCGTAACCTCCGGGCCAACGCATGAACCGATCGATCCCGTTCGCTATATCGCCAATCGCTCGTCGGGCAAGCAGGGCCACGCCATCGCAACCGCGGCAGCATTGGCGGGTGCCGATGTGATTCTCATTTCCGGACCGGTGAGTGTGCCGGATCCGGAGGGCGTGAAAACGATTAAAGTCGAGACTGCGCGCGAAATGCTGCAAGCCGTCGAGAATGCCTTGCCGGCCGACGTTGCGATTTTCGCCGCGGCGGTCGCCGACTGGCGCGTCGAGGCGCCGAAAAAGCGAAAGATCAAGAAATCCGGCAGAGGCGCCCCGGAATTCGATCTAGTTGAAAATCCCGACATTCTTTCCACCATCGCGCACGACAAAACGCGGCGGCCGAAACTCGTGATCGGTTTTGCGGCCGAGACCGAAAAGGTGATCGAGAACGCGAAGGCAAAACTTACCCGCAAGGGCTGCGACTGGATCGTCGCCAACGATGTGTCGCCCGCGTCGGGCGTGATGGGGGGCGATATCAATACCGTGCACATCGTCACGCGCGCCAAAACCGAATCGCTGCCGCCGCAATCGAAGGAGGACGTCGCAGTTGCGCTCGTGTCTCGGATCGCTGCAGCGCTGAAGGGAGCCGCGCGATGAGCGCCGTCGAGGTCCGCATCATGCGCCTGCCGCACGCGGCCGATCTGCCGCTGCCGGCGTATCAGAGCGAACGCGCGGCGGGGCTTGATCTCGCCGCCGCGGTGCCGGCTGACAAACCGGTGGCGATTGCGCCCGGCAAATGGGCCGCGATCCCGTCCGGCTTTGCAATCGCGCTACCACCGGGCACTGAAGCTCAGATCCGCCCGCGCTCAGGGCTCGCAGCACGGCACGGCATATCGGTGCTCAATTCGCCGGGAACGATCGACGCGGACTATCGCGGCGAAATACAGATTCTGCTTGTCAATTTGGGCACAGAATCTTTTTCCGTTACACGCGGAACGCGCATTGCCCAATTGGTCATCGCGCCCATGTTGCAAGCACGACTCATCGAAACTAACGGACTCGACACTACAATGCGTGGTTCCGGGGGTTTTGGTTCAACAGGCCAGGGTTGATTGACAATCGAGGCACACTCCGTATTCGATTACCTCTACCGCAGCCTAGTTCACACGCCCCGACATGTCGCTTCTTTCCCGCAAGGCCCTCCTCGCCATTGCAGCCGTTATCGACGTGGCGCTCAACGCCCGCGGCAAACTGGTGTCGGCAAAGGATCTGGCGAGCCGCCACGATCTGCCGGCGCGGCATCTCGAACCGGTACTGCAAGCGCTGGTGCGGAAGGGCGTTCTCAACGGCGTGCGCGGACCGCACGGGGGTTACGAGATTGGCCGCGAGATGCGGCGCATCACGGTCGACGACATCCTGAAGGCGGCCGGTTCGATCAACGAAGATGACGCAACGGCTATGCCGGGATCGGACTTGCTGCGGCAGGTCGTGATGCCTGCCATTGCACAGGCGGAAAAGACTTTCGTTGCCGCGTTGAGCCGCATCACGGTCGAAGATCTTGCGCGCCGTGCGGAACCGCTCCGCCAGCGGAGCCGCGAGAGTTAGTGCGGGCCGCGCGGCGGCCCTCACGCAGCGATCACGGATTGAGGCCGTTATTAAATTCAGTCCAATGCGTATTGACCCAACCACCGACCGAAATAATGGTCGCTACGACCGTTGCGGTTATGATTCCGACCAACACCGTGTACTCAATCATGGCGGCGCCTTGCTGATCGGCGGCAAACCGCTCGGCGAGGTCCAAAAACTTCTTCATCGTCTTCCCCTGTAACGAGTCAGCCGTGCTCTTTCGACAGCAGCGCTTTCTTCAGCATTCGAAACGAGCAAGTCCGCAATCGTCGCAGCGACCGCGCCACATCTACTGTGGTTTCATTATTTTGAACTGCACCAAGGGTCAATTTAACCTGGGATATATGGAGCCCCTGTATTTTGTTCTTACGGTTAATTGCGGCACTCGTTAAGACGCGGCGACGCGAAGATTTTCAAATATCGATGCACGCGTGAAGCGTTCGGTTTGCATGCGATTTTGCGACGGTTGCTGCGGACATCTTCACCAATGTCCCGTGCGTGAGCGTGGCTTTTTTTCGGCAGCTTCAAAACAAATAAATTAATTTCGCTCCCTTGATGAGATCATTAAAAAGGGCCACTCTTTCGAGCGGCGGAAGATCGGGTGACCGAAAGGGAGGTCGGCGAAATCTTATTTCAGAATTTCGGGGATTAATGTGAATTTCTTGGTTCGCCCTGATTTCATTGGGAGCTCCTTGCGTGCATGCGCGATTTTGCTTGTTGCCGTGATCCTGACGCCAAGCGGCGTTGCCGCCGACGACGCCACTCCCGCTCCGCCAGACTCCGATGGACCTTCACGCGGTGCGTTATTCTTCAATCTCGAAAAGCAAAAACTGCAAGAGCTCGGAGCTGCCGCGCTCGGTTCGGCTCTGGCGCCGAATTTCGCGTTCCCGAAGAATACACGCGACACTGCGCTGTTCGGCGTCGACGTTTCCCATTGGGACGAGGACAATTGCAGCTGCACGTTCAACTGGACTGCGCTGGCGGATAAAAAGGTCGTCTTCGCCTATGTGAAGGCGTCACACGGCGACAACAAGGATCCAGACCCGCGGTTCAACAAATCCTGGCAGGCGCTGGCGAAGGAACCGCGCATCATCAGGGGCGCGTACCACTTCTTCTCCTCGAGCAGCGACCCGCTCACGCAGGCGAAAAGTTTCGTGGACAAAGTCAATAAAGCCGGCGGTCAGCTTCAGACCGACCTGCCGCCAGCCATGGATCTGGAATGGGACGTCAGAACGGAAAACGATGAAACCATCATCGATCCGGCCACCGGCAAAGCCAAGGATTTCTGGAAGGGCCAGTCGCCGGACACGATCATCAAGAAGGTTCTGACCTGGCTCGAGTACGTCAAGAAGGAAACCGGCCGCACGCCGATCATTTACACGAACTATCAGTGGTGGCTCGACAACATCAAAGATTCGAAAAAAATCGAACAGCTCAAGGACTATATCGTCTGGATTGCCGATTATTCGGTCGAGCATACCAAACCGGAAAATCCGGAACTGCCGAACGATTGGAACTGGAAACTTTGGCAGTTCACCGCCAAGGGCGACGTGACCAGCGCGGGGATCAAGTTCAAGCCGAGCGCAAGCGGCGAAACGATCGACGTGAGCATGTTCAAGGGCACGATGGAGGACTTCCTCCTGGTGTTCGACGTCGCGCCGCGATCAGCCGCGGCAAAGAAAGACGACCAGAAGCTCGCCGTCCTCACGAATCCGGCGAAGAAGGACGACAAGGCCACCGACCAGCCGCCACAGCCGAAGCCGACTGAAGAAGCGAAGAAGGACGACAAAGCCACCGACCAGCCGCCGCAGCCGAAGCCGACGGAGGAGGCTAAGAAAGACGACAAGGCGACCAGTCAACCGCCACAGCCGAAGCCGGCTGAGGAGGCGAAGAAGGACGACAAGGCGACCGATCAACCGCCGCAGCCCAAGCCGGCTGAGGAGGCGAAGAAGGACGACAAGGCGACCGGTCAACCGCCGCAGCCGAAGCCGACGGAGGAGGCGAAGAAGGACGACAAAGCCACCGACAAACCGCCCCAGCCCAAGCCCGCGGAGGCAGCGAAGAAGGACGACAAGGCGACCGATCAACCGCCGCAGCCGAAGCCGGCGGAGGCAGCGAAGAAGGACGACAAGGCGACCGACCAGCCGCCGCAGCCCAAGCCGGCGGAGGCAACAAAGAAGGATGACAAGACCGCCGACAAGCCGGAAGTCGCCCGCCTTGACGAGCCCAAGAAGGCCGACGCGCAGGTCGAAACGCAACAAACCGTCGTGGGGCCGAAGCCGGACGTGAAGAGCACTACGGCTCCATCGCCCGCCGCTGCCGATAAACGATCGATCGCCGAGATCGTGCTGAAGAACGGCCGCATCATCCGCGTGGATATCAACATCGATCCGGTCCTGCTGGCGCGGATCGTCGCCACGGTCGACAAGCCTTAGCTGTCGTTATTGGCCGGCAATCCCTATTGCGAGAAATATTTCTTGACGCGATCCACCACGGGCTGCGGCGTCGCATAGATCTGCGCGATAATGTTTTGAACGTTTTCGCCGGATGTCGGCGAAATGTCGGCCTGCATTTTCGCGCCTTCAGCCATGAACTCCGGATCCTTCATGGTCGCATCGAAGGCGCGGCGCAGGACCGCAGCCGTCGCCGGCGGCAAGCCGGGCGGCGCGGCGAAGGAACGTGCGATGCTGTTCGGGGCTGCCAGGAGCGCGAACATCGGGCGGTCGCTCTCGTTCGACACATAATTGAAGATCAGCGGCACGTCGGGCAGCGCGGGACTTTTCTCCAGTCCCATCTGCAGCAGAAAATTGGTCTTACCGTCACGCAGCCAGTCGGGCTTGGCGGTTTTCAGCGCCGACAGGCTGATGAAACGGCCGTCCGCCTCGCCGCGTTCGATCGCGATGATGGTCTCCTGCGTGCCCGGATAGCCGCTGACGAGCTTGAACTTCGTGCCGAGCAGATCATTGAGAATGGCCGGCCAGGTGTTGGTCTCGGAGCCCGCGCCGGTGCCGGCGACATTCATTTGTTTCTGTTTGACGTCATCGATGGTTCTGAACGGCCCGGAGCTGCGCGACAAGCACAGCACCACGTCCTTGGTGATGGCGCCGACCCAGGTGAACCGGCTCATGTCGTAGCCGGGATTGCGTGCCCCGATGAGCGGCTCCAGCAGCGGGCCATTGGCGAATGTCGCCAGCGCCGTGCCGTCGCGCGGCGCGGTGGCGGCAAGGAAATAGGCCGCACGGATGCCGCCGGCACCCGGCATGTCCTGCACGGTGACCGACGGATTGCCCGGGATATGCCGGCCGAGGTGTCGCGCCAGCAGGCGTGCGTAGAGATCGATACCGCCGCCTGCCGTGCCGGCGACGTAGATGGTCACAGGCCGATTGATGGCGTCCGTGGGCTCGGCAACGACTGGAGGGGTGAAACCGGATGCCATCGCAAACACCGCGGCAGCAAGCCGCACGCATCGCAACACCGCCGTGGTTTTTGATCGGATGCTCATGCGCCCCATGAAAGCACGGCGCGAGGCGGCTCGAAATTATTTTTTGTTTGTCCAGAGCGAAGAGGCGGACAACGATTGGCCCGCGAGTCTCAGCCCGCAGGGCGCGGGCCTTATTCGCCCACCTTGATCCGGGCCTCATCGATCAACTTCGCCCAGCGCGGGATTTCCGATTTTATGACCGCTGAAAATTCCGCCGGCGTGTTGGCGGCAACCTCGAGGCCGAGGGCGCCGTAGCGCTGGCGCACGTCGGGCGCGGCGAGAACGCGCACGGTTTCGCGATGCAGCCTGTCGATGATCGGCTGCGGCGTGCCGGCCGGCGCCATCAGGCCGAACCAGATCGGCACGTCGAAGCCGGGCAATCCGGCTTCCGCCATGGTCGGCAGATCGGGCAAGGCCGCCGCGCGGGTCGGCGAGATCACGGCGAGTGCGCGCAGTTTTCCTTCGCGCACGAGCGGCAGCACCACCGACATGTTGGGCAGCGTCATGGTGATGCGGCCGGCGACGAGATCCGGCAGTAGCGCGGGAATTCCGCGGTAGGGAACGGGCAGGATGTTGATGCCGGCCACCGCCTTGAACACCTCGCCCGACAGATGGGCGGGAGTGCCGATGCCGGCATGTCCATAGCTGAGCTTACCGGGGTTGGCGCGCGCCAGCGCGACCAGCTCTTTCACACTTTTCGCGGGGACATCATTGTTGACGACGAGAATGCTCGGCGTGAACACCGCGATGGAAATCGGCGCCAGGTCCTTGATCGGATCGTAGGGCACCTTCTCGTAAAGACTGGCATTGATGGTGATCGCCGAACTCGCCATCACAAGCGTGTAGCCATCAGGCGCGGATTTCGCGGCGCGATCGACCGCGACGTTGCCGCCAGCGCCGGTTATGTTCTCGACCACGACGGGTATGCGAAGCGCGTCGGTGAATTTGTCGGCGAGCAGGCGCGCGACAATGTCGGGCGGTCCGCCAACTGGGAAACCGACCAGGATGCGGATCGGCTTGTCGGGGTAATTGGTCTGCGCGCGCGATTCGGCGTCGGCAATGAGAGCCGCAACGATGGCGAAAAGGCTGACTATGATTTTCATTTCCGCTCACTCCCCGGCGCCCGCATGGAACGCAGTGGTATTTTTTCAGTCAAGCGCGCGAGCGGAAAAATATTCCCTCGCTGCCGCGCGTTGAGGTGAGGATTCATCCAAAACGATGCGACCGCGCCATGTGCTGTCTTTTATTGCATGCAGATCGTTTAAAGAGGGTTCCGCCGACGCGGGCGGCCCGCCGGCAGCGCGCTTGTTCACGGTCTGGACTCTTTCGGGCGGATTCCGCTTGCAGGTAAAGTCGCATGATTCGCCGGTGGCGCGTCCGGATGCCGCCAGGCGACCCGTGGTACCCGCGCGTCCGCCTTACGGACTGGCTACATACTTGTAATCGTGTCGATTTTTGCCTTCGTCCGGCCGGTCTCGCAGGGCCGCTGCGGGGTGGGCGAAACACCGCACCTGGGGCAAGCAGGCATGTCTAAACGCAGCCGTGAAACGGGCGGGAGTCTTCGTGCTCATCCGTGGCGCGGCGGAATCCTGGCAGGCCTTGTCGCCGTCATGGTGCTTACCCGATGGAACGCAGCGCGCGCCGACGAAATTCCGCTGTTCACGGCGTCACTCGATGCCGTCGCGATATTATCTCCGTTCGAGATCGCCCTCTGTGCGATCTCGCTCGGCATTCTGATTTATGCCGTCACCGCATCAGTGATGTATCTGCAATCGCGCAAGCAGACGGCGGCCGTAAATGCACGCTATCGCGATGAGGTCATCGCGCTGCGCGCGGAGCGAGACCGTGCCAATGCGCTGCTGCTTTCGGAGCCGCAGGTTCTGGTGACCTGGGACGCGGCCGGGGGCGAACCGGAGATTCAAGGCGACACGAGCGTGATCACCTCGGCCGCGTTGCCGCAACGCGTGCTGGCATTCGGCAGCTGGCTCGATGCCGACAAGGCGCAAGCCATGGAACACGCCGTCGACGCGTTGCGGGCGAACGGCGAACCTTTCACCATGTCGTTGATCACGCCGAGCGGGCGGGCGATCGATGCGGAAGGCCGCGTGATCGGCGGCTGCGCGGTGCTGCGGCTGCGGGACGTGAGCGGGTTCGAACGCGAGCTCGCAGAACTCAACGAACGTTACGCCAAACTCAACGAGACCATGGAATCGCTGCGCACGCTGATCGAAACATTGCCTTCGCCGGTTTGGGTGCGCGACAGCGCGGGGGGTCTCGTGCTGGCGAACGCGGCCTATGCGGCGGCAGTCGAAGCCAAGGACAGCGCCGATGTGGTGAGCCGAAGCATCGAGTTGCTCGATCGCGGGGTGCGTGAGGGGGTCAGAGCGACGCGCATCGACGGAAAAATTTATGCTAACCGCATCCCGGTGATCGCCGCCGGCAGCCGACGTATCTTCGATGTGATCGAAGTGCCGACCCGCAAAGGCAGCGCGGGGCTCGCGATCGACGCAACGGAAGTCGAGAGCATGCGGGGCGACTTGCTGCGGCTCGCCGATGCGCACCGCCGCACGCTCGATCAGCTTGCGACCGGAGTGGCAATCTTCGGTGCCGATCAGCGGCTGGTGTTCTACAACGCCGCCTATCGCGCGCTGTGGGACCTCGATGCGGCGTTTCTCGATCAGACGCCCGTGGACGGGGAAGTGCTCGACCGCTTGCGCGCCGCGCGCAAACTGCCGGAAGAACGGGATTTCCGGGCCTGGAAGTCCACGCTGCACGAGGCTTATCACGCGACCGAGCCGAAGGAGCACCTGTGGCACATTCCCGGCGGCCGCACGCTGCGTGTGGTCACCACGCCTAATCCGCAAGGCGGCGTGACTTACGTCTTTGAGGACGTCTCCGAACGGCTCGAACTCGCGAGCCGTTACAATGCGCTGATCCGCGTGCAGGGCGAGACGCTCGACAATCTGGTCGAAGCGGTCGCGGTGTTCGGCAGCGACGGCAAGGTACGGCTGCATAATCCGGCGTTCTCGCGCATGTGGCGGATCGATTCCGGCGCGCTCGATGCCCGCCCCCATATCGAGGCGGTGATCGACTGGTGCCGGCTGCTCTACGGCGACGACGCGTTGTGGCGGAAATTGCGGTCAAACGTGACGGCGATCGAGGACCGCACGCAGGTCAAGGGACGGCTCGAACGCAAGGACGGCAGCGTGGTCGATCTCGTTACCGTGCCGTTGCCGGACGGCGCCACGCTGGTGGCCTTCCAGGATGTGACCGACACCGTGAACGTCGAACGGGTCTTACGCGAACGCAATGAGGCGCTGGAAGCCGCCGACGCGATCAAGGCCAAGTTCGTGCACCACGTTTCCTACGAGCTTCGCTCGCCGCTGACCAACATCATCGGGTTCGCCCACTTCCTGGGAGAGCCGGCAACCGGGCCATTGAACGCAAAGCAGCAAGAATATCTCGGCTACATCACCACATCGACCAATGCGCTGCTCGCGATCATCAACGACATCCTCGATCTCGCCACGATCGATGCCGGCGCCATGACGCTCAACCTCGGCCAGGTCGACATCCGCAAGACCATGGAAGGCGCGGCGGAAGGAATTCGGGATCGCCTGGTGAAAGACAACATCAAACTTGAAATCAAGGCCCCGTCCGATATTGGTCGGTTTATCGCGGACGAACGCCGCATCCGCCAGATCCTGTTCAACCTTCTGTCCAATGCGGTCGGGTTTTCGCCACAGGGCGAGATGGTCACGCTTTCAGCCGAGCGGCGCGATCGTTCAATCGTCTTCACGGTCATCGACCGCGGTCCCGGCATTCCGTCCGACATGCGGGAGCGCGTGTTCGACAGGTTCGAAACCCATCCGTTCGGCTCGCGTCATCGCGGCGCCGGGCTTGGGCTCTCGATCGTGCGTTCTTTCGTCGAACTGCACGGCGGCAATATCAACGTCGACTCCCTGGTCGGCCATGGCACCGCCGTGAGCGTCACCTTCCCGGTCGAGCAGACGGCCAAGCAATCGGCGGCCTGATAATGCCCCCCGCGTCATTGCCTGCGGTCGTAGCGCATGACAAATATGGGGCAGGCAAGACCTGATGCTCCCAAGCAACGCCGTCCGATCGAGCTATGCGATAGCGCTGGCCAATGAGCCGGCGATGGCGAAGTTCGTGCGCGATATCGCGGCCGCGCTCGAACCGGGCGACGTCATAACGCTCTCCGGCGACCTCGGCGCCGGCAAGACGACATTCGCCCGTTCGCTGATCCGCTATCTTGCCGGCGACGAGACGATCGTGGTGCCGAGCCCGAGCTTCACGTTGATGCAAGTCTACGACCTGCCGCGTTTTCCGCTGGTGCATGCCGATCTCTATCGCCTCGAAAGTCCGGCGGAACTGGCCGAACTCGGCTTCGACGATCTGCCGAAGGAGGCCGTCGTCCTTCTGGAGTGGCCCGACCGCGCGGCGGGATTTTTGCCGGAAAACCGGCTCGACGTGGCGTTCACGCTCGATCCGCAACGCGGGCCCGATCATCGCAATATCCGCGTCACCGGCCATGGCACATTTGCGGCGCGGGCGGAGCGAATCATCAACGTGCGGCGGTTTCTCGACACGACCAATTTCGCCGAAGCCAAGCGCTGGCGCATCCAGGGCGACGCCTCAACGCGCAGCTACGAGCGGCTCACGGCCGGCGACAAGCACGCCATCCTGATGATCTCGCCGCGGCGGCCGGATGGCCCGCCGGTGCGCAACGGCAAGCCCTACAGCGCGATCGCGCATCTGGCCGAGGACGTGAGGCCGTTCGTCGCGATGTCGAACGGTTTGCGCCAGATCGGCCTGTCGGCACCGCAAATCCTCGATGCGGAACTTTCCTCGGGCCTGCTGTTGATCGAGGACCTCGGCACGGAAACGATGGCGACGGGCGATCCGCCGGCGCCGATCGAGGAGCGCTATCGCGCGGCAGTCGACGTGCTGGTGGCCCTGCACCGCTATCATCTGACGGAATCGCTCGCCGTCTCGCCGCATGTCGAATACCGGCTGCCGCGCTACGACATGGACGCGCTGCTGATCGAGGCGGAACTGCTGCTCGACTGGTACATGCCGCGGCTCGGCGCCGAAATAACGCCGGAACTGCGCAAGAGCTACGTCGCGCTCTGGAGCAAGGCGCTGCAGCCGGCGATCGACGCCAAACCGACCTGGGTGCTGCGCGATTATCATTCACCCAACCTGATCTGGCTGCCCAAACGGGAGAAGTTGCAACGGGTCGGATTGCTCGATTTCCAGGACGCGGTGATGGGGCCCGGCGCCTACGATCTTGCATCGCTGCTGCAGGACGCGCGCGTGGATGTGCCGGAGGCGATGGAAGTCGCGTTGCTGGGACACTACGTGCGCAGCCGAAGCGAAATCGACGAGGAGTTCGACCCGCGCAGTTTCGTTGCGCTCTATTCCACGCTTGCGGCGCAGCGTGCGTCGAAAATTCTCGGCATTTTCGCGCGCCTCGACAGGCGCGACGGCAAGCCGCAATATTTGCGGCATATGCCGCGGGTATGGACCTATCTGCAGCGGGCGCTCGCGCATCCGGCGCTGGTTTCGCTCAAGACCTGGTACAACGCTCGCGTCCCGGCTTGGAAAGCCTGATGCCGAAAGAGCGCCGCAAATTCCATAGCCCGCGTCGCGCCATGGTGCTGGCGGCAGGGCGCGGCGAGCGCATGCAGCCGATCACCAATCGCATTCCGAAGCCGCTGGTCGCGGTCGACGGCAAGGCGCTGATCGATCATGTGCTCGATCGGCTAGCTGACGCGGGCGTCGAACGCGCGGTGGTGAACGTGCACTATCTTGCGGACCAGCTGGAGCGACATTTGGCGGGACGCAAGAAGCCTCAAATCGTCATCTCGGATGAACGCGAGAAACTGCTCGATACCGGCGGCGGCGTGGTCAAGGCGCTCGACACACTCGGGCACGCGCCGTTTTTTCATGTCAATTCCGACACGATCTGGATCGACGGCGTGCAGCCGAACTTGACGCGCCTGGCGGCAAGTTTCGACCTCGCGCGCATGGACGCACTGCTGCTGCTCGCGCCGACCACCACCAGCATCGGCTATTCCGGGCGCGGTGATTTCAGAATGCTGCCTGATGGGCGGCTCGAACGGCGGGCCGAGCGCGAGGTCGCGCCCTTCGTCTATGCCGGCGCGGCCATATTGACGCCGGCGCTGTTCCAGGATGCGCCGCAGGGCGCCTTCTCGCTCACGCGATTGTTCGACAAGGCACAAGCGGCTGGGCGGCTGTTCGGCCTGCGGCTCGAAGGCGTGTGGATGCACGTGGGCACGCCGGAGGCCATCAGGATCGCGGAAGAGGCGATCCGCGCCAGCGTGTGACCATTTTTTCACGCGGGTGGTTTTTCACAGCGCGATTTGATTCCCATATATGCGGCAACCACGCACGCAAAGCGTGTATGATTCAACATGCCTCAATCGACGCCACGGGTATTCACGATTCCGGCTTCGGTGCCGTTTCTGCCCACGCTTATCGCAGCGCTGGCGGAAGGCCGCGTGGTTCCCGGATTCACGGCCAGGGAGCCGCTCGCCTTCGCGCGGGCCACGCTCTATTTGCCGACGCGGCGTGCCTGCCGCCTGGCGCGCGAAATGTTTCTCGCCGCGGTCAAAAAGGAGGCCGCGATCCTGCCGCGGATCGTCGCGATCGGCGATGTGGACGAGGATGAGATCGCCTTTGCGGACGCGGCAACCGGAGCGGTGGCCGCGGACGCGCTGGAATTGCCGGAGGCGCTTGGCGGTCTCAAACGCAATGCGCTGCTCGCCAAGCTGATCCTGCAATGGGCAAATTCCAGAGAGATGCGCGGCGAAAGCGGCGCCTCGCTGGTCGCCAATACGCCGGCGGCGGCGCTGCTGCTCGGCAGCGATCTCGCGCGGCTGATGGACGACATGACCACACGGCAGGTGCCGTGGAGCAAGCTCGATGGTCTGGTGCCAGACGAGCTCGACGTCTATTGGCAGGACACGCTCAAATTTTTGAAAATCGCGCGGGAAGAATGGCCGAATCTGCTTGCCGTTCACGGCAAGATCGAACCGGCCGTGCGGCGCGACCTCCTGATCGAGGGCGAGCGCAAGCGGCTTGCCAATGCGGGGGGTCCGGTGATCGCCGCAGGCTCGACCGGCTCGATCCCCGCCACCGCGAAGCTGCTTGAAGCGATCGCCAAACTGCCAAGCGGGGCGGTGGTGCTGCCGGGACTCGATATCGACCTCGACGCGGACGCGTGGGAACTGATCGCAGGCGATCGCGACGGGAAGGAGGCCGCGCCCGGGCATCCGCAATTTGCCATGCATGCCTTGCTTCGGCGCATCGGTATCGCGCGCGATGGGGTCGTGTCGCTGGCGCCGCCGAAACCTTACGGCCGCGAGCGGCTCCTCTCGGAGGTCATGCGGCCGGCGGCGGCGACGGAGCACTGGCAAGCAAATCTTGCCTCGCCGGAATTTTCCGCGCATGCGGATGCCGCGCTGGCAACGATCTCGGTTGTCGAGGCCGCGAGCGCCGAGGAGGAAGCGCAGGCGATCGCTGTCGCTCTGCGCGAGGCGGTGGAAATGCCCGGCAAAACGGCGGCGCTGGTGACGCCTGATCGCGCGTTGGCTCGCCGCGTGCTTGCGATGCTCAGGCGATGGACCGTGCCGGCGGCCGATACCAAGGATGACGAGCTTGCCGAGACGCAAGCCGGCGCGTTCGCACGGCTTGCGGCCGAGGCCGCGCTTGGCGGGCTTGAACCAGTGACGCTGCTCGCGCTGCTCAAGCATCCGCTCTGCCGGCTTGATCGGCGCGCGGTCGAAATATTGGAGCGCGCAATCCTGCGCGGTCCACGGCCTCAATCGGGAACCGCAGGTCTCGCGCACGCCCTTGCGACATTCCGGGCCTCGCGCGGGCAACTGCACCGCAGCGATCCGCGCGTCGGCATCACCGACGCCGAACTCAATTCGGCCGATGCGCTCGTCATGCAACTCGCTGCATCGATCGCGCCATTGGAGACGCTCGCCGCAAGACCGCGGGCCTTTTCGGCCATCGCCGCACAGCACCGCACGGTCGTCAATGCGCTTGGGAAGGAGACGGCCGAGCTCGGGAAGGCGTTCGATGACATCGCCAAATCGGAAAGCCTCGAAGTCGCGCCGTCGGACTATGCCGAGCTGTTCCACGCCGCGCTCGCCGGCCGAACGGTGCATCGGCCGGCGCTGTCGGAAGCGCGGGTGCACATTTTCGGGACGCTGGAATCGCGATTGCAGTCGGTGGATCGCATGGTGCTCGGCGGGCTGGTCGAAGGCGTGTGGCCGCCCGAAGTGCGGGCGGATCCGTGGCTCAACCGGCCGATGCGCCATGCGCTCGGCCTCGATCTGCCGGAACGGCGCATCGGACTTTCGGCGCACGACTTCGCGCAGGCGTTGGGCTGCCCCGAGATCATTCTGACGCGGGCCAGCAAGCTTGCCGGCGCGCCGACGGTGGCGTCGCGTTTCATGCAGCGGCTTGCAGCAGTTGCGGGGCCGGATCGATGGACGGCCGCGCTCGCACGCGGCGAAAAATATCTGGCCTGGGCACGCGAACTCGACAAGCCGGACAAGGCCAAATCCGCCGATCGTCCGGCGCCGACACCCCCGCTTGCGGCGCGGCCGACGCAGCTGAGCGTGACCGAAATCGAGCATTGGCTGCGCGACCCGTATACGATCTACGCCAAACATATCCTCAAGCTGATCCCGCTCGATGCGGTCGACACCCAGCCGGGCGTGGCCGACCGCGGCACGGTCATCCACGCGGCGATCGGCGACTTCGTCAAGCAATATTCCGATACGCCGCCGACCGATCCGGCCCAAGCGCTGATCGAGATCGGCCGCAGAAAGTTTGCGGCGCTCGCCGATTACCCGGAAGCCAGGGCCTTCTGGTGGCCACGATTTCTGCGGATCGCACGCTGGTTTGTCGGCGCCTTCGAGCCGGGCCGACGATCGAAGGTCGCCGCCCTGCACGCCGAGATCCGCGGCGAAATTGCGATTCCGTTGGGCGCGCGCACGCTGAAGCTTTCAACGCGCGCCGACCGGATCGAGCAGCGCGTCGACGGCCGCTACGCCGTGCTCGACTACAAGACCGGCGCACCGCCGACTGAGAGGCAGGTGCGCACTGGATTGTCGCCGCAGCTAACCCTGGAGGCCGCTATTTTGAGGCACGGCGGCTTCAAGGAGATCGCAGCCGGGGCGTCGGTCGGCGAACTCGTCTACGTGCGCCTGCGGGGCGCCGAGCAGGCGGGCAAAGTCGAGGTCATCGATTTCAAGGACGGCACTCCCGATACCCAGGCGGAACGCGCGCTGGCGCGGCTCACGGATGTCGCGGCGAAATTCGCGGTGGAAACGCAGCCCTATCATTCGCTCGTGCATCCGATGTGGAAGACGCGCTACGGCGACTACGACCATCTTGCGCGCGTGAAGGAATGGTCGCTTGCTGCGGACGACACGGGGGGCGACGACTGAACGTGCGCGCCATCCCCAACATCCCCGACAGCGTCCGCAAATCGCAGATCGACGCGTCCGATCCGGCGGTTTCGGCATGGGTCTCGGCCAACGCCGGCTCGGGCAAAACGCATGTACTCGCCCAGCGCGTGATCCGGCTGTTGCTCAGTGGCGTCGAACCCGCGCGCATTCTATGCATCACGTTCACGAAAGCCGCGGCCGCGAACATGGCCAACCGCGTGTTCGATGAATTGCGGCGTTGGACCGTGCTGGACGACGCAGCGCTCGACGAAGCGATGAGAAACATCGGCGTGCGCGCGATCGACACGGATCAGCGTGCGCGGGCACGGCGGCTGTTTGCGCTGGCGCTGGAAGCGCCGGGCGGATTGAAGGTGCAGACGATCCACGCGTTCTGCACTCACCTGCTGCACCTGTTCCCGTTCGAAGCCCAGGTCGCTGCGCGTTTTGAGGTGCTCGACGCGGCGGCCGAGACGCAACTGCTCGAGCAGATGAGCCTTGCCGTGATGCTCGACGCGGCGGCCGAACCGGAGGGGCCGCTCGGGCGTGCGCTCGCGGTGGCGATTGCAACAGCGGCCGATCAGACGTTTCGTGAGGTGTTGGCCGAGGCCATCGCCGAGCGCGACCGGGTCACCGGGTGGATCGACCAGGCCGGAAGCGTTGAGGCCGCCGCGGTGCAGCTTTCACAGGCGTTCGGCATCGGCGCAAATGACAGCATCGAGAATATCGACGCCGAATTCTTCGCCGGCTCGAAAATCGCGTCGTCCGAGTGGTGCGCGATTGCCGCCGCATTGGCAGAAGGCTCGAAGGGCGACCAAGAGCATGGCGATCGATTTGCTCTGCTTGAGACCTTGCCGGCCGACGAGCGGCTCGAAACGTACCTCGATATTTTTTGCACCAATGAACGGTCGCGGCGCGCGCGGCTGCTGACCAAAGCGATCCAGGACAAACACCCGGCGTTGTACGAACGGTTGATGGCGGAACAGAACCGCGTCTGCGTACTGGTGAAGCGCAGGCGTGCAATCGCCGTGCGCGACCGCAGCGCTGCGCTCATCGCGATCGCAGCCAGCGTGATCGAGCGCTATCGTACGGAGAAAATGCGCCGCGGCCTGCTCGATTACGACGACTTGATCGACAAGGCGCTTGCGCTGTTGTCGAACACGGCGGCCGCTTGGGTGCACTACAAGCTCGACGCCGGCATCGACCATGTGCTGATCGACGAGGCGCAGGATACGAGCCCGAAGCAATGGGCGATCGTGCGCGCGCTGGTCGCGGAATTCTTCGCCGGCGAAGGCGCGCATGCGACGCGGCGTACGATTTTCGCCGTGGGCGACGAGAAGCAGTCGATCTTTTCATTCCAGGGGGCGGCGCCGCGCGAATTCGAGGCGATGCGCGAGGAGTTCGACAGGCTATCCAGGGCGGTCAATCGTGCGCTGCAGCGGGTGAGCCTCGATCACTCGCTCCGTTCGGGGGCCAATCTACTGTCCGCGGTCGACATCGTGTTCAAGGCGAACGATATCTATTTGAGCATCGTGTCGGAACAGGCCGGCTATCTGGACCATGCCGCCTTGCCGGAGGCAGCGCCGGGACTGGTCGAAATTTGGGATACCGAAAAGCCGGCGAAAAGACGCGAAATCGAAGCCTGGGACGCGCCATTTGACACGGCGACCGAGAGCAGCCCGGCGGCGCGGCTCGCGATCCGGATCGCAAAGACGGTGGGGGTCTGGCAGCGGCAGGGCAAGCGGCCGGGCGATGTGCTCATCCTGGTGCGGCGACGCGGCGCGCTGTTCGACGCGATCATTCGCGCGCTGAAGGATCTCGCCATTCCGGTCGCCGGCGCCGACCGCCTGGTGCTGACCGACCATATCGCGGTGATGGATCTGCTTGCGCTTGCAGACGCGCTGCTGTTGCCGGACGACGATCTTGCGCTCGCGACCGTGCTGAAAAGCCCGCTGTTCGGATTGAGCGAGGAGCAATTGTTCGACATCGCGTGGAACCGCAAGGGCTCATTGCGGGCGGCGCTCAACGCCGGAGCGGGTCGCGATCCGATTTATACGGCGACGGCGAAGCAGCTCGATCAGCTCGAGCAGGCGGCGCTGAACGAGATGCCGTTTGCGTTCTACGCGCGGCTGCTCAATGCCGAAGGCGGGCGGGGAAAATTTCTCGCGCGGCTCGGACTTGAGGCCGCCGACGCGCTCGATGAGTTCTTAAACCTCGCGCTCGACTATGAACGCAGCGAGACGCCGTCGCTGCAAGGCTTTGCCGCCTGGCTGCGCGCGACGAAATCGGAAGTGCGGCGCGACATGGAAATCGCACGCGACGAAGTGCGGGTGATGACCGTGCACGGCGCCAAGGGGCTGGAAGCGCCGATCGTGATCCTCGCCGATACCACCACGCCCTCCGAGGGTTTTCATCCGCCGCGACTGCTCGCGCTGGGCGAACGCGCGGCCACCGACATGTCCACGCCGCTGGTCTGGGCCGGAAAGAAGGACGCCGACGTCGGGCCGATGGCGGCTGCGCGAGCAACTGCGCGCGGTGCCGCGGAGGCCGAATACCGACGGCTGCTCTATGTGGCGATGACACGCACCATCGACCGGTTGGTCGTGTGCGGCATCGACGGCGAGAAGAGACGGCCGGCGGGCTGCTGGTACGATCTCGTATGCAAGGCGCTTAGCGACGGACTGGTCGAGGAACCGGCCGACGACGGTGAGGGAAAAGTCTGGCGGTATCGCAAAATTACCGCGGCGCCAGCCGGCAAAATCTCAACCGCGAACGATGCCGAGAAACCGATCGCTTTGCCCGCGTGGCTCAAGCGCGAGGCGCAGCCTGATACTGTGCGACCCAGTCCGATTCGACCCTCGGCCGCATCGGAGGAGACATCCCCATTGAGTGGCAAAGGCGAAGCGCGCGCGCGGGCGCTGCTGCGTGGCCGCCTCGTTCACCGTCTGATGCAATCGCTCCCTGACGTTTTGCCCGAACTGCGCGCGCAAAAAGCGGAGCACTATCTCGCGCGCGCAGGAAAAGATTTGAACGATGCGGAGCGCGGCGCGATCATGCGGCTCGTGCAGGGGGTGCTCGACGACGCGCGCTTCGCCGCGCTGTTTGCGCCGGGCAGCCATGCGGAGTTGCCGATCGCAGGTCGCGTCGGCGAGCGGCCGGTCGTTGGTCAGGTGGATCGGCTCGTCGTCGGTGCGGATGCGGTTTTAATCGCCGACTACAAGACCAACTCTCCAGCACCGCGCACGCTTGCCGAAGCGACGGACAGGCACGCAGACTACATCACCCAACTCGCGCTCTATCGGGCGGTATTATCGAGTCTCTATCCCGGCCGACCGGTGCGCGCCGCGCTGGTCTGGACCGAAGGGCCTGAATTGATGGAGATTCCCGCCGAGGCCATGGACGCGGCGCTCGCCTCGTACAAGCCCGCGTGAGCCGCCTTGACGCTATGGGGCGCCATACATAGGTTCTTGCACCGCTGACGCGATTCCCGCCCCAATCGAGGTGTTCCATGACCGTTAACAAGGTTTCCGATGCGAACTTTGATACTGAAGTCTTGAAGGCAAAAGGGCCGGTCGTGGTCGATTTCTGGGCCGAATGGTGCGGGCCGTGCCGGATGATCGCTCCGGCGCTGGAGGAAATCGCCGGCGTCATGGGCGACAAGGTGAAGATCGTCAAACTCAACGTGGACGAGAATCCGGCGACGGCCTCGAAGTACGGCATCATGTCGATCCCGACGCTGATGATCTTCAAGAACGGCGAGCTGGCATCGCGGCAAGTGGGCGCCGCCCCCAAGCAGAAGCTCGAACAGTGGATCACCACCGCGATGGCGTGATCGCGGGCGCAGATTTATTTATTTACGTGAAGGCCGGCCCGAAAGCCGGCCTTCGGCGTTTACAGATGAACACAAAACCAGATCGTCTCGCTGTTTCACGTGATCAGTCCGGCGGCGTGCCGTTGAGCGCGAGCACCTCGCCGGCCAGATAAAGCGAGCCGGTGATCAGGATGCGCGGGGAGGGATGCAAATCCATCCGCACGACGGCCGTCAATGCACTCTTGAGATCCTCGCGGGTGTCCGCCGGAATGCCGACCTCGCGCGCGGTTTCGGCGATCGTTTCGGCGGGCAGGCTTTTTTCCTGACGCGGGATCGGCACCGCAATCAGGCGGCGTGCGAGGCCGGCGAAGTTGCGCAGAAAACCCGCGCTATCCTTGGTGGCGAGCATGCCGACGATCAGCACCAACGGACGGGAGACGCGCTCCTCGATGTCGCCGAGCGCGGCCGCCACCACGCGGCTGCCGTCGGGATTGTGGCCGCCGTCGAGCCAGAGTTCGCTACCGGTTGGCGCGAGCGCCGAGAGGCGGCCTTGCGCGAGAAGTTGCAGGCGCGCGGGCCAGTCGGCGCGGACGAGGCCGGCGTCATAGGAACTTTGCGGAATGTCGATGCGCGAAGCGCGCAACGCCGCGATCGCAACTCCGGCATTGTCGAACTGATGGCGGCCCTGCAGTTTCAGCAACGGAAGATCGAGCAAGCCATCGTCGTCCTGGTAGACCAAGCGGCCATGTTCGCGGTGGATGTTCCAATGCTCGCCTGCCACATGCAGCGGCGCGCGCAAGGCGGCGGCACGGCGCTCGATCACCGCCAGGGCCTCCGGCTGTTGCGGACCGACCACCACCGGCACGCCGCGCTTGATGATCCCGGCCTTTTCGGCGGCCATGCCTTCAAGGTTGTCGCCAAGGAATTCCGCATGATCGAGCGAAACCGGCGTGATGACCGAAACCAGGGGTTTCTCGACCACGTTGGTCGCGTCGAGGCGGCCACCGAGGCCGACCTCGAGCAGCAACACATCGGCGGGATGACGCGAGAACAAAAGAAACGCGGCGGCGGTTTCGATCTCGAACACGGTCATGGGGGCAGAGCCGTTGACCTGCTCGCATTCGGTGAGCGCGGCCGCGAGTTCGTCATTCGACACGAGCTTGCCGCCATCGGGCGAGGCGATGCGAAAGCGTTCGTTGAAGCGCACGAGATGCGGCGAGGTATAGACGTGCACGCGGCGGCCCGCGGCTTCGAGCATGGCGCGGGCAAAGGCCACCGTCGAACCCTTGCCGTTGGTGCCGGCGACGTGGATCACCGGCGGCAGGCGTCGCTCCGGATGCCCGAGCGCATCAAGCAGCCGCTCGATGCGGTCGAGCGACAGGTCGATCCGCTTGGGATGTAGCGCGAGCAGCCGCGCGAGGATTGAGTCGATCGGGGTCATGGCAATGTTCAAGGAGCAGCAGCTTTCAGCCCTAGCGGGCGAAAGTGAATAGGCCGTTCACGCTCTCGCCCGCGCCGGAAGATTGCTGCGCGCCATGGGCGGCGGCGCCTTGGTCAGCATCCGGCAGAGCTGGGAAAGGGTCGCGCGCAACTTATGGCGGTGGACCACCATGTCGACCATGCCGTGCTCTTTCAAATATTCCGCGCGCTGGAACCCTTCGGGCAATTTCTCGCGGATGGTCTGCTCGATCACGCGCGGGCCGGCGAAACCGATCAGCGCGCCGGGCTCCGCAATATGCACGTCGCCGAGCATCGCGTAGGAGGCGGTGACGCCGCCGGTGGTCGGATTGGTGAGCACGACGATGTAGGGCTTGTTGGTCTCGCGCATCTTTTGCACGGCGACCGTTGTGCGCGGCAATTGCATGAGCGACAGGATGCCTTCCTGCATGCGTGCACCGCCGGATGCGGCAAACATGATGAACGGCGTGCCGCGGTCGATCGCGGTCTCCAAGCCCTTGATCACCGCTTCCGCCGCCGCCATGCCGAGCGAGCCGCCCATGAAATCGAAATCCTGCACGCCGATGACCACCGGCATGCCGTCAAGCTTGCCGAGGCCGAGCTTGATCGCATCAGTCATGTTCGTTTTGGCGCGGGCTTCACGCAGCCGGTCGATGTAACGCTGCTCGTCGCGGAATTTGAGCGGATCGGTAGCGACCTCGGGCACGGAAATGTCCAGCCACGTCTCTCCGTCGAACATGGATTTCAGCCGCACAACCGCGCTCATGCGCATGTGGTAATTGGAGCTCGGAATGACGAACTGGTTCGCCTCGACGTCCTTGTAGAACACGAGCTGCCCGGTTTCCGGGCATTTGATCCAGAGATTTTCCGGCGTCTCGCGGCGATTGAGGATGCTGCGGATCTTCGGCCGGACGACGTTGGTGAGCCAGTTCATGAATCCTATCTAGCATTGAATCGCGGCGTATTTAAGTGGGACAGTTTCGCATTTGGCGGGGCAAGCCGGTGTGCAAACATTAAATCTTTCGTTGGGCAGCGCGCACGCCTTTCGCCAGTTCGGCCACACGCGTCATCACGGCCTTGACCGTGCGCGCGGTCGCCTTGCCCTTCTTGTCGAGGCTGGCCTTGACCGCATTGACGAGCGCCGAACCGACCACGACACCGTCAGCATTCTGTGCAATGGCGCGGGCGTCCCTGGCGCTGCGCACGCCAAAACCGACCGCGATCGGCAATTTCGTGTGGCGCTTGATGCGGGCGACCGCGGCCGCGACTTTGGCGAGATCCGGCACGGCCGAGCCGGTGATGCCGGCGATCGAGACGTAATAGACGAAGCCCGAGGTGTTCGCGAGCACGGCAGGCAGCCGCTTGTCGTCGGTGGTGGGCGTCGCAAGGCGAATGAAATTCAGTCCGGCTTTGAGTGCGGGCAGACAGAGCTCCTCGTCTTCCTCGGGCGGAAGGTCGACCACGATCAAGCCGTCGACTCCAGCGGATTTGGCGTCGCGCAGGAAGCGATCGACGCCGTAGACATAAATTGGATTGTAATAGCCCATGAGAATGATGGGCGTTGAATCATCGCGCTTGCGGAAGGCGGCGACAAGCGACAGCGTCTTGGCCATGGTCTGTCCGGCCGCGAGCGCGCGCAGGCCGGCCTCCTGGATGGGGGGGCCGTCGGCCATCGGATCGGTGAACGGCATGCCGAGCTCGATCACATCGGCGCCGGCCTCGGGCAAGGCCTGCACGATGGCGCGCGAGGTCTTCGCGTCGGGATCGCCGGCCATCACGAAGGTGACAAGCGCGGCGCGGCCTTCAGCCTTGAGCGCGGCGAAGCGGCGATCGATGCGCGTGGTCATTTTTTCGCGGCTCGCTTGGGCCCGGCAGGCGGCGGCGCGAGACTCTGATTGCGCTCGCGCATCTCGGCCATGCGCACATTGATCGTGCCGAGCATCACGCCGACGAACATGAGGAGGAAGGAAACCCATTCCTTGCGAGTGATCTCGGGACCATCCGCAAATAGCCGCGTCTTCACGAAATACAAAATATAGCCGGCCGAGACGATGATGATCAGCCAGCCGACGCGTTTCTGCCGGCCCAAGCCATTCCACCAGGCAATGAGCCGCATCAGAGCTTGCCTCCGAGATGCTTGGCGACGGTGTCCAAATCCTTGTCGCCGCGGCCGGAGAGATTGACCACCATCAGGTGATCCTTCGGTTTCTTGGGCGCAAGGTCGGCGACCTTGGCGAGCGCGTGGCAGGGCTCGAGCGCCGGAATGATGCCTTCGAGGCGGCTGCACAGCTGAAACGCCGCGAGCGCTTCCTTGTCGGTGGCGGAGAGAAATTTTATGCGGCCGACATCGGCGAGCCAGGCGTGCTCGGGGCCGATGCCGGGATAGTCGAGGCCGGCGGAGATCGAGTGCGCCTCCTTGATCTGACCGTCGCTATCCATCAGGAGGTAAGTGCGGTTGCCGTGCAGCACGCCGGGCCTGCCGCCTGCGATCGAAGCCGCGTGCTGGCCGCTTTTCAGGCCATGGCCGGCGGCCTCGACGCCGTAAATCTCGATCGTAGGCTCGTCGAGAAACGGATGGAACAGGCCCATGGCGTTGGAGCCGCCGCCGATGCAGGCAATCAGCGAATCCGGCAACCGGCCTTCGGCTTCCTGCATCTGCGCGCGCGTCTCGTTGCCGATGACCGACTGGAAATCGCGCACCATCATCGGATAGGGATGCGGGCCCGCGACGGTGCCGATGCAGTAGAACGTATCGGCGACGTTGCTGACCCAATCGCGCAGCGCCTCGTTCATGGCGTCTTTCAGCGTCTTGGCGCCGGATTCGACCGGGCGCACCTCGGCGCCCAAGGCCTGCATGCGCAGCACGTTCGGCTGCTGGCGGCCGACATCGACGGCGCCCATGTAGACCACGCAGGCGATGCCGAATTTGGCGCACAGCGTGGCGGTGGCGACGCCGTGCATGCCGGCGCCGGTCTCCGCAATCACGCGCGGCTTGCCCATGCGACGTGCGAGCATGATCTGGCCGAGCACGTTGTTCACCTTGTGGGCGCCGGTGTGGTTGAGATCCTCGCGCTTGAAATAGATTTTCGCGCCGCCAAAGTGCGCCGTCATGCGCTCGGCAAAATAGAGCGGTGACGGACGGCCGACATAATTCTTCAAATGCGCATCCATCTCGCGCCGGAACGCGGGATCGGCCTTGGCCTCCGCATAGGCCTTTTCCAGATCGAGGATCAGCGGCATCAGCGTCTCGGCGACGAAGCGGCCGCCGTAAATGCCGAAATGTCCGCGTTCGTCGGGGCCGGTGCGGAACGAATTGGGCCGCTGCACGGTCATGCGGTATTCGCCAGCCTGAGTGCCGCCTCGGCGGCGCGCGCGGCGCGTACGAAGGCGCGGATTTTCTCCGGATCCTTCACGCCCGGCGCGCTTTCGACGCCGGAAGACACATCGACGGCTCCGGCATGCGTGATGCGCAGCGCCTCGGCAACGTTTTCCGCATCGAGGCCGCCGGAGAGCATGAACGGCACAGTGAGATCGAGATTCTCCAACAACCGCCAATCGAAGGCCTTGCCGAGCCCGCCGGGCCGGGTTGCCTCGCGCGGCGCTCGGGCGTCGAACAGCAGCCAGTCGGCGACTTTGGCGTAAAGACGGACGGGCGAGAGATCGTCGCGCGTTTCCACCGGCAGTGCCTTCATCACCGGGATGCCGAAGCGCGAGCGCACGATGGCGACGCGCTCTGGCGTTTCCTTGCCGTGAAGCTGGAGCAGATCGGGCTTGAGCGCTTCGATGAATTTGCCGAGGTCGGCATCGGTCGCGTCGACCGAAAGCGCGACCTTTTGGGCACGGCCTTTGACGCGATCGCCGAGAATGCGCGCGGCCTCGAAGCCGAGATGGCGCGGCGAGGGCGGAAAGAATACGAAACCGACCATGTCGGCGCCGACGGCGAGCGCCACGTCGAGTGCTTCCGGTGTTTTCAGGCCGCATATTTTGACCAGCAGAGACATTTTCGCTCTTCTCAGATTCTTCTCAGACGAGCATGATCCGAAAACCAGTCTCCACTTTTCGGGATCATGCTCATGCGCGGTTCTACATCGCGCGGAGCGATTTGTCTGCCCTCAAGCCGCCGGCGGGAAGGTCAGCGGGGCGGGCGGTTGCGCGGGCAGCAGCGCCGGCCGGTCCTCGGACGGCCAATGGCGGCCGGCGAGTTCGGTCTTCAGCGCACGAGCCTCGGCTTCAGCGAGGCGGGCGCGGCGGCGCCATTTGCGCTGGTTCATCCAGGTCAGCAGGCCGCCAAAAATCATCCCGGCACCGAACAGGATAACGATCAAAATGAACAGCGGCGCGGTCAGCGCGAAAGCCGGATGTTCGGAATCGAACGGATCAAACGCGATGGTGACGATTTCGCGGTTGGCCACCGCGAAGGCGATAAAGATGATCAGGAGCGGAACGAGAATGAAAGCCGTGACGAGCTTGCGCATCTTTTTTCTCTTGTCATGCCTGGCACACGGGTCCGGACTTCGGCCGGCCCGCGTGTAAACCTCGGGCCGGGCATCCACGTCTTTTGCATGATGTCATCCTAAAGACGTGGATGGCCGGGACAAGCCCGGCCATGACGGTGGCGTTGCTCATTGAGCCGCGCGCTAAGCGCGGAATCAAGGCGCGGTCTTGTTGAGCCGCTCGCGCATTTCCTTGCCGGTCTTGAAGAAGGGCACGGATTTCTTGGCGACCGAAACATGCGCGCCGGTGCGCGGATTGCGGCCGGTGCGCGCGGGCCGGTGCTTGACCGAGAACGCGCCGAAGCCGCGCAGCTCGACGCGATCGCCGCGCGCGAGCGCGGACGTGATCTCGCCCAAGATGGCGTTGACGATGTTCTCGACGTCGCGCTGATAGAGATGGGGGTTCTGCGTGGAAATACGCTGGACAAGCTCGGATTTGATCATCGGCTCTATCGCCTATCGGTGTCGGTCGGGTCCGGAATATCCGGTCCTATCAATTGGCTAGTGGAGGGTGCCAAAGCGCCAACAGACCGTCAAGGTTGAGCTCATCGATCGCCTGGACCGTGCCCCAGGCCTCAAGGCGATGGGCGACCGAGGTCAGCCCGACGGCATTGAGCAGGCTGATCACGGCCACATGTATGAAGGGCAGATCGCCGAAGCGCGGGGAGAGCTGGTAGTTACGGACCGGGGTCTTGATGTCGATATTCTTCTCCTTGGCCAACCATTCACGTGCGGTCTGCTCGTTGCCGAGCTCGTCGACCAGCTTCAGCTCCAGACCCTGGCGGCCAGTGAACACCCGCCCGTCGGACACGGTATCAAGCGCGGCATCGGCAAGGTGGCGACGCTCGGCCACGATGCCTTTGAACCAGGCGTAGGAATCCTTGACGATGGATTCAAGCGCGGCGCGGGCCTCGGGGCTCGTCGGCTCGAAGCCGTTGGGGGCCGCTTTCAGCGGGGAGGATTTGACCTCCTCGACCTTGACGCCGACGGTCTTCAGAAGGTCCGCCACGTTGGGATACTGGAACAGCACGCCGATCGAGCCGACCAGCGAGCTTTGCTGCGCGATGATGTGGTCGGATGCCATGGCGGCGATGTAGGCGCCGGAAGCCGCAAGGCCGTCGACCACGACCACCATGGGTTTCTTGCTCCTGAGCTGCACGAGCGCGTCGTAGAGCTGCTCGGCGCCCGCGGTAGTGCCGCCCGGGCTGTTGATGTGCACGATCACTGCTTTGGCGCTGGAGCGGCCGAGCCGGTCGAGCGCTTCGACACGGTCCTGGTTGGTGCGGATCAAACCCTCGATGGTGATGCGCGCAATGCCGGAGGTGGCTCCCCCGGTCACGCCGCTGCGTATCGCCGCGAAGGCGGCGACTCCGACGATTGCGATGACGGCGATGAGTACGGCGGCCACGCGCCAAAACGTAAGCTTGCGCCGCATGCGGCGGCGGTCGACGATCTGATCGGCATCGAGCGACATGGTTCGCTCCTTCGCGGTTAATTCTTGTCCTCGCCGCCGCGGAGAGTTCGAGCATTCGCCGGCAGCGGCGAACCCAAAGCGTCAGTTACTTCAAATGCCACGCCGGCAAGCCGAACGGCGCCGGCGAAGTCCGTCATTCCTTCGTCGTTTTTTCGGCCGGCTCTTCGCCCTTGCGCTTCAACGCGGTGCCGAGAATGTCGCCGAGGGTCGCGCCGGAATCGGAGGAGCCGTACTGGGCGATCGCCTCCTTCTCCTCGGCGACTTCCAGCGCCTTGATCGAGACCGTGACCTTATGGGTGCGGCGATCGAACTGGGTGACGCGGGCATCGACCTTCTGGCCGACCTGGAAACGATCGGAACGCTGGTCGTTGCGGTCGCGTGCGAGCTCCGAGCGCTTGATGAAGGCGGTGAGGTCGGTGCCGACGATCTTCACGTCGAGGCCGGATTCCTTGACCTCGGTGACCTCGCAGGTCACCACCGCGCCCTTCTTGAGGTCGCCGGCGCTTTCGGCGGCGAAGGGGTCGCCCTCAAGCTGCTTGATGCCGAGCGAGATGCGCTCCTTCTCGACATCGACGTCGAGCACGATCGCCTTGACCTTATCGCCCTTCTTGTACTCCTCGATCACCTGCTCGCCGGGCCGCTTCCAATCGAGATCGGAGAGATGGACCATGCCGTCCACGTCGCCGTCGAGGCCGAGGAAAAGGCCGAACTCGGTCTTGTTCTTGACCTCGCCTTCGAGCGTGGTGCCGGGCGGATATTTCTCGACGAAGACCTCCCACGGATTGCGCATGGTCTGCTTCAGACCGAGCGAGATGCGGCGCTTGACCGGATCGACTTCGAGAATCTGCACCTCGATTTCCTGCGAGGTGGAGACGATCTTGCCGGGGTGCACGTTCTTCTTGGTCCAGGACATTTCGGAGACGTGGATCAGGCCCTCGATGCCGGGCTCAAGCTCGACGAAGGCGCCATAGTCGGTGATGTTGGTGACGCGGCCCTTGAAGCGCGCGCCGACCGGATATTTCGCCTCGATACCCTGCCAGGGATCGTCGAGCAGTTGCTTCATGCCGAGCGAGATGCGGTGGGTCTCGTGATTGATCTTCACGATCTTCACCTTGACCTGCTGGCCGATGGTGAGCGCCTCGCTCGGATGATTGACCCGGCGCCAGGCGATGTCGGTGACGTGCAGCAGGCCGTCGATGCCGCCGAGATCGACAAACGCGCCGTAGTCGGTGATGTTCTTGACCACGCCGTCGATGACCTGGCCCTCTTCGAGATTCTGCACCAGTTCCTGGCGTTGCTCGGCGCGAGTCTCTTCCAGCACGGTACGGCGGGAGACGACGATGTTGCCGCGGCGGCGATCCATTTTCAGGATCTGGAACGGCTGCGGCACGTTCATCAGCGGGGTGACATCGCGGATCGGGCGGATATCGACCTGACTGCGCGGGAGAAACGCGACCGCGCCGTCGAGATCGACGGTGAAGCCGCCTTTGACCTGATTGAAGATGACGCCCTGGACTTTTTCGTTGTTCTTGAAGGCGGATTCCAGTTTGCCCCAGCTCTCCTCGCGTCTCGCCTTGTCGCGCGAGAGCACCGCTTCGCCGAGCGCGTTCTCGACGCGCTCCAAGTAGACTTCGACGGTGTCGCCGACTTTGATCTCGGCCTGACGGCCCGGTCCCGCGAACTCGCGCAGCGCAACGCGCCCTTCGGTCTTCAGTCCGACATCGATGACGGCCAAATCCTTCTCGATGCCGACGACGGTCCCCTTGATGACGGACCCTTCCTGCAGATTGCCGGTGCCGAACGATTCATCGAGCAGCTTGGCAAAATCCTCGCGCGACGGCGCGGTACTGGTGGCTGTGGCCATGAAATCTCCTGACGGGCAGACCGGCGGTTTGAGTGGCGTCCATTCCGTTCGGGCCAAGGGCCCCGCGACCCCTGGCTGCCGCTGGCTATCCAGCGGGCCGGCCCGATCATCCGAACGGTCGGGACGATGTTCTTTCCGGGAAACCACATCATTAGCGCAGCTAAAATGCGGCAAAAGCGAGGGTTTTGAGCCCTAAATCGAGGGCATACGCACCCTCAACCCGCTCGCGCAGCCTCCACAATGGCGACGGCGGCCCGGACTGCGGCGTCTATATCCAAATGCGTGGTGTCGAGCAAGTGCGCATCCGGGGCGCGAACGAGCGGCGCGGCCGCGCGCGAGCTGTCGCGTTCGTCGCGCTTCAAAATGTCAGCGAGGATTTCCTTTTCATTTACGCTCTCGCCACGTTGTTGCAATTCGAGGAAGCGGCGGCGGGCACGCGCCTCGGGCGAAGCGACGACGAAAATCTTCACATCGGCATCGGGCGCGATCACGGTGCCGATGTCGCGGCCGTCGAGCACGGCGCCAGGCGGCGTCGCCGCGAACTCGCGCTGGAAGGCAAGCAAAGCGGCGCGCACTTCGGGGATCGCCGAGACGATGGATGCCGGTCCTGCGATCCCGATTCGCTTGAGCACGACTTCATCGAGTTGCGAGGGATCGAGCGCTTTGGCGGCGGCGATCGCGCGCGGCTTGTCGTTCGGATCATGGCCGGCGTCGAGCATGGCTTTCGCCACCGCGCGGTAAATCAGACCCGTGTCGAGATGGCGCAGGCCGTAACGCGCGGCTAGTTGCTTGCCGATAGTGCCCTTGCCGGAGGCGGCCGGGCCGTCAATGGCGATGATCATGAAAATTCGGCGCCGAGCGAGCGCATCATCTCAACGAAACCCGGAAAGCTTGTGGCGATGAAAGCCGTGTCGTCGACCTTCACGCCCTGTTCGGACGCGATGCCGAGAACGAGCGCCGACATCGCGATGCGATGATCCATGTGCGTGGCCACGAGCCCGCCACCAGGCGCGCGGCCTTTGCCCTGCACGATCAGATCGTCCTTGTCGATTGCGACCTGGACCCCGTTCGCGCGCAGCATCGCGGCAGTTGCTTCAAGCCGATCAGATTCCTTGACGCGCAACTCCTGCAAACCGCGCATGCGCGTCGGTCCTTCGGCGAAAGCGGCCGCAACGCTCAAGATCGGATATTCGTCGATCATGGTGGGCGCGCGCGTGGCCGGCACGTCGACGCCCTTGAGCGGGCCAGCCTTGACGCGCAGATCGGCGACATCCTCGCCGCCGTCGTTGCGCGAAGCGAGCACTTCGATCGCGGCGCCCATCTCACGCAGGGTGGTGAGCAATCCGGAGCGCAGCGGATTGGTCATCACGCCTTCGAGGATGATGTCGGAACCGGGCACGATCAGCGCCGCGACCATCGGGAAGGCCGCCGACGAAGGATCGGCCGGCACCACGACCGGCGCGGGCTCGAGCTCGGGCTGGCCCTGCAGCACGATCTTGCGGCCGTGGTCGCCGGCAGGCGACACGCGCACGGTCGCGCCGAAATGTTTCAGCATGCGCTCGGTGTGGTCGCGCGTGGCCTCCTGCTCGATCACCGTGGTCTCGCCCGGCGCGGCAAGGCCGGCGAGCAGCACCGCCGATTTGATCTGGGCGGAAGCGACCGGCGTTTCATAGGAGATCGGGATCGGATCGGTCGCGCCTTTGAGTGTCGCCGGCAGACGGCCCTGCTCGGCGATCTGCAGGGTGCGCGCGCCCATCTGCTGGAGCGGATCGAGGATGCGGCGCATCGGCCGCGAGCGCAGGCTCGCGTCGCCGTCGAACGTGGCGGTGATCGGGCAGCCGGCGACAGCCCCCATGGCGAGGCGGCAGCCGGTGCCGGAATTGCCGAAGTCAAGCGGCGCGCGCGGCTCGGCGAAACCGCCGACGCCGACGCCGAGGATGCGCCAGGCCCCCTCGCCGGTCCGCTCCACCGTCGCGCCAAGCGCCTGCATGGCGCGCGCGGTCGAGAGCGCGTCCTCGCCTTCGAGCATGGCCTGGATTTTAGTCTCACCGACCGTGAGCGCCCCGAGGATCAGGGAGCGCAGCGATATCGACTTATCGCCCGGTACGCGCACGCGACCAGCCAGCGGGGAGCCGCGGCGGGCGGTCAGCGGTGTTGCGGCGGCTTGGTCCATGACGGTGTGACCCAAATATGTGCCGTCCTAACATGCGCGGGGAAAGGCGTCACGAGAGGGTGAGTGCCCGGGAAACCCGGGGAAATTGCCATTGCCAACGCTATTGACAGGGCCGGCACAACTAGCCAAGTGAGACACCAAATTTCTGACCCCATCCGCAGGAAACCTCGACCGTGGCAAAACCCGAGCTCGGCACCAAGCGTTTGTGCGCCAATTGCGGCGCAAAATTCTACGATCTCAGCAAGATTCCCATCGTATGTCCAAAATGCGCCACTGTCTTCCAGGTGGCCGCGCCAGCGCGTGCGCGACCGGAGCCGGCCGCCGCAGCCGCGCCGGCGCCCAAACCGGTGAAGGAGCCGGTGGCGGTGGTGGTGAAGCCGGAAGTGGCGGACACCGAATTCGTCTCGCTCGAGGAGGCGGACGCCGAGGCTCAGGGGAAGAAGGTCAAAGCCCCAGCCGCGGAAGGGGCGGAAGCCGAGGAGGAGATCGAAATGGACGAGGAACCGATCGAGGACGCCGCGTTCATCGAGCAGCAGGAGGAAGGCGACGAGGACGTTGCCGGTATCGTCGGCGAGGGCCGCGAGGACGAAGAGGAAACTTAAACCCAATTCCACATATGATGTCGGGGCGGTTGCCGGCCGCGTGGAGAGAATTCGGGGCCATAGCTCAGTTGGGAGAGCGCGTGAATGGCATTCACGAGGTCGGGGGTTCGACTCCCCCTGGCTCCACCAGCTTTCGCCAAGGCGGAGGCGCCCTGGACATGAAAACAAGCCGCCTTGCTGGCGGCTTTCGTTTTTCGGCGGGACCTGAATAGTATCGCGCCAAATTCGGGGAGAGTTTCATGAAGGGCAAAATCGGGCTGGAAGAGCACTTCGCCATCGACGACACGGTGATGGATTCGAAAGGATTCTTCCCCGACGACATCTGGAAGGAGGTGCGCGAGCGGGTTCTCGATCTGCACGGCCGACGTCTGCGCCTGATGGACGAGTTCGGCATGGAGATGATGATCCTGTCGTTGAACGCGCCGGCCATCCAGGCGATTCCCGACGCCAAGAAGGCCAACGAGATCGCGCGCAAGGCCAACGACTATCTGGCCGAGAATGTGCGCAAGCGTCCCGACCGGTTCCAGGCGCTGGCCGCGCTGCCGATGCAGGATCCCGAGCTTGCCGCGAAAGAATTGCAGCGCTGCGTCAAGGACCTCGGCATGGTCGGCGCGCTGGTGAACGGATTCTCGCAGATCGGCGATGCGAACACGACCGCGTATCTGGACGAGAAGCAATACTGGCCGTTCTGGCAGACGGCGGAGAAGCTCGACGTGCCGTTCTACCTGCATCCACGCAATCCGCTACCGCAGGACTCGCGCATCTACAAGGGTCATGAGTGGCTGTTGGGGCCGACCTGGGCGTTCGGGCAGGAGACCGCGGTGCACGCGCTCAGGTTGATGGGCTCCGGGCTGTTCGATCAATATCCGAAGCTGCAGATCATTCTCGGCCACATGGGCGAGAATCTGCCGTTCGGCATCTGGCGCGTCGACAATACCAACGCCTGGATTCCGAACCGACACAACTATCCCGCAAAGAAAAAAATCGGGCACTATTTTCTGAACAACTTCCACATCACGGTCTCTGGCAATTTTAATTTTCCGTCGCTTCTGAACGCCATGATGGTCTTGGGGTCCGACCGCGTCATGTTCTCGACCGACTGGCCGTTCGAGAACATCGACCACGCTGCGGTCTGGTTCGATGCCGTGCCCATCAGCGAGAACGACCGCCTGAAGATCGGCCGCACCAATGCGCTGAAGCTGTTCAAGCTCAAGGGCGCCTAACAGGCGCGGTAAATCGCGGGTCTTGCTCGACCGGCATGCGAGCGATTATCCTTGCGGCAAGATCGCGGCGATTGATTTGGGTGCAACGATGGCCGGGCGCGAAGCTGCCGCAAAGCTCTCGAAATATCTGGTGGAATCGATCGAACAGGCGCGCGCGAGCGAGGTGCCGTTCTATCATCTGGAATTCGACCGGGTGTTCCCGCCGGACGTCTATGCCGCGATGCTGCGCGAGATGCCGGGAGCGGACGATTATCGCGCGCTGCCCGGCCGCAACAACGTCAATATCCTCGACGACGGCTCCTCGACGCGCGTGAAGATCGACCTGTTTCCGGAATATATCCGCAACATGCCGGAGAAGAAGCGCGAAGTGTGGGACACGGTCGGGCGCGCTCTGTGCTCACAGGAGGTCAAAGAGGCGTTCGTGCGGCGGCTTGCGCCGGGCTTGAAGCGCCGGTTCGGCGAGGGCTATGGCGAGATCGGCATGTTCCCGATCCCGATTCTGACGCGCGACGTGCCGAAATACAAAATCACCCCGCACACCGACACCAAGTGGAAGGGCATCACGGTGCAGTTCTATCTGCCGCCGGACGACAGCACCAAGCATATCGGCACGATCTTCCATGAGAAGAAGCCGGACGGCAGCATGCCGAAGGTGGTGAAGATGCCGTTCTCGCCGAATACCGGCTACGCGTTCGCGGTCGGCGACAACACCTGGCACTCGGCCGATCCGGTCGGACCGGAGGTGAAGACGCGCGACAGCATCCTGCATACCTACTTCGTCGATTCCGGCCTCTTGCGCATCGTGCGCAACCGCGGCCGGCGCGTGGGCAATTTCATCACCAACGAAGTGCGCAATCTGGTGCGGTAGGGCTCTTACACGGCCAGCCGATCAGCAATTATGCCTTCGTCATCTTTCGGTGGCTGGCCGCTCTCGCGCTTCAGACTGACGGCGATCGGCAGAAAGATAGCTTCGCTCGCAGCGGTCGCTTCCTAAAAGCGATACCGCTCGACTGCCTTGTTGTTCCACACCATGCCGTTGCCGGGACGGTCGGGAACGACGGCGTGGCCGTCGACGATCTTCAGCGGGTCCTGCAAAACCTTCTCGGCCCAGTCGACCCATTCGAGCCAATGGCACGTGGGCGTCGCCGCCAGCGCATGCGCGCTCACTTCGGGAAACAGATGCGACGACATTTCGATGCCGTGTGAGGCGGCAAGCGCGGTGGCGCGCTGGAAGCCGGTGACGCCGCCGATGCGTTCGAGATCGGGCATGGCGTAGTCGAGCGCGCCGGCCGCGATGGCGGCGGCCATGGACGTGCTCTCGGAAAAATTCTCGCCAATCTGGACTGGCGTTTTCAAGGCGCGGGCGAGTTTGGCGTTGCCGGCGTAGTCGTCGTGGCGGATCGGCTCCTCCAGCCAGTAGATGCCTTCCTGATCGAGCGCCTGGCCGCGCTCCATCGCCTGCGCCACGGAAAGCGCCTGGTTGTAGTCGACCATGATGGCGATGTCCTCGCCGATCCGTCTGCGCACCGCATGCAGCGCGGCGAGATCCTCCTTCAGCGTGGGATAGCCGAGGCGGAGTTTTACTGCGCGAAAGCCCTTGGCAAGCCGTGCGGCCTCGTCGGCGAGCGCCTTGAGCGGCATCAAGCCGAGGCCGCAGGAATTGTAGGCCGGCACGCGGTCGCGGCTGGCGCCCAGAAGCCTCGACAGCGGCATACCGGCAGCCTGGGCGAGCGCGTCCCAGCACGCCGCGTCGAAGCCGGACATCGCCATGCGGACGATGCCCTGCACGCCGATCAGGGTGAAACGCTTCGACAGCTTGCTCCAGAGATCGACGGGCGCGACGCGTTCGCCCTTGGTCACACGCAAAACTTCCGCGAGGAAGATCGTGATCGCCTTGGCGGCATCACGCACGTAGCAGAACAAATAACTGCGGCCGGTGATGCCCTCCTCGGTGAGCACATCGATCAGCAGGAAAGACGCCTTGGAAATGACGCCGCGACTGGTTCCAAGTGGAACCGTCATTGGCAGCTCTACGGCTGTGCTGCTAAGGCCGCGGACGGTCAATTTCGGGGCTGATTTCATGGCGTGCGCAATGGTTGAAGCGTCGGAACGAGAGTTTATATGTCGTTATTGGATGCCCATGGTATCCATTTTATTTCAATCTTAGCGCAATTCTTGAAAGCTTAACTTCCAGCCCCCATATTGGATGGTGATCGCCGGCGACAGTTTGCCGACGATTGGGATGCCTTACGGGTCCCGGTCAAAGTCGCTTGAATGAGGGCTTTGAGATGTCGCGAGTTCCGTCGTTATCCAGTCCGTTCCTTATCGGCTTCGATGAAATCGAGCGCGTGCTCGATCGCGTTGCCAAGGCGGCCGACGGCTATCCTCCGTACAACATCGAACGCATTCCCCGCGACGACAAGAACCCCGAGCGCATGCGCATCACGCTCGCGGTTGCGGGATTTACGCTCGATCAGCTCGACGTCACGGTTGAAGAGAAGGAACTCGTCATCCGCGGGCGTCAGCAGGAGGACAAAAGCCGGCAGTTTCTTCACCGCGGCATTGCGGCACGGCAGTTCCAACGCACGTTCGTGCTGGCCGACGGCATGGCGGTGTTGGGAGCCGATCTAAGGAATGGACTGCTGTCCGTCGACCTTGCGCGTCCTGAACAGACGCGGATGGTCCGGACGGTCAATATCACGGAACACGAGTAGCGTCGTGTGCAAATCGGTCTCGACCGAGAAAGTAGGAAAGGAGTCGAGAGCCATGAAGAACGAAGTGAAGTACCAACTGGAGAATGGACATCCGATGATGTCAACACAGGCCTTCGCCGTGCTCGGCGGCGGCAAGATCGCGTACGTCAAGCCGATCCGTTCGGAGGACGTGCACAGTCTCTACCCCGAGGCGCCGGAGATGCAGCCCGGAATTCGTCTGTTCGCGCTGCATGCCGCGGACGGCACGCCGATCCTGGTCACCGATAGCCGCGAGGCTGCGGTCGCCAATGCGCTCACGCATTCGCTCGAAACGGTGAGCGTGCACTGAGCCTTTGCGCGAAACGTCCGCGCAGCATGCCTCGACGAGCGCGACGCGCTCTCGCCTGAAGGATTTTCCTGAAATCAAGGATGCGCAAGCCGGCATACGCCGGCCTGCGGGGTTGGTTCAAGCCGCGCTAGCCGGCGTAAGGGCGAGCACGGCGTAGAGCGCTTCGGCGTCGCGCGACTCGCGGAGCTTCTGGGCTATGTCCGGATCGCGCAAAATCCGCGCGACGCGCGCGAGCGCCTTCAAGTGATCGGCGCCGGCGCCTTCCGGCGCGAGCAGAAGAAAGATCAGATCGACCGGCTGGTTGTCGAGCGCTTCGAAATCGATCGGCCGCTCGAGACGCGCGAACAGGCCAAACAGCTTGTTGAGCTTGGCGAGCTTGCCATGCGGAATGGCGACGCCGTTGCCGACGCCGGTCGAGCCGAGCTTTTCGCGCTGAAGCAGGATCTCGAGAATCTCGCGTTCGCTCAGCCCGGTGAGCGCGGCTGCCTTGGCGGCGAGCTCCTGGATCGCCTGCTTCTTGCCGTTGACCTTCAACGCGGGAATGACCGCGTTCGGCACGACGAGATCGGTAAGCGGCATGGGACCGTCCAGGGGTCGGAAAATCAACTCAACATGGTCGGAAGGCCGCGGAACATAGGGGCGCTCCGCCCAACCGTCAATGGTGTTCGGTGGAAACCGCCGGCGGATCGATCCAGCCAACGTGACCGTCGGCGCGCCGGTAAACTAGATTAATGCGGCCATGCCCGGCATGGCGAAAGATCACGACCGGGGCGCCGGTCAGATCGAGTTCCATCACGGCCTCGCTCACCGACAGCCTCCTGAGGGCGGTCGTGGCCTCGGCGATGATGACAGGATTGAAATCGGTGATCTCCTCGTCGCTCTCGTGCCCGGGCGCTGCGATGACGTAGCTTGGCGCCGAGATGGCGGAGTCAGCAGCTTTGTGGTTGCTGTTGCGCATGTGCGCCTTGAGCCGTCCGTGGTAGCGGCGCAGACGCTTCTCCATGCGAATCGCGGCCTGATCGGCGCTGTCATAAGGATCGGCGGCCTGACCGTCGGCATGCAGCGTGATCCCCGAATCAAGATGCAACGCGCATTCGGTGCGGAAGCCAAAACCATCCTTGCCGATGGTGGCGTGACCGGAATATCCGCCGTCGAAAAATTTTCCCATGGCCTCGGCAACCCGTGCGCTGATCCGTTCCCGCAATGCTTCGCCGACCTGAATGTTCTTTCCCGACACGCGAAACGACATGACGTCCTCCGGAAATGCTGAAATTGCATCACACCCGGCTTTATTTTCAGTTATGAACCGCGTCTTGGAGCGTCAAGACGCGGCCGCGCCTTCGTTCTGCTTGTCCCGGCGTCGCTGGACCGACGATGGAATGCGCATGGCCTCGCGATATTTGGCGACGGTGCGGCGCGCGATGTCGATGCCGGCCGAACGCAGTTTTTCCACGATCGTGTCGTCGGACAAAACATGGCGCGGGTTTTCGGTGTCGATCAATTGCTTGATGTGATGGCGTACGGCTTCGGCCGAATGGGCCTCGCCACCGTCGGCGGCGGCGATCGCGGAGGTGAAGAAATATTTCAGCTCGAATATGCCGCGGCTGGTCGCCATGTATTTGTTGGCGGTGACGCGCGAAACGGTCGACTCATGCATGCTGATGGCGTCGGCGATGGTCTTGAGATTAAGCGGGCGCAAATGGCGCACGCCATAGGCGAAGAAGGCATCCTGCTGGCGCACGATTTCGGTTGCCACTTTGAGAATCGTCTTGGCGCGCTGATCGAGCGCGCGAATCAGCCAGGTGGCTGACTGCAGCGACTCGGCGAGATAGGATTTTTCCTTATCGTTGACGGCGGATTTCGACACGTTCGCGTAGTAGGCCTGGTTCACCAGCACTTTCGGCAGCGTGTCGGAATTGAGCTCGACGGTGTAGCTGCCGTTGGGGCCCGAGCGCACGAACACGTCGGGCACGATCGGCTGCACCATGGTCGAGCCGAAGGCGAGGCCGGGCTTGGGGTTCAGATTGCGAATTTCGGCGATCATATCGGTCAGGTCTTCTTCGCCGACGCCGCAGATTTTGCGCAGCGCGCCAAGTTCGCGCTTGGCCAAGAGATCAAGATGCTCGACGAGAGCCGCCATGGCAGGATCGAAGCGATCCTGCTCTTTGAGCTGGATGGCGAGACATTCGGTGAGGGTGCGGGCGCAGACGCCCGGCGGGTCGAAGGTCTGCAGGATCGCGAGCACCGATTCGACTTCGGCTTGCGTGGCGCCAAGTTTTTCGCCGACGGTCGCCAGATCGCCGACGATGTAGCCCGCTTCATCGACGAGATCGATCAGGTACTGGCCGATCATCCGCCGGGCCGGATCGGAAATCGCCAGCACAAGCTGCTCGGCGAGATGATCGGCAAGCGTGACCTCGGCCGAGACGAAGGCTTCGAGATTGTAGTCGCTGTCCTCGTGACCACCCGAGCCGACGCCGGACCATTGCGAATAGGACGCGGGCATTTCCGCGTTCGCCCGCGGGGCCGCCTGGTTCGCGTCATCGGGGAATTCGTTCTCGAGCTCGGTGCCGAGCTTGCCCTCCATGGCGGTGCGGCTGACTTCGAGGTCCTGGCCGATCCAGTCACCCGGCGCGGCCTCATCCGGCGCGGCATTCGACTGTTCGGGTTGCGGCTCGGCCTGGCCCGGCTCGCCTTCGCCGGCCCGTTCGAGCAGGGGGTTGCGTTCAAGCTCCCCTTCGACATAGGCGGCCAAGTCCAGGTTCGAGAGCTGCAGCAGCTTGATGGCTTGCATCAGCTGCGGCGTCATCACGAGCGCCTGGCTCTGCCGCATTTCCAGTCTTGGGGTCAGTGCCATGGGTATACGTGAGTTGGTCCGGTTCTTGCTTATCGGTTTCCGGACCCGGTGTACACCATATCGCTATGTCAGTCGTTAACGGGGTGGCAGAGGCCGCGGAGGGCTACTTTTTGGGCAATTCCCTGGACCTTTTCTTGGCTACGTTCTTCGGCCTGCTCCTGGCCCTGTTCGTCGGCTTCCTGCTGGCATTGCCGAGCTAGAGCCTGAATTCCTCACCCAAATACAGCCGGCGGACATCGGGGTTATTCACGATATCCTCGGTGCGGCCCTCCATCAGGACCTCGCCCGAATAGATGATGTAGGCGCGGTCGGTGAGGCCGAGCGTTTCACGCACGTTGTGATCGGTGATCAGCACGCCGATGCCGCGATTGGTCAGGTGCCGCACCAGGGCCTGAAGGTCGCCGACCGCGATCGGATCGATGCCGGCGAACGGTTCGTCAAGCAGCATGTAGCTCGGCCGGGTGGCGAGCGCGCGCGCGATCTCGACACGACGGCGCTCGCCGCCGGAGAGCGCGATAGAGGGTGTCTTGCGCAAACGCGCGATGTTGAATTCCTCGAGCAGTGCGTTGAGGTCGTGATCGCGGCGGCGGCGGTTCGGCTCCACCACTTCGAGGACCGAGCGGATGTTGTCCTCAACGTTCAGCCCGCGAAAGATCGAGGCCTCCTGCGGAAGATAGCCGATGCCGAGCCGCGCGCGCTGATACATGGGCAGTTCGGTCACGTCGTGGCCGTCGAGCTCGATGCGGCCGGAGTCGGCTTTGATCAGGCCGGTGATCATATAGAAGATGGTGGTCTTGCCGGCGCCGTTCGGGCCGAGCAGGCCGACCGCTTCGCCGCGGCGAAGATAAAGGCTTGCGCCTTTCACCACCTTGCTGCCGCCGAAGCTCTTCTCGACCGCATGAGCCGCAAGATAATTCTGCTGCGGGCTGCGCTGCTGTGCGGAACGCTGGGCAGGAGCGCTGCGCGGCAAAGGCTGGGCGTGCGCGGCGCCTTCGCGGGTGACGATTACCGGGCCGCTCATGAGGGTCCCCCTGCCCGACTCGGATCCGGGGAAACGGCCGTTGCCCGCCTGCCGGCCGCGCGGAGCGGGCCGGCGCTTGGGGCGGAAATACGCAAAGAAGTCGAACACGTCAGCCTCGCGGCTCGGAGTTGGCGTCGTGCGTTGATAACCGCGGGCTGTTTTGCTTTCAACCGCGCGACGAGCCCCGCTCGATCAATTCGGTTGCGCCGGACGCAGCGGATCGAGGCGCGGCATCTCGCGCGCGGGTGCGCCTGGCTTGGTATTATTCTGCTGCGGAATGAGCATTTCCACCGCGCCCCGCGATTTTCCGGATTCGACGCGCGAGACGCCGGTATTGAGGTCGACGACCAAACGCTCGCCGCGCATCACCTGCTGGCCCTGGCTCACCACGACATTGCCCACCAGCATGATGGTTTTGGCACGCAGATCATAGATGCCGGTATCGCCGGACGCGACCTGGTCCTTTTGCGTCACGGTGACACCGCCGAGCGCCTCGAGCCGGCTGATTTGCGACCGCCCGCCCGGGCCCGGCGCGGCGGCCGGGGCGCTGCCGGAGGTTCCTTGCGGATCATAGGTCACGATCAACGAGCGACAGCGAATTTGCGTGTCGCCCTGCACGACGTGCACGCTGCCACTGAAGACCGCGGTATGCTGCTTGTCGCGGATCTCGAACGACTGCGCCTTGATCTGGACAGGCCTGTCATTGTTTTGCGTGAAGCCCTGCAGCGCATTTGAAACAGTCGATTGCGCCGCCGCGCCGAATGCCGCGAATACGACCGCGAGAACGGCCAAGAAGAGTCGGATGCACATGTGCGGCGTAGAAATCATTGCGGCACCTTCGGGGGGTCGCGGGTTTCGTCGCTCTCCGGCATGAGATTCATCACCACCCCGCCATCGAAGCGGATGATCTCACCGGACCTGGTCACTTCAAGCCGATTGGCCTGCAACGTGCCTTGCTGCATCTTAACCTCGACCGGCTGGTCGGAGACGATATTGCCGCTTTTCATGTCGATCACGGCCTGATTGAGACGCACCTCATAGCCGCTGGTGGACGTCAACACGATATTGCGATTGAGCGTGAGTTGGTTGGCGTTGCGATCAAAAATGCCGACTGCCGCCTTCATGTCGATCTTGCTTTGATCCAGCATCTCCAACGTGGCATGCGGCTCGCGAAAGTTGACAATCGCACTCGTGATGTTTTCGGCGGCGGTCGCGCTGAGCTCATAGCGACGCTTGTCGTGGGTGTATCCGGAAAGCTTCGGCTCAGTCATGGTCATCAAGCTGCCGGCGGTCATCAAACCACTGATGCTGGCCGGCAGGTCGGAGAGCATCCGCAGCGGGTTGTACCAGACCACGAAAAAGGTCGCGGCGGTGCTGACGACGAGGGCAACCGGCAGCGCGACGCGCAAAAACCGTACGCGCTGCGAGTGGCGCGTGGCGCGGCGAAACATACGTTCGCGCGCAGACAAATCCGCGATGGCTGCGCCGCGGGGTCCGTTCTCGTTGCTCGAATAGGCCGTGGTCAGGCGGTTCACCTTACAGGTCGCGGCATCGCTTGAGCTGCGGCGCTCATCTTACAATTAAACGGTTAAACAATGTCCTGCGAATATGGCCCGTTCGCGGCGGAAAAGTTTACGAATGGGCGAAAATATCCTCGTTCGCCCAACCGCCTAGGTCGAGCCGGACACGGTCGGGCAGGAATGTGAAACAGGCCGCGGCCAGTTCGGTACGGTGCTCGCGGGCCAGCATGGCGTCGAGCTTCTCCTTCAGCGCATGCAGGTGCAGCACGTCGGAAGCCGCATAGGCAAGCTGCGGCTCGGTGAGCGTCTCGGCCCCCCAATCGGAAAGCTGGAGCTGCTTGGAGAGATCGACGCCGAGAAGCTCGCGCGCCAAATCCTTCAGGCCGTGCTTGTCGGTGTAGGTGCGCACGAGGCGCGATGCGATCTTGGTGCAATAGACCGGCGTCGCCATCACGCCCAAGGTCTGAAAGAGAATTCCGAGATCGAAGCGGGCGAAGTGAAAAATCTTCAAGAGCGCCGGATCGGATAAAAGCCGCTTGAGGTTCGGCGCATTGATTTGCCCGGCGGGGATTTGCACCACGTCGGCGGAGCCGTCGCCGGGAGACAGCTGCACCAGACAAAGCCGGTCGCGGCGCGGATCGAGCCCCATGGTCTCGGTGTCGACCGCAACCGCGCCGCGGTATCGATTGAGATCGGGCAGATCACCGCGGTGCAGGCGGATGGTCATTGCGGTTCCCCGCTGGAAGAATTCTGCCGGCGAAAAGAGAGAGGCAACATCGTCAATGGCGTTTCGTTTCACACTTTGTGACGCACGCGGCTTTGAATTCCAAGGACTATTTTTGACGTTGTCCCACGCATTTTTGGCGCGACCGCCGCTTCGTTAAGGATGGTTTCGTTAACTTCGCAAAATCCGAGGTTTCACTGTTGGCGGGCGCCGCAAACTGTTATCGTCCGGGCTCATGCCCGCATCAGAGAATCTGTCCGCGCCCACGATACAGTGAACCTGCATGAGCGTCGTCGAGCAATTTATCCATTGGATTGCGGATAGCTATTCGCTTGAGGGTTTTCTCAAGACATGGGGATCGGTGCTGGCGCTTTGCATGCTGCTTCACGTCGCCGAGCGCGTGCGGCCGGCGGAGCGTAATCAACCCTATCGCGCGATGATGACCAACGGAACCATCACGCTGGTCTACGCGGTCCTCATTCCGGTCGCGCTGCTGGGGGCGAATACGCTCGCGGCCTACTTCCTCGCCGCGCTGATCGGGCATTTGACCGGCCCGCTCGATGTGATCGATCTGAACGATCTCACGAGCGGCCATTCCGTCATGGTGAAATATGCATTGCTGGCGCCGCTCGCGCTGCTGCCGCTCTTGGTCTACGATTTCTTCTATTATTGGTTCCACCGACTGCAGCATATGAGCGCATGGCTCTGGGAGCAGCACAAGCTGCACCACAGCGATCACGCCTTGAACGTCACCACGTCCTTCCGCATCAATTGGCTGGAAGAATTTTTCAAAACCTTTTTGGTGACGATCCCGATGGGGTTGGTGCTCGGCTTGCAGCCGTTTCAAATCGGCATCGTGGCGTCCGCGACCGGGACGATCGCCCACTTCTGGGGCCTGTACCTGCATTCCAACATCCGCTTGAGCTACGGCCCCTTGAACCCGGTTGTGACCGGACCGCAGTACCACCGCATCCACCACTCCATCGAGCCGCGGCATCAGGATCGAAATTTCTCGACGCATTTTCCGATCTGGGATGTGCTGTTCGGCACCTATTACCGTCCGGTGCACGACGAGTATCCGCAGACCGGCGTGGCGGGTGAGCCTTCGAACCCCGGCATGCTCGCAGTCTTGTTCGGACCCCTGATCACGTGGGGATCGCGCACCGTCCGCTTCACTCGCTCAACGCGGGCGGACGCGGCCGGCAAAATAGCGGCGCCGGTTCAGGCAGACTTCAAGGGAAATTAACGCCGCTCGGATTGTGGTGCCCAGGAGAGGACTCGAACCTCCACGGCTTTCACCGCTAGTACCTGAAACTAGTGCGTCTACCAATTCCGCCACCTGGGCACAGGCGAGGGCCCAAGAGAAATAAGGGCCGGCGTTTCGCCTTGTCAACGACGGGGGGCGGAAGAGCGCCCTTGTCCACGAGCCGGCAGGCCCTCTATACAGCCGGCCAGCCGTCCGGTATTCGGCAAATCGCCAGCTATTCGGTCCAGATGCAGCCATGACGATCAAAACCGCCAACGACATGCTGATCACCGTGTTCGGCGGGTCGGGCTTCCTCGGCCGCCATGTGGTGCGCGCGCTCGCCAAGCGCGGCTATCGGATCCGCGTGGCGGTGCGGCGGCCCGATCTCGCCGGCCATTTGCAGCCGCTCGGGCGCGTCGGTCAAATCCACGCCGTGCAGGCCAACATCAGGTATCGGCCGTCGATCGATGCGGCCGCGCGCGACGCCGACGCGGTCATCAACCTCGTGGGCGTGCTTTTCGAGCGCGGGCGGCAACGCTTCGACGCGTTGATGACAGACGGCGCCGAGGCGGTCGCGCTGGCCGCGGCGGCCTATGGGGCGCACGTGATCCACGTCTCGGCGCTCGGCGCCGATGCAAATTCGACGTCGCACTATGCGCGCGCCAAAGCCGGAGGCGAGCAGGCGGTGCTGGCGGCGGTACCGGAGGCCGTGGTGTTGCGGCCGTCGATCATGTTCGGGCCGGAAGACGATTTCTTCAACCGCTTTGCCGCCATGGCGCGGCTGCTGCCGGCGCTGCCGCTGGTCAGCGGCGGGCATACGCGATTTCAGCCGGTGTTCGTCGGCGATGTCGCGACCGTGATCGCGGAGGCGGTCGAGGGGAAGGCGAAGGCAGGCACAACCTATGAACTGGGCGGGCCCGAGGTGCGCACATTCAAGCAGCTGATGGAATTCGTGCTCGCAACCATCGAGCGGCGGCGACTGCTCATCCCGCTGCCGTTCGGGATGGCGAAGCTTCAGGCGCAATTCCTGCAGTTCCTGCCGAAGCCGCCGCTCACGCCCGATCAGGTCGAGTTGTTGAGGGTCGACAACATCGTCTCGCCGGAAGCCGAGCGCGAGGGCCGCACGATTTCGGCGTTTGCCGTGACGCCGACCGCAATGGAAACGATCGTGCCGACCTATCTGTGGCGATTCCGCAAATACGGGCAGTTCCGCGGGCGCGTGGCTTAAAGCTTTCGTGCGAGATCTTTTCCGAAAACCGGTTCCCACTTTTCGGGATCATGCCCTAGCGGATAAAGGCCAGCGCGATCAGCCCGAGCGCCCCGACCACGATGCGGTACCAGGCGAACGCCGCGAAGCTATGGTGCTGCACGTAGCCGAGGAACGTCTTCACCACGATCCAGCCGCAGACGAAGGACGCCGCAAATCCGACCGCGACCAGCAGTAGGCTCGACGAGCTGATTTCGGCGCGGCTCTTGTAGAACTCGTAAGCGAAGGCGCCGACCATGGTCGGCATCGCGAGCCAGAACGAAAATTCCGCCGCCGAGCGGCGGTCGGCGCCGAACAGCATGGCGGCGACGATGGTCGCACCCGAACGCGATACACCGGGAATCATGGCGAAGCATTGAAAGATGCCGATGCCGAAATACATCGGCAGCGAGAATTTGGTCACCTCATCGTAGCGCGGCTTCAGGTTCAGGCGGTCGATCCAGATCAGAACGAACCCGCCAACCACGAACATGGTGCAGACTATCCAGACATTGAACAGCACGCTCTTGATGAAGCCGTGGGCCGCCGCGCCGATCACGGCGGCCGGAAGAAACGCCAGCAACACGCCGATGACGAAGCGCTGATCCTCCCAATTCTTGAACATGCCGAGCAGCAGCTGCCACAAGCGGTGAAAATAGATCGACAGCAGCGCGAGAATGGCGCCGAGCTGGATCAGAATGGCGAAGGATTTGCCGAAAGTTTCGTCACCGAAACCGAAAAAATGCTCGACCAGCAACAAGTGTCCGGTGGAAGAAATAGGTAGGAACTCGGTCAGGCCTTCGACGATACCGAGGATCAGCGCCCTTATGAGATCGAGCATCGTCAGGCTCCTAAACAAAGAATCGCCGCCGTTGTGGCGTAATCGGCCGGCGTCGGCAACGAAAAAACGCCAGAGCGCGCAACAATTTGCTTTGGATTGCGAGGCGTCGCGGCGGCTTGATGCTTGCCCCGCAATATTTAAAGGTTTCTAAAAGGTTTCAGTAGTCTCATTCCCGACCTCACTGGCTGCCAACACTGTCGCGGCGCATTCCATGCTGACGCTGTTCCATTATCCGTTCTGTCCGCACTCGCGTTTCATCCGGCTCGCACTCGGGGAACTCGGGGTCGAGGTGCAATTGGTCGAGGAGCGGACCTGGGAACGCCGCAATGACTTCCTGATCCTTAATCCCGCCGGCACGACACCGGTGCTGGTGGCGGACGGTTTTCCGGCGGTGCCGGGCGCGGCGATCATCGCGGAATTTCTCGACGAGGCGAACGGGGCCGAGCTCGGTGACAAACGGCTGTTGCCGGCGGACATTGCCGAGCGCATCGAGGTGCGGCGGGTTGCGAGCTGGTTCAACGACAAGTTCTTCGCCGAGGTCAGCGGGCCGCTGGTGACCGAACGCATCTACAAACGTCACATGCGGATCGACCAGGGAGGCGGATCGCCCGATACCGACGCGATCCGTGCGGCACGGGCCAATATCCGCTACCATATCGCCTACATCGGCTGGCTGGCGCGCCGGCGCAATTGGCTGACCGGCGATGTGCTTTCCTATGCCGATCTTGCCGCGGCGGCGCATTTATCGGCCGTGGATTATTTCGGTGACGTGCCATGGGAAGAGGACCCGAGCGCAAAGAGCTGGTACGCGCGAATCAAATCGCGTCCGGCATTCCGGCCGATCCTGGCGGAAACGCTGCCGGGCCTGCCGGCGTCGAAAACCTACGCGGACCTGGATTTCTAAGCGATTTCCTGCAGCTGAAAAACGCACTCAAGCAGGCCGCGCGCGAGCACGGCTTCGACGCGATCGGGGTCACGCGCCCCGACGCGGCGCCGGAAGCAAGAGAGCGGCTCGAGCGATTCCTCGCCGACGGGGCGCACGGCGACATGATGTGGCTCGCAGCCAATGCCGCGCGGCGCGGCGACCCGCTCATCCTGTGGCCCGAGGTGCGTTCGATCGTGATGCTCGGAATGAACTACGGGCCGGACAGCGATCCGCTGGCGATTCTGAAGGCGCGGACGCTTGGCGCGATCTCGGTCTATGCCCGGAGCCACAGCGATTATCATGACGTGATCAGGCAGCGGCTCAAAGTGGTGGCGCGCTGGCTGGTCGCGCAAGCGGGCGGCGACGTCAAAGTGTTCGTCGACACCGCCGCGGTGATGGAAAAGCCGTTGGCCGCGGCGGCCGGGCTCGGCTGGCAGGGCAAGCATACGAATTTGGTGTCACGCGAATATGGTTCGTGGCTGTTTCTCGGCGCGATATTCACGACGCTCGCGCTGCCGTCCGATGAAGCGGAAGCGGACTACTGCGGCACGTGCCGCGCGTGCCTCGACATCTGCCCGACCGCCGCGTTCCCTGAGCCCTATCGGCTCGATGCGCGGCGCTGCATCTCGTATCTCACCATCGAGCACAAGGGGCCGATTCCGCGCGCGCTGAGACCGCTCATGGGCAATCGCATCTATGGCTGCGATGATTGTCTGGCGGTGTGTCCGTGGAACAAATTCGCGCAAGCCGGGCATGAGGCGAAGCTCGCTGCGCGCGACGAACTGCGGGCGCCGGCGCTCAAGGATCTGGCCCGGCTCGATGACGCGCAATTTCGCGCGCTGTTCGCCAAGACCGCGATCAAACGCACCGGCCGCGACCGGTTCGTGCGCAACGTGCTGATCGCGATCGGCAACTCGGGCGATACAACACTGGTGCTGGAAGTCGAGCGTTTGCTCGACGATGATTCTCCGCTCGTGCGTGGCGCCGCCGTGTGGGCGCTGTCGCGGCTGGTGCCGCGGGAGACGCTCGCAGCGATGCGTCGTGCCGATCGCGATGCTTCCGTCCAGGACGAATGGGACGCGGCGCTTACATCAAATCCTTAGGGCGGCAATCACATATCGTCACGTCCGCTTTGCCGCCGATAGCGAACATGGAAGCGGACATCGCTAATGAGTGCTAAGTGCCAATACCTGACCTGAGCAGTTGCAGTAAAAAATATTCAAAGCGGCGGCCGCAGATTCCCTTTGGTGACCGGCCAGTTACATTAGTTTGGAGTTCCTTCGACGATGAACGAAAGCGATTGAGTTGACTTTAACCGAGCTGCAGTAACTTCTTTTTGGGCCGCCGAATTTTCATACGCCTGCGCTTTTTCGATGCTGTCGAAGCGGATTACGATCAAGCGCTCCGGCGGATTTCGTCAGAAGAGCTTGCGATACTGGATGAAGCCGGGGCGGTCCGCCAGCGTGTCGTAAAGGCTGCGCGCAACGGCGTTGGTCTCGTGCGTGAGCCAATGGACGCGGCTCGCGCCGGCCGCGCGCGCGGCCTCGTATACCGCCTCGATCAGCGCGCGGCCCAGCCCGAGCTTGCGCGCGCCCTCGGCCACGAACAGATCCTGCAGATAGCAATAGTCGCCGATCGTCCAGCAGGAGCGGTGATAGATGTAGTGCACGATGCCGAGAAGCTTGCCGTCGACGTAGCCGCCGAGCAGCCACATCGGCTCGTTCGGATCGTGCAGCCGCACCCAGGTCGCATCGTAGGTCTCCTGCGGCGCCGTGATCCGGTAGAAATCGAGATAGCCCTTCCACAGCGGCTCCCAGGCCGCGCGCTCGTCCAAGCGCAGCGGGCGGATCGCAATCTGCGCGGTCATGGCAGCGCCGCTATCTCGGGTAGCGGCGGCGGAATGGTCTCCGCCGGCCGCCGCCCAAAACCGCACTCGGTCGCAATCGAGAACTCCTTGAGCACCTCGGCCAAGATC
>DATJVR010000030.1:0-10012 GCA_035501735.1 Xanthobacteraceae bacterium | reverse complement strand
GCCATTATTTTCGCGGCAATTGCAGCTAGTTCTGCTGCGGTATCCGCCTTTCTAAGTTGGCGGTCGACGCGAATTTCAACACGCACAGCACAAACTCAACTTTATCTGAAATTCAGAGATCAATATTCTGATAAGCGAATGAGTGATGATTTGAGAAATTTGCGCTCGTGGAAGGAGCTTCATGGGACTGATTTTGCGCAAAAATGGAAAGAGAAATTTATTGAAAGAGACAACGACGCAATCGTTGTCGACGCCGCTCGGCGGCGCGTGAAGAATTTTTTTCAAGCGATCGGTGAGATATATGAAGATGGCCTAATTTCGAAATCGATGGCGATGAGGCTTCTGGAGTTTCAAGGGATCGATATCTTGTATGAGATCGTTGAGCCTTTGGAGGAAGCGTTGAATCGCGATTACAATCGCTCGAAATTTGATTTGCTGCGCTCTCTAAGACGTTCGTCAGGACGCGAGAAACCGGTAGGCCAAATTCCGCAGATCACGCAAATGGACTGAATATCACGATATGTTCAAGGTCCGCGTCATTCCCTGCCTCGACGTCAAAGACGGCCGCGTCGTCAAGGGCGTCAATTTCGTCAACCTGCGCGACGCCGGCGATCCGGTGGAAGCCGCCATCGCCTACGACGCGGCCGGCGCCGATGAGTTGACGTTCCTCGACATCACCGCGAGCCATGAGAACCGCGGCATCATTCTCGATGTCGTCCGCCGCACCGCTGAGGCCTGTTTCATGCCGCTCACCGTTGGTGGCGGCGTACGCACCATCGACGACATTCGCAACCTGCTCACCTCCGGCGCCGACAAGGTCTCGATCAACACCGCCGCGGTCGCGCGGCGTCAATTCGTGCAGGAGGCGGCGGAAAAATTCGGCGACCAGTGCATCGTGGTCGCGATCGACGCCAAGAAGGTCTCCAAGCCCGGCGAGCGCGACCGCTGGGAGATTTTCACCCACGGCGGCCGCCATCCGACCGGCATCGATGCGGTCGATTACGCGCGCGAGGTGGTGGCGCTTGGCGCCGGCGAGATCCTGCTCACCTCCATGGATCGCGACGGCACCCGGCAGGGCTTCGACATCCCGCTCACGCGCACCGTGGCCGATAGCGTGTCGGTACCGGTGATCGCGTCCGGCGGCGTCGGCACGCTGGATCACCTGGTTGAAGGCATCCGCGAGGGCCATGCCACCGCCGTGCTGGCGGCCTCGATTTTCCATTTCGGCGAATACAGCGTGCGGGAGGCGAAGCTCTACATGGCTCGCGCCGGCCTGCCCATGCGGCTCGATCCTTAAGCAAGGGCCGGAACGCAGGGCTAAGCCGCAAGTTTATCTCCCCGGCGGCCGGAAGAGATGATATGGGAGCGCACCATGGCCAAGTTCACGATCTATGACCTTGAGCAACGCGTGCGGAGCCGCTCGCATGCCAATGCCGAGGAATCCTACACGCGCAAGCTGCTCGACAAGGGCGTGGCGCATTGCGCCAAGAAACTCGGCGAAGAAGCGGTCGAGACCTCGATCGCCGCCATCGCCGAGGATCGCGAGCGGCTGATCGCCGAAACCGCCGATCTGATCTATCACTTGCTCGTCGTGTTGCAGGCGCGCGGCGTCACGCTCGACGAGGTCGAAGCCGCGCTCGGTGCGCGCGTAACCCAGTCGGGCCTCGACGAGAAGACCGCGCGTAAGGGCGGTTGAACGGCTTTAAGAGCACGGCCAATGGAACAGCGCATCGACGACGGACTTTCGCCCTACCGCATCTACTCACGCGCGGAATGGGCGGCCTTGCGCGAAGGCACGCCGATGACGCTCAAGCAGGCCGAAGTTGCGCAATTGCGTTCGGTGCATGATCGGCTCGATATGGCGGAAGTCGAGGAAATCTATCTGCCGCTCTCGCGCCTGCTCTCGCTCTACGTCGCCGCGACCCAGCGCCTGCACAATGCGCAGCAGCGCTTCCTCGGCACCGAGGATGCCAAGATGCCCTACATCATCGGCGTCGCCGGCTCGGTCGCGGTCGGCAAATCCACCACCGCGCGCGTGCTGCAGGCGCTGCTCGCGCGCTGGCCCAACGTGCCCAAGGTCGATCTGATCACCACCGACGGATTCCTGTTCCCCAATGCCGTGCTCGAACGCGAGCACCTCATGGAAAAGAAGGGCTTCCCCGAGAGCTACGACCTGCCGGCGTTGCTGCGTTTTCTCTCCGACATCAAGGCCGGCCGGCGCCCGGTGCGCGCGCCGGTCTACTCGCACCTGATCTACGACGTGATGCCCAACGTCTCGATCGAGATCGACCGGCCGGACATTCTCATTGTCGAGGGCCTGAACGTGCTGCAGACCGGCCGGCTGCCGAAGGACGGCAAGGCGATACCCTTCGTCTCGGATTTCTTCGATTTCTCGCTTTATCTCGATGCCGACGAGAACGTGCTCAAGAACTGGTACGTCAGTCGCTTCCTGGCGCTGCGCGGCACCGCCTTTGCCGACCCGAAATCGTACTTCCATCGCTACTCGCGGCTCTCGGACGCTGACGCGATCGCCACCGCGACCTCGATCTGGTCGCGCATCAATCTCGTCAATCTGCACGAAAACATTCTACCCACGCGCCAGCGCGCCGATCTCATCCTCAAAAAGGGCGAGAGCCACCTGGTGGAAGAAGTCGCGATGCGGCGGCTTTAAAGCGATCCCGAAAATTGGGAACCGGTTTTCGGATCAGCCCACGCTCGGAAAGTTCTACGCGGCTTCGCTCGATCCGTTCGGCAGGAAATGCGCGAGATAGCGCGGCTTGACGTCTTGCATCGGCAGAATAATCAGCACATCGGTCGTGCCGAACTGATAATCGATCACCGCGCCCTCGCCGATGTAGGCGCCAAGCCGCAGGTAGCCTTTGATCAGCGGCGGCATAGCGCGCAACGCGGCTTTCGGATCGATCGCCTCTTTCGGCATCCGGTTCATCTCGACATAGCGGTGCGGCAGCGCTCTCGTGCGCCAGACTTCCGGCGCCCTCGCGAAGTGGTGCAGGTATGACAACAGCAACTTGAGTGCATTGGGATCGGTGCCCTCAAGGCTGGCGCAACCGATCAGCACATCCGGCTGCATCAGCTTCACGTAGCCGCCGATGCCGTGCCACAACAGTTCGAGCGTGCGCTTGTTGCGATAGGGCGCGAGCACGCAGGAGCGGCCAAGCTCGAGGAACCTCGATTTCGGATGTCGCGCCGTCAAGGCGCGGATGTCGAATTCGTTTTCGCTGTAGAAGCCGCCGTGCAGGCGCGCCACATCTTGCGGCAGCAGCCGATAGGTGCCGACCACCGCCGGTTTCTGGCGCAACCGTTTGATCGTTGCGGCATGGTCGAGCACCAGGAGGTGATCACAAAGCGGGTCGAATGCGTCGATGTCGCGCCGCGCAAGTTTGGTCTTCGCGTCGGCAAGCGCATGGCCTTCCTTGTAGAAAACCCGATAGCGCAATTTCTGTGCGCGCCGCACCTCGGCGGCCGTTTGCGCGAGCCGAACTTCCAGAGGACCGAGCCATCCCAGCGTTCCGGGATGCCTCATTCGTCCCCGATTGACCGCGATCCCGCCATACGCACGCAGCAGTCCCGCGACTGACTTTCGCGCCGGCCAGAATCCTCGCAACAGACGTCGTGGCGAGGTGGCCGGAGTACGGCTAAGCATCACCAATCAGTCCTCCAGTGTGGCTGTCCCCGGTCGAGCGACGCACTATCAGATGATTCGTACCAGCCTACCAGGCACCCTGCAAAGCATGAGCTTGCTGCGGAATTATGACAATAGGCACCAACGGTGATTAAGCGGCCAGCCTAGCCGATTTCGACAACGAGTTCAGTATCGACAAGAGCTGTTCCCGGTCGAGCGGTTTGACCAGGAAGCCGTCCATGCCGGCCGCAAGGCAGGCTTCGCGGTCCTCGGCAAAGGCGTTGGCGGTGAGCGCGATGATTGGTGTGCGCCGCGAAGAATCCGCCTCTGCCGAGCGGATCCGCCGTGCCGCTTCGAGCCCGTCGATCCCGGGCATGTGGAGATCCATCAGTACCAGATCATGCGGAGTGCCCGCCGCGCGCGCGGCCTGCCAGGCTTCCAGCGCCGCCGTGCCGTTCGCGGCCGTGGTAGGCCGATGGCCGAGCTTGCTAAGCAGCGAACGCGCCAGCAGTGCGTTGATCTCGTTATCCTCGGCGACCAACACGTTGAGTTTTTTTCCCGTTGTGATGTCGCTCGTATCGGCCTGTGCGCCGATCAGGGTCGCCTCGGCAAGCGCCGCCCCCTCGAACGTGTTGCTGGCGACCAGTTGCGTCTTGAGCGAAGACGCTCGCGCCGGCTTGACCAGATAGCCTGTGAACCCGGCCTCTTTCAGCGCTGCAAGTCCATTCCGCTCGCTCGGCGTAATCAGGACGATGCGACGAAAAATCTGGCCGCCGACCGCGGCAACGAACGATGCGCACGCGTTGGCTCCGATCGCGTGATCGACGATCACGGTGTCCCAGCGTCGCTCGCCAATCAGCTTGGTGGCGAGATTGTCCGGTGCGATCAGGACGTTCGCCCCCCAACGCGTCAATTGTCGCGTCACGAGGCACGCCGTGACCGAGGCCGGCGCGATGATGAGGACATTGGCTCCGTTGAGCCTAGGCGCGACGAATGCGGTCTCGTCCTTCTCGGCGCGCCGAAGCGGCAAGGCAACGCGGAATGTTGCGCCCTGGCCCGGCACGCTCTCGACCGCGATGCTTCCGCCCATGCGTTCGACGATCCGTTTGGAGATCGCGAGCCCGAGCCCTGTGCCGCCGAACTTGCGGGTCGAGCCGGAATCGGCTTGCTCGAATTCGAGGAAGATGCGCGCCTGCTGGTCGGGCAGGATGCCGATGCCGGAGTCCCGCACGGTGAATATCGTTTGGTCCGGCTCGGTTCCGGCTTCGACGATGACGCTGACCCCGCCCACCTCGGTGAATTTTATCGCGTTGCCGGCGAGATTCAGTAGCACCTGCCTTAAGCGCGCGTCGTCGCCGACAACCCAACCCGGCAATCGCTCATCCACGTCGGAGGCGATCTCGAGGCCCTTGGCTTGCGCGCGCGGCCCAAGCAATTCAACCACCTCTTCGACGAGCGCAATGAGGTTGAACGGACGTTCCGACATTTCGAGCTTCCCCGCCTCGATCTTGGAGAAGTCGAGAATTTCCGCAATCAGCGAAAGCAGATTATCACCGGAAGTTTTCGCCGCACGCACATACGCGGTCTGCTCGGCGGTGAGCTGCGTATCGAGCAGGAGATCGGCCATGCCGAGAATGCCGTTGAGCGGAGTGCGGATTTCGTGGCTGACCATGGCGAGGAAGCGCGACTTGGCGCGGTTGGCCGCTTCCGCCGCGTCGCGCGCGACCGCGAGCGCGTGCTCGGCCTCGACCCGGTCGGTGATATCGCGCCCCACACTCTGCACCTCGGTGCAGTCGTCGGCTTCCACGCGCACCATCGCCTCGCGCCAGGCGATCCAGCGCGGGCCGTCCTCGGTCATGATCTTTTGATCGTTCACGCGCGTGCCGTCCGGCAGCGACGTGGACGAGCCTTGCTCGATCACGTCGAGCTTGCCCGGATTGCCGAGCAATGCGCCGCGCGGCAGTCCGGCGAGCGCGCAGTACGCATCGTTGACGTAGGTGATGCAGCCTTCTGCGTCGCGCCGAACGATCACGTCGCCTTGCGTCTCAAGCAGGCTTTTCGAAAGCTCTGCCGCTTCCTGCAGCTCCCAATTCTGATCGGCCAGTTGCTCGCACCGTTCCTGGCTGTGCACAAGTTCGGCGCGTCGGCGCCGCAACGCCACGATCATCAGCAGCATCACTCCGCATGACGCCGCGAATAATCCGCCGACGCCGATCGCGAACAGCGACGGGTCATAGATCTCTTCGTCGACCGCGTAGAGATGCACGAACAGGACAGCTGACGCCGTGACCGCGCCGAGCGCAAGAAAAGTCCAGCGCAAGGCGACAACGAGCGTGCGTCCGCCGAGCAGGAAATATTTGCGCAGCCAGCGAGTGTTGTCTTGACGGCTCCGCGTCGACATCAGTCCCCCTGTTCGGCAGACTGCGGAGCCGCCCTGCACCGCGCTGCTTTTGCCAGAATTGTCAGGTGGATTCTCGCCGTCGAATCTTACAATTCTCCTTTCATTGCCAACCCCATAGGCGCACGGTTGACGCCCGGCTAATGGAAATGGTCGAATTTGAAAAATCGGCATTGGCGCGGGAACCGCTGATGCCGTCATTCACCGCGGCTTAAGCATATCTTCGCCACGAATATCGGCTAGCCACGAACAAATCACGTTGAGGGAGGCGTCCAGTGATGAGCAGAACCACCATCGTCGCAGCGCTTGTCATCGCGGGCGCCGCGACCGCGAACGCGCAGCAGCGGGTCACCGTGACCGGATGTCCGATCAATGGCATTGCGCCGAAATGCATCATAATCCGCGGCGCCGATAACATGACTTACAACATCACCGATGCGCGGCAGCGGCCGGACATCGGCACCCGCGCCATTACCGTGACCGGCATCAGGGTCAACCGCAACCATTATTGCAAGCAGGGCATTGTGCTCGCCAACGTCACCTGGACCTACACCAACCAGAATTGCCGGTGAGCGGCGCGCATCCGTAGTTTACCTCAGTCGATTTTTGCTGACTGGCTCTTGTCCTCGAATATCGACACGACCGGCGGCTTGCCGGCGAACCCGAGCTCCTGCCAACGCGCCACCACCTGCTCGTAGGTATCTTTGTCGAGCTTGGTGCGTGGCGAGAATGATTTGATGAATTTGAAATCCATGCAGGCGTTGATCAGCGCCTTCGAGCCCCAGGGCCGGATTTCCGGCGGGTTCAGGCTCGGGTCGAGGAACGTGCTCCAGGTCTCGCGCAGGATGTCGATCGATTGCGCCGGCCTCGAGCGCGTCGCCATCGCCCATAAGACTTGGCCGACGTTCGACGGATCGATGTCGTCGTCGACCACGATCACGTATTTGCCGAAATAGGCGCCGGCGGTGCATTGCGCGGCGAGCGCCATGACCTGCGCGGCATGGCCGGCGTACATCTGCTTGATCGAGACCACCGTCATGCCCCAGCCGGCGGCTTCCGGGATCGACCAGACGCCCTGGATGCCCGGCACGCCGAGCTTCTGCAGATCGGCCCAGATGCCGGCGGACCGCAGCGCCGCCCAGAACAGGCCGCATTCGTTCGCGGCTCCGTCCGCCATCAGTGCGCAGGTCAGCGTCGGGTTGTTGCGATAGCGCACGCGCTCGACCCGCATATAGGGCGTGGTCCCGCTCGGCCGGCCGTAATAGCCGGTGAACTCGCCGAACGGCCCCTCGGCGAATGTCTCGTCCGGATAGACGTGTCCTTCGATGATGATTTCCGCGCGCGCCGGCAGCGGCAGGCCGGTGAGATCGGACGTGAACACTTCGATCGGCGCGCCGTTGATGCCGGAATAATATTCGTATTCGTTTTCGGTCTTCGGCAGCGTCGTGGCCGCCACCAGAAACAGCAGTGGATCGATCCCGTAGGCCGCCGCGACCGGCATCGGCTTGCCTTGTCTGTGCCATTTCTCGCGGTCGAGTCCGGCGTCCTTGCCGGGCGACGTGTAGATGCCGATCTCGCGCGGCCCCTTGATCATCATCCGGTAGCAACCGACGTTGACGCGCCCGCTCTCGGGATCCTTGGTGATCACCGCGTCGCCGGTGCCGAGATAGAGGCCGCCGTCGAGCGGCCACATGCGTTGCGCCGGGAATTTCCGGATGTCGATCGCGTCGCCGTTGACGATGTTCTGGTTGCAGATCGCAGCGGCAAGGGGGACTTCCTTCGGCGGCATTTTGCGGCCGAGTTTCTTCTGCAACGCCTGTACCGCCTGCAATGGATGATCGACCGGCTTTTCGCCGATCATCAGGCAGAAGCGCGAGAGATTGCAGCCGATCATGTTGTAGAGCGCCTTGTGGCCGGGATGGCCCTTGATGTTCTCGAACAACAGCGCCGGACTTTTCTCCTGGCCGACCAGGTAGGTGATGGTCGCGGCCTCGAGATTCGGGTCGACCTCCGCGGTGATGCGCTTGAGTTCGCCCATGGCTTCGACTTTTTGCAGCCAGATTTCGAGATCGCTCGCATTCGGCGCTGCCGGCCGCGCGTCTGTGGCTATAGGCCTATCCGGCTCGCGGGCCTTGGGAATGCTGACGCTCATGTCCATGGCGATACCTCGCGGTTCCGACCGACGCACCGTCGCGCTGACCGCGAAGGTGTTTAAACGTCCAGCATTATCTTAAGCTGATCGAACCGCGGCAAGTCACGCCGCGCGGCGAATTTCGTCGACGAATGCACGGTAGGAGAGCGCCTCGGCCACATGCACGCGGCCGACCTTCTCGGCGCCGTCGAGATCGGCCAGCGTGCGGGCAACGCGCAGCACGCGGTGATAGCCGCGCGCCGAAAGCCGCATGGCGTCGGCGGCATCGCGCAGGAGCGTGAGCCCGTTCGCTTCCGGTCGCGCGATCTCCTCCAGCACCGGGCCTTGTGCGGCCGCATTGGTGCGCACGCCTTTCAGGCCGAGCGCCGCATAGCGTTCCTCGGCCAGCGCGCGGGCGCGCGCCACGCGCGCGGCGACCTCGCGGCTGCCTTCCGTCGGCGGCGGCAGGATCAGATCGGACGCCGTCACCGCCGGCACTTCGATGGTGAGATCGATCCGGTCGAGCAATGGCCCGGAAATCCGCGTCTGATATTCCGCCGAACAGCGCGTGTTCGGTCCGCGCCGGCAGGCAAAGCCCGGATCGTTCGCGCGCCCGCAACGGCAGGGATTCATCGCCGCCACCAGCATGAAGCGGGCAGGGTAGGTGACGCGGTGATTGGCGCGCGCGATCACCACTTCCGCCGTCTCCAGCGGTTGGCGCAGCGCATCGAGCACGCGCGGCTCGAACTCCGGCAATTCGTCGAGAAACAGCACGCCGTTGTGCGCGAGCGACACTTCGCCCGGCCGCGCGCGTAAGCCGCCGCCGACCAGTGCCGGCATCGAGGCGGAATGATGCGGGCAGCGGAACGGCCGCTGGTTGGTGAGCGCGCCGTCGGCGATCTCGCCTGCGACCGACGCGATCATCGACACTTCCAGCAATTCCGCCGGCGACAGCGTCGGCAGGATCGACGGCAAGCGCGCCGCCAGCATCGACTTGCCGGCGCCGGGCGGGCCGACCATGAGCAAATTGTGTCCGCCGGCCGCCGCCACTTCGAGCGCGCGCTTGGCGCTTTCCTGTCCCTTGATGTCGGCGAGATCGAGCGTGCTGCCGGTGACTTCGCGGATGCCCGCTTTCGGCCGCGCCAGCACCTGCGTGCCCTTGAAATGATTGGCGAGCTGGATAAGCGATCCGGCCGCGGTGATGTCCATCTCGGGGCTCGCCCACGCGGCTTCCGGTCCGCACGCCGCCGGACAGATCAATCCTTCGCCGCGCCCGTTCGCGCTGATCGCGGACGGCAGCACGCCCGCGACCGCCGCGATCGAGCCGTCGAGCCCGAGTTCGCCCAATACGGTGAAACCCGAAAGCGCGTCGTGCGGAATGGCGCCGATCGCCGCCATCAGGCCGAGCGCGATCGGCAGATCGTAATGGCTGCCTTCCTTCGGCAAGTCGGCCGGCGCCAGGTTGACGGTGATGCGCCGCGCCGGCAGCGCGAGCCCGGAAGCCACCAGTGCCGCGCGCACGCGTTCCTTGGCTTCCGAAACCGCTTTGTCAGGCAGGCCGACGATGTTGAAGGCCGGCAGCCCGGGCGCGACCTGAACTTGCACGTCGACGGCGCGCGCCTCGATCCCCTCGAACGCAACCGTGGTGACACGCTGGACCATGGCCCCTCCCGCCACACGGCAGGGTAGCGGAGAAGGCGATGCTCAGCAAGAACAATTAGTGAACAAAGGACCGAATAATCCAGCCTTCACGCCAATGACCGCGCCGGCAAATCGGACCGGATGAGCCAATGGCCTATCGCTCTTCCGGCGCTCTGGCAGGGTCGACGGGGTGCTACCA
>DATJVR010000029.1:0-34499 GCA_035501735.1 Xanthobacteraceae bacterium | reverse complement strand
GGGGACTTTGAGGAACATGCAAAGGGAGTATGGCGCTCGACCAGTGTCGCGATGTGCGTGTTGTTCGCTCCGGAGAGAAGGTCTCCTGCCCAGTGGCCTGGCACGGCGCGGTCCTCGGCCTCGGCCGGCCGCTCGCGGACGTGCCGCCGGTCAACCCGCGTGTCAGGTGCGTCAACCGAGTCAACCCAACTCTTCATCAGCCTAACTAGCGAACCTCCGCGCCATGCCGTCCCGTATAGACCGAAATACCATGGAGGACCCGCGATGTTCACGGCCAAACTCCCGGCTTTAAGCTACCATTTAAGGCTGCTTTTAAGCGGGGTTTAGGCTTTGGAAAACGGTTCTAACTGGATTTACGGCGCGCCATGCCGCCCCGCATAGGACCGAACAGGGGAGGACCCGTTCAACCGTCAGTCCTTTCGCGATGAAATTGGCACCCAGGCAGCAAGCCGTGCTGCTTCGAGATCGAGTTCTGATACGTCACCGTCGCGAACCAGCGCGAGCAGTCTTAGCCGCGGTTGTCCGTTATCGATTTCGTGAAGGCGGCTCAGAATTGCATAGCCGTTTTCCCCGAGCAGTCGCACAGATTCTTGTTCCGCTTTCTCGTCCCCCTTTCTGTCGGTAAGCCGTTCATCATCCGCGCCTGCAGCTCTTGCAGGAGATTTAAACGGGTTCTCTATAAGAGATAGGGGGGCATTATTGTCACCTGTTCGAGAGCAGAAATGTCCCCTATGCGGGTAACTATTGTCACCAGTTGCGACCGCAACGGTACGTCCTTCGGGGGGCGGCTGTTTGACGAGCAGGGCAAGGTTTGGTCGATACCGGTTCGAACGACCGCCGCGTGTGATGTAGAGGTAGTTATTCGGAGCATTCTCGGTCACGGCGAGTTCTGCAATCGCGCGCCTGACCGTGCGGATGCAGCAACCGATCTTAGTCTGAAGGTGGGTGCCGCCCGGCCACGCATCACCAGTGACGTAATTCGTAGAAGCGATGATTTCGGCGCCGATAAGGCGTGCGGTCGGGCTCTTGTCGTGATCCCGACGCAACCGGTCAATCAGCGCAAGCCGAGCGGCGTTGAATTGTTTCCGAGACATCATGGCTACATCGCAGCTTCGGCGGTGCGATCGGCGGCTCGCGTGCGGTCGAACTCGTCGAGTTCGCGTTCGTCGCGGTATTTTCGGCCGTTTATCCGGATCGGCTTTGGAAAGCCGAGTTTTTTGTGGGCGTCCCAGCGGAACAACGTCGATGCACAGATGCCATACCGATGGCATACTTTTGCATCGGGGAGGAATTTTCGGGGAGTAGTCATTGGGCGCTCCAGATGTTTGGAGCGCCATGCATTCTCTTGAATGGCGCTCCGATTCAGGGAACGCTCTCTATAAAATACACGTTTCTGGAGAAATCGATTGGCAGTGACTCTGAAAGTCACTGCCAGGAGAATATGTTGCCAATCTGGCAACGAATAACCCTGCTGCCGTCACCCGCCGCGGGCGAATTCAGCTCTGAGCTCCGCATTGATCCGCTGTTTGCCGGCCTGAATTTCGAGATCTTCGGGGGTTGGTCGCTTTACGCGCAAACGTGCCTGGAAAAGCTTGTCCTTGTACCAGGCGCGGACGGTCGCGCGTTGGACGCCTAGAATACTTGCAAGCTTGTTGACTGATATTTTGGGTCGAGCCGCAACAATATCGACAGCCTTCAAAAATTTCGAATAATGATCGATTTCGATGCCGGGCAGTCCGATAAATTTGGCAAGACGGCTTGAGAAGCCATTGCCCGCCTTCAAGACAGCGGCCAGCAAGCCCAAGTGATGTTCGGTGATCGTTTTGCCGTTACGCCCGTCACGTACGCGAAATAGAAATAGTTGGTAGACAAGCTCCTGAATGTCTTGTCGGGTCAACTTGCGTGGCCCAGCTTGTCTGTCGATAGTCTTTAAAGAATCGATCAAGAAAATCGCAGTCTCGGCGATATTGGCATCCAACCAGTGTAGTGTTCCCGAAGTGCCAGTCGGAAAGAGTTTGTACTTCAACGGTGGAGCCCCTTTCTGTTTGGCCTTTCGTTCAAGGATAACGTCATCCAACTTGCTCGGAGCTCTGTGTGCCGTCATCGTCGCCGCCCTCTCAGCTGCATTGGAATGATGGCTGCCGGCTTGCCCTCGGTTATGCGTTCGATCTCTCGTGACCAGGCTTCGAGCGCAATGCGTTTTTCAGTATCGTAAGAGTGGCGCTGATACACGCCGACGACGCCGGTGCGCGAGCCGGCCACATGCCCAAGAAGGGCCTCGATGACCTGCAGGCCGATACCGATACGCTGCAATCCGGTAGCAGCCGTGCGCCGCAAGTCATGCAGGCGCCAGGCGGGCAAGGCGCCGTCGTTTAATTTCGCCGCTACCGCGTCGACGTGTGACTTCGCCTTCGACCAGCCGCTGATGGGGGTTTCGCCGTTCGTGGTGAACACGTAGTCGCTACTGCCGATGTGCGGCAGGGAATCAATCAGCTTAGCCGCCGCGGTCGACAACGGAATACTGTGCGGCTCGCCGTTCTTCGTGCGCGCACCTGCAAGTTTGATTTCATCGCCGTCGATTTCCGCCCAGCGCAGCGCGCCAATTTCGTCGCGGCGAGCGGCGGTAAGGATAAGGAGCTGGACGGCCGGCCCGAACGGCCAGCCGATCTTTTCCGCCGCATTCCACACCACGGCGAGCTCGGCACCGGCGAGCACTCGGTCGCGTTTCACAGCTGCGCCGGGCTTCGGCAAGTCGGTCATGGGATTGACCTCGATGATGCCGCGGCCGACCGACCACCGGAAAAGCCGGTGCAAGTGGGCATGAAGGCGGCGCGCCATGGTGACTGCACCACGATCGGCAACGCCGTCGATCAGGTCCAATACATCGCGCCGACTGATCGTCGCGATCAGGCGCCCGTCCCACGCCGACATGACGTTACGTTGGATGACGCGCTTGACCTCGGCGGCCGAACGATTGTGCGCCTGATCACGCTTGAGCCATTCTTCCGCCACGGACACAAAGCTGTCGGCTGCCGTCGGCTTCCGCCGCGCCGGGCTTTCGCCTTTGCCCACGGTCTTGCGCGCATCGCGCCAAGCATCGCGTGCCTCAGCCAGTGACATGGCGGGCGAGCGCCCCAACGTCAGCCGATGCAGCTTGCCGTGCAGCCGATAGAAGTAGACCCAAGCTTTTGCGCCGCCGTAGGAGACGCGCAAGGCGAGCCCCGGGAAGCCCTTGTCAAAGTAGTCGGCTTGTCCTCCGCTCGGCGGCTTGATCCGCTCGACGGCGGCGACGGTGAGGGCGCGTGTTGGCATGATTCAGGAGATCCAGCCGCAAAGTCAGCGGCTCCTGTAGGTAACAATAGGTAACGAAACAGGCGTGCTTTGCCGTGCTACCTATTGCTCGGGAATGCTATGGACGTGTGGTTGCAAATGCAAGAGAATCAATGGGAATTGTCCACTTGGATGCGCTGAATTGCACGACCGTGACAACCCGATTATTCTAACTCTTAATCAGCGGGTCCCAGGTTCGAGTCCTGGTGCGCCCACCAAATTTCCAAATAAAAGCAGCCATTATGAGACTGCAGGCGAATCGCGGACCTGCGCGCGGGAGGCCGTGACAAGGCTGACATCCCGGATGGGCGCTTCGTGCCTCGGCCGACATAGCCTATTGCGCTCGTGCGATCGGGGCGGGCGCGGCTTGACAGATCATGCTCGTGGCGCAAAAGCTCAATCAAAGTCGTCTTATAAGTTATGGGGCGTGCTTTGAAACAAACGGGTCGATCAGCTGCCGGAATTCTCCTCGCGGCATTGCTGACACTGACGCCTTTCGAAAGTGCGGAGAGTGCCGTCCCGAAAAATCGGCACAAAGCAACGCACAGCGTAAAGCCCATTCAAGTTCAGCCGCGCATCGAGATTCCGATCGGGGCCAAGACGACGCTCGCCGAATTCGACACCGCGCCCTTCCCCTATGAAGGCATGCACGCCCGGTTTTGGAACGTGTCGTCGGGAAAACGCAAAGGCCACCGCGCAAGCTTCGGACGCGTCTATTGGCAAGACGAGACTTATCGCGAACGTCGGGTCCTCCTCCATATCCCGAACGGATTCGACGTTTCTCGTCCCGGCGTCATCATCGTTTTCTTTCACGGCCATAGCGCGAAGCTCAGACGCGATGTCCTTGATCGGCAGCGCGTGCCGGCGCAAATTTCCGCGTCCGGCATCAATGCGGTGTTGGTGGCGCCGCAATTTGCCGTCGATGCCAAGGATTCCAGCGCCGGGAAATTCTGGGAACCTGGCGCGTTCGACCGGTTTATCCAGGAGGCCGCCAGCAAGCTTGCGGATCTCTACGGCGATGCTCGCGCGGCGCAATCATTTGCGAAAATGCCGGTTGTGATCGTGGCCTACAGCGGCGGCTATCTGGCGGCAGCCTCGTGCCTGAAAGTGGGTGGAGTGCAAGACCACGTGCGAGGAGTCGTGCTGCTTGATGCACTCTATGGCGAGGTCGATAGTTTCGCGGCTTGGATTGAAAAGAATAAATCAACGTTCTTTGTAAGCGCCTATACGGATTCCACTCAGAAAAGAAATGTCGCGCTGAAAACCGTTCTTGCCCACCGGAAAATCGTCTACGGGACCGACCTGAAACAACAGAAATGGCGACATGGGGTGACGTTCCTGTCGACCAATTCAAAGGTCGGCCACTGGAACTTTGTGACGCACGCCTGGGCGGATTATCCGATCAAAGATCTGTTGAGCAGGCTCGATGAATATCGCCGCTGACCCGTCGTGATGGTCGGCATGCTGTTGATTGGCCGGTGCAAAATGATGGGCAATTGTTCGGAATTCGGTTTCGTAACGAGCTTGATTGCAACCATGTTGCTATGCACCCAAACTTTCAGGCGGCCGGCGATTTCTTTCCAGGCGCCTTGATTCTGCTTCGATTTCTGGCCGGCATGATGGTCGGGATGTTTTCCGCTGCATCTGCCGCGACACTATGCGCCTGAAGCCGTGCGGCGACTGCCTAATTGTTCTGGCGGCAGCGTGGTCCATGATGTAGCTTTTTATCGCCAACCGACTGGTGCTTTCGCCTGCCAGTTGTCTAACGGTACTTGTTGGCTTGATGATCTACAGAATTGCTCAAGCTCGCTTCCGCAATCCTCGGTCTCGCGCAACAAGTATCCGTTTGGTAATGAACAGAATTAAAATCTTTGCCGTCCTTGTAGCGGGCTTCGTGCTTGCGACGCCCGTTCGCGCGCAGCTCAATCAGACCGCCAGCGCCGACGACACCGCGCGTTTTCTAGCCGGAATGCAGTTGCCGTCCGATTCACCGCTCGCCGTATTAAGCCAAGATCCCGTCATACAGCAGCAGGCGGCCAGCATCGATACGGCCTTTGCCAAGGTCGAAGAAAAACAACTGTCGAAAATCCGCGCGTGGTCAGCCGCAAATCTGACCACATCGAAGCCGGTCATGTTTTACATGTTTGGCGGCCCGGATTTTCTCTACGCAAATGCGTTCTTTCCGAATGCCACCACATACGTGCTGAGCGGTCTCGAACCGGTAGGCCAGATTCCGGATATTTTGAAGCTGCAGCGCTGGTCGGTGGTTCAAGCCCTGAGAAATATCCAAGCTTCGCTTCGGAACATATTGACGTTGAGTTATTTCATAACGGCTCATATGAGCCAGGATCTGAATGCCGGTCCGGTGAACGGGACCTTGCCGATCCTGTACGTGTTTCTTGCGCGTTCCGGCTATGAAATCCAAGACGTGAGCCTGGTGCATCTCGATGACCAGGGGGTATTGCAGCCAGGAGAGGGAATTCGGCCATGGGCTCCGGCGCGCGGCGTAAAGATCATCTTTTCCAAGAAAGATGGTCCGCAGAAGACCCTCTATTATTTTTCGACCAATCTTGAAGATTTACGCGGTAACACCATCGCGCTCCTGCGATTCAACAAGTCGCTTGGCCAGGGCGATAGCTTCATAAAGAGCGCATCGTATCTCATGCACAGCGGGAACTTCTCCCAGGTACGCAATTTCATTCTCGATAACAGCAGCCTCATCCTTCAGGACGATACCGGAGTACCGGTAAGGCTCTTCGACACGGCGAAGTGGCAATTGCGACCCTACGGCCGGTATTTGGGTCCAATTCCCATGTTCCAGGACATGTATCAGTCGAAATTAAACGAACTGTTCCAGAAAAATCAGCCGATCCCGATCGATTTCGGAGTTGGCTATCGATGGTACGCCAACGAATCCAACCTGTTGTTGGCGATCAAAAGCCCAGGTGGGCCGGACGTTACAGCCTCGATTTCGCAAGACGCGTCTGCGCGAAGTGCAGAGGTCGTAACGGAAGCCCCGAAGAAGCCGGCCTACCGGCCTGCGAGTCGGCCAAAGGATGAATTTCCCTCAGATATTCCGTTCTTCTTGTTTCCCTTCATGTTGCTCGCGCCGCAACCACCGCAGTGAGCGTGTCCACAGTAGCGTGACAGTATCGTAAAAGTGATTAGTGCTCCCTCGTCGTTGCATTTACAGCCGCCGACGAGCGCATACGCTACATGTTCGAACGCTTAAAATAGTACCTCGCGAATTAGTCCCTCACGCCATCCGATCTCAATCACGCTTGCATTCGGGGCCATCTCTTTGACCCAGATTCATCGCATCACCACGAAGTCTCGCTCCGCCTTGGCCGCGTGCGCCGTCCTGATGGTGTGGGCCACGAGCGCAACGGCGCCGTTTGCGACCGAAGCGAGCTCGGATGCGGACGAGAGCTGTCGAATTCCATTCGAGACGCTGAAGGATCCGAAGACCGGAGAACCATTCCCGCTGTCCGCGGCTCTCAATGAGAGCGACAAGCTTCCCGTGAATCTGCGGCAAAGGTACATCGTCGCCGATTTGAATTCGGCGGACGAGAACGGCAACTGTCGCGGCGTGGAAGAGCACTTCTCTTCTTTGGACGAACTGAGCGACTTTCCGCGTCTGCACGCGATCGCAACTGCCCGCCAGAAAGACATCGCCTCGTTGGCGAACGAAAGCCTCGAATCGCTGCTTGCGTCGGAGGCGACGCCGGGCGATGCGTCGAGTCTCGCGGTCGAGCTTGAGGATCTTCGGAACTATCTCGACCAGGTCCAACGCTACAAAACCGATCCGGTGGTCAAGCCACCCGTCGTCAACGGCTACTGCGTGGGGCAGACCCTGAGCTTCTGCGAAATCGTCGACGGCAAGCCGAAGCTTATGTACCGCTTCGTGACGTCATCGAGCCGATCGACACCCCCGCTCTATCGCTATTACGCACCCATCAACTTCATCAATACGCGGCATTGGAGCTCGGATCGCAAATACGGCCCTGCCGACGCCCACCGCGATGCGCGGATGGGCGGCGGAGACGCCGTGCCGATCCCGTTCGCCAACGGCGGTCATCCGATCGAGATGCCGAACTTCATGAATTTCCTGCCCGCGGCCGGCTACACGGGCGAAACACTCAACGGCATCCATGAAATCGCCGGGGGGCTCGACTCGGGCGGAACGTTCGGGGCTCCGGTCAGCCTGGGCTGCATCCGTCTCAACAAGTTTCAGGCCAAGTTGGCGCGATGGTGGACGCCGCGGCTGGCGAAGTTCTTCATGCATTTCGAGCCAAATCGTTACCGCAACTTCGGCGACCCAACCACCGGCAAGGCGAGAACGTTTCAGTCCGTCGAGCAGAACTATTCGCCAGCCGCCGACAGTGTTCAGCCAACGGAAGACCTCTTTGGCCGGGGCGCGGAGCGATCCCGATTGCCGGCAATTCCGCTGTTCCCATTTTTCTCGATGTCGCAGCGATAAAGGCGGTCTCAGCGTTTCGTAGCGGCGCGCACCGCGATGCCTGGATCAGACCGTGCCAATGCAATAATCTTCCTCCGCCGGGGTAAAAATTCGTCAGGTTACGGCGACAGGCCGTGGAAGTTCTTGGGCCACGACAGATGCCAAGAATTTGTAAAACGTTGCGTTGGTCATCGGCAGCGATTTTTTTATCGACGTATATTTTAGCGCCACTCCCCAATGCCGTCGGGATCGATCGGAATCCGCAAACGAGCGAGCGGAAAGCGACTCAGGTCCGGCCGCGCAACGAAGCTCTGAAGAAAGCGAAAACGGCGCTCATTGAATTTGCAACGTCACCCTTCCCCTATGACGGGATGGTGCCCGAAAAAGATACGCCCTTTCTCGACGTGACGTCCGGGGAACGAAGGGGTCATCGCATGCCGTCCGGGCGCATCTGGTGGGAGGACCAAACGTATCGCGAACGCCGGGTGCTCCTGCATATTCCCAAAGGATATGACTTTACGCGCCCCGGCGTCATGGTCATCTTTTTCCATGGTCACCGCGCGACCCTAACGCGTGACGTCCGCGATCGGCAGCTGGTGCCGGCGCAAGTTGCGGCGTCGGGTATCAACGCGGTTCTGGTCGCACCGCAGTTTGCATTCAACGCATCCGATTCAAGCGCCGGAAAATTTTGGGAAGCCGGAGCGTTTGGACGTTTTGTTGCGGAGGCCGGGGGCAAGCTCGCAGAGCTCCATGGCAATCCCGCCGCTGCCGAATCGTTCGCGAACATGCCGATTGTGCTTGTTGCCTATAGCGGCGGTTATCTGGCTGCGGCTTGGTGTCTGAGCGTTGGAGGTGTCGAGGACCGGGTGCGCGGGGTGCTGCTTCTCGACGCCGTCTACGGCGAACTGGACAAATTCGTTTCCTGGATCGCCGATCACAGAGAGACGTTTTTTGTGAGCGCCTATACGGATTCGACGCAGAAGCAAAACATGGAGCTCAGGACCTTATTGGCAGAGCACGAAATTCCGTCCGCCACCGTGCTCATAAAAGACAAATGGAAACGGGGCGTCACGTTCCTGGCGACCAATCCCGAAATCCAGCATGAAGATTTCGTGACGGAAGCCTGGGCGGATTATCCCGTCAAGGATTTACTGCGCAGGCTCGACGAATTTCGGCGCTGAAAAAACACCGCCCTTGAATGCTGGCAAATATGTCACGCGGCGGCGCCCATTCGGAATGGGCCCCCGATCAATCTTCAAACCAGGCTGGTGGCGTGCTAGATGGTGAGGTCTTGTCGGCGCTTTGCTTTTGTGTACGTCAGTCGAGTCGATCGGGGGCGTCTCGATGTCAAGTACCAGCACTCATTCGGCAACTCCGAGTGTCACGACGCTGACTGCAACAGCGATTGTCGTGGCCGATATGGTCGGCGTCGGCGTGTTCACGAGCCTCGGCTTTCAAGTCAAAGACCTTTCATCGGGCTTCGTATTGCTGCTGCTCTGGATCGTGGGCGGTGTCGTCGCCATGTGCGGCGCGATTTGTTACGCCGAGCTTTCCTCGATGTTTCCGCGCTCCAGCGGCGAATATAATTTTCTCACGCGCACTTATCATCCAGCCATCGGATTTCTGGCCGGCTGGCTTTCGGCGACGGTCGGCTTTGCCGCGCCCATCGCGCTGGCCGCGATGGCGTTCGGTGAATATTCCAAATCGATCATACCGGGCGTGCCGCCCCAGGTGCTCGGGCTCGGCTTGATCTGGCTGGTCTCGATCGTTCAGCTCTCCGGGCTTCGGCGCAGCAGCATATTTCAAACGACATCGACCGTTATCAAGCTGGTGCTCATCATCGCCTTCATCGTCGCGGGATTTGCCTACGGCCGGGGTGAAACGATCTCATTCGCACCGAAGGCGGCGGATGCGGCACAATTATTCAGTGCGCCGTTCGCGATCGGCCTGGTCTTCGTGATGTATTCCTACTCCGGCTGGAACGCCGCAACATACATCATCGGGGAAATCCGCGAGCCGAATCGCACCCTGCCGCGTGCCTTGTTTGGCGGGACTTTGATCGTGCTCATGCTGTACGTCGCCTTGAATGCCGTATTTCTCTACACGACCCCGCTCGAAAAAATGGCCGGCCAGATCGACGTCGCGATCATCGCCGGAAATCACATCTTTGGCACCTGGGGCGGGCGCATCGTCGGCGGGTTGATCTCCATCGGCTTGGTGTCGTCCATCAGCGCCATGACGTGGATCGGCCCACGCGTAACGATGGCCATGGGCGAAGATTTTCCAATGCTGCGTATTTTTTCCCGCAGATCAAACAAGAATGTTCCGTCCGTCGCCATCCTGTTTCAAGTTGTGGTGGCAAGCTTGCTGCTGTGTACCCAGACATTCGAGGCGGTACTCGATTTCATCCAGTTCAGCCTGATTTTCTGTTCGTTTCTGACGGTGGCCGGGGTGATCAAACTCCGCTACACGGATCCGCAACTGCCGCGGCCGTACCGGGCGTGGGGTTACCCAATAACGCCACTCGTCTTCATGTCTGTGGCTCTCTTCATGATGTACTATCTGATCACGAACCGGCCGGTGCAGTCCCTGGCCGGCTTCCTGATGATGCTCGTCGGTCTCGTGATCTACGGGCTGGCTCAGATGCGCGCGTCTCAAGTCGCCGTGCAACGGGCCACCATCTCTAACCGAACCGGAACAAGATACTAAGGCGAGATCAGCGGCCCAGGTTCGGGTCCTGACGCCTACCGAATCTCCTGGCGATCGGATTCAACCGACGCGGCGGACGAATTCCGCGATCACCGCAATCGTCGCGGCATCGAGCAGGAGCGGCGCGTGGCCCTGGCCCGGCACAACATGCGCCTCGAAAGCCGGATGGCGCCTCGCCATTTCGGCAAAGGTTTCGGGCGAGAGCAGATCGGAATTTTCGCCGCGCAGGCCGAGCAGCGGAATGCTCGCGAGCGCCTCGAATTGCGGCCACAGCTCCGCCGCTGCCGTATCCGTGGTGACGGTTTCGAGCGTGCGCGCAAGCTCCGGGTCGTAACGCAGGTTCAGCCGGCCGCTCTCGTCGCTGAACGTCAGCCGCGCGTAGGTTTCCCAATCGGCTTCGGCGACATCGGTAAAATGCGCGCCGGCGGTCTTGCGAAAATAGGCGATGGCTTCCGCCCACGAACGCAACGGCGGCAGGTGGCCGACGTAGTTCTTGATGCGCAGCAAGCCGGACCGTTCGACCACCGGCCCGATGTCGTTGATGACGGCGGCGCGCAGCAAGGTCGGCTGGGACGCGGCCAGCAGCATGACGTGGATGCCGCCGCGCGACGTTCCGATGAAGATCGCACGCGTCACGCCGGCGGCGGCAAGGACGGCGAGAATATCGGCGTGCTCGATCGGTAGGCTGTAGTGCGTGGGATCCGGGTCCCAGGCGGAGAGGCCGCGGCCGCGATAGTCCAAGGCCAAAATCCGCCGCCGTGGGCCGGCGGCGGGCGCGGTGAGCGCGCGCGCCAGACGATCGAAATCTTCCGCGGGCCGGGTCAGCCCGGGCAGACAGACCACGGGCGTGGCAGGATCGGTACCCGAGCCGTATTCGAAATAGTGCAGACGCAGGCCGTCGGGCGCCGGCGTGAAGCGGCTTGTGCGTTCAACGGCGGTTTGACTGGGCATTGTTCAGCGCGGATAAATCGAATCGACAGGGGCGGCCAAAGCACATAATGAATACGCCATGCAAGAGCCGTTTCGCATTGCTCATCCCTGATCACAACACGAGCCGCAATTGAATCGTGCCGTTTTTCTCGACCGGGATGGAGTGATCAACCGCAGCGACGTGCGCGACGGGCGGCCGCATGGGCCGCAGAGCTTGACCGATTTCGTCATCTTGCCGGGCGTGCGCGAGGCGGTGGAGGCCTTTCGTGCCGCCGGCTACCTCGTGATCGTCGCCACCAACCAGCCAAACGTGCCGCCGCATCTGGTCGCCGCCATGCACTTGATGCTGCGCAAAAATATCGAGCTCGACGATATCAAGGTCTGTCCTCATGTCGACGCGGACGAATGCGCGTGCCGCAAGCCGAAACCCGGCCTGCTGCTGGAAGCCGCGAAAGAGCGCAATATTTCGCTTGCGCAAAGCTGGATGATCGGGGACCGCTGGCGCGATGTCGATGCCGGCCGCGCAGCGGGATGCCGAACGGTGTTCATCGATCATGGTTACACCGGCGAACCGCGGCCGCGCGATCCGGATGTGGTGGTCGCGTCATTGAGCGAAGCGGTGCCGTGGGTGATCGGGAAAAATCCCGGCGGAGCGGGCCGTTAACTTTCACGCCGCCAGATCGAGCTTGCTGGCCACCGTGGCGTCGGCATTGAGCCGATAGATCATCGGTACGCCGGTGCCGAGCTCGCGCTTGACGATCTCGGCGGGCCCGAGCCGGTCGAGCACCATCACCAGCGCGCGCAGAGAATTGCCGTGCGCTGAGCAGAGCACGCGCTTGCCGCGCAGCACGCGCGGGAGAATTTCCTGCAGGTAATAGGGCAGCACGCGCGCGGCGGTGTCTTTCAGGCTTTCCCCGCCCGGCGGCGAGACGTCATAGGAACGGCGCCAGATCGCGACTTGCTCGGCGCCCCATTTGGCGCGCGCATCGTCCTTGTTCAGTCCGGATAGATCGCCGTAGTCGCGCTCGTTGAGCGCCTGGTTCTTGATGATCGGGATATTTTTCTGCCCGAGCTCCTCAAGAATGAGATCGAGGGTGCGCTGCGCGCGCTTCAGCGCCGAGGTGAAGCCGACGTCGAATTTCAGCCCCTGCGCTTTGAGTTTGCGGCCCGCGGCGCGCGCCTCGGCGATGCCAGCTTCGGTAAGGTCGACATCGCGCCAGCCGGTGAACAGATTCTTTTTGTTCCAGTCGCTTTCGCCGTGACGCACAAGAACGAGGAGGCGGTCGGTCATCGTTTCAGTTCCCAAGTTCAAATATCGCTCAAGCCCAACACATCGGCCATGGAATAGAGGCCCGGCTTTCTGCCGCGCGCCCAGAGCGCCGCATGCAGGGCGCCGCGGGCGAAGATCATGCGGTCCTCGGCGCGATGGGTGAGCTCGATACGCTCGGCCTGGCCGGCAAAGATCACGCTGTGCTCGCCGGTCACGGTGCCGCCGCGCAGCGCGGCGAAGCCGATGTCGCCCGCACGGCGCGCGCCGGTTTGGCCGTCGCGGCTCCTGACCGCGTGTTGCGCGAGATCGATGCCGCGGCCTTCCGCTGCCGCGCGGCCGAGCATGAGCGCGGTGCCGGAGGGCGCGTCGACCTTCTTGTTGTGATGCATCTCCAGAATTTCGATGTCGAAATCAGGACCAAGCGTCTTCGCCACGCGCTTGGTCAGCGCGACGAGCAGGTTGACGCCGAGACTCATGTTGCCTGATTTGACGATCACCGCATTCCTGGCTGCGAACGCAATCAGTTTTTCTTCGGCGTCCTTGAGCCCGGTTGTTCCGATGACGTGCACGAAGCCGGTGCGCTTGGCGAGCAATTCGGCAAACGCCACGGTCGCGGCCGGGATGGTGAAATCGACAAGGCCGTCGGCGGCGGCGAGCAGCGGCGCGGGATCGGTCGTGACCGCAATGCCGTTCTTGCCGAGGCCGGCAAGCTCGCCGGCGTCACGGCCGATGACCGCCGAGCCGGAGGCATCGACCGCGCCCGCGAGCGCAACGCCCTTGGTGTCGGCGATGGCTTTGATCAGCGTGCGCCCCATGCGCCCGCCGGCGCCGGCCACGATCAGACGCATGTCGGACATCGATCAAACTCCGCAAACTCGCGGCGGGTATAGCGCGGCGAAGAGGAAAAGGCGACTAGGGTTGCGGGCCGTCGTAGCCCTCGACCAGTACGAAGTCGGCGCTCGATGCCGGCTTCCTGATCGCAATCGCCTTCTGATAGACGGGCGAATTGTAGCAGGCGACCGCCGCCTCATAGCTCGGGAATTCGACGATCACGTTGCGTGAGCGCTTTGCGCCCTCGACGCAATCGCATTTGCCGCCGCGCGCGAGGAAGCGCCCGCCGTATTGCTTGAGCGCCGGCGCGTTGGCGGCCTGATAGGCCTTGAACGCCTCGGGGTCGGTCACGTCGAGCCGGCCGATCCAATATCCCTTGGGCATCTTGTCCCCCCTATTTTGTTGCGGATGCGATTTCGGCGACGATTGCCTGCGCGGCGGCCTTGGGGTCGCGCGCTTCGAGGATCGGCCGGCCGACCACGAGATAATCGGCGCCGGCCGCGATGGCGGCGGACGGAGTCATGATCCGTTTCTGATCGTCGCTCCCGGCCCCCGCGGGCCGGATGCCGGGCGTCACCAGCACCATGCGCGGGCCGACAATGCCGCGAAGATTCTTCGCTTCGGCGGCGGAACAGACCAACCCGTCGATGCCGATGTCGCGCGCCTGGGCGGCGCGCTCGGCGACGAGCTCGCTCACGGTGAAGTCATAACCCGCGGCGGCGATATCGGCGTCGTCATAGGAGGTGAGCACGGTGACGGCAAGGATGCGCAGGCTCGAGCCCGCGCGCGCATCGACCGCGGCGTGCATGGTCTGCGGATAGGCGTGCACGGTGAGGAACGTCGCGCCGAGACGCGCGATGCTCTCGACGCCCTTGGCGACCGTATTGCCGATGTCGTGCAGCTTGAAATCGATGAACACCTGCTTGCCGGCACCGCTGAGCTTTTGGGCGAGGGCAAGACCGCCGGCAAAGCCGAGCTGATAGCCGATCTTGTAGAACGAAACGGAATCGCCGAGCTTGCCGATCACCGTCTCGGCCTCGGCCACAGAAGAAACATCGAGCGCCAGGATCAACCGCTCGCGCGCCATCATCATCATGCCAGCTCCTGCGCGATTTCGATCAAGTGCGCGATCACACGCTGGAACTGGTTCGCGAGCTGTGGGTCCTTGAAATTATCCATTTCATCGAAAACCTCGCGCGCATTCGCAATCGCAATCTGCTCGGGGATGACCAGGGCGCCGCAGCCGATCGCAAGCACCTGGCGGAGCGCGAGCAAGGCATAGAGACCTCCGGTCGGGCGATCGGTGGCGGCGCCAAGCGCAAAGACCCGGTCGCGATAGGCTGCGAGCGGCGGATCGCCGCGTTCGCGCACGCGCGAAACCCAGTCGAGCGCGTTCTTGAGCAGCGGCGGAATCGAAGCGTTGTATTCGGGGCTCACGATGAACACGCCATGATGCGCCGTGATCTGCCGTTTGAGTTTGAGCGCGTTATCGGGAATTCCGGAGGCGGCTTCAAGCTCGGCGTCGTAAAGCGGCAGCGGATAATCTTCGAGTGAGATCCAGGTGGTCTCGACGCCGGCGAGCGCGATTTCCTTGACCGCACGGCCGGCAAGGCGCGCGTTATAGGAGCCGGGGCGGATCGAGCCAGCGAAGACCAGGATTCTGGGAGGCATTGGCGGCTCCGGACGTCCGCCACTCATATCACAGAATGGAGGTCAGCCGCGGCGGTAGACCCACACGCGCGCGGGCGGGAGATTCATCCAGATGCGCTCGGAGGCCTCGGCCGCGACGCCAACCGGCGTCTTCGGCACGGGCGATCCGACCATCGCATAAGTGAATTGGATGAAGGGCGCGCGCGGTGCCATCAGATTGAATGCATCGGCGATCAGGCGGTTGCGCAGCTTGAACGGCTTGGTCATGAGCGGCAGGCCGGAAACGATCGCCGCCGCAGGTTCGCAATTGCCGAGCAGGCGGCTCAGCGCGTAAGCGTCGCCCTGCACCACGACAGCCTCGGGAAAACGCGAACGCAGCATGCGGCAGAAGACGGGATTGAACTCCACCAGCACAAGCCGCGCGGCATCGACGCCACGCTCGACCAGCGCCTCGGTGACCGCGCCGGTTCCGGGCCCAAGTTCGATCACCGGGCCATCGATTTCGAGATCGACATAGCGCGCCATGGTGCGCGCGAGCGGCTTGCCCGAAGGCATGACCGCGCCCGTCGTCAGCGGCTTGTCCAGCCACGAACGAATGAACTGCACCTCATCGAGGCGCAGACCCTTCTTGGCTACGCTAACGGACGATTGTGGCCGCATCGGATAGGAGGTCACCCCAGCGAGAACCGCCCCAAGTTCTCAAGAGTCACCGGTATAGGGCCAAAACGCAAGGGTCAAGCACGAGTTCATCATGATCCGGCGCTAGTCCCAAAAAATTCCTTGATTTTGGCAAAAAAGCCCGCGGATTCGGGCTGTGTCTCGTTCGAGGACAGCTTTTCGAACTCCGTCAACAGTTCACGCTGGCGCTTGGAGAGATTCTGCGGCGTCTCGACGATAACCTGCACGTACATGTCGCCGGTCTGCTTCGAGCGCAGCACCGGCATGCCCTTGCCCGGCAAGCGGAAGCGGCGGCCCGATTGCGTGCCGTGGGGCACCTTCACGCGCGACTTGCTGCCGTCGATGGCAGGGACCTCGAACTCACCGCCGAGCGAGGCCGTCACCATCGACACCGGAACGCGGCAGTGCAGGTCGGCGCCGTCGCGCTGAAAAATTTCATGCGCGCTGATGCCAAGGAAAATATAGAGGTCGCCCGGCGGTCCGCCGCGCACGCCGGCTTCGCCTTCGCCGGCGAGCCGAATGCGCGTGCCGTCCTCGACGCCGGCCGGGATGTTGACGGAGAGCGTGCGCTCGCGCGTCACGCGTCCGGAGCCTTCGCATGAGGCGCAAGGACTGTCGATGACCTGGCCACGGCCATGGCACGTGGGGCAGGTGCGCTCAAGCGTGAAGAAACCTTGCGTGTGACGCACCTTGCCTTGCCCGCCGCACATCGCGCAGGCCTTCGGCTTGGTACCGGCCTTCGCGCCGGAGCCGGAACAGACTTCGCAGGTGACCGACGTCGGCAGTCGAATCTGCGCGGTCTTGCCGCTGAACGCCTCATTCAGAGTGATTTCCATGTTGAAGCGCAAATCCGCGCCGCGCTCGCGCCCCGTTCCGCGGCCGCGCTGGCGGCCCATGCCGAACAGATCGTCGAAAATGTTGGAGAAGGCGGACGCGAAGTCGTCGCCGAAGCCGTGATGCGAATTGCCGCCGTGTTCGAAGGCGGCATGGCCGAAGCGATCGTAGGCGGCGCGCTTGTCGCCGTCCTTTAAGACGTCATAGGCCTCGTTGATTTCCTTGAAGCGATGCTCGCAATCCTTGTCGCCGGGATTGCGGTCGGGATGGTGCTGCATGGCGAGCTTGCGGAAAGCCGCCTTGAGGTCTGCATCGCTGGCGGTGCGCTCAACGCCGAGCGTCTCGTAATAGCAGCGTTTGCCCATCAGCAGCGTCCCGAATATTGCTTATTTTTCAGGAAGATAAACGACCGACGCGAGCCCGCGAGGTCCCCCTCAAAGCAAAAGCCCTCATCCATTGATGCGCAAACGGCGCTTCCCAGGACGAGGGCCATAGCCGGCTCCGTGTTCGTTACGCAGACTTCTTGTTGTTCTTCTTGTCGTCGTCGACCTCGGTGAATTCGGCGTCGACAACGTCCTCCTTCTTGCCCGGCTCGCCGGTCGCGCCGCCGTCCGCGCCCGGACCGCCAGGTTGACCGCCGCCTTGGGCTTCCTGCGCCTGCTTGTACATGGCCTCGCCAAGCTTCATGGAGGCTTGCGCGAGCGCATTGGTCTTCGACGTGATCGCTTCGGCGTCGTCGCCTTTGAGCGCTTCCTTCAAATCCGCCATGGCGTTCTCGATCGCGCGCCGCTCGCCTTCGCCGACTTTGGTGCCGTGCTCGGAGAGCGCCTTGTCGGTGGCGTGAATGAGGGCGTCGGCGTGGTTCTTCGCCTCGGCCAAAGCTTTGCGCTTCTTGTCCTCCTCGGCGTGCGCCTCGGCGTCCTTGACCATGCGCTGGATATCAGCCTCGGTGAGGCCGCCCGACGCCTGGATGCGGATCTGCTGTTCCTTGCCGGTGGCCTTGTCCTTGGCCGACACATTGACGATGCCGTTGGCGTCGATGTCGAAAGTGACCTCGATCTGCGGCACGCCGCGCGGCGCCGGCGGAATTCCGACGAGATCGAACTGGCCGAGCATCTTGTTGTCGCCGGCCATTTCGCGCTCGCCCTGGAACACGCGGATGGTCACCGCGGTTTGATTGTTTTCGGCCGTGGAGAACACCTGGCTTTTCTTGGTCGGGATCGTGGTGTTGCGGTCGATGATGCGGGTGAACACGCCGCCCAGCGTTTCGATGCCGAGCGAGAGCGGGGTCACGTCGAGCAAGAGCACGTCCTTGACGTCGCCCTGCAGCACGCCGGCCTGAATGGCGGCGCCGACGGCGACCACTTCGTCGGGATTGACGCCCTTGTGGGGCTCCTTGCCGAACAGCTGCTTCACGACTTCCTGCACCTTCGGCATGCGCGTCATGCCGCCGACCAGAACAACTTCGTTGATCTCGGCCGCCGAAATGCCGGCGTCTTTGAGCGCCTGCTTGCAGGGGTCGATGGTCTTGCGCACGAGGTCATCGACCAGCGCCTCGAACTTGGCGCGGGTGAGCTTCATGGTCAGATGCTTCGGACCGCTCGCATCGGCGGTGATGAACGGCAGATTGATCTCGGTCTGCGTGGTGGACGAGAGCTCGATCTTGGCCTTCTCGGCCGCCTCTTTGAGGCGCTGCAACGCGAGCTTGTCGCGGCGCAGGTCGATGCCCTGCTCCTTCTGGAATTCGTCGGCGAGATAGTTGACCAGCCGCATGTCGAAGTCTTCGCCGCCCAGGAACGTGTCGCCGTTCGTGGACTTCACTTCGAACACGCCGTCGCCGATCTCGAGAATGGAAATGTCGAAGGTGCCGCCGCCGAGGTCGTAGACCGCGATGGTGCCGGTCTTCTGCTTGTCGAGGCCGTAGGCGAGCGCGGCCGCGGTCGGCTCGTTGATGATGCGCAGCACTTCGAGGCCGGCGATCTTGCCGGCATCCTTGGTGGCTTGGCGCTGGGCGTCATTGAAATAGGCCGGAACGGTGATGACCGCCTGCTCGACCTTGCTGCCGAGATGGGCCTCGGCGGTCTCCTTCATCTTCTGCAGGATGAAGGCGGAAATCTGCGAGGGGGAATAGCTCTTGCCTTCGATCTCGACCCAGGCGTCGCCGTTGGAGGCGCGCACGATCTTGTAGGGGACGAGCTTCTTGTCCTTTTCCACCATCGGGTCGTCGTAGCGACGGCCGATCAGGCGCTTGACCGCGAAAATCGTGCGCTCGGGATTGGTTACCGCCTGGCGCTTGGCCGGCTGGCCAACGAGACGTTCGCCGTCGTCCGTGAAGGCGACGATCGAGGGCGTCGTGCGCATGCCCTCTGCATTCTCGATAACTCGGGGGTTCTTGCCCTCCATCACGGCCACGCAGGAATTGGTCGTGCCGAGGTCGATACCGATGACCTTGCCCATGGTCCTATTTCTCCTTCACAGCAGGTCGGCCAGGTCCTTTACGGCACCCGGATGAGGTTCCCTGCAGACGTGCCGCAAAGGCCTCTCCGACCCCTCAAAATACTAACGATGCCGCCCCTCGCGGCGTCTTGCGTCATATAGGGGGGGCCGCTCAAGGCCGCAAGACGAGACTGCCATGGCGGCCTTGTCGACGGGTCCGGCCCGGATGTGAACATCAAGCGCCGCCTCTCGCCAGAATAACAACGCCAAAAACGAACACGGTGGACGCCGAAAGGAACAGCAAAACGATGCCAGCGGCCCAAGTCCGGACCGGACGAGGGGTAAGCGTCGTGAACAGCACCGCCAAGGCCAGCGCAAATCCCGGCCAGAGCGCGTAATAGTAGCGCGTTTGGGACACGGTGAGTTCTCCGTTCGCTAGAAAGGCCTGGTAACCATAGACGACGTGGACCAGGAGCGACGGTAGCAGGGCGAATACGAAACCCGTGGCCACAATTCTCGCCGGCGCTTTGCGCGGGGTCACCGGCACTGTGTGCCAAGACCGACGGAGGCCGAGGCCAGCGAGAACGAGCACGACGAGAGGGGTGAGCGCCTGCAGTGTCGTTGCCGGCTCAAATGCCGGCCATTTGAATGCGAACTGCTGGAAAAAAAGGCCGAAATAATCAAGAAACGAAAGCGCCGGACGCTGATCGGCCGGGATCGCGTTGACGGCCAGGTTCACGTAGAGCGGGCGACCGAGCGTCGCGAGATTGTACAGCGTCGGAATCGTGCCCGCGGCGGCGACAACGCAGGCCGCCGCAATCAAGCGCGGGGAGCGGAGCCGGCCATGGCGCATCCCAATGAGGATGCAAATGACGGCGGCAAATCCAAGCATGACGGCGGCCGTGAGCTTGGTCCATCCGGCGAACGCGACACCAAGCCCGACCAAAATCGCGGCCGCCATATTTTCACTGCGCAGAAGCCACAACAGGCCTGCAAAAGTCATCGCCGTAGCCAGGAGTCCGAAATCGTCGTTGTTGATCAGACCGCTGACGACAGGCAGCTTTGGAAAGAGGATTACCACGAGCCCGAATACGAGCCCGCTGGCAGCATCCGGCAATGCGACGGCGCCCGCCAGGAGAATGATTGCGATCGCCACGGTGGAAAGCGCCACATCGATGAGTCTCAAACGCCTGACCGATGTTTCCGGTCCCAGCTCGGGGCGATCCAAAGCAGCCATCGCGAGATAATAGGGAGGCGGATGATTGAGGTAATTCTTTTCTGCTCCAAACCCGCTCAAGTCGCGCTTGAGAACCAGCAGCCGGGAATGATCCGGAAACAAACTTGGCGCGGCCGCCATGGCGCGGATGAACGAGAGATGCTCAAGCTCGTCGATCACCGACGGGAAGGGAACCGCCAGCGCAATCCAGGTCGATCCCGCGAGGTGAATCAACAAGGGGACCAAAAACGCCAGCGCGCTCATGGTCCGGCGCCAGGAAACCGCAAGCGCGCGGTCTTGCGCCATCAGTACCGATTGCTTGCCCATGGACCCACAGCCCGTTGGCTCATTGTATGTGATTCGAGCATGAGGGGTCGCGCCGGCTGAGCCGCGTAAGACGAAACAATCGCAATAAACTTAACAAGCTCCGCGCGAATACAATTACGCGGCGGTGGTCTCGCCCTGACCGGGCGGCTCGGTTTTTGACGCGCCTTTGGCGATCGCGACGAGCGCCGGGCGCAACACCCGGTCGCCGATCGTGTAGCCGGCCTGAACGACCTGGACGATGGTGCCGGCTGGCACCGAGGGATCGGGCACCTCGTACATCGCCTGATGTAGATTGGGATCGAATTTCTGGCCCAAGGGCTCGAGTTTTTTCACACCATGCTTGTCCAACACGTTCAAGAGCTCACGCTCGGTCAGCTCGACGCCGTCGAGCAGTGCCTTGAGGCTCGAATCGGCCTGCTTGCGCAGCTCGACGTCGAGCGCCCCCAGGGCGCGGTGCATGTTGTCGGCGACATTGAGGATGTCGCGCGCAAAGGCGGTAATGGCATAGGCACGCGAGTCAGCCACCTCGCGCTCGGTGCGCTTGCGCAGGTTTTCCATTTCGGCCAGCGCGCGCAGAAGCTTGTCCTTCAACGCGGCTGCTTCCTGTGCCGCCGCCGCGACGAGATCGGGTTCAGCGGCCGCTGCACCCTGCGGGGAAACCGGCTCCTCCGGTTGAGGGGCGGTCGCATTGGGACTGGCGCTCGTGTCCCTCATCGTGATTGTCCTCGCGAATTGTTGCCCCGGGATATCAGCGCTTATCGGTTAAAAATCAAGGTGGCGCGGTCAGCCTGAGAGCAGCTTGCCGACCACCTTGGCGGTGTAATCGACCATGGGGATGACCCGCGCATAGTTGAGCCGGGTCGGCCCGATCACGCCGAGCACGCCGACGATGCGTCCGGCGCTGTCGTGATAGGGCGCGATGATGGTGGAGGAGCCGGAGAGCGAGAACAGCTTGTTCTCCGAGCCGATGAAAATACGTACGCCTTCGGCGCGCTCGGCGCGGCCGAGCAGGTCGATGACCTCGCGGCGCGTCTCCAGATCGTCGAACAAGAGCCGTACGCGTTCGAGGTCTTCGAGCGCGTGCAGATCGTCGAGCAGATGGGCCTGGCCGCGGACGATGAGCTGACGCTCGTCGGCGGTACCGCCGGACCAGCTCGCCAGACCGGCTTCGACGACTTTCTTCGTGAGCTGATCAAGCTCGGCGCGGCTTTGTTCCAGCGCGCGTTCGAGTTCGGCCCTGACCTCCACCATCGTCTTGCCGCGAATGCGCGCATTGAGAAAGTTCGCGGCTTCGGTGAGCGCGGAGGTCGGCAGCCCGATCGGCAGCTGCACGACACGGTTTTCGACCTGGCCGTTTTCCGCAACCAGCACGACCAGCGCGCGCTCGGGCTCAAGGCGGACGAACTCGATGTGCTTGAGGCGCACGTTGACCTTATCGGCCAGCACGACGCCGGCGGCGCGGGTGAGGCCGGACAAAAGACCCGAGGCTTCGCTCAGCACGCTGTCGACCGACTTGCCGGCGCCGGCGACCTGCGCCTCGATCTTGCGCCGCTCGGCGTCATTGAGATCGCCGATCTGCATCAAGGCGTCGACGAAGAAGCGCAGACCCATTTCGGTCGGCAGCCGGCCGGCTGACGTGTGCGGCGCGTAAATCAAGCCAAGCTGTTCCAGGTCCGCCATGACGTTGCGCACGGAGGCGGGCGAGAGCGGCGTGGTGATCAGCTTGGAAAGGTTCCGCGAGCCAAGCGGTTCGCCCGTCGTCAAATAGCTTTCGACGATCTGGCGGAAGATTTCGCGCGAGCGCTCATTGAGCTGCGCGAGGCTGATCTGATTGGCGCCGATCGGGACGTCTTGGGACACGCGGGACAACTCCGTTCAACGGGACAGCAGAATTGTCCAATCGGACGAATGAGTCAAAGGCCGTGGATGTTTTCTTTCGGGTGCGCTCACGAGGCTGGAAACCCATAAAGCCGCGCCGGATTGTCGACCAGGATGCGCCGGCGCGTTTGGGCCGGCTCGGCTCGCGCGGGGCTGGGCAGGCGGGGATCATGGCCGCGATAATTTGTCGGGTTTCATGGGTTCAATGGCGTCGCACGAGTAATGAAATCTGTTATGGTCTCGGGGCTGATCGATCAAGCCATCGGGCGGATGCGGGGCCGCCGGGCCGAAAACAAAATCCTCGCCGTAAAACCGAGAGGAACGACTCATGAGAGTTCTACGTCATATTTTCGTCGCCGCCTGTGCGATGCTCACCAGCGTTTCGGCAAACGCGCAAGGTTATCCGAATAAACCCATCACCATCGTCGTGCCGTTCGGACCGGGCAGCGGCACGGACGTGATCACACGTATCATCGCACAGCCGCTCGGGGTTGCGCTCAACCAGAATATCGTGGTCGAAACCAAACCGGGAGCGAATGGGGCGATCGCGGGAACATACGTCGCGCATGCGACTCCCGACGGCTACACGCTGTTCATGAGCACGAATTCGCCGCACTCGGCGGCTCCCACGCTCAATAAGACCATCGGATACGATCCGATCAAGGACTTCATCGGCATCACGCGCACCGGCAGCTACACGATCATGCTGGCGGTCGATGGCCGGCTTCCGTACAAGTCCGTTCCCGAGCTTGTCGCTTACGCCAAGGCCAATCCGGGCAAGCTCTCCTACGGCAGCGGCAACACCGCCGGGATCGTGTCCGGCGCATTGTTCAAACAATGGGCCGGGATCGAACTCGTGCACGTCCCCTACAAGACGGTGCCGCAGGCGATCACCGACGTGCTCGGCGGGCAGATACCGTTGGTATTCACCGATTTGAGCCCCGGGCTGCCGCATTTTGCCACTGGCGCGCTGCGCCCGCTCGCCAGCACGCGGCTGCAGCGCAGCGCGCTGCTGCCGAACGTTCCAACGTTCGCCGAATTGGGCGCAAGCAACTTCGAGGTTGACGCCTGGGCCGCCATGTTCGCGCCGGCCGGCACGCCGCCCGACGTCATAAACCGGCTGAATGCCGAGGTGCGCAAGATCCTCTCCGACCCGAAGGTGAAAGAAAAACTCGCTACGGTCGGATTTGAACCGTCCACCAGCACGCCGGCGGAACTCGATGCCTTCGCCAAGGTTCAATTGGTCAAATGGACTAAAATGATCAAGGACGCGGGCATTCAACCTGAATGAAGGCATGCATTTGGATGGTCGCCCGATAATTCCTGGGGCTGGCGTTTTCGGGATCATGCTCTAAAACCATGCATCGAATCTCATGGAGGCCGAGATGCGGCCAAGTCGCCGCCAGCCCGACGAATTGCGCGCGGTGTCGCTCGAACGCGGCGTGGTGAAATACGCCGAAGGTTCGTGTCTGGTGAAGTTCGGCGACACGCACGTACTGGTGACGGCGACGCTCGAAGACAAGCTGCCGCCGTGGCTGAAAGGCCAGGCGCGCGGCTGGATCACCGCCGAATACGGCATGCTGCCGCGCGCGACCTCGGAGCGGACGCGACGCGAGGCCGCGACCGGCAAGCAGAGCGGGCGCACGATCGAAATCCAGCGCCTGATCGGCCGCAGCCTGCGCTCAATCGTCGATCTTGAAGCGCTCGGGGAGCGGCAGATCACCATCGACTGCGACGTGATCCAGGCCGACGGCGGCACGCGTACCGCTGCGATCACCGGCGCGTGGGTCGCGCTGCACGATTGCATCAAATGGATGCGCAGTCGCGAGATGATCAAGGCCGATCCGGTGCGCGACCACGTGGCCGCGATCTCGTGCGGCATATTTGACAATGTGGCGGTGCTCGATCTCGACTACGCGGAAGATTCGGAAGCCGAAACCGACGCAAATTTCGTCATGACCGGCAACGGCAATATCGTCGAGGTGCAGGGCACGGCGGAAAAGACGCCGTTTTCCGAACAGCAATTCCTCGCGCTGATGACGTTGGCGCGGCGCGGGATCGGAAAATTGGTCGATCTGCAGAAAATGGCGGTGATGTGAGCGCGCAACCGGCAACGCATGCGGTCAAGGCTCAGCATCGCCAAATTACCGGGCGACTCGTGATCGCCACGCATAACCCGGGCAAGCTAGCCGAAATGCGCGAACTGCTGGCGGCTTACGGCGTTGAAGCCGTGGCGGCAGGCGAACTCGGGATTGCGGAGCCGGAGGAAACCGGCGCGACGTTTGGGGCCAATGCGCGTATCAAGGCGCAGGCAGCGGCGCAGGCAGGCGGCCAGGCGGCGTTTGCCGATGATTCAGGACTTGCGGTGGATACTTTGGGTGGCGAGCCCGGCATCTATTCGGCGCGTTGGGCGGGGCCGAAGAAAGACTTTTCGGTGGCGATGGAAAAGGTCGAAGCGAAACTGCGCGAGGCCGGCGCGAGGTCGCCGCAACAGCGGCGTGCGCATTTCGTATCGGCGCTGTGCGTGGCGTGGCCGGACGGCCATGTGGAGGAATTCGAGGCGCGTGTCGACGGCACGCTGGTGTGGCCGCCGCGCGGCACCAAGGGCTTCGGATACGATCCGATCTTTCTACCCGACGGACATACGCGCACGTTCGGCGAAATGGACAGCCTGGAGAAACACGGCCTGCCGCCGCGCGGACGGGGGCTTTCGCACCGGGCACGCGCCTTCCTGAAACTGGCGGAGGCCTGCCTTGGCAAACGATGACGCCCAGGCCTTCGGCGTGTACGTGCATTGGCCGTTCTGCCTTTCGAAGTGCCCCTATTGCGACTTCAACAGCCACGTGCGCCATTCCCCCGTGGACGAGGCGCGCTTCCTGCGCGCGTTCGTGAAAGAAATCGCGAGCACGGCCGAACGCATCGGGCCGCGCACGGTGTCGACGATCTTTCTCGGCGGCGGCACGCCTTCGCTCATGAAGGCGGAGACCGTCGGCGGAATCCTCGACGCGATCGCCAAGCATTGGGACGTCGCGCGCGATGCCGAGGTGACGCTCGAAGCCAATCCGTCGAGTGTGGAAGCGGCGCGGTTCCGCGGCTATCGCGCGGCCGGCGTCAACCGAGTTTCGCTCGGCGTGCAGTCGCTCGACGATGGCGCGCTGAAAGCGCTCGGGCGGCTGCATTCGGCGCGCGAGGCGCTCGATGCGGTCGCGGTCGCGCGCGGAATTTTCGACCGCATCTCGTTCGATCTCATCTATGCGCGCCCCGAGCAGACGCCGGCGAGCTGGAGGCCGGAGCTTCAGCGCGCGCTCGAACACGCCGGCGAGCATCTTTCGCTCTATCAATTGACGATCGAGCCGGACACGCCGTTCGCGTCGCTGCAGTCAACCGGCAAGCTGAAAATTCCGGATGAGGGCATGGCGCGCGAACTTTACGACGTGACGCAAGACCTTTGCGCACAGGCGGGCCTGCCGGCCTACGAGATTTCCAACCACGCGAGGCCGGGTGCCGAGTGCCGGCACAATCTGATCTACTGGCGCGCGCAGGAATATGCCGGGATCGGGCCAGGCGCGCATGGCCGGCTCGACATCGCGGCCGATCGCCACGCCACCGCGACCGAGCGGCGGCCGGAAGCCTGGATGATGCGGGTGGAGGAAGACGGCCACGGCGTCGTGAGCGATGAAGTCCTGATACGGCAGGAACGCGCGGACGAATATTTGCTGATGGGGCTGCGGCTGAAGGAAGGGATCGATCTCGCCCGCTACGAGGCGATCGCCGGCAAGCCGCTCGATCCGGCGCAGATCGCCAATTTGTGCGAGCTTGGCTTTGTCGAACGCGATCGCGAAGGGCACCTGCGTGTCACGCAGGCCGGATTTCCGGTGCTCGATGCGGTGGTCGCGGATCTGGCGGCGTGAAGTCAATCCAGGTCCGCTCTCTGGCGCTCCTGTAACAGGCCTCGGCGAATTCCAAATCGCGAATGCCGGCATTGAAATCGGCCTTGATGGCGGTGCCGGTAACGAGATGGCGGAGGAAATCTTCCCAGCCGATGCGATAAGGATTCCTGTACGGACTCTCAGCGGCGACCTCTGTCCAATGCTTGCGATAGTCGATGCCGAGATCGGTCGCGACGCTGAAGTGAGCGGTGCGCGGCATCTGCACGTTGGTCTGAATCCAGCAACGGTGCAACCCCGCAACCGCCGATCCGCTGGTACCATCAATCTGGAAGGTGAGCAGATCGTCGCGGCGCAAGCGCGTGGCCCACGAACTGGTGATGGTGCCGGCGACACCGCTTTCGAGCTCGACCAGGGCGGAAACCGTGTCCTCGACATCGACACGATAGCGCGCGCCTCGTTCGTCGATGCGCTCGGGCGTCGCGGTGGACAGCGCAACCGACACGCGGCGAATCCTGCCGAGCAATCCCTCGATCATGTAACGCCAATGCGGAAACATATCGAGCACGAGGCCGCCGCCATCCTGGCGCCGGTAATTCCAGCTCGGCCGCTGGCAGGGCTCCGTGGTGCCGTCAAAAACCCACCAGCCGAATTCAATGCGAAAACCGGCGATGCGGCCGAAAAAATCGCTCGCCGCAAGACGCGAGAGCTTCACGAGGCCGGGTAGATAGAGCTTGTCCTCGACCGCGCCATGCTTGAGCCCGCGCCGTTCGAGCTCTCGCAGCAATCTGCGCGCGGCGGTCGCCGACGCGGCCACCGGCTTCTCGGAGTAGACATGTTTGCCGGCCGCAATCGCTTTTTCCAGCACGGATTGCCGCTGATGGGTGACGGAGGCATCGAAAAATACGCTGAAGCCTGCGTCCGCCAAGGCCCGATCGAGATCGACAGTCCATTCGGCGCGGTGAGTTTTGGCCAAGGCCGCGAGCCGTTCGGCGTTGCGCCCGGCCAGCATGAGACGCGGAACGATGCAGTCGCCGCCGACCGCGAGCCCGCCCTCATCACGAATCGGCACGAGCGCATTGGCGACATGTTGGGTGGAGCAGATGCGGCCGGTGGCGCCGTGCAGAATGATGCCGATCGTGGTCGTGGCCATGGATGATATAGTAGGTTTGCTCGTATCCATGTCCACCTGAGAAAACGCGTGCCGCGCCACATCGTCTGCCTCACCTTCGATTTCGACACACAGTCGGGATTCATTGCGCGCGGCCTGACCACGCCGACGCAGCTGTCGCGCGGTGAATTTGGAGCTGTTGGTTCTCGGCGCATCCTTGGAATGCTGAAATCGCACGGCATTCACGCCACCTGGTTCATTCCCGGTTTCACAATCGAGAGCTGGCCGCGCGAATGCGAGGCGGTCTTGGCCGACGGCCACGAGGTCGCGCACCATTCCTGGGCGCATGTTCCGCCAGCCGCACAAACACGCGAGCAGGAGGAAGCCGATCTCGTGCGCGCCAACGACGCGATCGCCCGGCTCACCGGCCGCAAGGCGCGCGGCTACCGCTCGCCATCGTGGGATTTGAGCAAGCACACGCTCGATCTGCTGGTTGCGCTCGGCTTCAGCTACGACTCGAGCCTGATGGGCGGCGATTATGTGCCCTATCGGCCACGGCGCGGCGACAGCGCGGAACTGGGCAAGCCGTATCAGTTCGGCAAGGAGATCGAGCTCGTTGAAATGCCGATCTCCTGGTCGCTCGACGATTTCCCGCATTTCGAATTCATGCGGACGGAGCAGAGCGTGCTGCCCGGCCTGCAATCCGCGCGCACGGTGATGCAGAACTGGTTCGATGAATTTCTCTACATGAAAAAGACCGTCGAGTGGGGCGTGCTCACCTACACCATGCACCCTTACGTCATCGGCCGCGGTCACCGCATGCTGGCGCTGGAAGACCTGGTGGCCAGGCTAGTGAAAGAAGGGGCCGTCTTCGTGACCATGGAAGAAGCCGCAGCCGAAGCGAGGCAGCGCTTGTTGCGGTGAGGCGCGTCCTCAAACGCTCCGCGCAAGCCGCATGATCGCAAGCGCGAGCGCCTGCGCGCGCGGCACCATCGTTTCTATTTCCATAAATTCCTCGGGCGAATGGGCGCGCCCGCCGACCGGTCCTACGCCGCAGATGGTCGGAACGCCGGTGGCGGCGGCAAAGCCCGAATCGGCGCAACCGCCGGTGAAGACAGCGGACACTTCGTGGCCAAGCGCACGCGTGCAGGCGGCATAGTGCTGATAGAGCTGCTTGCCGGCATCGGTTTCGACCAGCGGCAGAAACTCGCCGGAAATTTCAAGCTTGGTGTGCGTACCGGGCACGTAGGACTTCGCCATGATGGCCTCGACCTTTGCCATCATGGCATCACGATCGGCCGGCGTTATGAAACGCAGGTCGACCTCGCCGTAGGCCGACGGCGCAACCGTATTGACGGTCTGCCCGCCCGAGACGATGCCGACATTCAGCGTGATGCCCTTGGGGATGTCGGTCAGCGCATGGAGCGCGAGCGTCTTGTGCGCGAGTTCGCCGATCGCGCTGATGCCCTGCTCGATGTTGGCGCCGGAATGCGCCGCCCGGCCGGTGATATGGAACCGCATGAACACGCCGCCCTTGCGGCCGGTAACGACTGCGCCTCCGGGACGGCCGGGCTCGGCGTTGAACACGACGCGCGCCGCGCGGGCATATTTCTCGATGATTGCACGCGAAAAGGGGGAGCCGATCTCCTCGTCGCCCGTGAACAAGGCGGTGACGGCCGGAGCGCCGGCGGATTGCTTCATAGCCGCGAGCACAAAGCAATTCATCACCAGGCCCGCCTTCATGTCGGCGACACCCGGTCCATAGGCCCGCGGCCCCTCGACACGAAATGGCCGCCGCGCCACCTCGCCTGTGGGGAAAACGGTGTCGCGATGGCCCATCAGCAGTACCGCGCGGTTTGAGCCGTCGCCCACTGTCGCACCGATGGCATCACCGAAACGCTCGTCCGGCGTCACATCGGGGGTAATTCCGGCCTGGGAGAGAAAATCGCAGATGTGCGCGCCAACCGCATCCACGCCCGGCTTGTCGTAACTGTTGCTGTCGGTATTCACCAAGGCTTCAAGCAGTGCGAGCATCGCGCCGCGTTGCTGCGCGAGCCAATCGAGCACCGGGCGTTCCCCGTTCATGACCGTCATGGCGCATCCCTGCGCGTTCCTTGCGCTATCCGAGCATAGCAGCAGTTTTCGTGAATCGCGCTGGCCGCGACTAGCGCGGGGCGGGGAAGGCCTTCGGGGCCGGGCTGATGATCTCGCCGCCGGTCGAGGTGACGCGCATGACCGCAAGCCCGCGCTCGTTGGTGCCGTCGGAACGGAAGCGGAAAATTCCATCGACACCGGCAAAGCCTGCGCTGTTGGTCAGCACTTCGGGCGAGAACCGCTGGGCACCTTGCGTCTTCGCCAATGCGATCACCAGCGTGACGGCATCGTATGACAGCGTCGCCGCTCGGGCCGGGTCTTGATTGTAGCGGGCACGGTAGCGGCCGGCGAAAGCGCGGAATCCGGTGGAGTCGGGCGCGGCGTACCATCCGCCCTGCAACGCAGGATCGGAGAAGATGCGCGGATCGTCCCACAGACCGGTGCCAAGCAGTTGCAGCCGTTTGACGTTCACCCCGCTGCGGGTGAGCGCCTGCACCACGGCGGGGACGCCCTCGCTGCCGTCGGGAATGAACAGCGCGTCGACGCGGCTCGCGGCCTGCGCGACCGGGCCGACGGCCCCCTGAATCTTTGTGACGTCGAGCGGATAGCGCGCGAGCGCGACGATGCGGCCGCCCTTGCGCGGCACGATCTGCTTGAAGGCCGCTTCGACCACGGTGCCATAGGCATTGTCCGGCAGCAGCGCGGCAAACGAACGTTTGCCGTTGACCACCGCCTGGGTGACGATCCGCTCGACGTCGGATTCCGGCAAGAAACTCAGCAGAAAAACGCCGCTCGCGGCGACGTCGATGTTGGTGGAAAACGCGATCACCGGAATGTTCTTGTTGCGCGCAACCTGCGCAACGCCGCTCACCGAATGACCGAACAACGGCCCGAGGATGATCTCGGCGCCTTCGTCGACCGCCTGCTGGGCGGCGGCTAGCGAGCCTTGCTGGGTGCCGGCATCGTCCTTGACGAGCAGCTTGATGTTCTGGCCGTCGCGCTCGGCGAGCGCGAGTTCGGCGGCATTCTTCATCGATTGCGCGGCGATGCCGGCATTGCCGCTGGCCGACAACGGCAGGATCAATGCGACCTTGATCTGGCCAGTGCCGATTTCGCTCGACTGCGTGTTGCCGGGCGGCTGGCCTTCACCGGGCGGCTTCTCGTTAAACAGGCCCTCGGTTCCGGAACAGGCCGCGAGCAGCGCCAAGGCTCCCGCCGCCAGCGCGCCAAGCCAGAGGCGGCGTGAATTGTTCATAGGCAAATTCTGTTGGAGCCCGCGGACCATGCCCTCTCCTTGGCGGCGACTTGGTGGTCGACGCCAGTCCATGCAGACAATCAGGCATATTGTCGGCGAATGGTTAACCAAATGGAAAGGATAATGAATTGACCAACGCGGATGACGCGCGCCGGCCACGCCGCTAAAGTGTCGGAATGCGGGAAAATCACGAGATCGCGCACCGCAGCCGGCCGGAACGCCACAAGAGCGTGCGGCGATTTGCCATTGCCGGAAACGAGGTCGAAGCGTCGCCGCTCGCGAGCGGGTTGCACCTTGTTGCCACCCCGATCGGGAACCTGCGCGACATTACGCTCCGTGCGCTCGAGGTTCTGGCCAGCGCCGACGTCATCGCCTGCGAAGATACCCGCGTCACCCGCAAGCTGCTCGATCACTATGCGATCGCAACGCCCCTCACGCCCTACCATGAGCACAATGCGGCGGCGGCACGGCCGAAGCTCTTGGCGCGGCTGGCCGCAGGAGAAAGCGTCGCGCTGGTGTCGGACGCCGGCACGCCGCTCATATCCGATCCGGGATTCAAGCTCGTACGCGCCGCGCGCGAGGCCGGCCACATGGTGACAGCCGTGCCCGGGGCATCGGCCGCGCTGGCGGCGCTGATCGTTGCCGGTTTGCCGAGCGATCGATTTTTCTTCGAAGGTTTTTTACCCGCGAAGGAAGGCCAGCGGCGTGCGCGGATCGCGGAGCTTGCACGGATTCCCGCGACGCTCGTGCTGTTCGAGAGCGGACCGCGGCTTTCGCGCACGCTTGCCGATCTTGCCGCCGGATTGGGTGCACGCGAAGCGGCGATCTGCCGCGAGCTGACGAAGATTCATGAAGAAGTGCGGCATGGCGAGCTTGCGCAGCTCGCCCACGACTATGCGAACGGCGCCGAAACGCGCGGCGAGATCGTCATCGTCATCGCCCCGCCGTCCGCCGAAGCCGGCGCGGTCGACGCCGATACGATCGACGCGCTGCTGCGGCGCGCGCTCGATCGCGCATCGGTCAAGGATGCGGTCGGCGAAATCGCCGCCGCAACCGGGCGGCCGCGACGCGAAATCTATCAGCGCGCGCTCGCGCTCAAACAGTAGACCGACGATGACGCGACGCATCGATCATCCCGGTCCGCGACGGATGGTGCCGCGCGCCGAGCGGCAGATCGCCTTCCGGCTTGGGCTTTCGGCGGAAAGCCGCGCGGCGACGTTTCTCATGGCCAAGGGCTATCGTATCGTGGCGCGGCGCTGGAAAAGCTCGGTCGGCGAAGTCGACATCGTGGCGCGGCGAAAACAGGTGCTGGTGTTCGTCGAAGTCAAGGCGCGCGAGCGGCTCGACGACGCGGCCGAATGCCTGACGCCGCGCCAACAGCGGCGGATAGCGGCGGCGGCCTGGCTTTCCGAGCATCCCGAGGATGCGGGCAGCGATATTCGCTTCGACGCGGTGCTGGTTGCGCCGAGGCGTCTGCCGCGTCATATCCAGGCAGCGTTCGATGCCGGAGCTTGAAGCATAAGATGTTAATCGCTCGATTTGGCTGTTTCCTCTGGCCGGCAGACCTGCCAATAGACCACGTGACATGACGCTTTCCATCGCGGTGCAAATGGACCCGATCGAGCGGATCAATATCCGCGGCGATTCGACGTTCGCGTTGCTGCTGGAGGCGCAGGCGCGCAAGCACACGCTCAGCTACTACACGCCCGACCGGCTGGCGCTCGAAGGGGCGCGGCTCGCCGCCACCGTGCAGGCGCTTACGGTTCGCGACAAAGAGGGCGATCATTTCACGCTCGGCGACCGCAAGCGCGTCGAGCTTTCGACGTTCGACGTGGTGCTGATGCGGCAGGATCCGCCGTTCGATCTTGCCTATATCACCGCAACCCATCTGCTCGAACGCATTCATCCGAAGACGCTCGTGATCAACGACCCGGCGCAGGTGCGCAACGCGCCGGAAAAGATGTTCGTGATGGAATTTCCCGAGTTGATGCCGCCGACGCTGATCACGCGCGATCTCGCGGAGATCAAGGCGTTTCGCAAACAGCACGGCGACATCGTGATGAAGCCGCTCTACGGCAAAGGCGGCGAAGCGGTATTTCATGTCGGCACGACGGATCTCAATTTCGGCTCGCTCTATGACCTGTTTGCGGCGACCTTTCGGGAGGCCTGGGTGGTGCAGAAGTTCCTGCCGGCGGTGAAAGACGGCGACAAGCGCATCATTTTGGTCGACGGCGAGTTCGCCGGTGCGGTCAACCGCGTGCCGGCGCCGGACGATCTGCGCTCCAACATGGTGCGCGGCGGAGTGCCGAAGGCCACCGAACTCACTGCACGCGAGCAGAAAATCTGCAAGACGATCGGCCCGGCGCTGCGCGAGCGCGGGCTTTTGTTCGTCGGCATCGACGTGATCGACGGCTACCTCACCGAGATCAACGTCACCTCCCCGACCGGCATCCGCGCGATCAAGAACGTGGGCGGGCCGGACATCGCGGCGATGATTCTGGACAGGATCGAAGCGAAGCGGCGCTGATCGACTGCCTACGGCTGGCGGCGCTCGAGCGCGGCGCGGTCCCATTTCGCGAGATCGGCGGCTGCCGCGTAGGTCTCCTGCAAAAAGCCGAGCAATAGTCCGTCAGGATCGGAGGCCGCGCGCACGGCATCGTAGGGCAGAATGAATTGCCCGACATTCTCGTCGTAGAAGCCGCCGGGCGTTTTCACAGCAGAGTCGCCGTAACCCGCCGGCTCGGGATAGGCATAGACGTAATAGGCCGCGCGGCCATAGCCGCCGTTGCCCGGCCAGAAGCCGCACGAACTCACTTCGTGCGAATAGGCTTCCGCCATCACCCAGGCTGCCACGTTGGGCGTGACACCGGTCGGCGGCGGCGCGGTGCGTCCGGAAAAACGTGTCACGGCAAGATCGAAGCTGCCCCAGAAGAAATGCACGGGGCTCGCTTTGCCGAGAAATCGCGTGCGAAAAATTTCGAACAGACGGTTCGACTGCTGCAGCGCGCGCAGAAAATGATTGGCGTATTCCGGATCGTATTGCGCGTTAGCGAAATCCTGTTCGAACGGCACGGCGCCTTCGATCTCGCACGGCATGGTCCAGATGTGAACGTCGATGCCGAGGCGGCGCAATCGCTCCATCACGAGGCGATAAAAATCGGCGACAGCCATGGCTCTAAGCGCAAAGGTCTCGCTCTTGCCGTCGCTGGTTTCGATCCGCAGCGTGTGATCGATGAAATCGAACTGAATGCGAAAAGATTTCCGCCCGTAACAGACCGTCGGCGTGGTCAGCCCGCGCGGGGTTACGCGGAAGGTGACGTTCCACCAATGATTGACCAGCGGCGTCAGCGCGAGCTGCACCTTGCCTACGACCTGGGTCCAGCGGTGCAGGGTCTCGCAGGTCTCGCGCCAGGCCGAGAAGGGCAAATCCGGCCAATCGGCATTTTCTGTCATGCGGGCCGAATGGTAGCACCCCGTCGACCCTGCCAGAGCGCCGGAAGAGCGATAGGCCATTGGCTCATCCGGTCCGATTTGCCGGCGCGGTCATTGGCGTGAAGGCTGGATTATTCGGTCCTTTGTTCACTAATTGTTCTTGCTGAGCATC